>JAFZRT010000016.1 GCA_017619735.1 Clostridia bacterium
CTGTGAATCGTTTCGCAGCCCCGGCTTTTTCGTCGCAGGGCGAGTGCGAAGCGGAGTGAGCGAGCACGAGACCCGATGCGCGAAAAAGGAATCCCGGCAAGTGTGCCAAAGCCCCGAAAAACTCAGGTTTTTCGGGGCTTTTCCGCATTTTTACAGTTACCTATTCAGTTTTATGACTGAGTAAAAAGCGCTGTTTCGGGCTATTTTATGGCTTACCCTATGACCTACTGTCTCCGATGACCGTATGTCAGTACGTGGTTTTCACACATTTTCACACATTTTTCATGCAACTGCACAAACAGAAACGATCTATTTCGGACATAATGAACAAACAGCTTTTTTGAATACCGCATGCTATCCCTCGCGCGCCTTTACGCCGAAGCGCTGTTCAAGCAGATGCATCTGTTCGTCGGTGATGGTGTTTTTTATGGGCAGGTGGGCGATCTTGAGCCAGATCTCCGCCGCCTTCTCCGCGGTCTCGATAAGGCCGAAGGCCTCGTCGAGGTCGCGGCCTGCGCCGTATATGCCGTGCTGCGCCCACACGACGAGGCGGGCGGTCTTCATCTTTTCGGCGGTGGCCTCCCCTATCTCGTTGGTGCCGCAGAGCATCCACGGGAGCACGTTTACGCCGTCCGGGAATACGACTATGCACTCGGTGCACATCTGCCACAGCGTGCGGGTGAAGGCCATTTCGTCAAGGTCGTGCACGTAGGTCATCGCGAGCAGGTTCGACGGGTGGCAGTGCATGACGACTCGGTTTTCGGGATCGGCCTTCATGCGGGCGATATGGCTCATCATGTGCGCGGGGAACTCGCTCGTGAACCTGCCGCCGTCCGAGAATCCCCAGAGGACCTCCGCCTCGGAGCCGTTGTTCGCAAGGCGGACAATGCCGAGGTTCTTCGCGGGATCGTACTGCACGTTTTTGAAATACTTGCCCGTGCCGGTGACGAGGAATATCCTCCCGTCGAGCTCCGGCGCCTCGAATCCCGTGGGGATGGTGCGCACGATAGCGGGGAAAACGAGATGCTTTTTAAGCTCCGCCTCGTCGAGCAGCATCGAGATATTGCCGCCGTTCCTCTCGTCCCAGCCGTGGGCGTACATATTCGTCGCGGTGCGGATCATCTCCGTCATGAAATCGGCTTTAAGTATGTCTTTCATGCTCTTTCCTCCAGAACTTTTTTCTCATAACATTCTACATCCCCGAACCACTCTCCGTCAACGGGCTTGCCGCAGACCGAGCAGTACTCGTCCCAGACTTCTCCGAAGGGGAGGGTCTTGAGCTCCTCCTGCACGACCATGAGCTTCGTGAAATCGCCCTCATCCTGCAGTTTTTTGAGCAGGCCGTTCGGCTGGAGCAGCGCGAAGAGCAGCGCCTTCTGCACGTTGCGGTAGCCGGTGACCCATGCGGAGATGCGGTTGATCGACGCGTCGAAATAGTCGAGCGCGATATGCACCCTGCCGTCCAGCCCGCCGCAGCGCACGATCTCCCTTGCTATCTCGCGGGTCTCGTCGTCGAATAGCACTACGTGGTCGGAATCCCACCTTATGGGGCGGGTGACGTGGAGCGCGATCTCCGGGAAGAAAGCGAGCAGCGCGGGGATCTTGTCGGATACGACCTCCGTCGGGTGATAGTGCCCGTTGTCCATAAGGGGTATGCACCTGTCCCTGTTGAAGGCGGCGTAGGAGAGCGCGAACTCGCCGCTGCCGACGGTGTACGCCTCCACGCCTATCCCGAACACCTTCGACTCGACGCAGGGCTTGACCTTGCGGAAATCGAAGGGCTCCGACAGTATCTCGTCGATGCTGCTGCGGTATCTTTCGCGCGGGCCCATGCGGTCGGCGGGGATATCCTTGAAGCCGTCGCCCGTCCAGATGTTCATGACGCACGGCATGCCCAGCTCCTCCGCCAGATAGGAGGATATGCGGATGCACGCCTTTCCGTGATCTATCCAGAAGCGGCGCGTGGTCTCGTTGGGCGAGGAGAGCGTCAGCGGGTCGCATTTGGGATGCGAAAAGAAAGTCGGGTTGAAGTCGCAGCCCATGCCGCGCTCCCTGCAGAAGCGCGCCCATCTTTCAAAATGCTTCGGCTCAAGCGCGTCCCTGTCCGCCCATTTGCCGTTTTCGAATATGGCGTAGGAGGCGTGCAGGTTCATCTTCGGCCTTCCGGGGATGAGCTTCAGCGCCTCGTCTATATCGGCCATCAGCTCCTCCGGCGTGCGCGCGCGCCCGGGATAATTGCCGGTCGTCTGTATGCCGCCGGTCAAGGGTTTCGAGGGGTCGGTGTCGAAACCGCGGACGTCGTCCCCCTGCCAGCAGTGCAGGGCTACGGGGACGGTCATGAGCTTGCGTATCGCCGCCTCCGCGTCCAGGCCGTATGCGGCATAGCGCCGCTTTGCTTCACTGAAACTCATCTGTCTGCCTCCATCTGTATTTTGAGATTGCCGAGCGCCGTCGCCTCCATCGGCAGTGCGACGACCCTCTTTCCGGTCGCTTTTTCGGTAAGTTCGTTGAGGAATCCGTTCTTCGCTCCTCCGCCGACGATGTAAAGCTTATCGTACCGTGCGCCGACTGCGCGCTCCAGCTCCTCGATCGCCTTCCCGTAGGAGAGCGCGAGCGAGCGGTAGGCGCAGCGGAAGTAATCGCCTGGCGCGAGCTTCGGGCGGCTTTCGTTCACCTCCCGTATCTCATCGGGGCTCATGTTGGTTATCACGAGATCCGACTCCCCGTCGGATGCGAGTATGCGGCGCAGCTTGAGGTCGAAAGCCCGCTTCATGCTGACGGGCGAGAGGAACGCGTCGTCGTTCGCGTCGACCGTCTCGTCGAAGCGGCTCTCCTCCGCCTCCCTCGTGATCTCGCTCCACGTCTTATCGGGGCAGAGCTCCTCCCTCAAACGGTTGACGAGCCACATGCCCATTATGTTCTTCTGATAGCGGATATAGCCGACGCCGCCCTCGTTCGACCAGTTGGCTTCCTCCGACGCTTCTCCGGTGATGGGCTTATCGATCCTGACCCCGAGCAAACTCCAGGTGCCGCTCGAGATATAGGGGCAGTTCCCCTCCATGGGTATCCCCTTGACCGCGGATGCGGTGTCGTGCGTGGCGCAGAGCACTGCCCTCATGCCCTCGTACCCGCCTATCACGGCGCCCGGATGCATGAGCGGCTTGAACAGGTGCTCGGGCAGCCCCAGCGTCTTGATGACGCCGCGGTCGTATTCGCGCGTTTCGGCGTTGACGAGCCCGGTCGTGGTGGCGTTCGTGTACTCGTGCGCCATAACGCCGGTGAGCTTGTACATTATGTATTCGGGCATCATCAGGAAGTCCGTCGCGCCGTCGAGCCGCCCCTCCGTCTTGTCGGCGAAGAGCTGATAGACGGTGTTGAACGGCTGGAACTGACAGCCCGTGCGGCGGTAGAGCTCGGAAAACGGGACGAGCGCGTGCACTTCCTCATGCACGGCCTCCGTGCGGTGATCGCGGTAGGAATAGCACGGTGCGGCCTCCCTGCGGCCCTTCATCAGCACGTAGTCCACGCCCCATGTGTCGACGGAAAAGCTCTCGATGCGGCCGTACTTTTCCCGCGCGGCCTCTATGCCCGCCTTGACCTGCTTCACGAGCTGCCGCGTGCTCCAGACGAGGTGTCCGCCGCGCTTCTTAACGCCGTTCGGGAATCTGTAGACCTCGTGCGTCCTTATTTCGCCGTCCTCCTCCCAGCCGACTATATGTCTGCCGGAGGACGCGCCTATGTCGATCGCGAGATAATACTTCATGCTTCCTCCGTGAATACGTGCGTTCCCGCGCCGACGGTCTCGTTCCATCCGGACGGGAGCCGGACCTCCGCCGTGCAGTTGGCGGGGACGTCGACCGTATAGGATATCATGCCGTCCTTCCTCTCCCATCGGCTCGAAACAAGGCCGAACGCGCTGTTATACGAGGCCGAAGCGAACGTGAAGCGCCCGCCGGGCCTCGGCGCCACGGTGAAGAGGTTCTCCCCCGTGACGCGGATGCCGCACATGGTCGTGAAGAGCCATTCGCAGACTGCGCCCTTCGAGTAGTGATTGAGACTGCCTATACCGCCCGCGGCGCCCGAGGGGCCTTCCCACGCCTCCCATATGGTCGTCGCGCCGGCCTTCGGCATGGAGAGCCAGCCGGGGACCTCCTCGTTTTGGAGGAGCCGGTACGCCGCCTCGATATCATAGGACGCGAGCACGTAGAGTATGAGCGGCGTCGAGAGGAAGCCCGTGCCGAGCCGCCAGCCGTAGTTGTCGAGCGCCTTTATCAGGCGTTTTTCGGCGAACTCCGTCTGCTCATCGTCGAGCAGGCCGAAGTACAGCGGCCTCACCAGCCGCGCCTGCCTGTCGGTGTCGAGGGTGTATTTCCCGGTGGATACGAGCTCGCGGTAAGCCGCTTTGCAGCCCTCGCTGAAGGCGCGGAACTCCTCCGCGTCGGAGGTATGCCCGAGGCGTTCGGCGATATCCGCCGTCAGTCCCAGCACGACCGACGTGTACGCGGTCGACACCTCCGGATGGGGGGCAACGAAATCCTGCCAGCGGAAGCCGCCGTCCACGTCCGCGGGCTCCGCCCATTCGCCGTAACTCTGGCCGATATTGACGAAGTACCGCTTCGCCTCCTTCGGGAGCTTTACGCGCTCCGCAAAGAATGGCATGCTCCTGCCGCAGCGCTTCTCCATGAACCGCGCATAGCGCGCCATGCCGTCGTAGAACTCCTCCAGTATGGAGTCGTCCTTATAGATATCCGCCCAGCGCCAGGGTATCAGCACGCCCGCGTCGGACCAGCCGACCGAGCCGTTCATAGTCCACATGTAAAAGTCCGCGCCGCCGTCGGGGGCAATGTGCGGGAGCCGCCCGTTCTTCCTCTGCCAGTCGTAGACGTCGTGCAGGTACTTCCTTGCGAATGGGGCGAAGTCGAAAATGTACGCCGCCGTGGTGAAAAAGAGCTGCGCGTCGCCCGTCCAGCCGTGGCGCTCGCGCGTGGGACAGTCGGTGGGGATATCGAGATGATTGCTCTTCGCCGACCATACGGTGGCCTCGAAGAGGCGGTCCAGAAGCGGATCCGACGAGGAGAAATACCCCGTCCTTTCCAGATCGGAATAGATCGCGAAGGATTCGATATTCCCGGGATCGAGCTCCGCGTCCGTTTCGACCTCCGCATATCGGAAGCCGAAAACACAGAACGTCGTCTCGTATTCGTTCACGCCCTCGCCGCAGGTGAAGTCGATCATCTGCAGGGGCGTTGTGTATTTCTTGTTGGAAAGCTGTATGTTCTTCTGTGTGAGGTTCCCGTCCGCATCGAGCATCTCGCCGAAGCGCCAGACCATGCGCTGTCCGAGCCGCGCATTGACGCGGAACCTGACGCCGCCGGCAATGTTCTGCCCGAAGTCGAGGAGCTTCCTGCCGTTCGGGGCGTCGGTGACTGCGGGGCGGAAAGTCTCGTGCGCGGTAACGGGCACGTTGTTCGACGCCGTGGGGACCGCGCTGTTAATCGTCTCCCTCGCCCGTCCGAGGTACAGGGGCGTGCGGAAGGCCTCCACTATCTCGCCGTCCTTGTTGTCGGCGAAGCGGATGGGGCCGTCGTTCGACCACTCCCAGCCGCCGTCGGTGCAGACGATATCCGCCGTGCCGTCCTCATAGGCGATCTCGAGCTGCATGATAAGCTTCGTCTCCGTGCCGTACTGGTTCCTTCTTCCCCACGCGCCGCAGGAGCCGCGGTACCAGCCGTCCGCGAGCTGAACGGTCAGCTCGTTTTCGCCCTCATGCAGCATCGCGGTCACATCATAGGTCTGATACTGGACGCGCTTCCTGTAATCGGTATAGCCGGGAGCCATGCGGAACTCCCCGACCCTTTCGCCGCCGAGCTTCGCCTCGTAGAGGCCGCATGCGGACGCGTACAGGCGGGCTTCGGCGACGGGCTTTTCAATCGTGAACGTCCTTCTGAAGCAGTCGGCGGGATAACGCTCCTTCCTGTTGGGCGAGTATGCGCCGGCGATCCACTTCGCCTTCCAATCTGCGGGCTCGAGAAGGCCCGTTTCGAAGAAGGCCTCGGACCATTCGCCCGGCTCGCCGTTCTCGTCCCAGAGGCGTATCCTCCAGTTCACACGCTCGCGCGAGACGAGCTTTTCGGGATAAACGGCGTGCATGAGGTCGGTCTCGACCTTGCCGCTGCGCCAGCCCCGGGTCTCTATCTCATACGCGGTCTGCTTCATGCCGCCCTCGCAGTTCCACGAGAGGCGCGGATGCTCGATATCGATGCCTATCGGATCGAACAGGTGTTCTGTTTTCAGCCTTATCGCCTTCATTCCGGTCTCTCCTTTGCGTTCAGCAAGCGGGCCGTTCGGATCACGCGCGAGGCGTTGATCACGAGCTGCCACCGGGTGACGGCGCCGCTTTTGAGCCCCTTAAGCATGGCCTTGAGATCCGACCTGCCGCCGGGCATTACGAGGTCTCCCCCCGCCGCCGCGATGCGGGCCGCGTTCGGCGCGGGATACTTCTTCGCGCCCATGTTGAGCGCGCCGATTATCCAGTCGGTCATCACGATCCCGCGGAAACCGAATTCGCTCCTTAAAACGTCCTGCGTGAGGCCGCGCCTCTCGGAGGTGTGCACGCCGTTTATGAGATTGTACGAGGTCATGACCGCCCGCGGCGCTCCGTCCCTGACGGCGATCTCGAAGCCGCGCAGGTAGACCTCCCTCAAAGCGCGTTCCGACGCCATGCTGTTCGAGCCGTAGCGGTTGGTCTCCTGATTATTGGCGGCGAAGTGCTTTATCGTAACGCCGCAGCCCGGGTGCCTCTGCACGCCGCGCGCGACCGCCGCGGCAAAGCTGCCGGAGATCAGCGGGTCCTCGGAATAGTATTCGAAATTGCGGCCGCAGCGGATGTCCCTGTGGATATTCAGCGCCGGAGCGAGCCAGAGATGCACGCCGAAGCGCTCCATCTCGTCGCCGACCGTATCGCCGCAGATCTCGGCGAAGCGGATATCCCAGCTCTGCGCGAGCGCCGTGCCTATGGGTATCGCGGTGCAGTTCTGTTCGAATATCGCGCCCTCGGGCTTTTTCCCGCGCTCAATGAGCTTCATTGCGAATGCCGCCGGGGCGGGCATGAGCTCCGTCATGCTTTCGGGCATGCCGCCGCCGATGGGGTGCGCGCCGGTCCCGTCCCTGTAATACAGGCGGCTGAGGCGCAGCCCCGCGGGACCGTCGGCCATTATCATCGGCGGCACTCCCGGGCAGGACGAGGTCTCCCCCGCGGCTCCCGCTACGGAGTTCGCCGCGTTTCCTATGACGCTCTTCGCGCCGCTGCGCTTGAACGCGCCTATGTTGATGAGGCAGAGCTCCTCGTCGGTCATTCCCTCGGCCGCGGCGTCGGGCTCCTCCTCATATCCGTATCTCACGGTCTCCGCCGTGAAGGCGGAAGCTTCGACAGGTATCACGGGCAGGCCGTCCGCGCTTACGGAGCGGCATCCCGGCTCCCAATCGGCAAAGTCCGGTTTTCCCAGACAGTTCTTTACTTTTTTGACTATCGCATCCGAATCGAGGCGAATCGCGGCGGCGGCCTTCGCGTCGGCGCTCGAGCTGCCGGGCATCAGAACGTAGTCGCCCGCTTCGAGTATCCATGCGGCGCGGGCCTCGTCGTACGAGGCGGCGTCCCGCATGTCGAAGGAGAGCGTCAGAGTCTCCTTTTCACCCGGCTGCAGCTCGCCGGTCTTCCCGAACGCGGCGAGTATCTTGACGGGCTTGCCGAGCCGGCCCTGCGGCTGCGAGACGTAGAGCTGGACGACCTGCCTGCCGCTCCTTTCGCCGACGTTCCCGACCGTGACGGGGATGCTTATCACGCCATCGCGCACCGAGGCGGCGCCGGCGCTCATCTCGAACCGGGTGAAGCTCAAGCCGTATCCGAACGGGAAGAGCGGTTTTTTGCCCTTCGCCTCGAACCAGCGGTAGCCGACGTATACGCCCTCTTTATAGCGGGTGTCGTATCTGCCGCCGAAATCGCCCGTGTCGGGGCGGTCAGCCCACGCGGCCCACGTGGTCGTAAGTCTGCCGGACGGCTCGGATCTGCCGAGCATGATATCGGCGAGGATATTCCCCGTCTCGCCGCCGAGCTGGCTGAGAAGGAGCACGTTCCTTACCTCCGTGACCGGCGAAAGGTCGACGGGGCCGCCCACGTTGAGCACGAGCAGGAACCTTTCAAACCTCCTGTCAAGCTCCAGTATGTCGCGCTTTTCCGTCTCGGTAAGGAGTATGTCGCCCGGGACGGGGCTGCGGTCGGAGCCCTCCCCCGATATGCGCGAGAGCACGTATACCGCGGCCTCTCCGCCCGCCGAGAGGGGCAGATCGTATTCGGGCTCGGGCATGACCGCGCCCATGCAGGTCAGTATCGCAAGCGTGCCGCGCTTCAGAGCGGAGCGCTTGAGCTGCTTTATGAACCGTTTATGCGCCTGCGCACGGACTTCGTCGTAGCCGTCCATCCACTCCTTGCTCGTCACAGTAAAGCCCGCTTCCTCAAGCCCGTCCTCCGCCGTGACGAAGCGGCGGGAGTTGACCTCTCCCGAGCCGGTGCCGCCCTTGACGGTGCGGCGGGCGCCGCTGCCGTACAGCGCGACGGAGCAGGGGCCTTCCAGCGGGAAAGCGCCGTCGGTCTTCAGGAGCACCGTGCATTCCGCGCCGAAGCGCCGCATGACGGCGTTGTGTTCCGTTTCGTATCCGTTCATTCCTCCGCCTCCGTTCCCGCGTTTTCATGACGCGCCTTTATCTCGGCCTGTTCTTTTTCGATGGTCTTTTCAACGTTTATGAATCGGAGTATCACGGCGAGCAGTATCCCCGTGAACACCTCTATTCCGACGAACGCGAGCGTTATCATGCGGCCCACGGATTCCGGCTGCAGGAAGGCGACGGTGTATACGTCCTTGACGGGCTTTATCGTATCGAGCGCGACCTGCGGCGTGAGCCCCTGCGCCGAGATCATGGAGGCAGCCTCAGCGAACGCCGGATAATCGGCCTCCGCGACCGCCTTGAACTCCATGGGCGGGATATAGCCCGCGCCGGAGAGCATCCAGTTGAATGAGCCCATGATAATACCGACCATCGCGACGGCGATGATGTTGTAGATGCTCATAGCGTTGCCGTCAACGCGCTTTCCCGTTTTCCATTCGAGATGGTCGAGGCAGTCCGCGAACAGCGCCATGAACACGTATGCGCAGGGCAGGCCGCCGATGTTCTTTATGAACTGACCGACGAGCACTATCACGAGGTCAGTCGGGAACAGCCAGCATATGAGCGAGCCGACGGCGTAGATGACAAATCCCCACATGGTGACGTTGCGCTTTCCGAACCGCTTTGCGAGCGGCCATACGGCGAATATGCCGATGCCCATCGGGATACCGCCTATCACGGAAACGAGCATCTGCGTAATGCCGTCGTTATAGGTGCCGAGGACGTAGTTGCAGTAGTAGACGAGGCCCATGTTTTTCATGCACATACCGACCGTGTAGATGAAGAAGTAAACGTACATGAGCACCATGTACTTGTCGCCGAAAATGATCTTCAGCTGCTCGCCGAAAGAGAGCTTTTCGTCATGGTCGGACGCGGTCTCCTCCGTCACGCGCTCCTTGGTGAAGAAGTATTCCAGGAGCGTCAGCGGCAGCGTGAGTATCGAAATGATGCTCATGAGCGTTATCCACTTGGTCTTGTCGATGCCGATCATGGGCATTATGACCATCGGGAAAACGAGCGCTACCAGTATGCCGCTCATCATGATCGTCGTGATCTGATTGAATACGGAGAGGCCGCCGCGCGCCTTGCCGTCCCTTGTCGAGAGCGGCACCATCAGGCTGTGGCTCATGTTGAATATCGTGTAGGCGAAGGAGTAGAAAAGGTTGTAGGAGATCATTATCCAGACGACCTTGACCACGTCGTTCGACTCCGGCACGGTGAAGAGCAGTATGCCCGTAAGCGGGACGAGGAACGCCGAGAGGAGGAGCCACGGGCGCGCTTTGCCCTCCTTCGTGCGGGTGCGGTCGATGACGCGTCCCATGAGAATATTCGTCACCGCGTCTATGACCTTCGAAACCATCGGGAAAGCCACGAGGAATATGCCGCCCCAAAGCTTCGTCAGCTTCAGGACGTCGGTATAATAGATGTTGAGGTAGGTCGCGAGCACGGCGTTCAGAAGCAGCGCTCCGGCGGGCCCCAGCAGGTAGCCCAGCCATTTTTCCTTCGGGGTGACTTCCGCGGATGTGACAAGACTTCTCGGCAGTTTCATGAGTTCCGCTCCTTTTTTCGAGTTTGCACTATGATTATAGTATACTTGCGCAGGTCATGTATTGCATTTTTGTAAGATATTTCGTATAATCGTAATCAATCGGAGGTTTGACATGGCAGGATACGATCTGAACTACATAGCGGGCTCCATGGGCGCGCTCTCCGGCGTGCCTGTGCGGCTTTTCGAAAACGGGGAGCGGGTCTTTTCGAGCTTCCCCGCGAAGCTGCCGAAGGACCCCTTCGAGCTTTACAGGGAGGAGATACTCTCCATACGCTCCCACGTGGGCTATTTCGTTTCGCCGCTCTTCCATTACTACGGCATAATCAACTTCGGGGAGTCGGCGATGGTCTTCGGCCCGACGTCGCAGATAATGGCGGGCGAGCAGGAGCTCAAGGAGCTCGCGTTCCGTCTCGACGTGAAGCGCGGGGACGTGAGGGATTTCATCAACGGCATTAACGGGATAACGCGCCTGCCCGTCGAATCGCTCCTGTCGATACTCTGCACCGTAAACCATTTTCTGAACGGCGGTGAGAAGCTCGCGCTGTCGGACGTCGCGATATACGGCGGCGAGCAGGCGGATATCAAGGCCGGCGTCGAAAAGCGGCGCACCGAGCGCAATTTCGGCGAAGCTCCGATGGAGGCGCACAACACGCTCGCGCTGGAGGAGACGCTGATGGAGACGGTCCGCATGGGCGACACCGTTGCGCTTAAGCGGTGGCTCGCGGCCGCGCCCGCGGTAAGGGGCGGCACAATAGCCCCGGATCAGCTGCGCCAGCTCAAAAACACATTCATAGTGGCGGTAACGCTCGCCTCGCGCGCGGCGATACGCGGCGGCATGCGGGAGGACGACGCTTTCACGCTCTCCGACGGGTACATAAAGCGTGCGGAGCTTTTGACCGATCCGCCGAAGATAATGAACCTGCAGTACAACATGATAATCGAATACGCCGAGCAGGTGGAAAAGCTGCGGCGCGGCACGCACGGGTCGAAGCTCGCCGCGGACGCCGCAAACTACGTCCGACGCCATCTTTCGGAGCATATCACCGCCGAGAGCATGGCCGAGGAGTTCTATCTGAGCCGCCCGTATCTCTCCGCGAGGTTCCGCGCGGAGACGGGCATGACGCTGACCGATTTCATACTCGGCGAAAAAACGGAGGAAGCCAAGCGCCTACTCCGCTATTCCGACAAATCCGCCGCCGCGATCGGCGCGTACCTCGGATTCTCCTCGCACAGCCATTTCATACGCGTTTTCAAGAAATACGCCGGCGTTACACCGAACGAATACAGGGAAGATCCGGGCTCCGGTTCCTGACGGGCGGGCCCGGAAAAAAGGAGGGATACCATGTATCATTGGATAACAGACAAGAGCTTTCTCGGCCGCATGAAGGCGCTTTGTTCCGACATCGTAAACCGGCTCGTGCAGTCGATAAACAACGACGGTGAGCTTTTCGTCCGTCAACGTCTCGTCGGGAGCGGGGCGAGGAACCTCATCGTTCAGAACGCCGAGCTCCCCGTCGATCTCGACTATAACCTGGAGATCGTCCGCGCCGCCGGATACGATATCGGCGACTGCCGGGGCATAAAGGAATACGTGCGGAAGAAGTTCAACGAGGTGCTGGAGAAGGCCGGATGGGGCGACTGCAGCGACTCGACCTCCGCCCTGACCACCGAAAAGCGCTGCTTCCGCAAGGGCTGCGGGGCAGCGTTCAGCATCGACCTCTGCATCGTCCGCGCCGAGGAGGACGGCAAATGGTATCGGCTGATCCATCATAAGACCGGCATCGCGGCCTTTGACAGCTATTGCTGGAACGAGGCGAAAAGCTCGAGCGGATACGAGATGCGCGCCCGCTGGCTGAAGGAGAACGGCCTTTGGCACGAGGTCAGGGAGACCTGCCTCGGCAAGAAGAACATGTACCTCTGCCGCATGGACCGCAGTAATCCCTCCTTCGTTGTCTATATAGAGGCCGTGAACGAAGTGTTCTGGAAATACGCCGCTCCGGAGCGGCCGTAACCCGGAGCCGCAGAACGCCGGAAAAACAAAAGCCCCGTCACGGACGGGGTTTTTTGCGTCTTCGGGCGTTTTCCCGGGCAGGCATATGTTTTCGTCTGCCGCGGCACGGCTTTTTCGTTTTTTTCGTTATGGCCCACGGAAAGCTCCCTTCACGGTTATTACGTCCAATATTATAGTCCGATTTCGTACTTTTGTTAAATATAAAAGGAGCGGCAGCCCGCTCCCCTATTGCTTCACTTCATCCCGAAGAACGCGGCAAAGCGTTTAAGCACCTGCTCCATCTTCTCGGGATCTCTGAACCTGTGGTCGGCGCCGGCGACGGGGACGAACTCTATCAGGTTGTCGTCCGCGAACCGCTCGACCGCGCCGAACGGCACGACCTCGTCGTCCATTCCGTGGATTATGAGTATGTCCTCCGCGAAGTCAAGGAAGCAGCGCTTCGTGATGTCGGCCTCTTTGAGACTGTCGACGAACGCCCTGTCGATGCGTATCCTGCCGTCGATCCCGACGGAGACGGGCTTGCCCTTTTCGAGCTTTTTCGCGTCGTCCTCCGTCATTATCGTCCCTGTGATCACTTCGTACATGCAGACCGCCGGGCAGCGCAGCGCGATCCTTCGGAAGGGGCTGCCGTGCTCCGAGACGTATTTGAGGAACAGATACCCGCCGAAGCTCGTCGCGCAGCCGTACAGCTCCGCGCCGGGGAACGCCGTCCCGACGTGCTCCAGCATCGTCCGCAGGTACATATCGCAGTCGTCGAGGCGGAGCGTCTTCCTGACGTCCCCGCCGTGGCAGGGCCAGTCGAATATGACGAGCGCCGTGCCCTTGTTCTTCGATATGAGGCGCTTCGCGAGCTTTTCGGCGGCGGTGTTGTCCCTGTTCCCGCCGAATCCGTGCCCGAACAGCACTACCCTTTCGATCCCCGCCGGCGCGTCCGAATACAGCTTGCAGCCGATGCTGCAGCCGTTGTTGTTTACGGTAAAGTACTTCTCCATGTCGTTGGCTCCCGTTCGGTCTTTTTTCCATTATCCACCTTTTCCGCCCCTTCCGCAAGGGTTTTCGCATTATTTGCCGCGGCGGCGACACGATCGCGTCCCGCTCCCCCTTTGTTTTTCCGCGCGGGTCTGCTATAATAGAGGGGACAAAAACGATTCCGGAGGTCATTATGGATCCGAAGTTCGAACCGCTGTTCACGCCGTGGAAGGTCGGGAACGTTGAGATCAAGAACCGTATCGTGATGCTGCCCATGGAGGGTACCAACATGATCCAGTGGGAGGCGAAGACGGGCTATGTCAAGGGCATCGACCGCTTCTACGCCGACCGCCGGGACAAGGAGATAGGCCTCTTCATACCCGGTCTCATACCGCTCATCAGCATCATCGGCCAAAAATGGGTGTACAGGCACCCGGAGGTGTTCGAGAAGGTGCGGCCAGTGATCGACGGCATACACGAGAACGGCGCGAAGGTCTTTTTCCAGATCAGCGCCGGATCGGGGCGCTCCATGCTGCTCCCGCCGATCCTCCGCCCGTTCGTGAAAAAGGGCTTTTTGAAGAAGGTCTCCTCGCCGTTCCTCATGACAAAATGGTGGTGGTCCGCGCCCGATCCAGACGAGCCGAACGTCTGGGATCCCTCCGTCGCCATGGACCACTTCACCGAGGCCATGATAAAGCGGTTCGTTTACGCCTTCGGTCAGACCGCCCTGCGCTGCAGGGAAGCGGGCGTCGACGGAGTCGAGATACACGCCGTGCACGAGGGGTATCTGCTCGACCAGTTCGCAATGCGGTACACCAATCACCGCACCGACGCTTACGGCGGCTCCCTTGAAAACCGTCTGCGCTTCGCCTGCGACATAGTCAGGGAGATCAAAAGGGTCTGCGGTGCGGATTTCCCCGTCTCCCTGCGCTACTCCGTCCGCTCCATGACCCGCGGCTTCAACCGGGGCGCGGTCCCCGGCGAGGAGTTCACCGAGGTCGGCCGCACCATGGAGGAGTCCGAAAAGGCGGTGCGCCTGCTCGAAGAGGCGGGCTACGACATGTTCAACTGCGACAACGGCACTTACGACGCCTGGTTCTGGGCGCATCCGCCCGTGTACGCGCCGCTCAATATGAATCTTTCGTACGTGGAGCACATAAAGAAGTTCACTACGAAGCCCGTGGTCTGCGCGGGACGCCTGCAGCCGGACGCCGCGGCGGAGTCCGTGGCCGCCGGCAGGATAGACGCGATGGGCGTCGGGCGGCAGCTCCTCTGCGACCCCGAATACGCCCTTAAGATCAAGGAGGGCCGGCTTGAGGATATCCGCCCCTGCATCGCCTGTCACGGCGCGTGTCTGCCCTTCAACGGCCTCAACGGGAAGGGCACGGATATCGACCCGATGCACGTGGAGATGGGCCGCTGCGTGCTCAATCCCCGCACCAACAACGAGACTAAATACTCCGACGCCCCCGCGAGATACCCGAAGCGCATCGCCGTCGTCGGCGGCGGCATAGGCGGTATGGAGACGGCGATACAGGCCGCGAAGCGCGGACACCGCGTCGATCTTTACGAAAGGACCGACCGCCTCGGCGGCGTGTTCAACGAGGCCGCGGCAATGTCCTTCAAGGAGAAGGACAGGGAGCTGCTTGCCTGGTATCGAAGGGAGCTCGAAAAGAGCGGAGCGGCGGTGCACATGGGCGCCGATATCGAGGATATCTCCGCGCTCGGCGCGGACATCGTCGTGATCGCGACCGGAGCCAAAGCCAGGACTCTGCGCATACCCGGCGCGGAAAAGGCGGTCACGGCCGTCGACTTCCTCGCCGGAAAGGCCGAGGTCGGCGACCGCACGGTGATAATCGGCGGCGGGCTGACCGGCTGCGAGATAGCGTACGAGCTCGCGCTGCAGGGCAGGCATCCCTCCGTGGTGGAGATGACTGACTGCCTCATCGGCGCGAGGGGGATCTGCATGGCGAACTCCTCCATGCTGAAGGAGCTCCTGCGTTTCCACGGGGTACCCGCGTACCTCAACGCCTCCTGCACGGCGATAACGGACGACGGCGTCGTGATAAAGACCCCCGAGGGTGAAAAGACAGTCCCCGCGGATTCCGTGATACTCTCGGTCGGCTACTCGCCCGACGCGCGCTTCGCCGCGCTGAAGGACGATAAAAAGCTCCGCGGCAGGGTGTATTTCGTCGGCGACTGCTTAAAGGTCGGCAGTCTGAAGACCGTGGTTAAGCAGGCATACGAGCTCGTACAGGACATTTCATACCGCAGATAAAGGAGAGGAAAATGATAAAGAACAAAAGCATAGTCATAACCGGCGCTTCAAGCGGCATAGGGAGGGCGATGCTCGACATGCTCGCCGCTCCGGAAAACGGCAACCGCATAATCGCCGCGAGCCGCGGCATAGCCAAGCTCACGGGGTACGGCGAGAACGTCGTCCTCTTCCCCTGCGACCTGAGCACGAAGGAGGGCGTCGACGCGCTCTTTGCCGAGGCGGAGGATAAGCTCGGCCTCATCGACGTCTTCATCTGCAACGCCGGCGCGCCGTACTACGAGCGCTACGATTACGCGGACTGGGACCGCATCGAGAGGATATTCGCCCTCAACACCTTCTCCGGCATGTACAGCTATTCCAAGTACCTCGATCACCTCAACGGGCGCGAGGGGCGGCTGGCCTACACCATATCCGCCATGGGCGAGATGGCGCTGCCTGGCTACGCGCTGTACGCCGGCACGAAGTTCGCGATGAAGGGCTTTCAGCAGGCGATACGCATTGAGTCGCCGAAAAACATAAAGATCACATGCATTTACCCCGTCGCAACGAAGACCAATTTCTTCGAGGTGGGCGGAGCGGGCCATAAGGTCGAAAAGCCCTTCCCCGTGCAGACGGCGGAAGCGGTGGCGAAGGCGGCCGTCCGCGGCATAGAGCGCGGCAGGAAGCAGGTCTACCCCTGCCCCGTGTATCTGCCGAGCCGCCTGCTGATGAACGTGCTGCCGCCCGTAAAGGCGCTCTACCTGAAGGCACAGCACAGGATGCTGCTGCGCTTCCTCGAGAGGAAGAGCGGCGGGAACGACGCATGACGTTTCGCGGGAGGAAGCGATGTACACACAGGAGACCGTACACGGTATAGTCGAAAAGCAGCGGGCGTTCTTCCGCACGGGAGCGACGCTCGGCGTGAAGTTCAGGATCGAGCAGCTGAAAAAGCTGAAGCAGGCGGTCATAGACAACCGCGAAATGCTCGAAAAGGCGCTTTGGGAGGATCTTCGCAAGAGCCGCACCGAGGCGTACCTCTGCGACCTCGGGCCGGTCATAGTCGAGGTCAACGAGATGCTGAAGGGCATTAGGAAATGGGCGCGGCCCGAGAAGCATTACAGCGGGCTCATGTGCTTCCCCAGCACCTCCGCCGAGGTCTACAAGATGCCCTACGGCGTGTCGCTCATAATATCGCCGTTCAATTTTCCGATACTGCTGACGCTCGGCGTGCTCGCCGCGAGCATATCGGGCGGCAACACCGCCGTATTGAAGACGAGCTCCAAATCCGCCGCGAGCACCGCGGCGCTGAAGCAGATGATCGCCGCGACGTTCCCCGAGGAATACGTCACCGTTATCGACGGCGGGCACGACGTTGCGGATATGTGCCTTTCGGAGCGCTTCGACAAGATATTCTACACCGGCTCCCCCGCCGTCGCGAAGCACGTGCTGGAGATGGCGTCGAAGAACCTGACCTCCGTCGCGCTCGAACTGGGCGGAGAGACGGGCAACTGGTGCATTATCCGCAGGGATGCGGACCTTAAGGACGCGGCGCGCAAGATCGCGTTCTTCAAGCTCTGCAACGCCGGCCAGATCTGCATCAATATCAACCAGATAGCCGTCGCGGAGGAGGTCGCCGACGAGTTCCTCTGCGAGCTTAAAAAGGAGTTCGTCCGCCAGATAGGCGAAAAGCCCGAGGAGAACCCCGAGTACCCGCGCCTCATCACCGAGAAGGTCTACGACAAATGCGAGCGGCTGACCGCGCAGTACGCCGGCCGAGTGGTGTTCGGCGGGACGGGTGACCGCGGCGAAGTGCGCTTTTCTCCGACGGTCATTTACCCCGTCGGCATCGACGAGGACATAGTCAGACACGAGCTTTTCTGCCCGCTGCTCCCCGTCGTGCCCTTCAGGGACGCCGAGGTCGGCAAGGTGCTCGACGTTATCGCCGAGCGCGAGCATCCGCTCTCGATGTACATTTTCACCTCCGACAAGAAATGGGCGAAGCGCGTGATGTCGACGCAGCAGTTCGGCGGCGGCTGCATCAACGAGGTCTGTATCCACATGATGGTCAAGGGCGTGCCCTTCAACGGCACGGGCCATTCCGGCATGGGCGCATACCACGGCGAATGGGGCTTCCGTGAGTTCACGCATCCGCAGACGGTGCTGAACGGCAGGACACATATGAACCTGCCCCTGCGCGAGCACCCCTATTCCGGCAATGCGGGAAAAATAAAAAAGCGGCTCCTTAAGCTTTTCGAAAGATAGTCCGGCATCAAAAAAGCACTTGCGGCGCAAGTGCTTTTTTCTTATGCTTCGATGGTTCAGTCCAGCTGTGCGAGCCCCATTGAGCAGCGCAGTATCGCGAGCGCGTCGGAGGTGGTGATGACGCCGTCCTCATTCACGTCGCCCGCGAGGAACGCGTTGCCGGTGAGGGTGATGAGCCCCATGCAGTGCCTCAGCGCGAGTATCGCGTCGACGGATTCGACGGCGCCGTTCAGGTCGCAGTCGCCCTTGAGGAAGCCGCTGTCCACTCTGATAACTGCGGTGTTGCCCGCGTAGTCGCCGATCTTCACCCAGACGGTCTGACGGGAGCCGACGGAGAACGTGAGCTGCGTCTCGGCCCCGCGGTGATCCTCCTCCACGGCGCGCTCGGAAATGAGGCTCGTGCAGGCGGCGTCCGCATACACGCCGACGTATGCGGCGTAGTGGTCGTCGGTCACCGTTACGGAGAGCGTACCGCCCGTGAGCGAGGACGCGGCAAGCTCCGGCGCCTGTCTGTCGATGGTGATAGGCACCTGCCATACGGCCTTTTCGTTCTCATTCGGGTCGAAGGGATCGACGCCCTGCAGGTACGCCGTCATGCGGAGCACGCAGTGCGTCCCGTCGGGAAGGTCGGCTCCGCCCCATTCCTCCATGGCGCTCCAGGGCTCCGCTCCGACCGGCTGATAGAAGGACGCGAAGGTGTTCCTCACGGCCTTCTGGACGAGGTGCAGATCCTGGACGAAATACTGTTCGCCCGTATCGGCGTCGACCACCTCGTAGCGGAATGTCTCTGCATTCCTGAGCAGATAGGTGTGCACGAGGCCTACGGCGTCCATGCGTCCGTCGCCGTTCGGGCTTAAGGAGGCGCGGTCGAGCAGGAAGTTCGTCGTGTTCATGAAGGGGTTCATGCCGAGCAGCACCGTGCTGCCTTCCATGTTCGCGGCGGCGCGGTTGGTGCCCCACTCGTTGGGATATGCCGGGGTCACACCGGTGTACTGATCGAAATAGTCCTTGCGGTCGAACATCGCTCCGTGCTCCCAATCGCCGTAGAAGCCGAGGAAGGGCAAGCTTAAGTCGGTGTCGCCCCTGAGGCGGACGAAGCCCTCTATGTACATGCCGTTGGGGCAGGTCGATTCGAGCGTGGGGATATAGCCCGCGATATCGACCGTCACGGAGACGGTCGTCCTGCCGCCGGCGGGTACTGTCACGGAGGCGGGAGCGGTCACGGTGCAGCTCGCGGTGATGTCCTGCGGAGCGTGGTTCATGATGTTGACGAGGTTAAGGCCTATGAGCCAGACGTTGATCTCCTCCGTGAGGACGCGCGTGTCGACCGAGTAGGTCAGCGCCGCGTCTGAGAAGTTCACGACGTCGAAGCTGAACGAGAACACGCCGCTCCTCTCGTCGTCGTCGCCGAGCTCCGCCTTCGGGCGAAGCGCGCCGGGGACGTCGATGTACGCGCCGGTGGAGACCGCAGCTAAGAGGTCGGCCTGGCCCGCGCCCTGCTGACGGGGGCTGTAGAGCACGCCGTTGATATCGGCGGGGACTGCCGTGCACATGAGCAGCGTATTGACCATCTCCATCGTCTCCGCGGGGGTTAGCTCGGGGAAGTTCTCCCTTACTGCCTGCTTGAGGAGCGCCATGGAGCCCGCGATATGCGGGGTCGCCATGCTCGTGCCGCTCTTGGAGCCGTAGTAGCCGCCCGACCAGTCGGGATCGACCGCCGCCTCGATATTGTCGCCCGGAGCCATTATCTCCGGCTTTATCTTGAGGTCGGAGGTCGGGCCCCAGCTCGAATAGCTCGCGGGGGCGTGATCGGCTGATTTCATGCTCGCCGCAACGGAGAGAGCTCCCGGCACGCAGGCGGGAGTGGAGGTCGTGCCGTTGTCGTAGTTGAAAGTCGGCGTGGTGCCGTTGAATATGTTGCCGCTGCCGGCCGTGCCCGCGTTGCCGGAGGCCGCCGCGACGTTCACGCCGGAGGCAGCGAGCAGGTCGAACACCTCGACGAGATCCTCGTCATAGGTGAAGCCGCAGTCCGCGCCGAGGCTCATGTTGACGGCGTCGACGCCCAGGTACGAGCAGTCCTCCAGCGCGGCGACAACGTCCGCCCAGTCGGCGTTCGCGCCGTTGAATATCTGCATCGCGAGTATCTGCGCGTCGTACGCCACGCCCTTCTGCTGACCGTTGCCGGCCGCGATCGAGCTGACGTGCGTGCCGTGGTCGTTCTCCGCCCAGGAGTGGGAAACGTCCGTATTGCCCGCGAAATAGTTGAAGGTGTAGGGGATCTTTCCGCTGTGGTAGAGGTCGCTCCCCGTCAGAGTGCCGCTGTAGCGCTGCTCGGCGCAGAGCTCGTTTTCGCCCAGTATCTCGTCGAGGAGTGCCGCGTCGAAATGCGGCTGCTCCGGCTCCTGCGCGAAGGCGGGATGCGTGACGCAGAGGCCCGTGTCGATCACGGCGATTGTCATGCCGCGGCCGGTGTAGCCCAGCGCCCACATGTCGTCCGCATTGATGAGGCCGGTCGACGTGCCGAGCCTCGTATCCTCCGCCTCGACCTTTTCCGGAAGCGTGAACGTCGGGCTTACGAAGCAGTCGGCGACGCCGGCGATCTTCCCTATCGCGGCGGCAGCGCCGCAGCGTGCCCTTACCGCAAAGCCGTTGAAGAGGCGCGTGTAGCGGTAAAGCACTTCGACGGGGCCGCCGGTGCGCGCGCTTATCGCGGCGATCACAGCGTCCTGCTTTTTCATGAGCTCGCGGCTCGCGCTGGCGGTCTCCTCCGCTCCGCGGGCTCCGGCGAGAGCTGGAGCGTCCTTGAGCTTGACTATCAGCGTGACCGTTTCATCGGGATCGGCGGGCGCCGTGCGGGGCGTTTGAGGCGCGTCCTCCCGCTCCGTGCGGCAAAGCGCCGCTCCGGGGACGGAGACGAGCATCGCCGCGGCGAGGAATGCGGCGAGGAAGACCTTGAATACTCTGCGCATATTGACCTCCGTGCACCGTTTCGGGTGTTGTATTATATGTTGTAATGATACCATACATCCGCCCGAAACGCAAGCCGCGGCGCGGCGTCCCGAGGCCCTTTCTCCGCCCCGTTCCCGCCTTATTTCGTATACATGTTTGCCAAAATCCCGTTGACGGGAATGTGTGCGCGTGATATAATGAAGAAACTGAAGTGTATTCGATGGGGGAATCTGCGCTTTTCGGGCGCCGGAAGCGCAAGCCGCTCATCCCCGAGCGGCGTTTTTGTGCGTAGAGGCCTTTTTCGAAACAGTTTCGTAAAACGGAGCACAGGCGGTCTTCAGCGCCGAGTCTCGCCGCAGGATGCGGCCCGCAAAGCATTATCAACCCTATAAGAGAGGTAACAAGGCGGCAATGAACTCAAAGACAGCATTCTACATTCTGAAAAGGATCCTTCTCGCGATCCTGACCGTTTGGATCGTCATCACCGTGACGTTCTTCGTCATGCATGCCGTTCCGGGCGGCCCGTTCATGAGCGAGAAAGCGATCTCCCCCTCCGCGCAGGCGGCTCTGGAGGCAAAGTACGGATTGGATAAGCCCCTGTTCGAACAGTACATCACTTACCTCAAGGACATAGTGACGAAGTTCGACTTCGGCCCGTCCCTCAAGCAGAGAGGCCGCATGGTCATCGACGTTATACTGGACGGCATGAAGACCTCCGTCAAGCTCGGCATAATCGCCGCTGTCATCGCCGGCATTTTCGGCATAGTGCTCGGCGCGGTCGCGGCCCTGCGCAGGAACAAGATAGTCGATAAGATCATAATGGTCATCACCACGGCGTTCGTTTCGATGCCGTCGTTCATAATGGGGTCGCTGCTGCTCGTACTTTTCGCGATACGCCTTGGCGTACTTCCCGCCAACGGCGCGGCAAGGGGCGGCCTCGTACTCCCCATAATAACGCTCTCGCTCTACCCGATGGCCTACATCACGAGGCTGACCCGCTCCTCCATGCTCGACGTGCTGGGGCAGGACTACATCAGGACTGCGAAGGCGAAGGGCGTTTCCGGCACGAAGATCATATTCGGTCACGCGCTCAAGAACTCCCTCATCCCCGTCATCACCTACTTCGGCCCGATGCTCGCTTACATAGTAACCGGCTCCCTCGTCGTCGAGCGCATATTCGCGGTCCCCGGCATAGGGCGCGCCTTCGTCAGCAGCATGACCAACCGCGACTATCCGATGATCATGGGCACCACGATAGTCCTCGCGGTGCTGATAGTGGTAATGAACCTGGTCAGCGACATCCTGTATAAGGTCGTCGATCCCAGGATCAATCTGGAGTAAAGGAGGGTATGAACATGGACAAGAAGTTTACCATGCACGTGGATCTCGATTCCTTTATTCCCGCCACAGAAGAAGAAAAGGCATACATGGTCCAGATGCGCGAATCGTCCACCTTCTTCAGGGACGGCGTGAAGCGCCTTTTGAAGAACCGCGTCGCGACGGTCAGTCTCATTATCATCGTGCTGATCACGCTCGCTTCGCTGATCCTCCCCGCCATATGGCCCTATTCGTATGAGAACATGCTCGGCGTACAGCCCGGCAAGCCCGTCGACAGCAGCTACAACAACATTGCCCCGTTCCGCTACGGCGAAACGGAGAAGCAGAGGATAGCCAACGGCGAAAAGGTATTCCCGCACGTGTTCGGGACGGACTCCGCCGGCCGAGACTACTTCATCCGCGTGGTCTACGGCACGAGGATATCCCTCGCGGTCGGCTTCTTCGCGAGCATAATCGTCCTCATAATCGGCATGACGATCGGCTCCATATCCGGCTACTGCGGAGGCGCGGTCGACCTCGTCATAATGAGGATAGTCGATATCATCTACTCCCTGCCCGATATGCTGATGGTCATACTGCTGGCCTCCGTGCTGAAGCTGACGATGGCCGATGCTCTGGAGGGCACTGCCCTCGAAAAGATCGGAACGAACATCATCAGCCTGTTCATAGTATTCGGCGTGCTGTACTGGGTGAGTATGTCGCGTCTCATCCGCGGTCAGATACTCTCCCTCAAGGAGCAGGAATACGTGCTGGCGTCCCGCGCGGCGGGCTCGAAGGGCGGCTGGATAATCCGGAAGCACCTCCTGCCCAACAGCATCAGCGTCATCATCATCTCCACCGCGCTCCAGATCCCGAACGCGATATTCACGGAGAGCTTCCTCTCCTTCCTCGGCCTCGGCGTCAACGCGCCGATGCCCTCGCTGGGATCCCTCGCTTCGGACGCGCTGAACGGCCTGTCCTCCTACCCGTACCGAATGGTAATACCCGCTGTGGTCATCTCCCTCATAGTCCTGTCGCTGAACCTCTTCGGCGACGGTCTGAGGGACGCATTCGACCCCAAGCTCAGGAACTGAGAAAGGAGGACGCTGAAAAATGTCGAATGAACCGTTGTTAAAGGTACGCGACCTGCACACTTCCTTCTTCACCCCCGCGGGTGAGGTAAAGGCCGTAAACGGCGTCTCCTTCAACCTTGACCGGGGCAAGGTCCTCGGCATAGTCGGGGAGAGCGGCTCCGGCAAATCCGTTACCGCGTACTCCATAATGCAGATACTCGCCCCCACGGGCAAGATAGTCTCCGGCTCCATAAAGCTCGACGGCAAGGAGCTCGTCGACGCGGGCGAGCAGTACATGAAGACCGTCCGAGGGAACAAGATCTCCATCATCTTCCAGGACCCGATGACGTCGCTGAACCCGACCTACACGATAGGCCATCAGCTGATGGAAGCGATAATGCTCCACACCAACCGCAATAAGAAACAGGCCGAGGAGCGCGCCGTCGAGATGCTCCGCCTCGTCAACGTGAACGAGCCGGAGAAGCGCATGAAGCAGTACCCGTTCGAGTTCTCGGGCGGCATGCGTCAGCGCGTCATGATCGCCATGGCCCTCGCCTGCGAGCCGGATATCCTCATCGCCGACGAGCCGACCACGGCCCTCGACGTGACGATACAGGCGCAGATACTCGATCTGATGCGCTCCCTGCAGGAGGAGCTCGGCATGGCGATAATCCTCATCACGCACGATCTGGGCGTCGTGGCTCAGATGTGCGACGAGGTGATAGTCATGTACGCCGGCTCCATCTGCGAGCAGGGCACTGCGGACGAGATATTCTACAACCCCAAGCACGAATACACGAAGGGCCTCATGAGGTCCATCCCCACGGCCGATACGGCGGGCAGCAAGCTGCAGCCCATCACCGGCACGCCCATCGACCTTCTGAACATGCCCGCGGGCTGTCCCTTCGCTCCCCGCTGCTCCAACGCCATGAAGATCTGTCTGCACGAGCGCTGCGAAAGGATGCGCATAAACGAGGAGCATTTCGCCGCCTGCTGGATGAACGTCAAGGAGGGCGTCGAAAACGGGACGATAATCCCCGACGATGTGAAAGGCGGTGAAGAGGCATGAGCAAATTCGATGATAACAGCAAGGTATTGGTCGACGTCCGCCACCTCAAGCAGTACTTCAACATCAACGTAGGCCCCCTGCAGACCAAGCCCCTCAAGGCCGTCGACGACGTATCCTTCTTCATCAGGAAGGGCGAGACGCTCGGCCTCGTCGGCGAATCCGGCTGCGGCAAGACCACCGTCGGACGCTCGATACTCCACCTCTATAAGCCCACCGGCGGCGAAGTGGTATTCGACGGCAGGCCCATCAAGTCCAAGTCCGATATAGCCATGCTCCGCCAGAAGGCGACCAT
Organism: Clostridia bacterium; assembly: GCA_017619735.1. Classification (GTDB taxonomy): domain Bacteria; phylum Bacillota; class Clostridia; order Christensenellales; family CAG-138; genus UBA3857. The sequence goes on from JAFZRT010000016.1 coordinate 24,470, forward strand.
GGTGTTCCAGGATCCGTACTCCTCCCTGAACCCCCGCATGACCGTCTCCGACATCATCGCGGAGCCGCTCGACATTCACAAGGCCTATAAGAACAAGGCCGAGCGCAGGGAGCGCATACTGGAGCTCATGGAGCACGTCGGTCTCAACAGCGAGCACGCTTCCCGCTACGCGCACGAGTTCTCCGGCGGTCAGCGCCAGCGCATAGGCATCGCCCGCGCGCTGTCCCTGAACCCCGAGTTCATCGTCTGCGACGAGCCGGTATCCGCGCTTGACGTCTCTATTCAGGCGCAGGTGATAAACATGTTCGTCGAGCTGCAGGAGAAGATGGATCTCACCTACCTCTTCATAGCTCACGATATCCTCGTAGTCCGTCATATCAGCGACCGCATCGCCGTAATGTATCTCGGCAAGATGGTGGAGCTCGCCGACGCGGCGGAGATCTACGACCATCCCCTGCACCCCTACACCCGGTCCCTCATGTCCGCGGTGCCTCAGCCCGACCCGAAGGTCGCAAGGGCTAACCGGCGCATAGTCCTCTCGGGCGATATCCCCAGCCCGCTCAACGCGCCGTCCGGCTGCCCCTTCCGCACCCGCTGCCGGTACGCGACGGAGGCCTGCGCCGAGAGCATGCCCGATTTCAACGAGGTATCCCCCGGGCATTTCGTCGCCTGTCACAGGGTCGGCGAGATCAACTGAGTTCAATCTGTGCGGAACACCCCGCGCGTGTTGAAAATAAAACAAAAAAACGAAAGGACAATCGACATGAAGAAAATCCTCGCACTGCTCCTGGCTCTGATCATGGTGCTCGCTCTCGCTGCCTGCACCGGAAACAAGAAGACCGGCGACTCTCTCATCAAGGTCTGCCTCTCTTCCGAGCCCGACACCCTCGACCCGGCTCTCAACTCCGCGGTCGACGGCGCTACCCTCATCAGCCACCTCTTCTCCGGCCTCGCCAAGTGGGCTCAGGATAAGTCCGGTAAGCTGGTCATCGTAGCCGACTGCGCCAAGGAACTGGTCGAAGGCGTCGCCAATGACGACGGCACCGTCACCTACACCTACACCCTGCGCGACGGCCTCAAGTGGTCCGACGGTAAGGACGTCACCGCCAAGGACTTCGAATTCGCCTGGAAGCGCGCCGCCTCCGAAGAGCTCGGCGCCGACTACGGCTACATGTTTGAGGTAGTCGACGGCTACAACGAGGGCAACCTCAACGTCAAGGCCATCGACGACAAGACCCTTGAAGTCACCCTCTACAACTCGGTCTCCTACTGGAACGAGCTGCTCGCCTTCCCCACCTACTTCCCCGTACGCGAGGATGTCGTGGGCAACGAGAGCTGGGCGACCGATCCCGCCACCTACATCTCCAACGGCGCTTACACCATGACCGGTTGGGAGCACAACAGCGTCATCACGCTCGAGAAGAACCCCAACTACGTCGACGCCAAGGAAGTCCTGATGAACAAGATCGAGTTCTATCTCTCCGATGATGAGAACAACATGGTCGCCAACTTCAAGAACGGCACCTGGCAGCTGATCGACGGCGTTCCCACCAACGAGATGACCGCTCTCAAGGAGCAGTATCCCGATGAGTTCAAGGTGATCGGCCAGATCGGCACCTACTACGTATGCTGGAACGTCAACGAGGAGATCCTCCCCGCTGAGCTGGGTCTCACCGGCGCCGAGGCCGAGGCGGCCAAGGCCGATATCCGCAACGCCATCAGCAAGATGTTCGACCGCAACTACATCGTTGAGGAGATCGGCAAGGCCGGTCAGGTCCCCGCTTCCTCCTTCGTTGCGATGGGCATGACGAACCCCGACGGCTCCGAGTTCTACAAGACCGCCGGCCACAATGAGGGCTACAACGGCTACTACAACGTCGCCAAGGACGCTGTCGAGAGCAACTTCAACGAGGCCATAGAGACCCTCAAGCAGTACTACAACTGGGACGGCTCGAAGTTCACCAACTTCCCCACCATGACCTACCTGTACAACACCTCCGAGGGTCATAAGGCCATCGGCGAGTATCTGCAGGCTCAGCTTGCTCAGGTCGGTATCACCATGAACCTGGAGAACCAGGAGTGGAACACCTTCCTGAACACCCGTAAGCAGGGCAACTACTCCATCGCCCGCAACGGCTGGCTCGCGGACTACAATGATCCCATCTGCTTCCTCGACATGTGGACCTCCGGTTCCGGTAACAACGACGTTCAGTTCGGCAAGGGCGCTCATGCGGACGTTGCCTGCTACAGCATCGACATTACCGACCTCGGCTATGACATCAAGGTCGAGAACGGCACCTGGGCCGAGACCTACGACGTGCTGATCAAGACGATCAAGAACTGCACCGACAACGAGAAGCGTTACGAGCTCATGCACCGCGCTGAGGACCTCCTCATGTCCACCGGCTGCATCTGCCCGCTCTACTACTACACCGATATCTTCATGATCGCCAAGACCGTTAAGGGCTTCTTCGCGAACCCCCTCGGCTACAAGTACTTCATGTACTGCACCATCGAAGGCTGATAAAGTCTGACCGACAAGAGGAGCCCGGAGCGATCCGGGCTCCTTTTTCGCGCTCATCACCGAACTGTCCCCGCCTTGTCACAGGTTCAACACATATCGAGCTCCTTCGCCGTTGACTTGCCATCGTCCGCGGTGATAAAATATCGGTGACAGAATGCAAGGAGGCTTCGGAATGAAGAAAACGATTTTCGGAAGGATACTCATACTGCTGCTCTCGGCAGCGCTCGTACTCGCCGCGGCCGGCTGCAGGCAGACCGATCCCACGGGGCAGAGCGTGACCCCCGCGGGCAGCACCGACTCGCCCGACGTCACCGCCGCGAGCGACGACACCATCTCCGCGAAGGAGGTCACCGGCGAATTCGTCATAACCACCGCCGACGGCCGCTTCACGCAGAACAGCACGACCTACACGCTCACCGCCGCGGGCACCTACACACTGCGCGGCGCGCTGGAGGGTCAGATACTCGTCGCCGCCGGCAAGGAGGACGAGGTCATAATCGAGCTGTCTGGCACGACGATATCCTGCTCGACGGATTCGCCCATAAAGATACTCTCCGCCGATAAGGTCGAGATATCCGCAAAGAAGGGCACGGAGAACGTCGTCAAGGACGAGCGCCCCGCAAAGACCGCGGAGGACTCCGAACAGGGCGGCGGCGCGATTTGGGCAGACGCGGACCTGAAGCTCAAGGGCACGGGTACGCTTGTGGTCACCGCTTCCTATAATAACGGCATACACACGACGAAGGATCTCTCGATACAGAAGCTCTCGCTGAAGGTCACTGCGGTCAACGCCGCGCTGAAGGGCAGTGACTCAATAAAGATCAAGAGCGGCAATATCGTCGCCATCTCCACAGAGGGCGACGGCGTGAAGACCTCCTCCACCGACCTCAACAAATCGGGCGAGGCGCGCGGCGACGTCGTGCTGACGGGCGGCTCGCTGTCGGTCTACGCCGCGGGCGACGGCATACAGGCCGCGCACAGCTTCATAATGAAGACCGACGGCGAGGGCAGCAGCCCGCAGCTCAAGATCTATACCGGCGCATACTCCTCCTACACGGCGGACGAGGCTGCCACGGACTCCTACAAGGGCGTTAAGGCCGAGAGCGAGATTGATATCTCCGCCGGCGCAGTGATCATTTCGAGCTTCGACGACGGCCTCCACGCGAACAGCGGGACCGTCTTCGATTCGGGCGAGGTCGGCTACGGCAGCATCACCATTTCCGGCGGAAGCGTCACGATCGGCGTCTACTCCCCCGAGGGCATGACCGGCGGCGGGCAGACGCCCCCCGGCTTCTCCGGCGGTCAGGGCACAGCGCCCGGCGGAGTTCCCGGCTCGGCTACCGGCGGCGATCAGAGCGGTCAGGGCGGAGCTCCCGGCTCGGCTCCCGGCGGCAGCGCTCCCGGCGGTCACGGAGGCAAGGGCGGCAATGGAGGCGCTCCCGGCGGCTGGGGCGGCTGGGGCGGTCAGAAGACCGTATCCGGCGCGGACGGCATACACGCGGACGGCACGCTGACCATCTCCGGCGGAGAGGTGTACGTCGACAGCGCGTACGAGGGCCTTGAGGCGAACCGCGTGTTGATCTCCGGCGGCTCCACGACCGTTACCGCGATGGACGACGGCGTGAACGCCACGAAGGGCGTATCCGAGCCGCAGGTGCTCATAACGGGCGGTCTGCTCGACGTGACGGTGGGCTGCGACGGCGACTTCGACGGCATCGACTCCAACGGCACCTATGAGCAGACGGGCGGCATAGTCATTACCCGCGGCCCCAATGCGGAGATGATGGCCGCGCTCGACGCGGAAAGGTCCGTGACGATCACGGGCGGCACGCTCATCGTGCTGGGCTACAGCCGCGTGCAGACCGGCTCGGGGATCGGCTCCTACGACCTCTCCCTGCACTCAATCGGCGAACACAGCGTTACCGTTGGCGGCAAAACGGTGAGCTTCACCAACGCTTACGGCTACGCCTGCACCTCCTGCTACAGTGACGCGGAGGTCACGGGAAAATAAACGAAGAACGGCAAACGCCCGCGGATGATCCGCGGGCGTTGTTGGTTTTGGCTCGCCGGTTTGATTGAGGAGATGAGGGGAGGGCGTCGAATCGGCTCTGAGTCGCGGCCTGCCAATCACCGGGCTGCTGAAAGGCGCCGCACGGAGCGTTCCGCATAAGGATACCTTTTGAGGATAGGTGCAGGCTTTGACGGCCTATGTGATTAAACATATCATGCACGCTTTTTTATAATAATACGCGCAATAATCCCTGCTAAGACGAAAACCAATATGATTATGCCGAGTGCATAGTATAACCCAGCTATGCCGTAATTGCGGTACTCCCCGGAAGCGAAAAACAGCAAAAGCACAAGAGCATTGCATGTGACAACGGAAATGAAAGCGCTTATCAACGTAACAAGATATCCGAATGAACTGCGATGCATGCGGGGACTCTGCATGCAAATACAGTAAATCGAAAAAGCAAGCACGGATGCGAACAGTATGATCCCGCTCCCCAATGCATTGTTCAATAGTTTGGAGGCGGTAAAGACCGTTACGGCAATCGCTGCTATGCCTGCAATTACCGTAAAGAACACTGCCCTTGCTAAACCATTCTCTTTAGCCGCGCCGTATTCCGCAGCCTTGATCAAAACCTCTTTCTCTTCTGCCTGCATTATCTCTGCATCCCTTTCCGTATTGTCCCCGGCGTCAACCTTATTCTCTCCGTCCAACAATTCTCTTATGTCCGCATCGTAGAACTCTGATAGGGTAATAAGTATATCTATATCGGGGAGATTAGCACCCGTTTCCCATCTTGAGACCGATCTGTTCGTGACGCTGAGCTTTTCTGCAAGCTGTTCCTGCGTCAAGCCCTTTTCCTTGCGAAGCGTTCTCAGATACCTGCCGCATTTTACCGGATCCATTGAAATTCCTCCTTACAGTGCTTGTTGGTCTATGGTGTCATTATACATCACAGCAATAATAAGAAAAGGACACAAAGCGAGAATTTGGGCAAATAGGGAAGATGCGGGATCAATACATAAAAGAATTATAGCCGTTTCCTGCGAAAATATATTTTGCGCTCGAGCTTTTCATCCGAATAGATCGCCTATCTGAAATATCATTTACTCCTATTGTAGGGATGATATTCGTTGTAATTTTGTCTTGGCGGATTCAATTCAGGATGCTGTATTTGCGGCGGTCTATAAGTTTCTGGTTTCGGCAATAGAGAAACATGAGAATAATAGGATTCATCATGCAATCGTTTTCTTCAAAAAGACGGATTCATTCATGGCGGCTATGAAAAAACTGTTTTCTGAAGAAGCCTGTGCGCAATATTATTTCTATTGGGAACAAGAGATTGAGGATCGTAAATCATTCGTTGAAACAATATGCCATTTAGGAGCAGAGGGTAAATTATTCGATTCATCTGTGCTTATCTTCACCTTTTCTGTACCATATTGTTGATAGTATCCTTATCAGGAACGTTCCACCGCGGCCCTTTTCTCGGCTGCGCCGCCTCTCCCGGGGCGGACTGCTGTTCCTTCGGAACAGACTGCCGCCCGTCCTCTGCCTTGCCGAGCATTCACCGGATGCTCGACATCGCTTCGCGACCGGCTGCGGACCCGTTCGATTCTCATCCAAGCGAACAAAAACACATGGGGGCCGATGGCCCCCATGTGTTTTTGGAGCGGGTGATGGGAATCCTTTTGCAAAAGATGCGTCTCGAACTTGCGCTCCGCGCTGCGTTCTCGCGCCTTTTGACAAAAGTCGGGGGATCGACGTCTGATTCGTCCACAGGACGGACGGCGATCCCCTTCGATTCCCATCCAAGCGAACAAAAACACATGGGGGCCGATGGCCCCCATGTGTTTTTGGAGCGGGTGATGGGAATC
>JAFZRT010000002.1 GCA_017619735.1 Clostridia bacterium
CCGCTCATGCCCACCAACATCGAAAGCGACGCGAAGGGCGGAGTCCGCCTCATCGCCAAAGCCCTTTCGGAATGCCTCGCGGCGTTCCCCGAACTCGATCTCGCGCCGCTCAACAAACTCGCCGAATGACATTTTCTCCCGAAAACAGCGAATATCTTTTGACGGTTCTGCGCGCGGTCATAAACGGCCGCACGGCTCCCCCTCCCCCCGAAGGCGTCGACCTTAAGGAGGTCTACGAACTCGCCGACGCGCACCGCCTTGCGCCCATGGCATACCACGGGCTTTATCTTGCCGGCCTCGACGGGGAGGGCCTGGCTCCCTTCCGCGCGGCTCATCGCTCCGAAGTCAAGCTGTCGGCGCTCCTCGGATCAGAGTTCCGCCGCATCGCCGATAAGCTTGAGAGCGCCGGCATCGAATACTGCCCGCTGAAGGGTTATTTCACGCGGGAGCTGTATCCCGACCCGGCAATGCGCACGATGAGCGATATCGATATAATGATCCATGCGGAGGATTCCGAAAGGATCCGCGAAATAATGGACGGTATGGGCTACGGCTGCTTGCGCTACATGCTTGACGACGACGATAAATACAAGCGGCCCGGACTGCTCGTGGAGTTCCACAGGGCGCTCGATTCCGACGGACTGGGCGATCCCTCGTACTACCGCGACCCGTGGCGGCTTACCGAGCCGGCGGGCGGGCATATGCGGCGCCTGCGCGTTTCGGACGCGTACCTCTACACCGCCGCGCACGCGCTTAAGCATTTCATGAGCTCCGGCACCGGCCTGCGGTCCCTGCTGGATATCTGCCTTTACATGACGAAAGCGCCGATCGACCGTGAATACGTCGACGAAGCCGCGAAGGAAATGGGCATGAGCCGCTTCCTTCGCAGCATGGAGAAGGCCGCTGCGGCCGCGTTCTGCGGGGCGGAGGCCGATGCCGACACGCGTGAGATACTGGATTTCATGATCGGCTCCGGAGTGATCGGATCGCGCGATACTCTCATCACATCCAACATGATGCGCTCCGGTGCGGAAAACGGCGGGACGAAGCTGTCCTACTTCATGAAGCTGCTCTTCCCCCCGTTCAGGAGCATGAAGCTGCGCTATCCCGTGCTGCGGGACGCGCCTGCGCTCCTGCCTGTCATGCACATAAGGCGGCTTTTGGAGCTCGCCTTCCTGAAGCCCGACCGAAGGCGTGCGGCGATCGAAAGGTTCGGCTCCATCGAGCTTTCCGAGGCCGAGAAGCTGAAACGCATTCATGAGATCGCGGGGGTGGGCAAATGAGGATATTCGATACGCACGCGCATCTGACCGACCCGCGCTTCGACGCGGACAGGGACGAGCTCATCGCCTCCCTTCCCGAAAAGGGCGTGGAGCTCGTCTGCGACGTCGCCTGCGACCTTCGCACTGCGGAGGGTACGGCCGCGCTCATCGACCGATACGACGGCATTTACGGCGCAGTCGGCATGCACCCCCACTACGTGAGCTGCATGGACGCCGCCCTCCTCGATAAGCTGTTCTCCCTCATGCGGCACGAAAAGATGCTCGCAGTTGGCGAGATCGGTCTCGATTACCATTACGACCTCTCCCCGAGGGAGGTCCAGCGCGCTTGGTTTGACCGTCAGCTCTCCATCGCGGAGGAAGCGGGCCTGCCCGTGATACTCCACATACGCGAGGCAATGGGCGACTGCATGGACATACTGCGCGCGCACAGGCGCGGCCTTGCGAAGCGCGGCGGCGTTATGCACTGCTACTCCGGCAGCGCGGAGTCCGCGCGCGAGTGCGTCGACCTCGGCCTGATGATCGGCTTCGGCGGGTCGCTGACGTTCAAGAACAACCGCCGCGGCGTTGAGACCGCGGGCGCCGTCCCCATGGACGCGGTGCTGTTCGAGACCGACTGCCCGTACATGGCGCCCGTCCCCCACAGGGGCGAGCGCAACGATCCGACGCTCGTGCCGCTCGTAGTGGAAAGGTTCGCCGGGATACGCGGCATGGACCCCGACGAGGCCGCGGAGACGGGCTTTCTCAACGGATGCCGCCTCTTCGGGATAGATCCCGTAACTAAAAAAGCTCAGAAGGAGGCCGACTGATGCCGATCTGGTTCTGGTACGTACTTGCGGCGCTCATAGCGGCGCTGACCGTATACATATTCTACAGGCATTTCTTCAGGCGCAGGGGCAAATGCCCCGGCTGCGGCGACGGATGCGCCTCCTGCAAAACGGAGTGCGGGAAAAGGAAAAACGAACAATGAAAAAAGCGGCCCGGGCATTGCCCGCGCCGCTTTCGTTTGCCGTTTTGAGCAAGCCGTAAGCCGAGTTCTGTTTATGTGACCATCTATCTTGTCCGTATGTTGCCATACGGCTCTGCGCGATTACGGGGAGCGTGACGGACAGCCATTGAATGCTCCCATTTCAATCTTGCTCCGGGTGGGGTTTACAGGGACGCCTCCCGTCGCCGGGAGGCCGGTAGGCTCTTACCCTGCCTTTCCATCCTTGCCTCGAATATCGGGGCGGTTTATTTCTGTTGCACTTTCCTTGAAGTCGCCTTCACCGGACGTTATCCGGCACCCTTGTCCTGCGGAGCTCGGACTTTCCTCACGGAGCATGAAGCTCCGCGCGGTCACTTGGCTTACTCAAAAGCCTTTATTCCCCGGGTTTTTCACAGCAGAGTATCCTTGCGCAGTTCTCGCACTCGATGATCGCCGTGCCCGTTGAAAACTTCTTTATGGTGTTCATGGGGAGACTCATACCGCAGCCGCTGCAGCGGTTGTCGGTCACCCTTGCCACCGGGTTGGGATGCTTTTTCTTGATCGTCTTGTACCGTTTCAAAAGATCGGGCGAGAGCTGTGCGGCGATCATGTCGACCTCCCTCTGCGCCTTGTCGATGATGGGCTTGTGCTCCATCTTCTCGGTCTCGACGACGGCCTTCGCGGCCTCGTAGTCGCGCTTGGTCTTGGCGCCCTTGGCGTAGGTCTCCTTTATCGCCTCGGCGGTCTTCGCGATCCAGCTCTGGCACTCCGTGAGGGACTTGCGCAGCGCGTTGACCTTTTCGAGCAGCTTCTCCATGGATCTGCGGCTCTCGGTCAGCTCCTCCGCCGTGCACTCCTCGTCCTCCATCATTATGTTGAGGTCGTCCTGCTCGAGGTCGTACTCCTTGAGGAGCGCCTCCAGCTTCTGCATGCCGTTCTCAAGCTCGGCTTCCTTTTCCTTGATACCGTTCCTGTGGGCCTCCAGCTTTTCGGTCTGCTCCTGCAGTATCCTGCGCAGCTTCCTGAGCTTCTGCCTCTCGGGAGTCGATTCGAGCTCCTTCTGGAGCCGGTCGAGTTCCATTTCGGACTCCTGATACTTCCAAAGTATTTCGGTCTGTGTCATACTGTATCGTGCCCTCCTTTCGGAAGGCATCCTTTCCCGGCGACCTTTCGCCGATTATTTACTCATCAAAGCGTGCGGAGCGGCGTCTTCTGCGAGGAGATGATGAACTCCGCATCGCAGCCCATGGCCTTCAGCATCCCGACGAGGGGCTCCAGCACCACGCGCTCCGTCTCGTAATGGCCGGCGGCGATAACGTTCACGCCGGCGTTCGCGGCCTCTATGGCCTCGTTATGCCTGCATTCGCCCGTAACGAGCACTTCCGCGCCGCAGGCCGCCGCGAGCGGGTATTCCGATCCGCCGGAGCCGCCGCAGACCATTATCCTCCCGACCTGCCTCTCGGGGCCGGAGACGCGTACCGAGGTGTGCAGTACCTCCTCGACCCTCCCCGCGAATTCGGAGAACGGCATGCTGCGCTCGAGCTCGCCCACGCGGCAGATGTTCTCCGGCGGGACGGGCCTTTCGTTTTCTATTCCGAGGAGCCGGCAGAGCGTCGTGTTGACGCCGCCCTCCGCGCTGTCGAGGTTGGTGTGCGCGGAGAACATGCCTATCCCGTGCTTTATCAGCCGGTAAACGGGGGCCGTGGCGGGATCCGTCGGCGAAATGCTCTTCACCGCGCGGAACATGAGCGGATGATGCGTGATCACGAGCCCGCAGCCGAGACGCGCCGCCTCGTCCGCGACCTCCGGCGTGCAGTCCAAAGCGACGAGCACGCGGTCGATCCGGGTCCTTTCGGTGCCGACGTTCAGACCGGGGTTGTCGTAATCGAGGGCGAGCTCCCGCGGAGCTATCGCCTCCAATGCCTTAAGAAGATCGTCAAGCTTCATATCGATCCGCCTTTCATTGCGTCAAGGAGCGCGTCGACCCTTTCGATCTCGTCCGTAAGGGGCCGCGGGTCCTTCCCCCGGGCCCGCGCTTTTTCAAGCTCGCGCGAATAGACTGCGCGGTAGTGAAGAAGCAGTGGCGTCAGCTCCTCCGGGTGCTTTCGGGCCATTACCCAGCCGAAGCGGTACCAGTCCTTCGGGAAGCCGTCGGGGATGATGTTCTCTCCGTCGGGCACGGCGGCGATGACCTGATAGAAGCGTCTGCCGTCGCGGACGACCCTTTCGTCCGTTATGCCGTAACCGTTCTTTACGAGGTATTCCCTCAATTCCGCCTCGCCCCGCATGGGCTGCACGACTATCCTGTCGGCGAGCCGCGCTGCGCGCGCGTTCTCATCCAGTATGCGCGCGATCAGTTCCCCGCCCATTCCGCAAATCGCGATGGAGTAGGGCGGCTCCTCCCCCGCTGCCGCTGCGAGCCCGTCGCAGCAGACAACGGTCATCCTGTTCTCGATGCCGAGTCTCTTCGCGAGGCGTTCGGCCTTTCTCGCGGAGCCGGGGCTGATGTCCGAAGCGAGCGCGTATCCCGCCGCACCGGTGAGTATCGCCGCGGCGGAAAGGAGACCGTGATCGCATCCGACGTCGGCCAGCGTTTCGCATTTGCCGATCATGGCGAGCACCGCCTTCAGTCTTTCGTCCTTCAGCTCAGCACAGCGCAGACTTCCACTCATAATAGTTTATTATAACTCATAGGCAAGGATAAGTCAAATCAAGAATTGCCGAAAATGCGATAAAAAACGCCCCTTTTTAGGGGCGTTCAGCGCTTATTTCGCTCTGCGTCTGCGGCGGTCGCGCTTTTTGAGGTCCTCAGTCTTTATCACGCGGAAGTCCGTTACGGTCACGCCCATGCGCTCCGTCCGGGCGACGATCCCCTCCCTGTCCTTCACGCGGCCGGTGTCGGAGGTCAGCACGATCTCCACTTCCCTGCCCGCAGGCAGCTCCGATACGATCGTATTGAAGGCCGGCGCCGGACGCCCGCCCCATATCGGGGAGAGTATGATTATCCTGTCGTATTCCTCCATGCGGACTGCTATCGGCTCCACGTAGACGTAGGTGCGCTTCCTTGCCTGCCTCGGGCCGAAGAGGTACGCCGAAAGGAGCGAGCGTCTGCGCTGCTCGCGCACTTCGTAAAGCTCGCCTCCGCATTCTTGGGCAATGCGCTTCGCCTCGTAATGCGTCCTGCCCGTGAGGGAATAAAACAGTACAAGCGTGTTCACATTCCGCCTCCGTAAACGGGCGGGAAACGCCCCGCCCTTCCGCTTTGTCTGTATTTTACCATACTTTGCGCCGAATGTCGCGCTTTTTTCGAAAAACCGCTTGTGTTTTTTCTCAAAGGATGATATACTATTCAAGATATCACACAGTGTCAACGCAAGTTGTCTTTCGAAAGGAGAAACAATGCAATACACCACAGAATTACAGCACATGTGCTGCGTCACGAAGGGCGCCGTGCATGATCCCGCCCCCATCCCCGAGGAGGGCAAATGGGTCAAAGTCAAGCAGATCGGTCAGATCTCCGGTCTTTCCCACGGCGTCGGCCGCTGCGCTCCCCAGCAGGGCGCGTGCAAGCTGACCCTTAACGTCAAGGAGGGCATAATCGAGGAGGCCCTTGTCGAGACCATCGGCTGCAGCGGCATGACCCATTCCGCGGCCATGGCCGCCGAGATACTCCCCGGCAAGACCCTTCTCGAAGCAATGAACACCGACCTCGTCTGCGACGCAATCAACGTCGCCCTGCGCGAGATATTCCTTCAGTTCGCCTACGGCAGGACGCAGAGCGCCTTCTCCGACGACGGTCTGCCCGTCGGCGCGGGCCTCGAGGATCTCGGCAAGGGCCTGCGCAGCCAGATCGGCACGATGTACGGCACGAAGGCCAAGGGCGCGAGGTACATGGAGATGAGCGAGGGCTACGTAAAGCGTCTCGCCCTCGACGGCAACAACGAGATAATCGGCTACGAATACGTAAGCCTCGGCAAGATGATGGACGCCATCAAGGCCGGCATGGAGCCGAACGAGGCGTTCAAGAAGTTCACGAGCACCTACGGAAGGTTCGCGGAGGCTGTTCGTTACATCGACCCGCGCAAGGAATAACGGAGGTGCAGCATGATCGAGTTTGAAGGAAAAGAAAGAAGAGAAGCCAAGCTCGCCGCCGAAATGGCGAAGTACGGCATCGCGAGCCTCGAAGAGGCGAAGAAGATCACCGAGGATAAGGGCCTTGACGTTGCGAAGATAGTCGCGGAGACCCAGCCCATCGCATTTGAGAACGCCAAGTGGGCATACACCCTCGGCGCCGCCATCGCGATAAAGAAGGGCGTCAAGACCGCCGCGGAAGCCGCCGCCGACATCGGCCTCGGCCTGCAGGCGTTCTGCGTTCCCGGCTCCGTTGCGGAGAACCGCCGCGTCGGCCTCGGCCACGGCAACCTCGGCGCGATGCTCCTCTCCGAGGAGACCGGCTGCTTCGCGTTCCTCGCCGGACATGAGAGCTTTGCCGCCGCGGAGGGCGCTATCAAGATAGCCCTTACCGCCAACAAGGTCAGGACGAAGCCCCTGCGCGTGATACTCAACGGCCTCGGCAAGGACGCCGCGTACATTATCTCCCGCATAAACGGCTTCACCTACGTTGAGACCGATTACGACCAGTACAAGGATGAGCTGCACATCGTCTACGAGCGCGCATTCTCCGACGGCGACCGCGCGAAGGTCCGCTGCTACGGCGCGGACGACGTCAACGAGGGCGTCGCGATAATGCGTTACGAGGACGTGGACGTTTCCATCACCGGCAACTCCACCAACCCCACGAGGTTCCAGCACCCCGTCGCGGGCACCTATAAGAAATGGTGCGTCGAAAACGGCAAGAAGTACTTCTCCGTCGCTTCCGGCGGCGGCACCGGCCGCACACTGCATCCCGACAACATGGCCGCCGGCCCCGCCTCCTACGGCATGACCGACACCATGGGCCGCATGCACTCCGACGCGCAGTTCGCCGGCTCCTCCTCCGTCCCCGCACACGTCGAGATGATGGGCCTTATCGGCATGGGCAACAACCCCATGGTCGGCGCGACCGTCGCCGTGGCTGTCGCCGTTGCGCAGGCGATGAACGCCTGACGCGGGTCCCCGCCCGATATGTGAAAAAACGTTTATCCGGCCGCTCCGCAGATCGCGGGGCGGTCCTTTTTTTCAATATATATTTAGCCGATATGCCTTAGTTTCATTGACATATCCACAGCTTATGGTAAAATGTATATATTGGTAAAAATGTGCTAACGCCCCATTAGCAACACAATAGGAGGAAAGAATGAACAAAGTCACAACCGTTGAAGAAGCCTTCTCCCACATCAAGGACGGCGATACCATCATGGTGGGCGGCTTCCTTATGTGCGGCAGTCCCGAGTATCTCATCCACACCTTCCTGGATCATCCCGCAAAGGGCCTCACCATCGTCAATAACGACATGGGCGAGTACGGTTCCAGCCTGACTCCCCTTCTTGCCAGCGGCCGCGTTACCGACCTCGTCTGCACTTGGATCGTGCGCAATCCCGCCGCTCAGGAGATGTACAAGGCCAATCCCAAGTGCCTGCACATCAATCCCCAGGGCACTCTGACCGAGCGTATCCGCGCCGGCGGATTCGGCATCGCCGCGTTCTACACCCCCACCGGCGTAGGCACCATCATCGAAGAGGGCAAGGACACTCGTTGGTTCAACGGCCGCAAGTACATCATGGAGACCGCGCTCCGTGCGAACGTCGCCTTCATCCATGCCGAAGTGGCCGACGAGATGGGCAATATCTTCATGAAGGGCTCCTCCAAGAACTACAACGCCGCCATGGCGACGGCCGCGGATTACGTCATAGTCGAGGCGAACAACATCGTTCCCGTCGGCGGCATCGATCCCGAGCTCATAACCGTTTCCGGCATATACGTCAACGCCGTAGTGCCCGTTCCCAAGAAGGACTAATGAGGTAAAGACTATGGATAACAAGAATATCATCGCAAGGCGAATCGCTCAGATGCTCCATGACGGCGAGGTCGTGAATCTCGGCGTCGGTATCCCCCAGCTCGTTGCAAACTGGCTCCCCGAGGGCGTTGAGCTCATCATCCACGCCGAGAACGGCATCATCGGCGCGGGCGGCTACTCCGCCGAAGGCGAGGGCGATCCCAACGTCGTCGACGCGGGCGGCATGATGATCGACGTCAAGCCCGGCGCGCAGTTCATAATCTCCACCGACTCCTTCGGCGCCATCCGCGGCGGCCATATCGATATGACCATACTGGGCGCCTACCAGGTCGACTCCAAGGGCAATCTTGCCAACTGGTGCCTGCCCAACAAGATGGGCGGCATCGGCGGCGCCATGGACCTCGTTTCCGGCGCGAAGCAGGTCGTTATCGCCATGGAGCACACCCAGAAGGGCAATCCCAAGATCGTCGAAAACTGCACCTACCCCCTTACCGGCGCGGGCGTTGTCGACTACATAGTGACCGAGATGGGCTTCATGCACGTCACCGACAAGGGCATCGTGCTTGAGGAGATCAACCCCAACTACACCGTCGAGCAGGTGCTTGCCGCCACCGACGCGAGGCTGATCATCCCCGTGAACCTCAAGGCCATGGACATCATCGACTGATGAATATCGGGCAGGCGTTCGCCTGCCCTTATCAATTATTATACGGAGGTAAATCTTAATGTCTAAAGAAGTTGTCATAGCGAGTGCAGTACGTACGGCCGTCGGTACCTTCGGCGGTTCTTTGAAGGATGTCCCCGCCGTTGAGCTGGGCGCCATCGTCATAAAGGAAGCCGTCCGCCGCGCGGGCATCAACCCCGGCGACGTCGACGAAGTCATAATGGGCTGCGTGCTCCAGGGCGGCCTCGGTCAGAGCGTCGCCCGCCAAGCGAGCGTGAAGGCCGGCATCCCCGTTGAGGTCCCCGCCGAGACGATCAACAACGTCTGCGGTTCCGGTCTTAAGGCCGTCAACCTTGCCGCCGCCATGATAATGGCCGGCGAAGCCGACTGCATGGTCGTCGGCGGTATGGAGAACATGAGCGCTACCGCTTACGCCATCCCGCAGGCCCGCTACGGCTACCGTATGAGCATGCCCACCGCCAACATCGTCGATATGATGGTCAAGGACGGTCTTTGGGAGGCCTTCAACGATTACCACATGGGCATCACCGCGGAGAACGTCGCCGAGCAGTGGGGCATCACCCGCGAGATGCAGGATGAGTTCGCGCTCCGCAGCCAGCAGAACACCGCCAAGGCCCAGGAGGAGGGCAAGTTCGACGAGGAGATAATCCCCGTCATGGTCAAGGTCAAGAAGGAGATGGTCGAGTTCAAGAAGGACGAGCACAACCGTCCCGGTACCACGATGGAAGCCCTCGCCAAGCTCCGTCCCGCCTTCAAGAAGGACGGCACCGTCACCGCGGGCAACGCCTCCGGCATCAATGACGGCGCAGCTGCGGTCGTTATCATGAGCGCCGAAAAGGCCGCCGAGCTCGGCGTTAAGCCCATGGCGAAGTTCGTCTGCGGCGCCAGCGCGGGCGTTGAGCCCAGCATCATGGGCGTCGGCCCCGTCGCCGCCACCCGCAAGGCCATGAAGAAGGCCGGCATGACGATCGATCAGTTCGACCGCATCGAGGCCAACGAGGCGTTCGCCGCTCAGTCCCTCGCCGTCGGCAAGGATCTCGGCTGGGACATCAACAAGGTCAACGTAAACGGCGGCGCGATCTCCATCGGCCACCCCATCGGCGCTTCCGGCTGCCGCATACTCGTCACCCTGCTCTATGAGCTCAAGCACTCCGGCCTCAAGACCGGCCTCGCCACGCTCTGCGTCGGCGGCGGCATGGGCGTAGCCACCATTGTCGAAGCGATGTAAACACTGTCATCAATAAAGAAAGAGCCCGATCTCTCGGGCTCTTTCATTATGCTTATCTTGATACTTCATCAGTCTGCATATGGCATTTCCGCGTATTTGTCCTGATTGACTCCGTTGAGGTAGACCGGGAATCCTTCTCTGCCGAACGTGACCTCCACGCGGCCGATCCTGCCGTCCTCGAGCTCCACCTTTACGAATGTCTCGCGGTCGGTGGAGTAGGGCTTTATCTTGTCCCCCCTGTGGAGGGTCTTCGTCTTGCCGTTTTCGAGAGTGACCTTGAGATCCCTCTTCAGCGTAAGCTCCAAGTTGCAGTTATAGGTGTATTCCTCGTCGATGATCTGAATGCCCTCTGCGGTCACCGTGAAGCGGTTGAACACGAAATGCGTGCCGAGTATCTCCGTGCGTCTCGCAAAGTCGAGCCCGTGCTCCGCGCTGAACGCGTAGTCCTCGGGAAGTTCCTGACTGTACCAGTTGATCAGGCGGCCTTCTGCCTCGACCACGACGTCTATGTATTTGACGAACACGTCGAAGCCGGAGCCGTCGTCCTTAAGGCGGAATACATAAGTCACGGGATCGCCGTCGCACATATCGTAGCAGAGCACGACCTCTATGTGACCGTCGTCGGGATCGAAGTCCACCGCGGCTGCTATGATATCTCCGCCCTCGGATCCTGCGGGGAAGTAATACGGCTCGTCGGGCTTCGCGGCAAGGGTGATCAGAACGTTGATCATGTCCTCCGCGTAGTCATCGGTATCCTTCTGGGAAACGAGTATCGAATCGGGCTTTCCGTCGCCGTCGAGGTCGATATGGGCGGGAACGAAGGGCTTGATCTCACAGAAGTAGTCGCCCTCCTTCTGGGGCTCCGGCGCGGGAGGCGCGGAGAACTTTGCGATATAGCGGTGATCGCCGCTGATGGGAGCGTCTATCCCTTCGCCGGCAAGCTGCAGATGCATCTCTTCGGAGACAAGGTTGCCGTCCTCGTCGAACCAGCCGAGGAAGTCGTTGTAATAGTTCTTGATGGCGGTCGCGGTCACCCTGTATTTGCCGTCCACCATCGCGCTGGAGGCCTTGACAGAGCCGGGGCCCTCCGCCGTCAGATCGAGCGTGAAGGGATACTCGTCGCCCATGAGGGAACAGTATACGTGCGTCGCGGACCCGAGATTGAGCTGATCGATAAAGCCCGCCTCGATGTACGCCTCTCCCTCCGCGTTACCGGCGTAGACCATGCAGCCGCCCGTGAGCATCGGGCAGTCCTTGATCGTGATCTTGTCAAACGTCGTGTACCAGATCTTGACGCTTTGGAGCCGCTCAAAGCCCGTGAGGTCCAACTCCGCGGGCACGACTTCGCTTGCGGGATAGAATGATATCTCGGTAGCATAGCCGTCCTCGTCCCACTTGACCCAGTGGTATTGCGTGTACCACGTCGAGGGATCGTCGATGGAGTAGAAAACGTCGTCTTCAAAGTAATGATCGCCCCAGCAGTCCTCGCCGAGCGTCATGCCGTATTTCAGACGGGTGGAGAAGAGCTCCCTGAGCACGAGATAATCGTGCGCGTTGTAACCCGCCGGTACGTAGGCGCCGGGATACTGCGTCTCGCCGGGATCGGGGCTCGTCTCGGGAGCTTCGGTCGTTTCCGGAGCTTCGGTCGTTTCCGGAGCTTCGGTCATATCCGCCGTGGGCTTGTCGGGCTCTTCGGGCCCGGGGACCGAGGCGGGGACGCCCGCCTTGCACGCGGCGAAGGACAGTACCATGACGAGAATGATGACCAATGAAAGGATGCGTTTCATGATGACCTCCCGGTTTATTGTGAACTCTGTTCACTTGCTTTCACTTATATAACGCACGAGGGCGCCCGGAGGTTCCCTGATAATACAAAAAATCTGAAAAATTATCTTAATTCATCTTTGAAGCGGTCGAGCCCGCGCTGATCGCGGATTACGACCGTCTTTTCGCGGTACTTTTCCGCAACGGCGTCGTAACGGGCGAGCTTTTCGCGCGTCCTGCCGTCGTGCAGTATCCATCTGCGGAAGGCGCGGTCGAACTTCTCCGGGCAGCCGGGAGCGATGGACTCCCGAGACCTGTTCCTGTACCTGACGCTCCTTTTGAACGCCCGCGCGAAGCAGGCCCATCGGTTGAAGTTCATGTAGATTATGAGGTCGGCCTCCTCCATCCTGCGCTCGTATTCGAGCTTGCGGTAGTTGCCGTCGACGACCCAGCCGCGCTCCGTGTTATCGTCGAGAAAGGCGCGCATCAAACCGAGCTCGTCCTCCGTCTCCCTCTCGACCCAGCCGGGAAGGAAATGGATCCTGTCGACATGCAGCACGGGCACGGAATACTTCTCGCCCAAAAAGGCGGCGAGAGTCGATTTCCCGCTGCCCGAATGGCCGATTATCGCTATTTTCATTCCCCTGTCCGTCATCTCTTCACCTTGAATTCGAAAACGTATTCCGCATAGTCGTATATCAGGGGCTCCAATTCCCGCCGCACGTTCTCCGGCAGGCGGACGCGGCGCATCTCGCCCGGGTCGATGAGCATCATGCGCCGAAGCGCCTCCAGCGAAAGCGTGCTGACGGTCAGGAAAGCGCTGCCGCAGCGCTCGCACACCGAGCCGCCCAGCGAGTTCGAGAAGCGGACCTCCTTCTCCCCCCGCAGATCCCTGCCGCACTTCACGCAGTAGGTCAGCGCGGGAGCGAAGCCCTCCATCCTCAAAAGCTTTGCCATGAAGCAGAGCTCTGTGTCCTTCGGGTCGTTTTCGCCATAGGATATTACCGAGAGGGCGTGATACACAAGCAGGAACAGATCGTCGTTCGGATCGCCGCGGTCGGCCACGCGCTCCGCCGCGTTGGCGATGCGGGAAGCGGAAAGCAGCTGTTCGTAGCTCTCCCTTATGCTGTAAAAGCTTTCGAGCACGGCGGCGGACGACAGCTGCAGCTTGCCCGCACGCTCGTTTACCTCCATCTCCCCGTAGGTGAACTGGGATGCGAACGCGGCGAGCCGGTGATTGGGCTTCCTGCAGCCGCGCGCGGTAACGGTGATGAGCCCGCGCTCCTTCGACAGGACGCTCATGATCCTGTCCGATTCGCGGTAGTCCGTCGTGCGGAGCACTATTCCGTTCAAAACGTCGTTTGGCATTTATTTCAGAGGTTCCCGGCGCCCGTCGGGTGGGATAATAGCAAAAAAGGAGGCCGCATATGGACAGCTCGCGTTTGCTTTGGGAAAGGTTCGCAAAGAGCGGAAAGCTCAGCGATTATCTGGATTTTTGCGAGGAGAGGCGAAAGCGCTCCGCCAAGCCGGAGCCCGAGGGGCGCGGTAAGAGCAGGCCGCCTCAGTCGTCGGTGTAGCCGAGCTCGCGCAGGGCGTTCGCGCTGTTGCGCCAGTCGGGCCTCACCTTGACCCACAGCTGGAGATTGACCTTCGTGCCGAACAGCGCCTCGATCTCCGGCCTTGCGGCGGAGCCGATGCGCTTCAGCATGGCGCCCTTCACGCCGATTATTATGCCCTTGTGCGATTCCCTCTCACAGTAGATGACGGCGCTTATGTCGTGTATGCCGTCCTCGCGCAGGAATATCCGCTCGATATCAACGCCGATGCCGTGGGGGATCTCCTGACGCAGACATTTCAGCGCCTTCTCCCTTATAATCTCCGCGGTGATGACGCGCATCGGCTGATCGGTCACCATATCGTCGGGGTAGTACTGCGGCCCTTCGACGAGGTATCCCGCGAGTATCGCTTCGAGCTTGTCGACGTTGCGGCCGGTCTCGGCGGATATGGGGATGATATGCTTTACGAAGCTCTCCTTCTCGAGCCGTTCGCGCACGGTCTCAATGCCGTCGAAGGTCGAGATATCGCTCTTGTTGACGGCGGCGACGACGGGCGTATCCCCCGCCCTTTCGCGCAGGTTCTTTATGAGCGCCTCGTCCATTTCGCGTATGCCCTTCGACGCGTCGAGCATGAAGAGTATGCACTCGACGTCCTTCAGCGATTCATACGCGACCTTCAGCATGTATTCGCCGAGGCGGTTCTTCGCCCCGGTGACGCCCGGAGTGTCGAGGAAGACTATCTGATAGTCCCTGCGCGACACCACGCCCGCGATGCGGCTGCGCGTGGTCTGCGCGCGCTCGGAGACTATGCTGATCTTCTGTCCCACAAGGCGGTTCATGAGCGTCGATTTACCGACGTTCGGCGAGCCTATGATCGTAACGAAGCCGGATCTGAACTTATCTTTCATGCGTCAGTCTTCCATATCGGCCGATGTGAAGGCCATGGGCAGCAGCTCGCGCAGCTCGTGCACCTCGTAGCTGCCGTCCCTGTCCGCGCAGATGACGGGCATATCGGGGAGGCAGAACTCCGCAAGCGCCTGACGGCAGACGCCGCAGGGGGCGGTGTGATTGAGACTGTCGGAGATTATGGCAATGGCCTCAAAGCTGCGCTCGCCCTCGTAAACGGCCTTGAACAGCGCGACGCGCTCGGCGCAGACCGTCGGGGTGAAGGCGGCGTTTTCGATGTTGCAGCCGAGATAATACGCGCCTGAATCCGTCTTGAGGCATGCGCCAACGCGGAAGTTCGAATACGGCGCGTAGGCCTTCTCCCTCGCCTCGTCGGCGAGTCTCAGCATCTTTTTGATCTCAAATTCGTGCAGCTGTTTCATAATCCTTCCTCGATCCTCAAAAGTATCTCCCTTTGTTTTCGTGTCATTATCTCCTCGTCGGAGTGGTCGATGTGATCGTATCCCAGCACGTGCAGCGTGCCGTGTATCGCAAGGAACATTATCTCGCGCTCCGTGCTGTGGCCGAGCTCGAACGCCTGCCTTTTCGCCGTCTCGACGGATATCATGATATCGCCGAGGTGCTGATCCGGCACGGATATCAGCTCCTCCCCCTCGAACGAGGGGAAGCTCAGCACGTCGGTCGGGCGGTCGACGCCGCGGAAATCGCGGTTGAGCGCGTGTATGGTCCCGTCGTTCGTGAGCTCGATGCAGATCTCGCCCTCCGCGCCCTCATACATGAGCGCCGCGAGCGAGCCGCGCTCCGCAGCCAGCCGTTCGTCCTCCCTGTCGGGGACGCCGTTTGCAAAAACCTCGACCGTCCTCATCTTACGTCGATCTCCTCAAGAGCGGGGTATTCGACCCTTTCGTGGTTAAGTGCGGCGAAGGTCTTTATAAAGCTCTTTTCGATGGCCTTTATGTCTGTGAACGTGAGCGGCGAATCCCACAGCATGCTGCCGCGCTTGTCCCATTTATGGGTTATGACCTCGCGCACCTTGTTCTCGATATCCTGCATAGTGGGATTGGACATGCTCCTGACCGCCGCCTCGCAGCAGTCGGCGAGCATGAGTATCGCGCTCTCCTTCGACCTGGGCTTATGGGAGGGGTAGCGGAACGCCTCCTCGTCGACGGTCGTGCCCTCGGGAGCCATGCGCTTCGCCTTGTCGTAGAAGTAGACCATGACCGAGTCGCCGTGATGCTCTCCGACGATCCTTATCACGTCGCGCGGGAGCTTGTGCTTTTCGAGCAGGGTCACGCCGTCCTGCTGATGCGCGATGATGCGTTTCGCGGACTCATAGGGGTCGAGCTCGTCGTGGATGTTCCTGTCGTGCTTCTGGTTCTCCTTGAAGCAGAGAGGGCTGCGCAGCTTGCCCACGTCGTGATAGCAGGCGGCGACGCGAACGAGCAGAGCGTTAGCCCCGACCTCCTCCGCTGCGGCCTCCGCAAGGGACGCTACGAGCAGCGAGTGGTGATATGTGCCGGGCGCCTCCGTCATGAGGCGGCGAATGAGAGGATTGTTGTTGTTCAAAAGCTCGTTGAGGCGCGCGTCGGACGCAACGTCGAACACGGTCTCGAAGAGGGGCATGAGGCCCACGGCGAGCACGCCGCAGGCGATGCAGCTGCCGAGTATCCACAGCAGCGTGCGCCAGTAGGACAGATACAGCTGCCCCCCCGCGAGCATCACAGCGCAGTACGTCACGACGCCGGCAATACCGGCGAGCGCTGCCGCAATAACGGTCGAGCTGCGCGTTTTCCTGATATTCAGAGCAAAAACCGCGGTGAGGCTCGTCACTATCACGGTGAGCACGGCGGCAGTCTGCGAGCAGTCGTCCGCGCCGAGGATGCCGGCGGTCAGCGCGGCCGCGCACGCCACGGGCAGCGCCGCGAGCATGGCGACCTTCTCATTCGACATTAGCACGAGCAGCAGTATCGCGAGCAGGAACGGCATGAATCCCAAGTCTATGCCCATTGTGACGGGCAGCGGGAGCACCGCCGCGAGCAGGCACACGCAGATGAACAGAGTGCGCCGGAGCGTCGAAAGGAGCTCCTTCTGCCGGAGCGCTCCGTAGACCGAGAACGCGCCGAAGCCCATAAGGAGCACGAGCACCGCGCCCGCCGCTGCCTGCGCGGCTTGTCCGCGGTTGACGAAGAACAGCACGAACACCGCAGAAGCTGCGGCGAAAGTCAGGCCGAGTATGATGAGCGCCCAAGCAAGGGGCAGCTTCCTCACGGGCCTGTTGCGCCGTTTAATGGTCTTCTCCCTCTTTTTCTTTTCACGCTTACGATCCCTTTCCGTAAGCTCTTTTTCCCCCGTTTGGGAAGACGGCTCCGTGACGAGGCCCTGCGCCTCCTCCATCAAGCCGTTGGCCGATCCGTTATTCTCCAAGCTTTGCCTCCTTAAAGCGGTCGTCCTTCGCCGCGGACCTCGCCGCCGCCTGTTCATAGGCGCGGACGATCCTCTGGACCATCTCATGCCTTACGACGTCCCTCGCGGAGAGGCGTATCATGGCGATACCCTCCACGTCCGCGAGCACGTGCATGGCGTGCACGAGTCCGCTCTTCCTGTCCTGCGGCAGGTCTATCTGCGTGATGTCCCCCGTCACCACAACGCGGGAACCCTCGCCGAAGCGGGTGAGGAACATCTTCATCTGCTCGATGGTGCAGTTCTGCGCCTCGTCGAGTATTATGTATGCGTCATTCAGCGTGCGCCCGCGCATGTAGGCGAGCGGCGCGACTTCTATGACCCCGCGTTCCGAGAGGAGCTTGAAGTTCTCCGTTCCCAGGAACTCGTAGAGCGCGTCGTAAAGCGGCCTCAGGTACGGGTCGACCTTGTTCTGCAGATCGCCCGGCAGGAAGCCCAGCTTCTCCCCCGCCTCGACCGCGGGACGGGTGAGTATGATGCGGGATACCTCTTTATTCTTATATGCGAGCACCGCCATCGCGACGGCGAGGTAGGTCTTGCCCGTGCCGGCAGGGCCGACGCCGAAAACCACGGTATGCTTTTTAAGGGCCTGCACGTACTTCTTCTGGCCGAGGGTCTTGCACTTGATCTGCTTGCCCTTGTTGGTGAAGGCGACCACGTCGTCCGCAAGCTCCAGTATGAGGTCCGCGTTGCCCTCCTTGGCGAGGTCAATGGCGTACCGTATGCGGCCGCGGTCGACGTTCTCCCCGCGCCGTATGAGCTGAAGGAGCTTCTCTATCACGGCGGAAGCCGCCGTGACCGCCTCCTCGGAGCCGGTTATCCTAATGCTGTCCGCGTCGGACGAGATATGCGCCTGGGTCTCCGCCTCGATTATTTTAAGGTTTTCGTCGAACACGCCGAAGAGCCGTATGAGCTCGTCCATCTGTTCAACGGGTACCGTGCTTTCGAAAATGTCGTTTTCCATTGGGTTTTTGCCCCCGCGGGGCGCCTTTCCCGGCCTTGGCCGTAATGTATTTCAGTTCACTTTTTCAGCGCGCCGATCCTTTCGACGGCTGTGACGGTCAGCGTCGCCGTGACGCTCCCGTCTGCGTTCCTTCTGCAGTCGGTGAGTATCGACCGTATCCTTGCGGTCTCGGGGAGCGCATCCTTCAGCTTCTCCTGCGCCATGAGCCGCGCCCTTTCGCGCGTGCCCTCCGGCGTGTCCTCGACCTCTGCGGTGACGAGCTCGTAAGCCAGGTACTCCCTCACAGTCAGCGGGAGCGCTCCCGCGTCCATTACGCGTGAAGCGGCGGGCTCGAGCTCATAATCCTCAAACGGGGGAAAGAGCATTATCTCCCTGCCGAACAGCAGCGCGGATACCGCCTTTTCGCATCGGCCGCTCCGAATGCGGCTCGTCCTGACGGGCGCGGCGGTCGCGCTCACACGGCAGACGGTCTCTCCGTAGATCACGCCCTCCGCCCGCACCGCGTATCCTTCGGCGACGTCCGGGAGTATGCCCCTTATCAGCACGTCGCCCGCCCGCACCGCGCGGCCCTTCGCAGTCTCCGCACGGCCGCGGATCACGGAAATATAGGTTATCACGCAGTCCCTGTCGGCGACGATGTCCGCGGGCTCCTCCCCGTCCTCCTTTTCCGGCATGGCGTCCGCGCCGGATATGGTGACGGTGAGCACGACGCCCGCTAGCTTCACCTTTGCATTGACTATGCGCGTGTCGAGCGCAAGCGCGCGGGACAGCTCCGCGGTCCTGATGCTCCTCTTCGGCACGCCCGGCACTGCGCCGAGGTCCGAAAGCGCCGCGCGGATATCCTCCTCCGGGACGGAAACGGTATCGACGTCGATGAACCAGAGCCGGGTCGACGCTGCGGCCGTCAGCACCGCCGCAAGCAAGAGGAATGCCGCAAACGCCGCGCAATTTCCTAACTGCCTCCTCGCCCTGACGAGGCCGTGCCGCGAGACTATGCGCACCCGCACGCCAGCGCCCCTTGCAAGGGGACGGAGCTTCGGAAAATCGCGGGCGGCAACGGAAGCCCTCACGGCTCCGCTGAGCTTTTCGCAGTCGAAGAGAGGTATCCCCTCCCCAGCGCAGCGGTTGACGAGTCTTTCCGGATACTTCCCCATTATATCTATAATAACATATCCGGATACGTTTTTCCATAGCTTCATTGTTAAAAATCCCTTTGTTTCACAAAATTCATTCGAAGGAAACCGACCTTATGCACCCGTCGAGCAGCATCACGTCCCCGTCCATGCTCGCCGCCGCGAGGCCCGAGCCGTCGATCCTGAGCACGCCCAGCGCCGTGTAGAGCCGCACGCGGCATTCCGTGAGCTGCAGCACGCCCAGGTGATGCTCCACGCGCAGGTAGCTCTTCCCCGTCAGCGTGATCTGCGGCAAGCGGCAGTCGGCGTCCGCTGGAAGGCCGAGCGACGCAAGCCGCCTTCCCCCGCGCGAAAGCGCCGCCGACCTTTTCTCATCCGCCCCTTTTTGCGTTTTCTTTCTCATATCCACCCCCGAGCGGGCTCCAGTTATGCCGCCCCTCTCTATCATATGCCGGCCGCGCGCCGCGTTTGCGC
This sequence comes from Clostridia bacterium, assembly GCA_017619735.1. Taxonomy (GTDB): domain Bacteria; phylum Bacillota; class Clostridia; order Christensenellales; family CAG-138; genus UBA3857. The sequence continues at coordinate 19,374 of JAFZRT010000002.1, forward strand.
AAAAAAGGATCCCGGCCCTTTGGCGGATCCGGGATCCCGTTCGTTATCGGATCATTTCTTCGGTTTTTCTTCGAGCCAGCGCGGCTCCTTCAAAAGCTCCGCGACGTGTGCCGCGCCCTTTATTATGTCGCTCCGCTCTATCACTATCATGCCCATGTCGCGTGCGCGCATGTAGTTCGCCCATGACTCCTCCGAAAGCTCGATGGCCGTCGCAAGCACCGCCCGCGCGTTCCTGCCGCCGAACTTGTCTGCGAGCCATCCGATCTCATAGAGATCGCGCGTGTCGGGCCTCGCCGTCTTGCAGGAGACGAACCGCGAAGCGACGCCCCTCGTCAGTATCACGTCGATCTCGTTCGTGGTGTCGTTGAAGCTGCCGTGCGGCACGCCGTCCCAGTCGAGCTCCACGCTCATCGCGGCGGAGTCGAAATACCCGCTGTCGAGCGCCGCGAGATAGACGAACAGCTCCAGGCACATACCGACCGTGGTCAGTATCTCCCTTATATAGCCGTTCGCAAAGCGGAAGCTCACGTTCTCCGTGTCGGTGACATACTCGGATATCGCGCCGGCGTCCGCGAGCATGCGCAGGAGCTTCCTGTTCGCGAGGAAGATATTGGAGTTGCTGATGAGCGTCGTAGGGGCGAAAAAGAGCTGCGTCGCGCCGTCGTAATAGTGCTTGCAGGCGAACTGCAGATATTCCGAGAAGGAGTTCCACTCATTGAGGTTGTCGGAGTAGATCGCGAGCAGCTTCCGCACGCAGTCGATATTCTCGCAGAGGCGTGCAGTCGAATGCTTGTTGCCCATGACGAGGCCTCCGCCCATCGAAACGAGCGTCTTTACGTCGATCTTCGGGAACTCGATACCGGCAAGCTCCGCCTCCATTCCGCGGATATTGCGGAACCTGCCCTTCTGGCTGTCGAAATAGAAGGCCCTTATGCCCTTCTCGTCGCAGTAACGCTGCGCGGCGATGAGCGCGGAAGCGGATCCGCCCGTCATCTCGAGCACGGGATCGGGGTATTTTCTGACTATCTCGTCCAGCTTTTCAAACAGCTTTTCCGCCGAGCGGTTGCCGATATTGATGAACTCGACCTCGGCCACGCTCTTTTCGCCGAAGCGCTTTTCGTTTTGAGCTTTGATGAAGCTTTCGACGCTCTCCCTGGCGGACCTGTCGGGCATTATACCGGTCGTGAGGAAAACGGTCCTCCTCGGATTGAATACCATGGCGGCCAGCAGATCGTCGAACTGTTCGTTTACGTAAAGCTCAATAAGCGTTTTCATCTTCAGTATTCAACGCACATGCCCATAACGAGCTTAAGAGTGTTCTCGGCGCCCTTCACGTGGGAGCGCTCGTACCCGTGGGAGGCGTATACGCCCGCGCCTATGAGACCGTGGCGCAGATCGTAGCCCGCTTCGAGCGCGGCGTCCGCGTCGGAGCCGTAGTGCGGGTAAACGTCGAGCGCGTAGTCGAGCTTCAGCCGCTTGGCGGCGTCGATGAGCTCGCCCGTGAGGTCGTAGTTGTACGGGCCGGCGGAATCCTTGACGCAGATGGAGACCTGCTCCTCACGGCAGGCGAGGCCCTGACCGACGCAGCCCATGTCGACGCTGATGATGTCCTTCGCGTCGGCGGGCAGGCCGGAGGAGCAGCCGTGGCCGACCTCCTCGAATACGGTGACGTAGATATAGACCTTGCGGCGGAGCTTCAGGCCCTGCTCCTTGATGCGTCTTGCGAAGTCGAGCAGAATCGCGACGCTCAGCTTGTCGTCGAGGAAGCGGCTCTTTATGAAGCCGGTCTCGGTCACGCGGAAGCGCGGATCGAAGCAGACGTAGTCGCCCGTGGCGATGCCGAGCTTTTCGGTATCGTCCCTTGAGGAAACGAACTCGTCCAGCACGAGCTCCATGCTGTCCCAGTTTCGTTTCTGGTCGGAGTAATCGCCGTTGACGTGCACGCTGGGGTCGTTCATCTGGAAGCAGCCCTCGTAAACGCGGCCGCCGCGGGTGAAGACCTTCGCGTTCTCGCACTCGGCGTTGTTGGCGTTCATGCCGCCTATGCGGGTCAGGCGCAGGCGTCCGTTGCCCTTGACCTCCGCGACCATTGCGCCGAGGGTGTCGAGATGCGCCGCGAACACAACGGGATCGCCCTCGCCGCCGAGGCAGCAGAGCACGCAGCCCTTATTGGTCTTCTCGGGCGAATAGCCGAGCTCCCTCAGCCGTTCGACCGTGTAGTCTGCGGCAGTCCTCGTGAAGCCGGTGGGGCTGTCGATGGAGATCAGTTTCTTGAGTTCGGAAAGCATTTTGTCCATATCCGTTATCCTTTCGTGGGTTGAAATTACCATTTGTTGCGGACTTTTTCCGCAAATCCGGTGAGATCCTTTATCGTGAGCTCGCCGCCGTCGTCCAGTATCACTCGGCCGGAGAAGCGGCCGAACACCTGATGCTGATCGCTCATAATGACGCCGAGCGATATCCTGCTCTTGCGGTCGATAATGGGAACGAAATCGAGCTCCAGCCGACCGTCCGACGACGTGAATGTCCACGGCTCGGTGTATTTTTCATGCCCGTTTTCGTCCTTCGGGATGTTGAACGTCACGCGGTCGAGCTTGTGCGCGGCGCCGTCGACGAAGAGCATGTTTTCGGACGCCGCCTCCGTATCGCCGAAGCCGTAACCGAGGTTGAAGCCGAATGTGTGCCCGCCGACGCTGCCCTGCGCGGCGCTCCAGTACCAGGTGTTGTCGTAGGTCCACACGCCCCTGCCCCAGTCGAGCAGGCCGAACGAATTGCCCGGGGTGAACTTGTACTTTTTGCCGTCGTGATACACCGTGCCCGAGGCGCGCATGGCGATTATCTTTTGATTGTAGTAGAACGCGGTCTTCTTTTCGGGGAATGGCGTCGCGATCACCATTGAATCGCGCGGCTCGTCCGTCAGAAGGAAGTCGCATTCGAAGTCGTTTTTGCCCTTGAAGCGTCTGAAAAGCACCCGCAGGCGTCTGCCGCCCTCCTCATGGGTGAAGGAGAGCTTTACCTTTCGGCTCGAATACACAATATCTCCCGAATCGGAGGACGCGGGGAGCCTGATCCGCCCGTTCGTCAGCGGGATTATGACGCTCTTCGTCACCTCCTCCGCACGCCCGAAGTCGATGAACGATACGCTCATCATGCCCATATAGGAGTTGTCGTCGGCGGTAAGCGCGACAGCGTAGCGATCGTTGTAAATGAGGTAATAATCCCATTCCTTGATGCGCATGCGCCCCGCCTTTATCGCCGAGCGGTCGTAGACGAGTATCGGGTACTTCGCGTAGCCCGCCTCGTACAGGGAGCCGTCGTCCTTCAAGAGCGGCGCGGGGCTCGTTATCTCGTGCTGCATGTTGGCCTCCTTCAATGCGTGCCGTAGAGCAGGTTCTGCGCGTCGTGCAGGAGCTTGTACGCTCCGTTGGCGGCCATGAGCTCGTCATGACTGCCGCGCTCCAGTATGCCCGATTCGTCGATAACGATTATCTCGTCGGCGTTGCGGACGGTCGAGAGGCGGTGCGCTATCACGAGCGTCGTGCGCCCCTCCGATAGGCGTTCGAGCGCGCCCGTGATCTTCGCCTCGGTGGCGGAATCCAGCGCGCTGGTGGCCTCGTCGAGTATCAGTATGGGCGGGTTCTTGAGGAATATCCTTGCGATGGATACCCTCTGCTTCTGTCCGCCGGAGAGGGTTATGCCCCTTTCGCCGACCACCGTGTCGTAGCCGTCGGGCATCTTCATAATGTCGTCGTGTATCTCCGCCGCCTTTGCCGCCGCGATGATCTCCTCATCGGTCGCGTCGAGCCGCCCGTAGCGGATGTTGTCGCGTATCGACGCGGCAAAGAGGAACACGTCCTGCTGCACGATGCCTATATTGCCGCGCAGCGAGCGCAGCGTCACGTCCCTTACGTCGTGCCCGTCGACGGTGATGCTGCCCTCCTGCACGTCGTAGAAGCGCGGAATGAGGTGGCAGAGCGTGGTCTTGCCGCCGCCGGAGGGGCCTACGAGCGCCACGGTGCGGCCGTGCGGCACGGTGAGACTGATATCCTGCAGCACGTGCCTGCCGCCGTCATAGGCGAAGGAGACGCCGCTGAACACGATATCGCCGCGCACGTCCTTGAGCTCGACCGCGTTCTCGCTGTCGAATATCGCGGGCTCGGTGTCCATTATCTCGACAAAGCGGCGGAAACCGGCCATGCCCGCGGTGTACTGCTCCATGAACATCGCGAGCTTCCTTATGGGCGTGGTGAACGAGGTGATATAGAGCAGGAACACGAACAGATCGTTGGCGGTCATTTCTCCCCTTTTGAGGATTATGAGCAGCCCAGCGAAGCCCAGTACGAGCACCTTGAGTATTGTCGTGAAGAACTCCATGCCGCACATGAACTGGCCCATGGCCTTGTAGTTCATGGATTTGGCGTGGATATAGCGCTTGTTGCCGTTGTCGAATTTCTCGATCTCGTATTCCTCGTTCGTGAAGGCCTTTGCGACCCTCGCGCCGGATATGGCGGATTCGATGTCGGCGTTTATGCCCGCGACGCTCTCCTTGACCTTGCGGGAGGTCAGATTGAGCCGTTTCCTCAGGTACATGACGAAAGCGAGCATGAGCGGCACCGTCGCCATGAGCATTAGCGCGAGCTTCCAGTTGATGGTCGCCATGGCTATAAACGAGCCGACGAAAGTGAGGAACGATATGAACAGATCCTCCGGGCCGTGATGCGCGAGCTCCACCACGTCGAAAAGATCCGTGGTGCATCTTGCCATAAGCTTGCCCGTCCTCGAGCGGTCATAGAACGAGAATCCGAGCTCCTGCAGATGGGAGAAAACGTCGTGCCTCATGTCGGCCTCAATATAGACGCCGAGCACGTGCCCGTAATACGTGACTATGTAGCTGCAGGCGGCCCTGACGATGTGCATGACGATCGCCGCGGCCATGAGTATAATGAACGGGCGCAGGTTCTCCGCGCCGGGGGCGATGTACCTGTCGAGGGCGCCCCTCGCCATGAGCGGATACACGACGTCGACGCCGGAGATCACGAGCGCGCAGAGCATATCGAGCCCGAAAAGGGGCAGATGCCCGCGGTAATAGCTGATGAAGCGGCGGATCACGCCGGGTTTTTTGACCTTATCTGCCATCGCCGTCCTCCTCCGGGCGCGTCTGCGGCTCGTCCTTTGCCGCACCTTCGTCCGGCATGCGCTTGATGTACGTGAGTATCAGGAACGACGCCAGTATCATACATACGGGTATTATGAAATGGATCTTAAGCAGGATGGAAAGCGCGAGGAGCACGAATCCCCCCAGCGCAAGCACGACTCCGATTATCGCCAAAACTCTTCTCATTGTCAGCAGGCCCTCTCTTATTATTTGTGATCATTATACCGCAAAACCCGCGTTTGCTCAATAGACCGAAACAAAAAAAGGGCCGTGTCGGCCCTCTGTGAAGCTGTCATTCGATATCGAAGGGTTCTCCGTCGATGAGCAGCACGCCGTTCCCCTGCCACTCCACGGCGGGGTACTTCACCTGCCCGTTCTCATCCTCGAGTAAGGAACGCTTATGGCACCAGATCGCGGTCAGATCCTTTATCGGGGTGAAACGCAGCACGCCGAGATCCACGACGTTCTTCGGCCTCTCGACCGTGACCTCCACGAGCCCGCCGAGGAAGTCCGTGTGTTCGTCGGTGACGACGGCGACCCTTTCAACGTCGGGCGAGGGAACGGAGGCGACTGTCTCGTCGTCGAGGGCGTCGGCGCTGATCGACATGCCGAATATCGCAAAATAGAATACGAGAGGCACGGCGACGGCGGAGACTATCACCCGCCCCCAGAAGGAGGACGCCGTCCTGAGGAACATGACGAACGAGGCGATGATCGCAATCCAGGAGAAAACCATGCCGGGTATGCTGTGGTGGAACACGCTCGCGATCACGGTCAACAGGAACAGCGCGCCGGAGAATACCGAATCGGCCTTCGTGAAGCCGTCGGTGTCTCCCCTTTTGACGCGGAAGGTGAGCACCGCCGCGAATATGAAGGCGAGAGCGCCGACCGCGCAGAAGGGTATCGGGAAGCCCGCCTGCGCACGGTATTTCGCTATGAATTCCGACGCGAGGTAAATGACGGGCCAGAGTACGCTGCACACGATGAGCGCGATGCGAAGCTTAAAAAGCTTATCTCTCATACTTCCTCCGGATAAAGCGAAGGCCGCTCGTTTGAGCGGCCCTCACGCATTCGATCATTCGTAAAGGGGATGCTTGTTGGTCAGCTCGATAACGGCCGCCTTGACCTCGGGGATGGCTTCCTCGCCGCGAAGGGCTATCTTCGCGATAAGACCGCCGATCTCGACCATCTCGTCCTCCTTGAAGCCGCGGGTGGTGACGGCGGGAGTGCCGATCCTGAGGCCGCTGGTCACGAAGGGGCTCAGGGTCTCCTTGGGGATGGTGTTCTTGTTGACGGTGATGTTCGCCGCGTCGAGCCAGTGCTCGACGTCCTTGCCGGTGCGGCCGACGGGAGTCAGGTCGACGAGCATGAGGTGGTTGTCGGTACCGCCGGAAACGATGCGCATGCCGTTATCCGCAAGGGACTTCGCGAGGACGGCGGCGTTCTTGACGACCTGCTTCTGATACTCCTTGAACTCGGGCTTCAGCGCCTCGCCGAAGCAGGCTGCCTTGGCGGCGATGATGTGCATGAGGGGGCCGCCCTGCGTGCCGGGGAAAATGCCCTTGTCGATGGCCTTGGCGTACTGCTCCTTGCAGAGGATCATACCGCCGCGGGGTCCGCGAAGGGTCTTATGGGTGGTGGAGGTAACGACGTCCGCATAGGGGACGGGGTTCATGTGCAGACCGGCGGCTACGAGGCCCGCGATGTGAGCCATGTCGACCATGAAGATCGCGTTGACCTTCTTCGCGATCTCGCTGATGCGCTCGAAATCGATCGCGCGGGGATAAGCGCTCGCGCCGGCAACGATCATCTTGGGCTGATTCTCGACGGCGAGCTTCTCGAGCTCGTCATAATCGATCTTCTCGTCGACTTCGGAAACGCCGTAGGGCACGAAGTGGAAATACTTGCCGCTCATGTTTACGGGGCTGCCGTGGGTGAGGTGGCCGCCGTGGGAGAGGTTCATGCCGAGTATGGTATCGCCGGGGTTCAGCAGCGCGAAGTAGACGGAGAGGTTCGCCTGCGCGCCGGAATGGGGCTGTACGTTGGCATGGTCGGCGCCGAAGAGCTCCTTCGCCCTGTTCCTGGCGAGGTCCTCGACCATATCGACCTTCTCGCATCCGCCGTAGTAGCGCTTTCCGGGATAGCCCTCCGCGTACTTGTTGGTCAGATGGCTGCCCATGCAGGCCATGACGGTCTCCGAAACGAAGTTTTCGGAAGCGATGAGCTCCAGATGGTCACGCTGACGGGCAAGCTCCTGCTCCATGTAATCGCAGAGCACGGGATCGTTAGCACGGATAAGATCAAACTGTATCATGATGTACCTCCATACAAATAGTTCCTAAATAGGGTGTATACATTATAGCGCAAAAACCCGTTGATTTCAACAGCTTCGAAGAATATAAGAAAAGGCCGCCTTTCGGCGGCCTTTCTCAGCCCTTGCGGGCAATGTCGCATTAGTCTTCGATCTCAACGGGGAACTGCTCGATGATGTTCATCGTCTTGCGGAGGATGAGCAGAGCGTCAGCCATGGTGACCTCGCCGTCGCCATTGACGTCGACCCAAGGCAGGTTCTCCTCGTCGATCTCACCGATGCCCTGGACATAACGCATTACGAGCAGTACGTCGACGGAATCGACATCGCCGTCACCGTCAGCGTCGCCCCAGACAGGCTGGGTGGGCGGCGGGGTGGGAGGCGTATCGCCGGAATTGACGAATACCTCTACCTGGTCAACATTGAGGTAGAACATATCGGTTACGTTGAAGTGACGTACGGCAACGTAGAGCGTGCCGCCCTCGAAGTCGGCGAGGGTGCCGGTGTACTGAGCGTACTCACCGCCGGCAACATACTCATCAGAGATCTGAGTCATGGAGGCGGGATCCGGAGAAGTACCGGCATAGATCGCGAAGTGCTCGGCAGCGTAGCTGGGATCCTGACCGACAGCGTAGAGCGATACGGTCACGAAGCCGGCGGGCGCCTCGATAGCGGGGCTGATGGCCCAGTTATCGGGAGTGAGAGCACCGACGTAGTTGATGTAGGACTGGGAGTAGATCATACCCATGCCCTCATAGGTGTTGAACTGGCCGTCATTCGCCCAGATCCAGTTGTTGCCGTCGCCGTCCTGATCGACGAAGGTCCAGCCTTCGGCAGCGGGATCGGTCTCGAAGAAGAAGCCGGCAACATTCTCACCCATGCTGGGCAGTACGTTGACGATCGCATAAGCGGTGAAGTCGCCGTCCTCGGTGGTCGCGAAGACCATCGTGGTACCGACGGCAACGCCCATTACGAGACCGTTCTGGTCGACGACCGCGATGTTCTCATCCTCGATCTCCCACTCAACGTTCTTGTTGGAAGCGTTGAAGGGACGTACGAGAGCGGTGAACTGGACGGTCTCGCCGACGCGGACGTCAGCCTCTTCGGGGGTGATGGTGATGGACTCTACGGGAACATCATCAGCGGGCTGGGGCTCCTCGTCGGGGATGATGAACATACCGACAAGCTCCATGCCGGAACCGCCGACCATGCCGAGGTCCTCAGCAGAGCCGGTGGCCTTGTTGATGCGGTAGAGAGAAGCGTTATCAGCGTCAAGGATCTGGCCCCAGTAGATATCGCCGGAGTTGAAGTCGTAGCAGATATCCTGGACATAGCCGCAGGTGACGCCGGTGCTGCCGACCGCGGTCATGGCAGCGGTGTCAAGATCGATGGTGTAGAGGGTGCCGTTCTGATCAACGCCGTAGCCGGTGCCTTCCTCATCGACGCAGAGGCCGAAGGGATGTACGTTGAAGGCGCCGATCTCAGTGACCGTACCGGAGGACGGATCGATAGCAACGAGCAGATCGTCGTTGTCACCGGTGGCAACGCCGAAGAGGCAGCCGCGGGTGTAATCGAAGGTCATGGAGGTCATCGTGTTGGCGGTATACATGCCGGCGAAGGTGGTCATGTTCTGGAGATTGTCAACAGGAGCGGTGAAGAAGTCGCCGTTGGTGGTGTAGCCGTAAACGGTGCCGTAAGCATAAGCCGCAGCATAGGCCTCGGGGCTGGTGCACAGAGGGGTGAACACGGCGGGGTTGACGTCGCTGAAGGTGCCCCAGTTATCGGTGTAGGAACCGCCGAGGTCATAGCAGCACATCGCATAGATGGTAGCCATGGTCAGGCCGGTGTCGACAACGGTGACTTCGCAGACGGCGTAGATCGAGGGATCCTCGACGGAGGCGATGGTGACGAAGGTCTCGCCCTCGGCAACACCGGTCACGACGCCGTTCTCATTAACGGTCGCGATGGAGGTATCATCAACGGTGATGGTGACTTCCTTGTTGAAGGCTGCCTCGGGGAGAACCTCCCACTCGATCTGAGCGGTGCGGTTTACGGGGACCTCGAGGGATTCGGTGCAGGTGATGGACTCAACAGCTACGGGCTCGCCTACATAGACGTTATCTACCGCGAAGTAGTCGCCGGTGGGGTTGACGGAGCCGTCCTTCTTGTAAGTCCAGGTCAGGGTATGAGTGCCGGCGGTGATAGCGTAGGCAATGGTCTCCCAATCGTTATCATGTGCGCCGTAGTCCATCTGGACGTTGCCGTCGATGGCGAAGCGGCACTTATCCCAGTCATAGGAGTCGCTGGAGCCTTCGCCCCAGGCCTTGTAATCGAACTGCACGATGCCGTCCTCGTCAACGGTGACGGTAGCGGTGATCGTGGAGGTGGAGGAAGCAACACCCGCGTTGCCGGACTTGGCATACTCACGGTTGCCCTCGGTCTCGATCGTCCAGGGGTAGGTCGCGTCGTTCTCGAAGTGGATGCTGCCGCCCTCAACGTTCAGAGCGCGGTCGAGATCGTTCAGAGGCTCTTCGTTGCTGCCGAAGAACTCGAGGTTATCCACGAAGAGATAGAACGCATCAAGGCTGGTGCACTGGATCGCGAAGTAGATGGTCTCGCCGGCATACTCGGAGAGGTCATACTCGTACTGCACGTAAGCGGTGCCGCTGGTGGTCACAGTCTCGCCGAGCTGGGTCATGCCCTCAACGGTGGCTTCGGAACCTACGTATACGTTGAAGGTCTCGGGATAGCTGGAGGCATAAGCAGCGGCCCAGAAGCTGACGCGGGCGTTGAGGAGAGGTACCTCGAAAGCGGGAGCGATCAGCCAGTCGTTCGCCTCGGTCTGATAATGGACGCGCATGAAGCCGACGCCTTCGTAAGCCTGAGTCTCACTCTCATAACGCTCCCAGGTGTAGTTGTAGGAGTCGTTGTTGATGATGGTGAAATCGGCGATCTCATCATCGGACTCGAAGTAGTAACCGACTACAAGATCCGATACGGGAGCGGGGGGCTCGGGCAGAGGATCGTTCGCGATCTCAACGAGGTCGATGTTGAGGAAGAACATATCCGTTACGTTGAAGTGGCGGATCGCGAAGTACACGGTCTGGCCGGCGTATTCGGTTATGTCGATGGTCTTCTGAGTGTAGGTGCCGGTGGCAACGGACTCGGGCATGATCTCGACCATGTCCGCGATCGCGGCGCTGGTGCCGGCATACACGGCGTAATGCTCAGCCGCATAGCTGGCATCCTGACCCGCTACCCAGAAGGAGAAGGTAGTAGCGTCCGCGGGAACCGCGATAGCGGGGGTGATCGCCCAGTTATCGGGAGTCAGCGCGGTGCCGGAGTCATTGTCATAGGAAGCGGAGAAGATCAGGCCTTCGCCCTCATATGCGGTCATATGGGGGGTCTCGCTGTAGTCGACCTGATAATCCCAGTTGTAGCCGTCGCCGTCGTCATCGATAAACGTCCAGTCGGTGGGCGCAGTCTCGAAATCGTAGGACACAGCTACTTCCTTACCTGTTACGGCCTTTTCGGGTCTGACGACTTCGCCGGACCTGGTGGCATCAGCCGCAAACACGCTCATGGGGATGAGGGCCATCACCATAAGGACAGCTATGAGAATACCGACGATTCTCTTTGTCATAGGTTTTTTCCTCCTGAAATGATTTTTCTGTAAACTTGACTGGGCGGCGCCGTGCGCCGCGCCCCGTATGCGCGGCAGGCGACACGCGCCTAAAATCCCATTTACACGGGTATATTGTATCATCATTCCTTTTTAATGTCCATAGTCTTTTTTATATTTTTTCATTAAAAAAATAAAACGAAGCACCCATCGGAGCCGCTGTATCGGCCTGTATTCAAGTCAAAAAATCCATTGATTTCAAAGGGTTTTGAGAGTGTATCCAGAATGGGCGTTCGAAAAACGAAGCGGGAATTATATATTTTGAAAAACAGTATGCGGTATACGATCGCGGGGTCGAAGCGGTGAACGGTGTTAGAAACGGAGCGAAGCAACACGGCCGCAGACGGCATTTGAAGCGGCTCCGCCGGCAGGCGTAACGGCCGTGGGTGAACGCGGATAACCGGATGATCGGAGTGGTTTCGCCGCGGCTGCCGGGGTTCGACTCCCCGATCATGCCAGGTGCGACAAAAAAGCATCTGCCGATGGCAGATGCTTTTTTGTGGTACCTGGTAGGGGAGTTTTCCGCGGCAGCGCATGACGCTTTCTGCCGCGGCGTTCGCCTTAAAAAGCCAAGCCATTGGCTTTTTCTTAACGGCGCCCGCCCTTTCGGGGTTCGACTCCCGTCATTAGACCAACAAAAAGCACTTGCTTTTGCAAGTGCTTTTTGTTGGTACCTGGTAGGGGAGTCGAACCCCTGTTACCGCCGTGAGAGGGCAGCGTCCTAGGCCACTAGACCAACCAGGCTTATTCGGTTTTTGCCGCTTCGTCAGCGACAAAGACTATTATACAGATTTTTGCCGCTCTGTCAAGGGGGAATAAAGATATATTATTCCGCGTTTTCCCTCGTTATGAAGCACATAAACGCATCCGCGGCGCGCGGCAGGAGCTCGTCGGGGTACTCGTATCCCTCCGTGTGAAGGGGCGCGGTATCCTCACCCGAGCCGAGGCCGAAGAACAGCGCGGGCGCGTATGCTCCGTATTCGCCGAAATCCTCCGACCAGCGGAACGGCGCGTCAAGATATTTATAAGGAAGGTTCGCGGCGATGCACGCGCGCTCCATGCTCTCGACGAGCGCGGGATCGTTCTCCGTCGCGGGGAACACGTCGCAAAGCTTTGTTTCGGCCGAAAGTCCGTTCGCCTCCGCCTCCCCCGCCGCCTCGATCTCTATGCGGGATACGAGCTCGTCGAGCGCCGCGGTGCTTTCCGAACGCAGAGTAGCCATCAGCCGACCGTCCGACGCGGCAACGCCGAACGCGCGCGCGCCGATATCCATGCCGACGACCGTCGTCAGCGTCATGCGGGAGTGCTTCCGCTCCGTCTCCTCTGCGAGCTCCGGCAGCTTCAGCGCAAGCCGGCAGAGCGCGGCCGTGGGATTCACGCCGTTTTCCGGATACGCCGCGTGGGTCGGGCTGCCAGTCATGCGTATCTCCGCCCCGCAGGAAGCGCAGGCGAAGCAGCCGCGCTTCAGCAGCACTGTGCCCATCGGCTCGCCGGGGATATTGTGCAGGCCGACTATCTCGTCGACGCGCTCATCGCTGAAGAGCGCGCAGCACTCCTTCGCCCCCGCGCCTATCTCCTCCGCATGCTGGAAGAGGAGCACGACGTTCCTGCCGACGGTCCTGCCCTCGAGCATGAGCGCGAGCAGCAGCAGCGCGGCGGAGTGTCCGTCGTGGCCGCAGCGGTGCTCGGCTCCCCCGCCTACGGGGACCGCGTCGAAATCGGCCCTGACTGCGGTGGAAGACTTTGCGCCCTCGTCGTGGACGGCGTAGAACCACGCGCCCTTATCGACTATGCGCAGGGAAGTGCGCTCCGCCAAAAAGCGCATGAGATACGCCTTCGTGCGCGTCTCCCCGAGCGAGCGCTCGGCGAGCCCGTGCAGCTCCCTTCTCGCCTCCGCGGCGATGCTTACCATCTCTTCCCGGGTCATTTTCCCGTTTTCCTCCGTAATAATGTGTTCCGCGAGCTCCTTTCCCTCCGGGCCGCCCGCGGCCAGAGCAGCGCAGAGCTCCGCAGTATCGAACCGTTTCCCCTTTACTAGCGCCGCGATCCTTTCGGCAAGCCCCGTATCGAGCGCGTCTGTGAAGACCTCCGCCTCCGCGACGCGGCCGTTCCTGAGCTTCAATAGCAGCTCGAGCTCGCCGAACGAGAACCGCCCCTCTATCCTGTGGTCGAAAGCGGGCGTGCGCCCCATGCGCCACTCCCACGAGCGATTCCGCTGCGTCAGCCGCTCTATCTCTTTGATCCCGTCATCGGGTATGATCAGCTCTTCGCATTCGCCGAACTCCTCCGTGAACGCCTCCGTGACGCAGCGGCGCATGTCCTCTACCGTGACGGGCGCAAGCTCCGAGAGGTTGACGACCCTCGCGCGGACGCTCGAAATGCCCTTCGCGGCGAGCTTGCGCTTGGACGGCACGAGATAGCGCGACAGCCGCGTCATGTCCGTCGAGACGAGCAGCGTCCCGTGCATGGCGCGGGCGGGGCCCATAAGGCCGTAGGCGCAGCCGGAAAACTTGCGGCCGTTCGCCGTGAAGTCGTTGCGGCCGGAGACCTCCGCCTCCACCCCCGCCTTTTTGAGCGCGGCGAGTATGACCCTGTTGAAGCGCTCCTTATCGTAATGCCTCTCGTCGGTTATGAAGGAGAAATTGAGGTTGCCGCCGTCGTGATACACGGCTCCCCCGCCCGTATGGCGGCGGACGAGCTGTACCCCGTCCTCCTCCATGGCGCGGGCGTCGCATTCGCGCCAGGCGTTCTGGTTCCTTCCTATTATTACCGCGTTGGAATTGACGTAGAAATAGAGCGTAACGCCGTCCATTTCGCCCCGGCGGTACCGCTCAAGCAGATATTCGTCTGTCGCGAGGTTGACCCAGCCGTCCCCGCTCCGGCTCGACAGTATGTGTTCCATGCCTTGGATTATACACGAGCGCGCGCCGTTGTTCAAGTTGAACATCGACGCAAATGTGATATAATAGCGTAAACAGCAAAAAGGAGGACTAACAAATGCCCCTGTTTCTCACCGCGGACGCTCAGGAGGGCGTAAGCGCAGTGCTCTCCGCGATACGCGATTTCTGCGTGCGCTACGGCTTCAAGCTCATAGGCGCAGTGCTCGTACTCATAATAGGCTGCTGGCTCGTACGCCTCGCTGTCAAGCTCATGACCCGCTCCCGCTGGTTCGGCAGGATCGACAAGGACGTGCGCGGCTTTGTCCAAAGCGCCCTTAAGGGACTTCTCTACGCTATTGTCATCATCACCGCCGTCGCCATAATGGGCGTGCCCATGGCCTCGGTCGTCGCCATTATCGCGAGCTGCGGCGTCGCGATAGGCCTCGCCCTGCAGGGCAGTCTTTCCAACCTCGCCGGCGGTCTCATGCTCGTCATATTCAAGCCCTTCCACGTCGGAGACTACATTTCCGCCAACGGCTACGACGGCACCGTCGACGAGATAGGCCTCTTCGCGACCAAGCTCACGACCATCGACAACCGCCGCGTCGTGCTGCCCAACGCCGCGCTCTCAAACTCCAGCATGGTAAACGCAACGCAGTTCGACACGAGGCGCGCGGATCAGATGTTCCCCGTAGATCCCGCCGTCAGCAGTGAGGAGGTCGTTTCGATACTCCGCGAGGTCGCCGAGCGGCAGAGGAAGCGCCTTCCCGACAGGCCCGTCGAGGTGCGGCTCGATTCCTTTGGCGACGGCTGCGCCAAATATCACGTCAGGGTCTGGTGCAGAACCGCCGATTACTGGAGCGTCTACTACTCCGTGCTCGACGAGGGCAGGCGCGCGCTCATGGAGCGCGGCATCTCCACCGCCCTTCCGCGCATGGAGGTCCACAGCTCGTGACATCATGCTTTGCAGCGGGAGCTTCGGCTCCCGCTTTTTCATTTCCCGCGCTGCCGCCGAATATGATACGGCATGAGCGTATCCTGCCTTATGGCATTCATCATCCTTTTCACGGGGCTTTACCTCACGGTCAGGCTCCGCTTTTTTCAGTTCACCCATCTGGGGAAGGCGATCGCCTCCGCATTCCGCCGCGGAGACGGCAGGGACGGCGTTTCCCCGTTCCAGGCGACGGCGACGGCTTTGGGCTCCTCCATAGGCACGGCGAACATCGCGGGCGTCGCAGGCGCGATCGCCGCAGGAGGGCCCGGCGCGGTGTTTTGGATGTGGGCGGCGGCGCTTTTCGGTATGGCGACCAAGGCGGCCGAGATAATACTCGCGATGAAATACCGCGACACGCGCGTTTCCCCGCCGGAGGGAGGGCCGATACTGTACATCGAAAGAGGCCTCGGCAGGATAGCTCGTCCCCTCGCCGACGCCTTCGCGCTGTTCGGGTGCGCGGCGGCCGTAGTCGGCACTGCGCTCGTGCAGTCGAATACGATAGCGCTCTCGGTGTGGGATCTCGTATCCGGCACCGGCCTTTCGAGACGGGCGGTGCTCGCCTTCTCGGGCGTCGCCGCGGCGGCGCTGACTGGCGCGGTCATCACGGGCGGCGCAAAGCGCATAGGCCGATTTTCGGAGCGCGCAGTGCCTTTCATGGCGGCGCTTTACATATCAGCGTCGCTCGCAGTGATCATCGTCTTCCGCGGGCGGCTGACGCGCGCCTTGGGCGAGATAGTCTCGTCCGCGTTCGGCGCGCGCGGGATCGCGGGCGGCGTATGCGGGATCTCGTTCAAAAAGGCGCTGTCGGTGGGCACCGCGCGCGGGGTCTATTCCAACGAGGCGGGCGTCGGCTCGTCGCCCATGGCGCATGCGGGCTCCGCCGAGACTGATCCCGTCCGGCAGGGGCTGCTGGGCATATTCGAGGTGTTCGCGGATACGATGGTCATGTGCAGCATGACCGCGCTGGTGATACTCACCTCCGGCGTGCCGCTCGAAACGGGGCTCGTCTCCGGCACGGCGCTCGCGCTTTCCGCCTTCTCAGCTGTATTCGGGCGTGCAGCCGCGCCGTTCCTCTCAGCGGCTGCGCTGCTCTTCGCCTTCACCTCGCTCACGGGATGGTCGCTCTACGGCGAGCGCTGTGCGAAGCGGCTCTTCGGCCGCCGGAGCACGGCGTATTACCGGGCGGCATACCTCGCCGCGATACCCATCGGCGCGGTCGTCGGCATGGGACGGGCGTGGCGCATAGGCGAGGCGCTGACCTACCTCATGGCGCTGCCCAACCTCGTCGCGCTGATACTCCTTTCGGGCGAGGCCGCGCGGGAGGTGCGGCTTTATAAAATGTTTGAAAAAAGCTCCGACAGGCGTTATAATAAAGGGTAGAGCCGAAACAGCAAAGGAAGAAACATGGCACAGAAGGTCAACGGAAGTCTGAACGGCGTTCGCGCCGCTACAGTGGAGCGCATACGCTCGCTGTACGATATGAGGATGGGGCAAAAGGAGTTTGCCTCATACGAGCTCATCGCCCTTATGGCGGAGCTCACGGGCGAAATAAACCGTGAGATCTCCGTCTATATCGCGCGCGACGGGCATATCGCGGACGTCTCCGTTGGCAGCGGCGACAAGGTCAGCATGCCGTCCATGCGCCTCGTCAGGAACGAGGATCGGCTCTGCGGCGTGAGATGCCTGCACACCCATCCCAACGGTGACGGGCGGCTGTCCGGCGTTGATCTGGGCACGCTGCGCTCCATGCAGCTCGATTCGATGGCCGCTGTGGGCGTTGCGGACGGCAGGCCCACGCAGCTTTACGCCGCGTTCATAGGCGATGAGACCGAGGGCGGCGGCCGCGAGGCGCTGATATACGGCCCGCTCCGCCCCTGGAAGCTTCCTAACGCCGCGCTCATAAACGAGATATTCATTTCGGACGACCGTTTCCGCTCCGTCACGAAGACCGTCCGCGAGGCGGAAGCCGAAAGGGCCGTGCTCGTCGGATTCGAGGGCGACTCCGGCTACGATCCCGTGGGCGAGCTCGCGGAGCTTGCGAAGACCGCGGGCGCGGAGGTCGTCGGCACTATAAGGCTCAAAAAACGCGCGATAGACAACGCTACCTACATAGGCAGCGGCAAGGCCGAGGAGCTCTCGCTCAAGGGGAGCGAGCTCGAAGCCGACATATTCATATTCGACGACGAGCTTTCCGCAATACAGCAAAGGAACCTTGAGGAGATACTCGGCGCCGCGGTCATCGACAGGACGACGCTGATACTCGATATTTTCGCTTCCCGCGCGCAGAGCCGCGAGGGCAAGCTGCAGGTCGAGCTGGCACAGCTCAAATACCGCCTCCCCCGCCTTTTGGGTCAGGGCCAGGCGCTTTCCCGCCTCGGCGGCGGCATTGGCACGAGGGGCCCCGGCGAAAAGAAGCTGGAGATCGACCGCAGGCGCATAAGGCGCCGCATATACGAGCTCGAGGAGGAGCTGAAGGACGTCACGCGTCAGCGCGAGCTCCGCTCCGACGGGCGGCGCGGCGGAGGAACTCCCCTTGTCGCGCTTGTCGGCTACACCAACGCGGGCAAGAGCACGCTGCTGAACACGCTCACCGACGCGGGAGTGCTCGCCGAGGACAAGCTGTTTGCGACGCTCGATCCCGTTGTGCGGCAGATAAAGCTGCCCGCGGGCACGGACGCGATACTGAGCGACACGGTCGGGTTCATAAACAAGCTCCCGCACGAGCTCGTGAACGCCTTCCGCTCCACGCTGGAGGAGGTCACCCGCGCGGATCTGATACTGCACGTGATCGACATATCCTCCCCCACGCACGAGACGCAGATGCGCGTCGTCGAGGAGGTATTGGCCGACCTCGGCGCGGCCTCCACTCCGCGGATAGACGTCTTCAACAAATGCGATCTGCTGGAAGGAGACCCGCCCGGGCATATCGTCGCGGGGGACAGAAAGCGGGTGTTCATCAGCGCGAAGAACGGCAGCGGGCTCCAGGCGCTGCTCACGGCGGCCGAAGAGACGCTGAACGCCGGCCGGCGCGAGGTGGATCTGCTGATCCCGTACAGCCGTTACGAGGCGATGAACTTCATCTACAGGTCCGGCACCGTGATCTCGGAGGAGCACACGGACGAGGGCACGCGAATAAAGGCGTATCTTGACGAGGCGGATCTCGGCCAGCTGAAAAAGCTGCTGTGACGCCGCCTGAGAAAGAGGAGTTTATGAAGACAAAGATTATTACCATAGAGGGCATTGACGGCAGCGGCAAGACCGTCCAGTTCAACAGGCTCTGCGAGAACCTGCGCGCGCTGGGCTACAGCGTCGACACGCGCTCCTTCCCCGATTACGAGGCGTTCTTCGGCAGGCAGGTGGGCCGTCTCCTCTCCGGCGAGGAGGGCGTCGCCGCCACCGACGTCGATCAGAAGAGCATGGCGCTCTGGTTCGCGCTCGACCGCTGGGAGGCGTTCCGCGGCTGGCAGGACGGCGAATACGATTTCCTGATAATCAACCGCTACGTGCTTTCGAACGCCGTCTATCAGAGCATACGCGACCGCGACCTCGGCAAGCCGGACATTATCGACTGGGTATTCGATCTCGAATACGGGCACTTCGGCCTGCCCCGCCCCGCTCTCAATCTCTTCTTCGACGTCGCCGCCGAAAGGGCGGGCATCAACGTCGACAGCAAGGGCTTCCGCGATTACGTGGGCGACGGCCGCGACGTGTACGAGAGCAGCCTCGGCATACAGGAGCGCGCGCGAAACATGTACGTCCGCGCCGCCGAGCGCTACGACGATATCAGCATAATAAACTGCATGTCGGGCAGCCGCATGCGCACCCCCGACAGCATCGCCCGAAGCGTACTCGCGATAATGCGCGAGCGCGGGCTGATAACCGATAAAGAACAGGAAAAGGAGCTTTGATATGGGTTCGAGGATACTTGCCCACAGGGGCGCATCGGCCTACGCGCCGGAGAACACAATGCCCGCCTTCCAGCTCGCGCTGGAGCAGGAGGCCGACGGAGTCGAGCTGGACGTCCATCTTTCGAAGGACGGCGAGCTTATAGTCATGCACGACGAGCGCGTCGACCGCACGACCAACGCGACCGGATTCATAAAGGACTACACGCTGCAGGAGCTTAAAGCGTTCGACGCCTCCTGCGGGAAGGAGGGCTATGCCGGCGCCTCCATACCGACGCTTGCGGAGGTCTACTCCCTGTTCCGCGGCACGGAAAAGATCATCAACGTTGAGATCAAGACGGACATAATCGTCTATCCCGATATCTGCGGCAAGCTCCTCGCCCTTGAGGACGCAATGGGCATGAACGGCAGGATAATCTACTCCTCCTTCAACCATTACACCGTCTGCGAGATGCTGCGCGCGCGTCCCTCCGCGAAGGTCGGCCTGCTTTATATGAGCATGATTGTCTCCCCGTGGGACTACGCGAGAAGTCTTAAGGCCGCGTGCCTGCACCCGCATTTCATCACCCTCGCCAACACGCCGAACATGGCGGCGGAGTGCGGCAAGCTCGGCATCGAGACCAACGTCTGGACCGTCGACGACGCGGAGAAGATCGACCAGCTTTCGAAGATGGGCGTTACGAGCATTATCACAAACAAGCCCGACCTCGCAAGGACCGTCGTATTCGGCAAATGATCGGGAGCGATTCATGAAGATCTGGGGCAGGATAAAAAAGGACAACCGCATAACCTCGAGCAAGACCATCACCGTGCAGGTCAAGTCCGCCTCCGAGATCGAGGACTGGAGCGAGCCGTTCGCTAAGCTCTGCCATCTTCTGAACCTCGGACGGCCGGTGATTCTTTCAAAGCACACGCGGGATCTCAACGTGTTCGGGCACACCGTGTTCTATCCCGCTGATTTCATGGAGCCCGTGGACTTCGACAGGTTCGAGGTCGAGCTCTTCTGACGGACGACAAAAACGCCTTCCATGATCATCATGGAAGGCGTTTTTTTATCCTTATCAGTCGTCCGTCGATATCGGGCGGACCTCCGTCTCCTTGTCGTATTCGAAGCGGTACTCGCGATCGGTCAGGGTCATGTCGGTCAGTATCCTCGCCAGCACAATGTTGTCCCCCGGCTCCAGCACCAGAAGATAGTTGCCGTCGCGGGTCTGGAGACGCGCCCTCGCGATCTCGTTGCCCTCGTCGTCGTCGAAAACGACGTCCACCGCGCAGGAGATAGGCGCGCCGTAGCTGTTGACGATCACGGCGTCGAGGAAGGTATCATCGTCCTCCTCATATATGAGGATGTTCTCGAAGCGCAGATAACGCGTGTAGTGCTCCGGCCCGGAGATTATGTTGCCCATCAGATCCGAGGCCTCCCCCGCCTGCTCCGTCTCCGCGGGGCGGGTCGCCGAAGCGTCCTCCGTCGGCGCCGGAGTCGTCTCCGCGTCATGCGAAGGCACGGCTGTCGGCTCCGGAGTGACGCCGGGATCGATTCCGGGCTTGATATCCACGCATGCGCAGGAAACGGCGAGCGCGAGCGCCGCCAGCACCATGCATGCGATCCTTATCATTTCAGCCGATCTCTTCAATGAGAGCTCCTTATCATTCCTCTGCCTTTTCTTCCGCGGCGTCTTCGACGGCTTCCGCGGCTTCATCGACCGCTTCCGCGGCTTCATCGACGGCCTCCTCGACGGTTTCCGCGGCTTCATCAACGGCTTCCGCGGCGTCCTCGACGGTTTCCGCGGCTTCATCAACGGCGTCCGCGGTTTCCTCGGCCTTCTCGGGAGCGGGCTCCGCGGCCTTATCGGCGCCGCCGTCGTTCATGTACGCGTTCTTGCCGTAGTAGACCCTTTCGATGGGCATGAGTCTCCGTCCCTTGGCCTTTTCGGCGATGGCGCGGATGACGAGGAATGCTATCGCAAACACCACGAGCGCTGCGGAGAGCACCTGCGATACGCGGAAGCGGCCCCACATGAGACTGTCCGTACGCAGCTCCTCCACAAAGGCGCGCTCGAAGCCGTACATTATGAGATACGCGAATGTCGTGCCGCCGCGGCGCTTCGCCGCCTTCCTGATGATGAACCACAGCACGATGAACATGAGCAGGCACCAGCAGGATTCATAGAAGAACGTGGCGTAATGGATGTTGCCGAGATTCGTCGGCAGATTCGCGCAGCAGGACTCGGTGCATTCGTCGATCTTGACGGCGAGCGGGAAATAGGGCGGGAAGCCCTCCGCTATGACGCCGCCGTATGCCTCCTGATTGAAGAAATTGCCCCAGCGGCCGATGGCCTGCGCGAGCGCGACAGTGGGCATGACCATATCGGTTATGGAGAGGAAGTGCATCCTCTTCGCGAGGGCGTATATCAGCATGCCGATAACGCCGCCCAGTATCGCGCCGTAAATGGCGAGGCCGCCGTCGCGGAAATTGAGTATGCCGAGCAGTATCTCGCCCGTGCTCATGCCGGGCCTTACGAATACGTCGAGCGCGAACACGACGTAGTACAGTCTTGCGAATATCGCGCCGAGGGGCACGATGATGAGGCATAGATCCACGACGCAGTCCTTATGGAACCTGCGGCGCTTCGCCTCATGGGAACAGAGCAGATACGCGAGTATTATGCCCAGTACTATCAGCGCTCCGTACCAATAGATCTTCAGCCAGTCGAGGCCGAACTTGGAGCCGTCGATGAGTATCTTCGAAGGATTCTTCATTGTGTTTCTCCCAACAGGTGTTTCGGTTCGTTTCCAAAAATGCCGCCCCACGCGCTTTGAACAGCGAATGGGGCAGCCGATATCATTCTTCCAAGCCGCGGAGGAAAATACCGAACACCGCGTCCAGTATCTCTCCGTCGTCGAATCCGGAAAGCTCGCCTTCCTCCGTTTCGCGGAGTATGACGACCTCCGGCTCGGAACTGTCCTCATCGACGGGAAGGAGCACCGCGTAGGTCTGGCCCTCGTACTGAATCCTGTCGAGAAGCTCGTACTCTATCTCGTTGCCCTCCTCGTCGGTCAGGAGCATGAATTCGTTGTCGTTCATATCGCCTTGGTGGATCAGGCCTTGCCGTCGCAGCCGAGGACGTCGACGATCTTGTGCTTTACGAGCTCCTTGATGGCGGCGCGGGCGGGCTTGAGGTACTGACGGGGATCGAAATGATCGGGATGCTCCGCGAAATACTTGCGGATGTTGGCGGTCATCGCGAGCCTCAGGTCGGAGTCGATGTTGATCTTGCAGACGGACATGGAAGCGGCCTTCCTGAGCTGCTCCTCGGGGATGCCGACCGCGTCGGGCATGTTGCCGCCGTTCTCGTTGATCATCTTGACGAACTCCTGCGGTACGGAGGAGGAGCCGTGAAGAACGATCGGGAAGCCGGGCAGGCGCTTCTGGACCTCTTCCAGTACGTCGAAGCGGAGGGGCGGCGGTACGAGGATGCCCTGCTCATTCCTGGTGCACTGCGCGGCGGTGAACTTGTACGCGCCGTGGCTGGTGCCGATGGCGATAGCGAGGGAGTCGCAGCCCGTCTTCTGGACGAACTCCTCGACCTCTTCGGGCCTGGTGTAGGAGGAATCCTCCGCCTTGACCTTGACCTCGTCCTCTACGCCGGCGAGGGTGCCGAGCTCGGCCTCTACGACTACGCCGTGATCGTGGGCGTACTCGACGACCTTGCGGGTGATCTCGATATTCTCATTAAAGGGTTTGCCGGAGGCATCGATCATGACGGATGTGAAGCCGCCGTCGATGCAGCTCTTGCAGATATCGAACGAATCGCCGTGGTCGAGATGCAGGACTATGGGCAGACCGGTCTCGATGACGGCCGCCTCGACCAGCTTGATAAGATAGGTATGATTGGCGTATGCGCGGGCGCCCTTCGAAACCTGCAGTATGAGCGGAGCGTTGAGCTCGGCCGCGGCTTCGGTTATGCCCTGGACGATCTCCATGTTGTTCACGTTGAATGCGCCGATGGCGTAGCCGCCGTCGTATGCCTTTTTGAACATCTCAGTGCTTGTGACAAGAGCCATTTGATCATTCCTCCGTTACGTTATTATTTGTTGCGGGTGCTTTCCCTTTTCCATTATAACCCCTATCCTTCCATAAAGCAACCGCAAAAAAGAAATAAAAAAAGAGGGGCTTGGGCGCATTCACATAAGGATACGCCCTTCCCTCCGTACTGTCATTGCCGTTCGTCTCAGTAACCGAAGAACTTCCTCAGCCCGTCGAGCTTCAGAAGGTCCTCCGCTTCGAAGCCGTAATGCCTCGCCGACGAAAGGCCGACCACCCTGCCGAGGAACTCCCCGTACGGGAGATCATGCCACTTCTCCGGTATGGGCGTTCTTATCGTGCCGCCGTCGTTGTGGCCGCCGCCCCACCACCAGGATTCGTCGAGCTCTGCCTGATAGGTGCCGTCGCTCATTTTCCTGAACTGATAATACGTGCACCACTCGTTCATGCCCTCCGGGGTCTTAGGCCCCTCGTAATGCGGCGCGGAGTGCTTCTTTTCCGAATAACCGGGTTCCCCCTTTTTCGCCCAAACTCGGTACACGACGAACGTCTCGTTCGTCTCCTGCGGGACGCCGGTCAGAGTCCAGTCGCCGTTCGCGAAAATGCTCTGCTTTTTTCCGGGTACCCGGTATTCGTCCTTCATGATGGCCGCTATGCCTTTTATCGGGCCCTTACGGCTGACGTCCTTATCGAGGCCGACTGCCTTCAGCGCCTCCTTCTGCTCCTCGGTCAGCCAGCGATCCGCGTTGTATCTGCAGCTGCCGTCGCTGAACACGTAATACCAGCCGACGTCGTCGCCGCGGAAGTTCAGTATGTATTCATCCGTAATGCGCATATCCTTTTCCCCTATACCGCCCACAAAATGAGCGCTATCAGCGCGCCGGCCGCCGCCATAGCGCCGCAGCTCAGCGGCCATTTTCCGTCCTTGTTGAAGCCGTAGAAATCATCCCAGCGTCGCTCCTCCGGCGCGAACACCACCTTGCGGCAGTAGAGCAGCCCGTACAGCACGACGGGCAGCGCGCCGATCGCGATGTAAGCCGCGGGCATGCGCGTCTTTTCGAAGAACACGAACGATACTATCGCCAGGAGCGGGCATATGAGGTGCAGGAAGAGCTGTTCCTTCGTCAGGAGCAGCTTCCATTCATGCGAAGCCGGCCCGAGGAACAGGAGCACTGTCATCATTGTGACCGTCACCGCGCAGGTGCCCGCGTACTTGAGCACGACCGTCCACATGGGCAGCGCGCCCTTTATCGCCCAGAGCAGTATCACCGCCGCGGACGCAGCCGCGCAGAGCAGGTTGGACAGCGTGGTGAAATAGCGGAACTGTCTGGACGGCGGCTTGGTCTTGACGAGGCCCCCTATCACGCACACTATGTTGACCGCGATTATCGCGGCGTTCATTATTATCGACGCCGTCACTTTGTTTCGCTCCTTTCGGCCGGGGCCTGCGCCCCTTTTCTCTCAATACAGATTATAGTTGCGTCTGCCGATCATTTCAAGGGGGGACAAAGCCCGAAGGCATAGTTTCAGATACAGCGCAGCAGCTCGTCTCGCACTGCGTCGTATCTCGCGTCGGCTATGCCGAAGTCCATCAGGCGGTAGCTCCACGCGGCGCGGCCTATGCCGTATTTGCGGAAGGCGGCGTTGATCATCCGGTACCAGATCACCGCGTCCTCCGGATCGGCGCGGTCGATTACGCCGTATTCGCCGCAGTATAGCGGCACTCCGGCGTTCTCCGCCGCGGAGACGGCCTCCGCCATGAAGTCCTCGAAATACTTCTCCGTGAGAACGGTCTCGGGCGGGTATTCGCCCAGCCGGGAGCAGTCGCCCGGGAGATAGCGTTTGCTCGCCCTGTCGAGCTCCGCGA
Source organism: Clostridia bacterium (assembly GCA_017619735.1). Lineage (GTDB taxonomy): Bacteria > Bacillota > Clostridia > Christensenellales > CAG-138 > UBA3857. The sequence continues at coordinate 44,212 of JAFZRT010000002.1, forward strand.
ATGTCGCCGTGACGGGGATCCTGAACGATCTGTCCATGGTGTCCATCCAATGCGCGCCCTGATGAGTGAATATCAGCGGCTCGTAGCAGTGGAAATTGTACACTATATGCTCGTCGACGGGGACTCTTATGTCCTTCACCGCCGCGGCGCTGTTGTGCCAGTAGCCGCCGACGAGTATCGTGACGTTCTTCGCGGCGGTCCGTATGCGGCGTATGCACTCCGCCGCAGTGCTGTTCCATATGTCGCGGTATTCCTTTTCGGTGACCTCGTTCAGAAGCTCGAACGCGACGATATCCGCGTCGCCGCCGAAGTGGAGGGCGATGTTCTCCCACAGGCGGTAAAAGCGCTCCCTGTACGCCTCGTTCTCGAAGAAGCCGGCCTCGCCCTCGTTCGCGTCGAAGGAGAAGCCCGCGGTCTTGTGCAGGTCGAGCACCATGTTGAGCCCGTTGGCGCGGCAGACGGCTATGGTCCTTTTCAGGCGATCGTAACCGCTTTTGCGGTAAGCGCCGCGCTCGTCCTCAAGCAGCTCGTAATCGACGGGGACGCGCACGTGGTCCGCTCCCCAGCCCTTTATCACGGCGAAGTCCTCGTCCCGTATAAAGGTATCGTAATGCTCCTCGGTATGCACGCACTGGGAATACCAGCCGCCGAGGTCGACGCCCTTCTGAAAGCCGTGCCAGATCTTCATATGTGTTCAGCTCCTGTCCTTTTTTTGAAATAGACCGCTCCCGGTAAAAGAGCGGTCTTAAGGAGGTAATGGATGAAAAAGTTCATCATCCTTTGACGCTTCCTGCGGTAACGCCTTTGATTATCGACTTCGACAGTATGATGTATGTGATCATGACCGGCAGTATCGCCAGCAGTATGAACATGTACACCTTGCCCATGTCGAACTTCGAGTAATCGGCGCTCCTGAGCTGCGCGATCATAATGGGGACGGTCTTGAGCTCCGCCTTGTCGAGCAGCAGTGCGGGGATAAAGTAGTTGTTCCACGAGCTGACGAAGGAGAATATCATCTGTACCGCGATGGCGGGCTTCAGCATCGGGAGCACTATCGTATTGAATGTACGGAACTCGCTCGAGCCGTCGACGCGCGCGGCGTCGATGACGTCCAGCGGCAGCACGCTCTCCATGTACTGCTTCATATAGAAGAACACGACGGGAGCGGCTATTCCGGGGATTATCAGAGGGATGTAGTTGTTGGTGAGGTTGAACTTGTTCATGAGCTGAACGAAGCCCAGAGCCGACACCTGCGCGGGGATCATCATTATCGCCATGATGAAGGTGAATATCAGGTTCTTGCCCTTGAAATCGTAAACGTGCACGCCGTAAGCGGTGAGCGCCGAGAAATACGTCGTGAGCACCGCGGTCGAGAGCGCGATTATGAGACTGTTGAGCATGCCGCGCGGGATGTTGATGGACGCGTCGTTCCACGCGTTTTTGAGGTTCGTGAAGAAGTTGCCGCTGGGTATCAGCGTGAAGCCCTTCGCGAGCTCAGCGTTGGAGCGCGAGGCGTTGACCACCATGAGGTAGAAGAAGAACAGGCACAGCGCGCTTAAGATAATGAGTATCGCGTATACAACGATACGGAGCAGCAGGAGCTTTATCCGGCCTTTTGTGTTTTCACTCATGCGTTTTCTCCTCTCTGCCTTCTCCTGTGATACTTGGGCGCGCTGCGCTTTTCCTGGTACTGCGCGGCAAGCATCTTGTAGACGACGAATCCGAGCACGCCCGTCATTATGAATATGATGACGGAGATAGCGCCGGCTGCGCCGTAGTTTCGGCTCGCGCCGCTCAGGTACCTGTTGAGATACATGACCAGAGTGCGCGTTGTCTCGTTCGGAAGGCCGTCGCCCTTTGTCAGGACCTGCGGCACGTCGAACATCTGGATACCGCCTATCATGGCGGTTATGAAGCAGTAGACGAATATCGGCATCAGCAGCGGCAGAGTGACCTTGAAGAACACCTGCCACGCGTTCGCGCCGTCTATGGTGGCGGATTCGAACAGGCTCTGATCGATGCCCATTATGCCCGCCATGAGGACTATCGTGGTATTGCCGAACCACATGATGAAGTTCATGAACGCTATCATGCCCCTCACGCTCACGCGGTAGGCGAAGAAATCGAAGGTCTTGTCAATTATCCCCTGATGTTCGAGGAAGAGCTGTATCGGCCCCACCTTGGAGAACAGGGTGTAGATCAGCATCGAGAACGCCGCGGCCATTATGAGGTTGGGCATGTAGATGACCGTCTTGAAGAAGCCCTGCCCCTTTATGTTGAGGCGGCCGCTCGTGAAGAACACGGCGAGCAGCATGGCGATCACGAACTGCGGTATCGCGCCTATTATCCAGAGAATGAACGTGTTGGCGGTGTACTTGAGTATCAGTATCGTGCCGTCGCTCTGCGGCGTGAAGAGGGCTTTGTAATTCTCGAGCCCGACGTAATTCGGCCCGACCTGAGTGAGTCCTATGCGGTAATTCTCAAAAAAGCTGTTGTAGACCGTAAGGAACTGCGGTACGAGCGTGAACAGGATATAGACAATGAAGAACGGGATTATAAAAATGTAGCCCCATTTTGCATAGCTGATCGACTTTACGCGACCCTGCATTTCCGGCTGCTTTTTCACCGTTTCTCCTCCCTTCGACAGTTTACCTATAAAATGCTGCGGCAGGACGCAGCCCTGCCGCAGCGGACATGAAGATTACGCCTCGGGTACAATGATGTTGTTGTACTGCTCTTTGACGTAATTGTAGAAGTTCTTCATCGCGGTCTCCTTATCGACGGAGCCCTTGAAGTACTCCTGCAGCTTGTTCTGCAGGCCCTCGTTGAGGATCTGGTCATAGTTGGTGTGGTTCTCCCACTTGATGTCCTTGGCCAGCTCGTAGAAGACGGCGATATCGTTCTGACCGTCGAGGATGTTGGTGTTGCCGTAGTTGGGATCCTCGGCGAACTCCTTGACGACGTCGGTGTTGTTGACGTACTGGTTGTCGTCCTTGACCATGCTCTTAAGAACGTCGGTGTTGACGGTGAAGGTCTCGAAGATGTCCTTCAGCATCTCGGTATTGTCGGAACCGGTAGCGGCGAGCAGCCAGGTGCCGCCCCAGAAGTAAGCCTGGGGACCCTTGACGATGCACCAATCGCCTACGCAGCCGTCATTGGGATCCATCGCGTTGTTCATGCAGAAGTTGTAGTACCAGGCGGGTCCGAAGAAGCACATGGTCTTACCGGTGGCGAACATCTCGTTGGTCTTCTCCTGATCCCATACGCCGGCGGTCAGGGTGTAGCCGTTCTGGACGTACTTCTCGGTCTGCTCGATCCAAGCGGTGATCTGATCGTCGAACTGGAGATTGTTGTTCTCATCGACCCAGGGCTTGGTGCAGTTGTTGGAGAAGGCGCGGAAGGTCTCGGCGAAGGAAGCGGTCATGTAGTAGCCCTTTTCCTTGGCCTGAGCGGCGACGGCGTCGAACTTCTCCCAGCTGTCGATAGCGGCCTGGACTTCCTCGGGAACGTCGGTGCCGAGAACGTCCTTAGCTATGCTCTTGCGGTAGATGACCGCGGCGGGGCAGCACTGGAAGGAAACGCCCTTGCAGACGCCCTTGGAGTCGGAAGCGGCCTTGATGGTGTACTCGTACTGGGTGGAGGCGTTCTTGAAGCCGAAGCTCGTAACGTCCATGGTGTAGTCGGACTCTACGTACTTGCCGATATAGTCCGCCTCGGCGAGGAACATGTCGATCTTGTCATCGGCAGCGGCGTTGGCCTGATTGAGGAGAGCCTCGTCAAGCTTCTGCTGATAAACGCCGTTGTCGCTGGGGTTGATGATCCAGTTTACCGTGACGCCTTCGGGTACCTTGTAGTACTTCTCGAAGAAGCCCTTGAACTCCTCGTTCCAGGCATAGATGTTGAACACCTTGCCCTGCTCAGCGGGCTTGGGCTTCTGGCAGGCAACGATGCTGACGAGCATCAGAGCCACGATCAGGATGGTGAACAGTTTTTTCATGTTTTGCTCCTTTTATTATGGGACCGGCGGGCCCCTTATTCATATTATCAAAACGCTTTCGCGTTTTAACCGATCTTGCGGACGGTGTCGCCCGGGAGGAGTTCCCCCTCCACCGTTATCTGCTGCGGCAGCCAGGTGTCGGGATGCTCTATCTGGTCCACGAGGCTCCTCGCCGCCTCGCGCCCTATCGTTTCGGCCCCCTGCCTGTATGTCGAGAGCCGCGGCCTGAGCACCTGCGAAAGGGGGATGCCGTCGTATCCGACAACGCTCATGTCCTTCGGGATGGAGAGCCCGTTTTTTTCGAGCTCGCTCATGCCGCCGAGGAACGAGAGATCGTCCGGATAGAATATGCAGGTCGGCCTCTCCGGCAGGGCGAGCAGCGCCCTCGTGGCAAGGCCGCTCGACCTCGGGTCGTGGTAGATCGCCGGCCTTATGTATTCCGGCGGTACCGTGATGCCGAGAGCGGCGCAGGTCTTTTTGAAGCTCGCAATGCGCTTCTGCGTTACGGACGTGATCTCGCCGTGGATGAAGGCGAGCCTCCTGTGCCCGTTCTCATACACGAAGCGGACCAGTGCGTCCATTCCCCGCACGTTGTCGGAGAGTATCGAAGTCCGCGAATCGAAGCTGTAATCCAGCGTTACGGTCGGTATCTCGCTCGTGGCGAGGCGGACTATCGCGGGATCCGCGAAATCGGCGGAGGCGATCACCACGCCGTCGCAGCTGCGGTACTTCGCGTGCTCGTAGTAGTCCATGGACATTGCGCCGAGATCCTTCGATATGAAGGTGATGTCATATCCCAATCTCTCCGCCTCGGCCTTTACGCTTTCGAGTATCTGGGAGAAGTATTCATGGGATATGCCGCCGCCCGTCGGATCCGAGAAAAGGACGCCGATGTTGTAGCTCCGCCCCATCTTCAGCGCCCTTGCGGTCGCATTGGGGAGATAGCCCAGGGCTTTCGCCTTCGCCCTTATACGCTCGGCGGTCTTGGGCGCGACGTCCGGCGCTCCGTTCAGCGCCTTGCTCACGGTTGCACGGGAAACGCCGCATGCTTTTGAGATATCCGTTATCGTGACCATGCTTTTTCCCGCTTCCCTTCTGACGAATTCGATGCTTAATCGATTTCGTCAGTCACATTATAACCTCATTATCGGCTCCCGTCAAGAGCTTTTTTTACATATTTTTGCCAAAATTGGCTTTTTTCATACCCCGAGGTCAACTCTTTTCGGACAATTTGAAAAAAACTCTTGCCTTTTCCCGCGAGGATGCATATAATGAACTTAATCGATTAAGTACCGTTTCGGTCATCCAATACATATTATGGAGCTATTCGACGATGAAGTACGGTTATTTTGACGACAAAGCCAAGGAATACGTCATAACAAGGCCCGACACTCCCCTGCCCTGGATAAACTATCTCGGGAACAACGGGTTCTTTTCCCTCATCAGCAACACCTGCGGCGGCTACAGCTTCTATAAGGACGCTAAGCTTAGGCGCATAACGCGCTTCCGCTACAACAACGTCCCCCACGACGAGGGCGGCCGCTGCTTCTACATCTGCGACGGGCAGACCGTATGGAGCCCGGCGTTCCTCCCCGCGAAGACGCCTCTCGACTCCTACGCCTGCCGCCACGGCCTGGGCTATTCCGTTTTCGAGGGCTCGAAGGACGGCGTATCCGCGTCGCTGACGGTTACCGTCCCCATGAACGCCGACGTCGAGCTGCAGAAGCTGACGCTCAAAAACACGAGCGGCGCCGAAAAGCGTCTCAAGGTCTACGCGGCAGTCGAGTGGTGTCTGTGGAACGCCGTCGACGACTCCACCAATTTCCAGCGCAACTGGAACATTGGCGAGGTCGAGATCGAGGGCGGGACGGTCTACCACAAGACCGAGTACCGCGAGCGCCGCGATCATTACGCCTTCTATTCCGTGAACGCGCCTGTCGACGGCTTCGACACGGACCGCGACTCCTTCCTCGGCCGTTTCCGCGGCTGGCCGGAGCCCACGGCAGTTGAGGCGCGCACCTCCTTCGGCAGCGTCGCGGCGGGCTGGGCGCCCATCGCCGCACTGCGGAACGATCTGACACTCGCTCCGGGCGAGGAGAAGACGCTCATCTACCGCCTCGGCTATATCGAGAACGAGCATGAAAATAAGTTCTCCGCCCCCGGTATAATAAATAAGGAAAAGGCGCACGCGCTGATGAGCGCGTATGAGACCGAGGCGCAGTTCGACGCCGCGCTTTCGGAGCTCCGCGCATACTGGGATAATCTCCTCTCCCGCTTCACTGTGAAGAGCGGCGACGAAAAGCTCGACCGCATGGTCAATATCTGGAACCAGTACCAGTGCATGGTGACTTTCAACATGTCCCGCAGCGCCTCCTATTACGAGAGCGGCACGGGGCGCGGCATGGGCTTCCGCGACAGCTGCCAGGATCTGCTGGGCTTCGTCCACCTCATTCCCGAGCGCGCGCGAGAGCGCATAATCGACATCGCCTCCATACAGTTCTCTGACGGCAGCACGTATCACCAGTACCAGCCGCTTACGAAGCGCGGCAACGCCGATATCGGCTCCGGCTTCAACGACGATCCGCTCTGGCTCGTGGCCTGCGTCTGCGCTTACATCAGGGAGACGGGCGACTTCGCGATACTCGACGAGCCCACGCCCTTCAACAACGAGGCCGGCACCGAGGTCCCCCTCATCGAGCATCTGCGCCGCAGTCTCGGCTTCACGGTCACCCACCTCGGCCCGCACGGGCTGCCGCTCATCGGCCGCGCCGACTGGAACGACTGCCTCAACCTCAACTGCTTCAGCATGACCCCCGGCGAAAGCTTCCAGACCTGCTCCAATTTCGAGAGCGGCAAGGCGGAGAGCGTGTTCATCGCCGGTATGTTCGTGAAATACGGCTCGGAATACGCCGAGCTCTGCTCCGTGATAGGCCTTGACGGCGAGGCGGAGGCCATGCGCGCGCACGTGCGCGATATGGAAAAGGCCGTTCTCGAGCACGGCTGGGACGGCGAATGGTTCAGGAGGGCGTACGACGCCTTCTCCCGCCCAATCGGCTCCGCGGAGAACGACGAGGGCAGGATATTCATCGAGCCGCAGGGCTTCTGCGTAATGGCCGGCATAGGCGGCGAAGAATACGGCCGCCGCGCGCTCGCCTCCGCAAAGGCGATGCTCGGCAACGAGTACGGCTTCGAGCTGCTGAATCCCTGCTACAGCGAGTATCACGACTACCTCGGCGAGGTCTCCTCATATCCCCCGGGCTATAAGGAGAACGGCTCCGTGTTCTGCCACAACAATCCCTGGGTCACGCTCGCCTACTGCACCATCCGCGACGGCGACGGCGCGTTCGATCTTTACACGCGCAACGCCCCCGCCTATATAGAGGACAGGAGCGAGATCCACCGCACCGAGCCCTACTGCTACAGCCAGACAATAGCCGGCCGCAGCGCCGCGACATACGGCGAGGCGAAGAACGCATGGCTGACGGGCACCGCCGCCTGGTCCTTCGTCGCTGTGAGCCAGGGCATACTGGGCGTCCGTCCCGATCACGGCGGCCTCACCGTCGATCCCTGCCTGCCCTCCTTCATGGACGGCTGCTCCGTCACTCGCCTCTTCCGCGGCGTCCGCTACGAAATAACGGTCACGCGCGGCGGGAAAAAGGGTCTTGCCGTCGACGGAAAGCCGATCGCCGGCAATACCGTCCCCCTCTCCGCAGGGCCCGTCTGCCGGGTGGAGGTCGTTATCTGACAGAATAATAAAAGCTCCCGCGGGATCGCCCGCGGGAGTTTTTTTATTGTTTCTTCAGATAATGTTCAGCTGTGTATCGGAGGCGAACAGATGCATCAGGTCGCTGTCGAAGGTCATGCAGATCTCCTCGCCGTAAGTGAAGCCGGAACGCTTCTCCGGGGGAAGATCGACGGTCTGCAGCACGAGCACTACCTCCTTATCCCCCACCGTGACGTGGAGATGTATGGAGGAGCCCATCGTCTCGCACACCTCGACAGTGCCCTTGAGATGGGGCGCGCCGTCGTCCGTGCAGAGGGAGATATGCTCCGGGCGGATGCCCATCGTGATGCTGCCGGGCTCCGCGTCTTTTTCCTCCAATGCGGCCTGCTTATCCGCGTTCAGCGGGAACACGGTATCGCCTACCGCGACGGAGTACGCGCCTTTCCCGTCCTTTATGAGCTCCGCGTCGAAGAAGTTCATCTGCGGAGAGCCGATGAAGCCCGCCACGAAGAGGTTGATCGGATGGTCGAACACCTCCTGCGGGGTGTCTATCTGCTGGATGAGGCCGTCCTTCATTATGACGATGCGGTCGCCGAGCGTCATCGCCTCGGTCTGATCGTGGGTGACGTAGATGAACGTCGTGTCAATGCGGTGACGGAGCTTGATTATCTCCGCGCGCATCTGGTTGCGCAGCTTCGCGTCGAGGTTCGACAGCGGCTCGTCCATGAGGAACACCTTCGGCTCGCGGACTATCGCGCGGCCTATAGCCACACGCTGACGCTGACCGCCGGAGAGCGCCTTGGGCTTCCTATACAGATATTCGGTGATGCCCAGTATCTCCGCCGCCTCGCGGACCTTCCTGTCGATCTCCGCCTTGGGGGTCTTCCTGAGCTTCAGCGCGAACGCCATGTTCTCATACACCGTCATATGCGGGTAGAGCGCGTAGTTCTGGAATACCATCGCGATATCGCGGTCCTTCGGCGCTATGCTGTTGACGAGCTTGTCGTCGATATAGAGTTCGCCGCCGCTGATCTCCTCAAGCCCCGCTATCATGCGGAGCGTGGTGGATTTGCCGCAGCCCGAGGGCCCTACGAACACTATGAATTCCTTGTCCCTGATCTCGAGATTGAAATCATCGACCGCCACGACCTTGTTGTCGTAGACCTTCCTGATGTTCCTGAGTGACAGACTTGCCATGCTTTTTCGGCTTTAACGGCCCCGAGCACCCTCAACGGACCGTCTCACGCGCCGCGCATACGTCGGCCGCGCATTGCGGCAGGTCTCCACACTGCCGCACCCCAAGCCACGGGGCAGTTTCCTCCTTATATTCAGCCCTTCCCCGCCCATGAAGTGGAGTGGCCGGGTTCGGACCGATTTACACAGCCGTCCTTTCGGACAGTTCTATTATAAACAGCCCGCACCGCGCTTGTCAAGAAAAATCTTAATCGATTTCGAAATAGTTTTACCAAACAAAAAAAGGGAAAACAATGAAGGTCCCGGCTGCTGTCCGCACGGCGGATATTCCCTCTCCCCTTTCGCCTTTATTCGTCGGAGCTATTGACTATTCGGATCATTCGGAATATACTTGAACTATCAGAAATCGACTGCAGGAGGCGATCTGAATGGACAGGCAGGAAACAGCCGCAGAGGCCAACGAGCGCATATATCGCAACGCGCTGATCCTGTACGACGGGCGCCTTTTTACGGAGGCCGCGGCGGAGTTCGCCCGCATCCCCGACTACAAGGACGCCGCTGAAAAAAAGCTCGAATGCGAACAGAGAGCGCTCACGTCGCATCTGGACGATATTTATGCGGATGCCGACAAGGCCGCCGCCAATTTCAACGTGCGGAGCCAGGAAAAGGCGATACAGATATTCCAAACGATCCCCGGCTACCGTGACGCCGACGAGCGCATCGAACAGGCGAAGCGCATGATCGAGGAGATCACGCAGAAGGAACGGACGGACCGCGAGGAAGCCATCCGCGCCGCGAGGGAAGCGGAGCGGAAAAGAAAGGCGCGCAATAAGCGCATCATCCGATCCGTGATCACAGCGGTCTGCATCGCCGCTGTCTGCGCTGTCGGCGCGGTACTGTTCATGAAATTCGCCGTCCCCGCGATCCGTTACGATCGCAGCGTCAAGCAGATCGAAGCAGGACAGATCGACGAGGCGTACCGCACCCTGCACTGCCTGAACTATCGGGACAGCAGCGATCTGGTCTTTGACATCGCAAAGGACCGTCTCAAGGACGCCGAGGTCGGATCCGTCGTTCTGTTCGGCGCCTACCCGCAGGGCAGGATCACCTCCGATAAGAAGGATCCCATCGAATGGATAGTGCTCGAACGTGACGGCAGCCGTATGCTGCTGATAAGCAAATACGCGCTGGACGCGCTCCCGTACATGCGATACGATTACGACCCGACTAATACGGAAGTGTCATGGCAGACAAGTCTGCTGCGCGACTGGCTGAACGGCGAGTTTATGAGCATCGCGTTCGACGAAGGCGAGAGCCGCATGCTTAGACGCACTGTGATAAACGACATGCTCCCGGACGGTTCGTACGGCATGAAGACCGCCGACAGGGTCTTCCTGCTGAGCATCGGCGAAGCAAAGACGTATTTCCCCGACGAGGAAGCCCGCAAATGCACTCCCACGCTGTATGCCCTCGGATTCGGCGCGTACCGCAGCAGCGTCGACGGGACCTGCCTGTGGTGGCTGCGGAACCCCGCCGACGAAGCCAAGATCGCGGAGTTTCTGGAGGATGAGGCGTCGAACGTTTCGAGCTTTGTGATACCGCGTGCTGCCTGCGTCGGCACTGCCGGCGAATTCGTCGAGGTCGGCCACGAGATCCTGAACCGCGGCTACGCCGTGCGTCCGACAGTCTGGGTCGATATCGAACCGACCTCGGAGCTGCAGTTTCCTAATAATTCCGACACCTAAAGCGGCTTTTCGCCGCAGCGCCATGAGGATCCGCCTAAGCGGATCCTCGAGGAG
>JAFZRT010000017.1 GCA_017619735.1 Clostridia bacterium
TATTCCTGCGCTTTTCGCCTCGATGGGCGCAAAAATCTCCTCTTTTGAGACGCTTCGCGGTTTTCGGCCGCAGAGATCAAAACAGATCCGAGGATCGACTCGTCCGCGGATCTGTTTTTGTTTCTGTTTGCTTTACAGGCCGAAAACCTGCGCCTCCTTAAGTGAATGCACCCTTCGGATGCTCCTTTTTTGTTGTCACAGATATCCGCTCTTCAGCAGCTCCGACACCTTTTTCCTGACGATGAGGTAGTAGACGCCGAGCCAGACGACGCCGAGGAGCACCGAAAGGAGGTTGCCGTTCATGGGTATCGTCCTGAGTGCGAACTGCTGTATGAGCCAGAACGCCGCACCGAGCGCCGCGTTGAGAACGAGATATTGGAATATGAACGCGACGGGGTACACGTCCGTGAACCTTACGCCGAGATCCCTCTTCGTGATGAAGAGCAGCAGCATGTTGACCGCGGCGATGGAAATGACCGTCGCCCAGGCGGGGCCGGAGAGGCCGATGAGCTTGAACAGCACGAGATCCAGCACGAGGTTTATCACCATGTTCGCGACGGAGGTCAGGAGTATGGTCTTGGTCTTGTTCTCGGCGTTGAGTATCATCCAGTAATACGTGAGGCCGAACAGCTCCGAAATTAGGTAGATCCTGAAAAGGCCGGTGCCGTCGAGGTATTTATCGGAATAGAGCACCGATATCACCTGCGGAGCGAAGGCGAAGAGCGCCGTGCAGAAGAAGCACATTATGATACTCGCGAGCTTTACCGACGAGCGCCACGCCTCGAGCGCCCGTCCCGTTTCGCCGTTCTGGTAATGCTTCACGACGTGGGGCATAACGACAGTGGCTATCGAGGTCGCGAACACGACTATCGGGAGCTCCTTCGCGGCGTTGGTGTACAGCGCGAGGGTCGTAGTGTCGGTGAGGCCGCCGACGACGAGCTTGTCGAGCTCCTTGTTTATTATGGAGACGAGCGCGGCGACGCCGAGAGGGGCGGCGAAGCGCATGATCTTTTTGAAGGTCTCCTTATCGAAGCCGAAGGGCTTGACCCCGGATATACGGTAGATGAACCAGTAGACGGTGAGGCCGAGCACGAGCTCCGCCGCGCAGAAGGCCATCATGTACGTTTTGAAGGGCCATTTGAGAATGAGCGCGACTATGATTATCGCGAGCGTCGCTATCGCGTAGCGCGCCTTGAACAGTATCAGCTGCCCCGTCCTCTTATAGATCACGAAGAACCTGTCCGCGCCGTCGTTCAGTATCTTCGATATGGGGTAGATGCACAGGAAGAACCCGTATTCCTTCAGCGCGCCGTTGCCGAAATACCTGACGAAGAGCGGTATGAGCAGCACCGACAGCAGGCCGCCTATCATGCTGCAGACGGTGGTGATCGCGTAATAGGTCTTTATGAACTGCGCGCGCTTCAGCTCGTTCCTTTCGTTCGCGAGGAAGAAATGCACGCACTGCGAAAAGCCCGACGCGAAGAATATGATGATTATGGCGCTCACCATTATCATCTGCGAATACGTGCCGTACTCCTCCACCGTCCTGAAGCGGGAGAGCAGCATCACGTTTATCATGTTGACGCCGAGCGTCAGCACCTGCGCGATCGTCATCTTGACCGAATCGGTCAGCGAGAACGACAGCTTTTTTATGAACGCCTTGAGTACAGCGGCGTAGTTGGTGATCTCGAACGGGCTTATGCCGACGACCTTTTTGAACAGGGCCGCGGAGTAATCGAACCGCCCGAGCTCCGCGCTGTGGCTGATGATGCTCTGGAGCCGCCTGCAGTAGAGCCGCCTGTCGTTCTCGTACAGATCCCGGTGCTTGGCGTTGAAGAGCTCCCACGCCTGCTTTTTCTTTTCGAAATCGACGCTTATGGAGTCGGAGCTCATGTACCTGTTCGTCAGCGGCTCGGAGACGCACGCGACCTCATACCCTTGGGCGATCCTCAGCCAGAGGTCGTAGTCCTGCGAAGCGGGGAGCTCCTCGTCGAAGCCCGACACGGCCTCGAACGCTTCCCTCCTCAGCATAACGGATGAGCAGCCGCCGATGAAATTGCTCCGGAGCAGGCGCTTTTCGACCCTGCCGCGGTGCTGCTCCCCGCCGACGCGCCTGCCGAAATTGCGGGAGTCGTATTCGAAACAGGGACCGTAGACGAGGCCGATCTCCGGCTTTGTGAACGCCGCCGCCTGCTTTTCGAGCTTTTCGGGCAGCCATTCGTCGTCGTCGTCGAGGAAAGCTATGAGAGCGCCTTCGCCCATGGCCGCGCCGTGATTGCGCGCGCGGCACGCCCCGCCCGAGCTGCCGGTATCGGCGAGGACTATGCGGGGATCGTCATAGGAAGCGGCAAGGCGCCTTATATCCTCCGAGAGAGCTTCGTTCTCCGGACTGTCGTTTACTATGATGATCTCCGTATCGGAGTATGTCTGCAAAACGGCGCTGTCGACCGCCCGTTTGAGAGTTTCGGCCGGGCGTTCGTGCGTTGTTATTACGACTGTGATCTTACCTTCCACGCATGCCTCGCTTCCCCGCTACCGCAGCGGCCGGCTCCTGACGAGCGAGCAGAACAGGATGCAGGCGAGATAGAGTATGTTGAAGTTGAGGAGTATGGTCCTGAACAGGGTGACCGACGAATAGAGATACCATCTGAACACCATGGCGATCATAATGACCTGCGTGACGCGCCGCCAGCCGCCCCCGCCCGCGAACACGAACCTTATTATGAAGCCCAGTATCACCGCGCCGGCGATAACGCCGAGGAACCCGCCGAAGAACCCGAAATACGCGGGATACAGGCCGCCGCCGCCGTTGACGTTGTACTTGGAGGCGAGGGCGACTATGTTGGTCTCGCGCGAGACGCCGACGAACAGCGAGCCGACCCACTTCAGGAACAGCTCGGAGCGGCTCCCCTCATAGCAATTCGTGAACTCGATTATTGTGACGCCGCTGTAGAACGACGCGGACACCGTGTCGGAGAAGAAGAACAGGAGCGACCTCTGCAGGAGGGTCTTGAAGAGGCCGTTCACGCTCATCGCGGCGTTCCTGACCTCGGCGATAATGTTCGCGACGACGACGCCCGCCAGACTGTAGACGAGCATCCTGGAGGTCTTTATCCTGCTGTAGAAATAGTAGACGACGAACACGAGGACCGCCATGAACGCCGACGATCTGTCGCCGCCTATCATGCTCTTCAGGATATAGACGCCGCCGGATATGAAATACAGCGTTTTAAACGTCCTGCTGTCGCCGGTGAAGAGTATGCCCAGCGCGAAGAAGAGTATCGCGTACTCGTAGAGGGGGTTGTTGTTGGAGACGTAGCCGCCGGAGCCCGCGCCGCCGTTGAACTGCGTTATGCAGACGAAGAGCGTCAGCGCGAGGAACAGTATCGCGAGCACCGAATTGTCCCTTTTGTAGCGGAGCTTTTCGTCGATGCCGCTCTCCGCCCGCTCCAGGAACCGCGGGGTGAGGAACAGCGATACCACGAGCGTGTTGAGGAGAAACATCTTGGCGTAGCCAAGGCCTGACTCCGAAAGGCGCAGCGCCTGCTGATAATTGTTGGAAAAGCTGCCCATCGCGAAATAGTCGAGGGCGGCGGAGCTTATGTTGATGTAGCCGATGACCGAGAAGAGCAGCAGCAGAGTGGGTATCTTCCTGCATCTGATTATCGTCAGCAGCGACGAGAACGCGAGTATTATTCCGAGCGGGACGAACGACTTCACGTTCTCCCACGCGACTATGTAATAAACGCCGATCAGGAACACGAACAGCGTGAGTATCCAGAGCCCGTCCGCGCGGTCCCTGCGATATCCCACGTTTTCCGATGTGAGTCCCGATCCGTACATTTCCCGAATTACTCTTTTTTCTCCTCCGCGAGCGCGCGCAGCTGTTCGTAGAACGCCTTTCTGCGGGCGTTGAGCACGCTGCTCCTGAACTCGCGGGCTTTTTCCATGTTCCTCGCGCCGTGCTCGGTCATGAGCTCCGGCGAGGAGATGAGCTTTATTATCGCGTCGGCGTAGCCCGCGGCGTCGCCGCTGTCAACGAGGCATTCGGCGGGCAGTATCTCCGGTATCCCGCACACGGGCGAGGATATCACGGGCAGCCCCTCCGCCATGGCTTCCAGCACCACGCGCGGCAGTCCCTCCGCCTTCGTGGGGAATACGAACATGTCGGTCTGCCTTATTGCCTCCCTGACCGCGCTGCCCGAGGGGAGCCGGCCGAGGAAGCTCACGCGGTCGGCAACGCCCTTTTCCCGCGCGTAGGCCTTGAATCTGTCCATCAGCGGGCCGTCGCCGATGAACCTTACCTCGATATCGTACCCGCGTGAGACTACCTCCTTCGCGGCGTCGATGAGCGTCAGATGCCCCTTGCCGTACCCCGTGAAGGCGTTGGCGGCGTGGGATATGACGTATCTGTCCTTCCTTTCGAACTCCCGCGGAGCGCCGAAGCTGTCGTCGGGGAGCTCCACCGAGGAATAGGAGCCGGTGAAGTATCCCGGGGCGGGACGCACCGCCGCGCGGCAGGGGTATCTGCTCTGCAGGTATCCGCTCGTCACGTAGGATACGCCGTTCGCCTTCATGCAGATCCTCCTGAGGAAGGACGTCCACGCGATCCTGACGAGGGGCCGCGCGAAGCATTTTACCGTGCCCTTTTTGAAATACTCGCCGGGGTCGACCACGACCTCCGCAGCAAAGGGCTTTTTCGTGCGCGCAAAAACGGGCGCCGCCTGATTGGCGGTGACCCCGGGGACGCGGAACACGGCGCAGTCGAAACCGCGCACATAGCTCCTTATGAGCTTCATGCTCTTTATGTAGTTCTTCGCGTGCTGTATAACGCCCCTCGACGGAGGTATCGGAAGGAACTCCACGCCTTCCCCGCTCGCCTTTTTGCAGCCGGCGGGCGGCTCCGTCACGCGCTCGGCCCTTACTATCGCGGCTACGCCGTCGAAGGCCGACAGGTATCGGGAATAGAAGGCGTAGTCGAATACGGATTCGACGTACACGTTATCCTCTCCGTCGATATAGTAGTGTCCGTCCGCGACGATCAAAAGCTTCATTGGGATCTCCGATCAGTTCCGCATGCCGAGCTGTTCCCTGACGTATTCGGCCGAGAGCAGCTTTTCGACGACCTCGTCCGTGCCGAGCAGGCGTGTGTTCATGCTTGTATAGGCCTCGGCGGGCTGCTTTTTCACCTGCCCGCTTATGAAGTATTTGTCGTAGTTGAGATCGCGGGAGTCGGCGGGCACGCGGAAATAATCGCCCATGTCCTCCGCGTTCATGCTCTCCTCGGCGGTGAGCAGGGTCTCGAAGAGCTTTTCGCCGTGGCGCGTGCCTATAATCCTCGTGCCGGTGTCGCCGAAGAGGCGCTGCACGGCCTTCGCGAGATCGCCTATCGTGCAGGCGTCGGACTTCCTGACGAAGAGATCGCCCGGAGCGCCGTTCTCATAAGTGAACCTCACGAGATCGACCGCCTCGTCGAGATCCATGAGGAACCTCGTCATGTCGGGATCGGTTATCGTGATGGGAGCGCCGGACTTTATCTGCTCGATGAAGAGGGGTATCACCGAACCTCTGGAGCACATGACGTTGCCGTAGCGGGTGCAGCATATGACGGTGCCCCCGCGCTCGGCGGCGACGCGCGCGTTTGCCGCGGCGACGTGCTCCATCATGGCCTTGGATATGCCCATGGCGTTTATGGGGTAGGCGGCCTTATCCGTGCTCAGGCAGATAACGCGGCCCACGCCCGCCTCTATCGCGGCGTGCAGGAGATTGTCGGTGCCGGCGACGTTGGTCTTCACGGCCTCCATCGGGAAGAACTCGCAGGAGGGCACCTGCTTCAAAGCGGCGGCGTGGAACACGAGATCCGCGCCGTGGATCGCATCCCTTATCGCGCGGGGATCGCGTACGTCGCCTATGAAAAAGCGCACCTTGCCCGCGTGCTCGGGATATCGGGCCTGCAGCTCGTGCCGCATGTCGTCCTGCTTCTTTTCATCGCGGGAGAATATCCTTATACCCGCTATATCGGTCTCGATGAAATGCTTCACCACGGCTTTGCCGAACGACCCGGTGCCGCCTGTTACGAGGAGCGTGGCTCCGTTAAATGCTGACATTTTCGTTCTCCTTTAGTTCCTTGAGCTCCTTCTCCAGTTCGCGGATGAAGGTCTCCTTCCTGAAGTTTTGCTTGGCGTATTCCCTCGCGGCCCTGCCGCAGTCCGCGAATCTTTCCCTGTCGGTGATGAAGGTCCTCATCGCCTCGGCAAAGCCCTTCACGTCGCCCGCGGCGGCGCAAATGCCGCAGCCGGAGGTTTCGATGACCTCCCTCGCGGAGCCGTCGATCATGCCTATCACGGGCTTGCCCGCCATCATGTAGCCCTGCACCTTTGCGGGGATGGTGCGCCCCGTGAGATTGTCCGCCTTAAGGGACACGAGGCACGCGTCGGCGAGCTTGTAGAACTTCGGCATCTCCTCCGCGGGCCTGCGCCCGTAGAACACGACCTTGTCCTCCAGCCCGTGCTTCGCGGTAAACCTTTTCATATCCTCGAGGCGGGTCCCCTCGCCGACGAAATGCACCTTGAAGCCGGGGATATCCTTTATCATCTCGACGGCGGCGAGCACCTCCAAAAGGTTCTGCGCTATGCCGAGGTTGCCCAAAAACACGAAGTCCACGGTATCTCCCTCGGGCGTGAGATCCATGTCAAGGCAGCTCTCGTCCGCGAACGCGGGCAGGTAGCGCATCCGCTCCTCCGGTATGCCGTGGGTGTTTTTGAAGTATTCGAAAAAGCTCTTCGACTGGACTATTATCCTGTCCGCCGCCATGTAGATCCTGCGGCTCAAGCGCCTGACGAGGCGGAATACCGGGCCGGATTCGCCCTTTATGTACATCTTTATCGATTCGGGCCAGAGGTCGCAGCAGTAGAGCAGCATCGGCACTCCGTGCTTTTCGGCGTAGCGGCGCGCGGGCTCTCCCATGAACACCGGTGAGAGCTGATAGACGAACACCGCGTCGAAATCGGGATCGAGGCGGCCGACGCGCATGCAGGCGGACAGGCAGAAGCTGAGGTAATTGAGCGCGAGCCGGAAGGGGTTTTTGCCGCGGCCTATCTCAAAAGTCCGTATGACGCGCACGCCGTTTATCACCTCGTCGCGGCGGCCGTGCCTGTACTCCTTCGGGACGGTCCCCTCCGGATAGTTGGGGAGCCCCGTCAGAACGGTCACGTCGTGCCCGTCGGCGGCGAGCTGCTCGCAGATGGGAGTGACCTGGAAGTTTTCCGGATGATAATACTGACAAACGACGAGGAGCTTCATTCTTTCGCCTTTCCGTCTTCGCCTTCGGAGCCGTGTTTTTTGATCTCGCCCGTACCGCCCTCGACGACGCCTTCGCCGCGGAGCGCGGATACCGCCGTGCCGAAGAAGCAGCGCATATCGAAGAGGAACGCCGTGAAGCCGCCCTCGGAGAGCTTCTTCGCGTATACGCCGTCGAGCTTCGCCTTGACGGGTATCTCCAGCTCGTCGCGGCCGTTTATCTGCGCCCAGCCGGTGAGCCCGGGGAGCACGTCGTTCGCGCCGTAACGGTCCCTCTCCTCAACGAGGTCGTACTGGTTCCAGAGCGCGGGCCGCGGCCCGACTATGCTCATATCGCCCTTCAGGATATTGAAAAGCTGCGGTATCTCGTCGAGGGATGTCTTCCGCAGGAACCGCCCGACGCGGGTGATATACCTGTCGGGATCGTCCAGAAGATGCGTCGGCACGTCGTGCGGGGTGGAGGTCTTCATGCTGCGGAACTTGTACAGCTTGAAATGGGTCTTGCCCTTCCCCACGCGCTTCTGCGAGAAGAACACGGGGCCGGGATCGTCGACCTCCAGCGCTATTATTATTAGGACATAGAGCCACGAGGCGAGTATCATGCCCGCCAGCGAGACGACGATATCCAGTGTGCGTTTGACGATGCGTTTGTACATTTTCCGCGGGATCGGACTTTTGCGTTATCAGGCGAGCTTTTTCTCCCCCGCCGTTTCGTGATGGAAGTTGGGGACCATCTCGGCGATGCACTCGACAACGCCCGTGCTGTTGAGCTCCGCGAGCTCGCGCAGCTCCTTGAGCTTTTCGAGGAAAGAGAGACTGTCGATGGGATCGGGATGCGCCTTGAATATCCTGCCGTGGGCGGTCTTTTCCATGGCGTCCTGCTCCTCCTTCGTGAGGAGCTCCTCGTACATCTTTTCGCCGGGCCTCAGACCCGTTATCTCGATGGGCATGTCCACGTTCGGCTCGTAGCCGTGGAACCTTATGACCTTTTCGGCGAGCTCGTAGATCTTGACGGGCTTGCCCATGTCGAGCACGTAGATAGCGCCGTTTTCGCCCAGAGCGCCGGCCTGCAGAACGAGCTGCGCCGCCTCCGGTATGGTCATGAAGTACCTTGTGATCTCCTTGTCGGTGACGAGCACGGGACCGCCGGATTTGATCTGTTTTTCAAAGAGGGGTATTACGCTGCCGTGCGAGCCCAGAACATTGCCGAAGCGGACGGTCATGCAGCGCATTATGCTGTTCTTCGCGAACTGCTGGACGAGCAGCTCGGTTATTCGCTTTGTCGCGCCCATCACGTTGGTCGGGTTGACGGCCTTATCCGTGGAGAGCTGCACGAAGCGCTTGACTCCGTGGGACTCCGCGGACTGCAGGACGTTCAGCGTGCCGAACACGTTGTTCTTGACCGCCTCCGCGGGGCTGTCCTCCATGAGGGGCACGTGCTTGTGCGCCGCGGTGTGCAGGACTATGTCGGGGCGGAACTCCTCCATCACCATATCGAGCCTGTCCTTGTCGCGGACGGAGCCGACCCTTATCACGACGTCGAGCCAGGGATGGCGCTGCTTGAGCTCGCAGTAGAGCTCGTACGCGTTGTTTTCGTAGATGTCGAAGATTATGAGCTTGGAGGGATAGAACACCGCCACCTGACGGCAGATCTCGGCGCCGATGGAGCCGCCGCCGCCCGTGACGAGCACGCATTTATGCTGCAGATACCCCTCTATGCTTCT
This sequence comes from Clostridia bacterium, assembly GCA_017619735.1. Classification (GTDB taxonomy): domain Bacteria; phylum Bacillota; class Clostridia; order Christensenellales; family CAG-138; genus UBA3857. The sequence goes on from JAFZRT010000017.1 coordinate 9,024, forward strand.
CTCGTCGAGGTCGACCTCCTGACGGAAGAGTATGTCCTTTATGTTCGTCTCGCGGATGTCGCGCATGGTGGGCTTGTCGTTGAGCTCCCTGAGCGGGGTCACGAGGCGGACGTGGCATTTCGTATCGCGGCAGATGGTGACGATCTCCGCCTGCCTCTGCGCCGATATGGTGGGGATGGCGATTATTATCTCCTGTATGCGCTTTTTCTTGACTATTGCGGGGATGTCCTGGGTCGTGCCCATGACCTTGACGCCGTCGATGCGCATGCCGACCTTGGACACGTTGTCGTCGACGAACGCCGCGGTATAGCAGTCGCTGTCGCTGTGGCCGTTGGAGATCTGGGAATGGACGTACGCGCCGAAATAGCCCGCGCCGACTATGAGGGTGGGCTTCTTGTCCTTGCCGGAGCGCCTGCCTGCGGTCTCCGAGAAGATCCTTCTCATTATTCGGTAGCCGAATCTCGTGATGAACACCAGCGCGCACATGAATATCCCCGCAAGGCATATGCCGACCTTGCCGCTGTTTTTGAAGCCGGGGCTGAGATCCCCGAATATCAGGGGCACCAGATAGTTCACGAGCAGGCTGCCCGCCGTTGCGACGCCGCAGCCGGCGATGAGCATGAGCCCCTCGTTGAGGCCGGAGACGCTCCACAGGCTGCTGTAGATGCGGAACAGGAAGAAGACCCCGACGAACACCAGCGAGAACACCGCGACCTGCGTGAACGTGAAGTATTCCTTCAGGACCCCGTTGGGCGTCTGACTTGCATAGAACGGGAACGCGTAGCCGTTCTCGACCGCGCTGTGCAGGAACCATGTCGCGAGAGCGAATGCGAAGAAACAGCATACGACGTCCAGCACGACGAAGAACGCCACGCGCGGGAGCCTTTCGAGCTTTGCCAGTTTATTCTTCATTTTGATTCACCTTTCGGTTATTTGCCCGCGCATATGCCGACTTGGGCGGGCATTCGAAAATAAAGCGTACAAAAAGTAATCGGCCTATTAGTCCACCTTTTATTATACATTAAACAGATCGGCATTGCAATATTGAAAATGGCACGGAGCGGGCCGCCGCCGCGGCAATTTCCGGCAGCGGAGGAAAAAGAAAGCGCCGGCGGAGCTTGCCGCCGGCTCTGTTCTTCTGCTGTAAGGGGCGTCAGTCGCCCTTGAACTCGTTGCCGATGTCCGCGCCCATGTCGCAGGTGTAGCGGAACTGTATCTCGTCGCCCTCCTCGGGATAGTACGAGGAGCATCCGAACCCGGGGAACTCGCCGTTCACGCAGTATTCCCAGCCGCTCGAATAGCCGCAGTCGAACTCGTAGATATTGTTTATCCCCTCTATATAGGCGGAGTTGAACGCGGGCACGAAGCTCGCCTCGACGTGGATGCCGCGCGCACGAAGCTCGCGCAGCAGTATGTCGTATACGGAGTCGCCGTCGTTGAAGCCGACGGTCACGGCCTCGAGTATAACGCCGTCCTCCGGCACGAGCTCCCGCTTGTCGGGATCGAGATCGTCCATGTTGTCGAGTATCGTCGCGCAGTCGATCCGCAGCGTGCAGTGGTGCGCGTATTCGTCGGCCGTCCGCGGCCTCCTGCAGGAGACGAACGTCATGAGCGCGGCCGCCGCGAGCGCGAGCAGCAAAAGCGCGGTACTCCTTACGGTGGGTTTTGCTCTCATCTCTTCCTCCTGAATATCAGTATCAGCGCCGCTCCGATGACCGCCGCGGCCGCGGGCAGTATTATCCACGCCCCGTTCGCCTTTCGGCGCGGCCCCGCCGGGGCTTCCGTCCCGTCGGGCGCGGCTTCCGTCGGCTCATCCGCCTCGGGCGCTTCGGTCGGAGCCGTGGTGGGCTCCCCCGCCTCCGGCGTCTGGGTCGGCGCTTCCGTCGGCCCGTCCGTCGCCGGGGCGTCGGTCGGCTCCGCGGTCGGCTCGGGGGTTTGAGCCGGCTCCGCGGTATCCGTCGGCGCGGGCGTGTCGGTGGGTTTCGGCGTGTTCGTGGGCTTAGGCGTATTGGTGGGCTTGGGCGTGCTCGTGGGCTTGGGCGTGCTCGTGGGCTTGGGCGTGGAGCCGGCGGGCGTCACGTCGTTCATGTCGAAGAGCGTGTTCGCGCCGGTCTTCATCCTGTTATAGGCGCAGAGCGCGTATGCCGCCTGCTCCGAGGCCATTGCGTTGACGCCGCCGCCCTCCGTATGGGCAAAGCCGCCGCCCGTATAGAACGAGCAGAGCGCGGCGAGCGCGGAGCGGCCGTTCTTCACGAAGCGCGGATCGGTATCCGCGTCGATTCCGAGCGTGGAAAGGGCGGTCACGACCTGCGACGAGCTCTCGGAATTGACCGTCCCCATGGACGCGAAGCAGCCGTTTTCGAGCTGCATCTCCGAGAGCTTATCGACCCCGCGCGCAACCGCGGCGCGGGCGGCGGAGTACGGCGCGAGAGCCGTCATAACGATAGAGGTGGCGTCGGGATCCGGGTCGCCGCCGAGGGACCAGCCGCCGCCCGATCTCTCCTGCGAGAGGAGGAAATCGACGTACGCGTTCCTTGTCTCCGCCTCGCCGTAGCGGGAGACGGAATCGAGCGCGAGCAGCGCGAAGGCGACGCCCGTCACGCCCTGCCGCTTGACAAAGCCGCGGTTCGTGAGCGGTTCGACGATATCGTACCCGGCGACGTTCCTCGCGTTCCTGCCGATGGAGGTCAGCGCGATGACGAGGCGGGAGTTCTCCGTCGCCTTGTTGGAGTTGAGCGTGCCGCTGCCTATGGAGGCGACAAGCTCCTCTATCGAGCTGTAGTACGCCGCGCAGTAGGCGCTGTCGGGCTCCGCCCTGCCGCTCCTTGCAAGCGCGAAAACACGCCACTCGCCGTTGACCGAGCCGAAGGACGGGGTCGTGCCGGAGATATAGCCGAGCACCCCGTTATACGGCGTCCGGTAGTCGGTCGCGGCGAATGAGGAAACAGGCGCCGCCGCGAGCATCACGATCGCAAGCAGCGCCGAAAAAAGCTTTATAATATCGGTTCTTTTCACAGAGTGGCAGCGCGGAGCACAAGGAGCGCGTCGGCGGTGTCGATATCGCCGTCGCCGTTCATGTCGGCAAGCGCGAGGGCCGCGTCGTCAAGGGGCATGAGGCCCATGACGTAGCGCAGCAGGATGATCGCGTCCGCGGTGGTGATCTCGCCGTTCATGTCGATATCGCCGAGCTCGTATCCGGCGGTGTCGAGCGCCTCGAGCAGCGCGGCGAGGGTCTCGTCAATGAGCTCCTGAGAGGAGGTGGGATCGTAGAAGGCCATGAGGAAAGCGATGAACTCCTCGCCCGCGATGTCGAGCGCGTTCTCCATCATCTCCTCATCCGCGCTGAGCAGAGCGAGCACTTCGGAAGCGCGGGTGCGGGAAACGCCCTCCATGGGGTTGTCGAAGGTCGGGAAGGAGCCCCAGCCGTCGCTCACGCCGTAGTCCATGCCCCAGCCGTAAACGGAGAATATCCAGGTGTAGACGTGCCCGGCCTCGACGATCTGCGCGTCGGCGCCGACGTTCCCGAGCTCGTCATTGTCGAGGAACATCCAGCCGGAGAGGGTGCAGTACTCCTCCGCGGAGAGGATCTCGTCGTCCGTGTATTCGCCGGTCCACTCGCCGAAATGGAAATCGTACTGCTCGTCGGACCATGCGGGATAGGCGAGTATCTGCTCCATGAGATAATCGGGGATCATGGGCTCGGTCTCGTAGCAGCCGACGCCGGAGAGATAGAATCCGCTCTCGACGGAGCCGGACGCGGTGTAGGCCCAGCCGAGCTGTTCGAAGGCGCGGACAGTGATCGCGGCCACGGACTCGCCCTCATGGAAGGGGATGAGCACGGGATCGATCAGATAGGACCAGCCCATAGTTATAGCGCTGACGGCGAAAGTGACGTAGCCGTCATAGCCCTCGGGGGTCTCGGGATACTCCGGCTCGTAAGCGGCGAGCGCGGAGAAGCTCACGGTGAGCATTGCCGCGACGATTATCACGGCGAGGATCTTTTTGCAGAGCTTCATTTTAACAATACCTCCGTGTTAATGATTTCGGACTCTGCGTGTCCGTTGGGGCTTTTCCGCCCCGATGCAGACTGCATGTGCGTCAGGTCTTCCGGCTCGCGGCTCGGGCCTACTCCCCCGCCTTCCCATGGATACCACAGTGGCTTTTCGGGGTTTCGTAACCGCTTACGGCAGCGGAGGCTGCTGCGGCTTCGCACCGCATTCCCTTTTGCTCCGCACGCCTTCATGCACCGAAGATAAATATAGCATCCCCGCGCGTTATTGTCAACAACGGCGGCGCTTTTTTGCGGAATAAAAAAAGGAGCGCCCGGCTTTTGACCGGGCGCTCTTCGCTATGCTGTCGGATCATTCGGCGCGCTGACCGAATTCGAGGGATTCCGTCCAGAACTCGTTTGCGTATATGTCGGTGAGGCAGTAGGTCACGCGGCAGGCGCCGGTGCCGATGGAGACGTTGGATACCTCGATGGGGCCGTTCACGACGATGGTGTCGCCGAAGAGGCAGCTCTCCTTATACGTGCCGTCGTAGCGGTAGTAGTCGCAGACGAAGCTCAGCTTGTCGCCGTCCTTGAGCTCTATGAGGCCGCGGGCGACGGTGTCGGTCTCGTCGCCGTCATAGATCTCGCGGGCGCCGGCAACGTAGCCGTACTCGGTGGAGGGATCGGACTCGTCGAATACGATGATGATGTAGACGAGCTCCTCCTCGTAGCCGGAGCGGTTGAGGAAGGCGGGCACGCGGCCGGTGACGATGCGGGCGTCGCCGTCCGTCACGTCGCTGATCATGTAGTAGGGCACAACCTGACCGTTGAGGGCGAGCCAGGTGAAGTCGTAATCGATCTTGAGGTCGCCGTCGTCGTCGAACTCGTAGACGTTGTCCATGCCGAGATCGATGAAGCCCTCGCCGTCGTCAAGGAACACGTTGAGCTGCACGGTCTCGATCATGTCCCACTTTTCGGGGCTCATGCTGAGCACCTTGCCGCCGTCCTTGTCGGTGAGGAGCATATCGTCGGAATAGATGACGTGAGCGTCATAGTAATCGAGATTGCTCATGACCCTGCCGCTGTCGAACCAGCTGGTGTCGCCGCCGCCCAGTATGGAGCCGATGAGGCTGCCGCCGGACGAGCTGCCGGAGCCGCCGAGGTAGCTGCCGAGGAGACTGCCGAGCACGCTGGAGGACGAGCTGGAGCTGGAGGTGCCGGTGAGGCTGCCGAACAGGGAGCCCATGGGCGAGGAGGTCGTGCCGGTCGCGATCTGACCGCCGGCGGCAAGGCTCGCGAAGCTCTTGAGGCAGGAGGAGTAATTCTCGTCCATGCCGATCGAGTTGTAGAGCGAGACCGCCGTCCCGACGCTCTGGAAGCTCGTGAACGGGAAGTAGATGGACATGCCGTAGGAGTTGGTCATGGACCTCGACGTCCTGTTGTACTTGATGCAGCCCTTGAGCGCCTTGATGAGGTTCTGGGACTCGGTCGTGCCGATGCCGCTCGCAAGGTGGATCAGGTCGACGTGGTTGATGCCGGCGGAAGCGCCGAACTCGCGCGCGTCGCTCCTGGCCTTGGCGACGACCTGGTACTTGTCGCTGTCGAGAAGCTCGCTGATGTTGGCGGCGAACCTGCTGAACGCGTCGGGCACGGTGCCCGCGAACTCGGCGAGGTCGACGATGGAGAGGGTCGTGCTGTCGCCGGCGTTGTTCTTCTTGCAGACGTCGTTGAAGTCGTCGACTATCATCTTGCCGAGCTCAACGGTGCTGATGGCGGGGTTCCTGGAGATGGCGGTTATCCAGTTGGAGTAATACCAGCCGCAGCCGGGCTCGGTCTCTTCGGAGCCGATGAGGTAATCCGCATACTGCTCGGTGACGAGCGCGGTCTCCATGGTGGCCATGAGGCAGGCGTCGAATCCGATGAAATCGAAGGTGGTGCCGCCGTTCTTGAGCGCCTTGTTGATCTTGTCGAGGGTCATGGAGCCCTTGAAGTTCTGATCGTAGCCGTAGCCGGAGAGCGATCCTCCGCCGTGATCCCAGAATATGAGTATCCTGCGGTTGGCCTTGGGATATTTTCCCGTGCAGAACTTGATGAAATCCGAAAGCGTGTTGGGATCCGTCATGTTCTTGAGGCCGACGTCCTTATCGAGGGCGGTGAGGCCCTTGTTCGTGATAAGGTAGCGCTGGTTGGTCTGGTTGGATATGACGGAGTTCTTCCACGTCTTTGTGCCGCCGGTCTCAACGACGATGTGGACCTTGTCGGGGTCGATGCTGCCGTGGAGTATCTCGTTGAGGTCGTTGGTCGCCATGCCGTACTTCGACTCGAGGTCGGTGCCGCACATGTAGAGCATTATGAGGACCTCGTCCGAGCCGTCGCCCTTTATCACGGTGCGCTTGTCCCTCGCGCCGGAGGCGACGGTGAGGTCGGCGTTGGAGACGGAGGTGACGGCGACGGGCGCGGAGGGCGCTTCGGCGTCGGCCGCGTCATATGTGTTGAAGCCGGCGTCGGGCACGAAGGAGCTCACGATGCCGCTGTTGCCGCTGAACATATCGAGCATGGAGCAGGCCTGACCGCCGCCCGAGCACTTCTTGAAGAGCCAGATGGCAACGAGCGCGACCAGGATTATGAGAAGGAGCCTGCCGAGCTTCGAGCCGCCCTTCTTGCCGCCGGAGGAGCCGCCCAGGAGCGAGCCGAAGCCGCCGCCCGAGGAACCGGAGGAGCCGGAAGAGCCGGAAGAACCGGACGAGCCGCCGAGGAGCGATCCCAAGCCGCCCAGAGCGGAGCCGGAATTGCCGGAGCTGCCGGAGCTGCCGGAATTGCCGGAGCTGCCGCCGAGGAGCGAGCCCAGACCGCCCAGTACGGAGCCGGAATTGCCGGAATTGCCGGAATTGCCGCCGCCCAGGAGCGAACCCAGGAGCTCGGTGCCGAGGCCCTTGTCGTCCCCGCTGCCCTCATGGTTAACATGGGAGTTTTCGATCTCCGGCTTTTTGCCTTCGTCACGCCCGGAATAACCGTCCTCACGGCCTACCGGACCGTTGGTGTTGACGCTGTCGTGCTTCGCAACGTTTCCGTTGCCTTCGGTGACTTTCTTTTTTCTGCCGCCGGTATTCGGTGTGTTTTTCATTTTGTTATCTCCTGTACGAAGGATATTTATAATCGGATTATAGCATACATCGCGTCAAAAATACAGTGGTAAATAAAAAAAGTTGACAAATAAAAGCAATACGCCCTCCCCGGAGCGCGTTTCGGGGAGGGACTTGACTTCGAAGCGGCATGCCGCGCCTCATACGTTATCTATGTCGACCGGCCCGAGCCGGGTGTTTTTTCAGCGGCAGCGCTTGTTCTGATCGCCGTCGGGATAGAGCTCCATGAGTATGTTCCAGCACTCCGAGAACCTCTGGAAGTGCACGATCTCGCGCTCCCTCAGGAAGCGGAGCGGAGCGAGATACTGCTCGTTCGTCGTGAGGTTCATTATGTGCTCGTAGGTCGCGCGGGCCTTCTGCTCCGCGGCCATGTCCTCCGCGATGTCTGCCACCGGATCGCCCGTGGCCTGGATATAGCTCGCGGTGAACGGTACTCCGTTGGGATCCGCGGGGAACACCGCGCGGCCGTGCATCGTGTAATAGCCGGCAAGCCCCGCGTCCGCAAGCTCCGCCGCCGACGCGCCGTTCATCGACTGTACGATCATGGTGCCGATCATCTCCCAATGGGCCATCTCCTCCGTGCCGATGTCGTTGAGCGTCGCCCTCAGACTGTCGTCGGGCATGGAGAACCTCTGCGTGAGGTAGCGCATGGCCGCGCCGAGCTCGCTGTCGGGGCCGCCGTACTGCGCCATGAGCGCCTTCGCCACGCCCAGATCGGGGTTGGTAATGCTGATGGGGAACTCAAGCTTTTTCTGATAGATCCACATTTTTTTCGCCTCCTTATTCCTTTTCCCACGGCCAGTCGGAGCACACCCAGCAGCCGTTGCTCACGGGGGAATGTCCGAAGCCCATCAGGGGGCCGTACTCGTTTTCGTATTCGGCGATGAGATCGCCGAGGAGCTTCGAGTAGCTGTAATAGTCGCTGCGCGCGTCCGCGTCCTGCGGATGGGTGTCGAGGTAGAGATTGAGCTCCACGCAGACGAACTGGACTTCGCTGATCCTTGTCAGCAGCTCGTTTTCAGTCATACCGCCGCCTCCTCAATACTCCCTCACGAGCTCGGGGAACATAGTCCCCTTCGTGAGCGCGCAGTCGGGGCAGAGCCCCGCGGAATAGATCTGGTCGACCGCAGTGAGCTTCGGGAGCAGCTGCTGAGCAGTCCCGTAGCCGCATGCGGAAAGTCCGGCCGAAACGCCGCCGGCGGGAACGGTCGTACCGTCGCAGTCCGAAAGACCGTTCAGCCGGCATGAGTTGCATATATACATTTTGTCGTTTACCTCCTTTAAGGATTTATACATACTATGAACGCGCAAAGCGCCTTTGTGAAAAGCCGACGGAAGTATTTGCCGTTCGCGCGGCGCATAAAAAAACGGAGGCGGACAAAAATATGCTCAAAAGCAAAGAAAGGCTGTGTGATGAAAATGAAAAAGCTCCTGCCGTTCATAGCGGCGTTCCTGCTCCTTGCGGCCGCCGCGCTGGGGATCGCCCTTATCGCGGGCTCCGGAGCCGCGGGCGGTCACTCCCGCGAGGGAGCGAGGTTCATATACGCGCCCGTCCCCCGTCATATCGCGGAGGATCGGGCATGAGGACGGGCGACAGGACCATGCCCGAAACGGGCGGGGCTTTGGGAGGCATGCCCCATCCCGCCGAGAAGGAGATAAGGCGGAAGGAGCTCCCGCCCCGCGACGGCATGGCGCCGCCCGCCGTCTTCAATGAAAAGAGCCGGAGCTGATCGCTCCGACCCTTGCGCTTTATCCGTCAATCCTCGAAGGTCTCCGATACCTTCATGAGCATCCTGCGTATCTCGATCTGCTGCGGGCAGACCTTTTCGCATCTCCCGCACCTTATGCAGTCGGACGCCCTTCCGTGCTTTTTGGTGTACCAGTCGTAGTAGCGCCTGCCGTTGTAATTCTTGAACTTGGCCATATTGTTTATCAGTTCGAAGAAGTCGGGTATCGGTATGTCGCGCGGGCATTTGTTCTGCTCGATGCAGTAGCTGCAGCCCGTGCACGGGATCACGCTGAGCGAATCGAGTATGCCCCTGACCTTCTCTATCGCGGCGAGCTCGTCCCCGTTCAGCGGCCGGAAATCGGTCATGAAGGAGAGATTGTCCTCCATCTGCGCCATATCGCTCATGCCCGAGAGCACCATGCACATATTGGGGAAGCCCGCGGCGAACCTTATCGCGTAGGAGGCGTTGGAGCCGCCGCCGAGCGCGTCGAACACCGCCTGCGCCTCGTCGGGAAGGCCCACGAGCTGACCGCCCTTGACGGGCTCCATGACTATCACGGGCTTGCCGTGCTTTTCGCAGACCTCGTACACTCCGCGGCTGTCGACGGAGGGATCGGTATAATCGAGATAGTTGAACTGTATCTGCACGACGTCGACCTCGGGATAAGTATCGAGGATCCTGTCCAGCACCTCCGCGGAATCGTGGAAGGACAGCCCGACGTGCCTCACGAGGCCCTCGCGCTTGAGATCGAACGCGGTCTCGTACGCGCGGCAGGCCTTGAACTTTTCGAAGTTTTTGGCGTTCTGCGCGTGCATCAGGTAAAAGTCGAAATACTCCACTCCGCACGCCTCGAGCTGGCTGCGGAAGAAGGGCCTAATGTCCTCCTCCTTTTCGAAATAGCTCTCGGTGAGCTTATCCGTCAGCAGGAACTCGGAGCGGTCGTGCCGCGAGGAGACGCATTCCTTTATCGCGAGCTCGGACTTGCCGCCGATATAGCCGTGCGCTGTGTCGAAATAGTTGAATCCCGCCTCAATGAAGGCGTCCGCCATACTTTTGAATTGCTCGAGGTCGACCTCCATGTCGGCCATGGGGAGCCGCATGCAGCCGAAGCCGAAGCCGCCATGGATCTCCGGAAAGAATCTGTTTTCGGTCATAGTCGTTCTCCTTTGCTTATTGTGATACTATTTTATTATAGATCCGCCCGGGTTGCAAGCTTAAATTCGGCATTGGCATACGAGCTCCCCGATGCTATAATGATAGCTGTCGATTCGGAAAGGAAAACGGGCTTATGGACATATCTTTCATCGAAGGAAACGAGAAATTCAATTACAGGGTCTGCGCGGTCATAATAAACGGGGGCCGCATACTCGCCATGCGCGACGAACGCTCGCCCTACTTCTACCTGCCCGGCGGCAGGGTGCGGATGCGGGAGACCGCCGAGGAGGCCGTGCTGCGCGAGACCGCGGAAGAGCTCGGGATAAACGCCCGCATAGCTCGCCCGCTGTGGCTCAGCCAGAGCTTCTTCAGGGAGGATGTGGACGGCCTTTTATACCACGAGCTCTGCGTTTATTTCCTTATGGACGTTTCGGGGACGGAGCTTGAAAAGCGCGGCGCCAGATTCCGCCTTTTCGAGGGGGAGCATACCCACGACTTCGAATGGCTCGAGTTCGAAAGGCTGGAGGACGAATACTTTTATCCCCTGTTCTTGAAGAAGGAGATATTCCGCCTGCCCGGGCATTTCACGATAAGGACGGATATCGAGTAAAAAGCTTTTCGTTTTTGCGGGCGCTTCCCTTTTTCCGGCCGGGCGCCGCCCCTTCAGTTCGTAAAATATACTTTATCATAAAGTAATTCCCGCTTGTAAAATCATCCCCGTAAAGTTATAATTGTATTTGGTAAATGACCATAATGGCCGAGTATGGGCATTATGGTAAAACTCTTATCAAAAACAGGAGGAAATCTTCTATGGCAAAGACTGTTACCATTGACGGTAATACCGCTGCCGCGCACGTCGCGTATGCATTCTCCGATGTAGCCGCGATCTACCCCATCACCCCCTCCAGCCCCATGGCTGAGGTCGCCGATGAGTGGGCAGCAAACGGACGAGTCAACCTTTTCGGCCAGAAGGTCCGCATCGCCGAGATGCAGTCCGAGGGCGGCGCCGCGGGCGCTGTTCACGGCTCCCTCGCAGCCGGCGCTCTGACCACCACCTTCACGGCTTCCCAGGGTCTGCTCCTCATGATCCCCAACATGTACAAGATCAGCGGTGAGCAGCTTCCCGGCGTGTTCCACGTCTCCGCACGTGCTCTCGCCGCGCACTCCCTCTCCATCTTCGGCGATCACAGCGACGTTATGGCCTGCCGCCAGACCGGCTTCGCCATGCTCGCTTCCGCCTCCGTACAGGAGGTCATGGACCTGGCTCTCGTAACGCATCTCGCGACGATCCGCTCCTCCATCCCCTTCATCCACTTCTTCGACGGTTTCCGCACCTCCCACGAGGTCCAGAAGATCGAGCAGATCGACTATGAGGACATGCGTCCCCTCTGCGATTTCGAAGCGGTCAAGCGCTTCCGTGAGCGTGCGCTCAACCCCGAGCATCCCCATCTTGCCGGCACCGCCCAGAACCCGGATATCTACTTCCAGGGCCGCGAGGCTGCCAACAACATGTACAAGGAGATCCCCGGCATCGTTGAGTACTACATGGAGAAGGTCGGCGAGCTTACCGGCCGTCACTATCATCTCTTCGATTACGTCGGCGCTCCCGATGCCGAGCGCGTGCTCGTCATCATGGGCAGCGGCGCGGACGCGGCCGAGGAAGCGGTCAACTACATGAACAAGCGCGGCGAGAAGGTCGGCCTCCTGAAGGTCCGCCTGTACAGGCCCTTCGCCGCCGATAAGTTCGTCGCCGCCATCCCCGAGAGCGCTAAGCGCATCGCCGTCCTCGACAGGACGAAGGAGCCCGGCTCCCTCGGCGAGCCCCTCTATGAGGACGTCATCACCGCTCTGACCGAAATGGGCCGCACCGGCATCGAAGTCGTCGGCGGCAGGTACGGTCTGGGCTCCAAGGAGTTCACCCCCTCCATGGTCAAGGCCGTTTACGACAATCTCGCCGAGAACGAGCCCAAGAACCACTTCACCGTGGGCATCGTGGACGACGTATCCTTCACCTCCCTCGAGGTCAAGGAGAAGATCGACGCCGCTCCCGAAGGGACCATCCGCTGCCTGTTCTACGGCCTCGGTTCCGACGGCACCGTCGGCGCGAACAAGAACTCCATCAAGATCATCGGCGACCATACCGATATGTACGCTCAGGGCTACTTCGCATACGACTCCAAGAAGTCTGGCGGTCTGACCATCAGCCATCTGCGCTTCGGCAAGACCCCCATCCAGAGCCCGTATCTCATCGACACCGCCGAGTTCGTCGCCTGCCACAATCCCAGCTACGTGACGAAGTACGACATGCTCGCTCCTCTTAAGGAGGGCGGCGTGTTCCTGCTCAACTCCGCCTGGACGGTCGAGGACATGGAGCGCGAGCTCCCCGCCAAGATGAAGCAGGACATCGCGAAGAAGCATATCCGCTTCTACAATATCGACGCCATCGACCTTGCCCGCAAGGTCGGCATGGGCAACCGCATCAATACCATCATGCAGTCCGCGTTCTTCAAGCTCGCCGAGGTCATCCCCGTTGACGAGGCCATCGGCTACATGAAGGCCGCCGCCAAGAAGAGCTACATGAAGAAGGGCGAAGACGTCGTTCAGAAGAACTACAACGCCATCGACATCGGCATCACCGGCCTCACCGAGGTCAACTACCCCGAGGCATGGGCCAACGCCACCGAGGGCGCCGTCGCGATGCACGTCTCCGACGACCCCTACTTCACCGAGTTCATCAAGCCCTGCCTGGATCAGAAGGGCGACGAGCTGCCCGTTTCGAAGCTGGCTCCCGACGGATTCGTTCCCACCGGCACCACCAAGTACGAGAAGCGCGGCATAGCCGTCGAGGTCCCCACCTGGATCCCCGAGAACTGCATCCAGTGCAACCAGTGCTCCCTCGTCTGCCCGCACGCCTGTATCCGTCCGTTCCTCGTTGAGGAAGGCACCGAGGTCCCCTTCGAGACCAAGGCCGCCACGGGTATCCCCGGCAAGAAGTTCCGTATCCAGATCAGCCCCTACGACTGCACCGGCTGCGGCAACTGCGTAGACGTCTGCCCCGCCAAGACCAAGGCCCTCAGCATGACCCCGCTCGCCGACTGCGTCGAGAAGGAGCATGCCAACTGGGAGAAGGCTCTTGAGCTTCCCGCCGTCGAGCTCCCCGCCAACATCAAGAAGAACACCGTTAAGGGCAGCCAGTTCCTGCAGCCCCTCTTCGAGTTCTCCGGCGCCTGCGCGGGCTGCGGCGAGACCCCCTACATCAAGCTCATCACCCAGCTCTTCGGCGACAGGATGATCATTGCGAACGCCACGGGCTGCTCCTCCATCTACGGCGGCAGCGCTCCCACCGTTCCCTACACCGTCAACGCCAAGGGCCACGGCCCCGCATGGGCGAACTCCCTGTTCGAGGACAACGCCGAGTTCGGCTTCGGCATGAACCTTGCGACCAGCCACCGCAGGAACAAGCTCGCCGACCTCGTCCGTCAGTTTGCAGAGCCCTGCGACGACGAGACCAAGGCGATCTGCAACGCCTGGCTCGAGAACATGAACGACGCCGAGGGCTCCAGGAAGGCTTCCGAGGCGCTCCTCAAGCTCGTTTCCGAGTGCAAGGACTGCGGCTGTGACTGCGACGATCGTCTCGTCCTTGCCGACTTCGACCACTTCCGCGATCACTTCAGCCAGCCTGGCGCGGCGCTGCTGGGTCGCCAGGTTCATGCCGAAGCCGAACTCAGCGTTGTCCTCA
>JAFZRT010000018.1 GCA_017619735.1 Clostridia bacterium
CCCATCGATCCCAACGATTATCCCGACTGCACGACGATAGCCGAGGTGCTCGCAATGACCGAGACCGGCTCCGTCGTCACCGTCGTGGGCCAGGTAACGATGAAGTTCGGCAACTACGGCAATCTCAATTCCGTGGCGCTGGGCGACGTTGAAAACAACGAGATCATCGGCCTGCAGATCTACGACTTCAACAACATCGGCAGCTACAACGTGGGCGACATCGTCGCGGTCACCGGCACGGTCGGCGACTACGGCGGAGTCCGTCAGCTCTCTTCCGTTACCGCGGTGAACGTCCTCAATACCGAGACCGCTCCCATGGAGGCGCAGGAGGTCACGATCGACGAGCTCAATAACAACATCGCCGATTACCTCTCCGAGTTCGTCGTCATCAGGGACGCCGTGCTCGGCGCATATAACTCCAACGGCTCCACCAATGTCAGCGACGCGAACGGCAGCACGATGCCCATCTACCGCGCGGCGGTCTATCCCGACGGAGTGAACGAGGGCGACGTCGTCGACGTTTACGCGGTCGCATCCAAGTACAACGCGACCGTACAGCTCAGGAACGGCGCTTCGACGGATTACGTCCAGACCAACCTCCCGTACATCACGATAGCCGAGGCGCTGGCCCTTGAGACCGGAGCTTCCGCCACCGTGCGCGGCGTGGTCATCTTCATCGACGGCAGGAACGTCTATATCCAGGACAGCACCGCCGGCATCGACGTATACCTCAACGCCGCTATAGAGACCGTCGCAATAGGCGACATGGTCGAGGCCACCGGTACGAGGGCCGCCTACAAGGGCCTGCCCGAGCTCTCCGGCGTGGACGGCACGAACGAGGAGCAGTTCAAGATCATCTCCAACGGCAATCCGCTGCCCCTTGAGACCGTCACCATTGCCGAGCTCATCGCTTCCCCCGACGCGTACATGTGCGAACGCATAAAGATCGAGGGCGCGACTCTCGGCGCAGTCAACACCTCCGGCAACACCCCCATCTATCAGGATGAGGCGACCGTCAACATCTACAGGATCCCCGCCATCGACTTCACCGAGGGCGACTGCGTCGACGTCATCGCGACGGTCTCCTGCTACAACAGCGTGCAGCTGCGCGTGACCGACGCCTCCGCCGTCACCGAGCACATCGTGTTCGAGGATCCCATCGACTCCGAGCTCTTCACCGACGGCATAATGACGATACCCGAGGTCATCGCCTGCGCCGACGGCACGGAGGTCACCCTCATAGCTCAGCTCGTCTACAGGTTCGGCAACTACGATTCCGTCAATTCCGCCATACTGGAGGATATCATAGACGGCGAGGTCTGCGGCCTGCAGATGTACAATTCGCTCGACGATTACCAGATCGGCGACGTACTGAAGATCACCGCTACGAAGACCACCTACGGCGGCGTTCCCCAGATACAGAGCGCGGTCACCGTCGAGAAGCTCTATTCGGCCGACCGCATACCCGCTCAGCCCTTCGACACCTTCGCCGAGCTGCTCGCGAACAAGGAAAACCTCCTCTCCGAGTACGTAATGGTCAGGAACGTCACGCTGGGCGCCTATAACGACAACGGCTCCACCTTCGTCACCGACTCGACCGGCGCCACAATGCCCATCTACCGCGCGGCCTCCTATACCGGCTTCTGCGTGGAAGCGGGCGAGGTGGTCGATCTCTGCGCCGCGCTCTCCAGGTACTCTTCCACCTGGCAGTTCAGGGGCGGCGAATACTTTGGCGAGAACAAGGCTCCGGTCATTACGCTGGGCTCCTTCCTTGACGCCGAGGTCGGCGTCGACTACGACGTCGCCATCACCGTCACCGACGATTACGGCATCGCAAGCGTGGTCGCCGCGTATCAGATCGGCGAAAGCACGGGCGAGGTCGAAATGACCTTCAACTCCGCCAGCATGAAGTACAAGGCCGTCATCCCCGGCTCCGCAATAATCGCGGGCGTCGAGACGATGACGCTCACCTTCACCGCGACGGATACCTCCGGTCTCACCTCGACCGAGACCGCCCAGATCGGCATAGTCGACAAGCCGCAGATAGTTCAGGTCAGCCCGAGGGCCAATTCCGCTACCCATGAGGACAAGACCCCGGAGATCAGCGCCGAGTTCGCCAACGCGGGCGAGGCTCCCACCGCCGTCATCACCGTTGAGGGCGTCGAGGGCCAGACCGTCGTCGAGGGCAATATCGCGCGCTTCGTCTACGAGGGCGAGCTTGCGGACGCCAAGTACACCGCCTCCGTCACGATAACGAGGGCGGACGGCGCCTCCGTCACCTACAGTTGGGCGTTCACCGTCGGCGAGCCCCAGTTCGGCTACTACTTCGGCCAGCTCCACTCCCATACCGCGGAGTATTCCGACGGCGCGGGCACTCTGGAGGACGTGTACAGCTACGTGACCGGCCTTCCCGAGAGCGAGAACATCGACTTCGTGGCGGTCACCGACCACTCCAACTACTTCGACACCAAGGACAACCTCGGTGATTTCGAAAACGTCGAGTCCGGCACGCTGGCTGCGAACGGCCACTCCAAGTGGTACAACTACACCACGCTCATCGACGAGTTCAACACCCGCCAGCAGAACGTGATATTCATCGGCGGCTATGAGATGACATGGTCCGGTCAGTACGGCCATATCAACACCTACAACTCCACCGGCTTCGTCTCCCGCCAGAACAGCATCTACACCGTTCACGGCGGCGCGGGCCTCGTCGCCTACTACGACCTCATCAAGCAGTATCCCGACACGATACACGAGTTCAACCATCCCGGCGCGACGTTCGGCAACTTCGACAACTTCGGTTATTACGACGTCGCCGCTGACCGCGTGATCACGATGGTCGAGGTCGGCAACGGCGAA
This sequence comes from Clostridia bacterium, assembly GCA_017619735.1. Classification (GTDB taxonomy): domain Bacteria; phylum Bacillota; class Clostridia; order Christensenellales; family CAG-138; genus UBA3857. The sequence goes on from JAFZRT010000018.1 coordinate 2,863, forward strand.
GGCGCGGTGGGCGGCTCCGCCTACTGGCCCAGCTACGAGCAGTACACCCTCGCGCTCGATATGGGCTGGCACGTGGCTCCCACGAACAACCAGGATAACCACAAGGGCAAGTGGGGCAACTCCAACACCGCCCGCGACGTTATCATCACCGACAACTTCTCCGAGGAGGGCATCTACGAGGCCATGCGGAACATGACCATGTACGCCACCGAGGACAAGAACCTTGAGGTCTACTACACGCTGAACGACTGCATAATGGGCACGATCATCCCGGAGAATGAGGAGGAGCCCATCGAGTCCGTCAGCATCTACGTCTCCGTCAACGATCCCGACGGCGAGGTCATCGGCCGCGTCTCCGTCATCGTCAACGGCGGCATCACCGCCTATACCGAGGAGGTCACGGGCTCTTCCGCCGTCATCAGCGCGACGCTCCCCAACGACTACTCCTACTACTTCATCAGGGTCGACCAGGCAGACGGCGACATCGCGGTCACCGCTCCCGTATGGGTCGGCGACGTCTCCAAGGTCGGCATTTCCGAGGTTTCCACCGAGACCGTCATCCCCGTAAAGGATGAGGAGATGACCTTCACCACCACCCTCTACGACTACGAGGCGGAGGACTTCGTCATCGAGACCGTCACCTACAGTCTGACCGTCGGTCAGAACGACGCGGTGATACTCGGCGTCGTCGAGAACCCCGGCACCATCGCCTCGGATTCCGAGCTGCAGCTCAACTACAGCTTCACTCCCGTCAACCTCGGCAAGCAGACCTTCACCGTAACCGTTGTCGGCTACCTCGGCGAGACCATGATGCAGTTCGCCTACAGCTATGAGATGGACGTCCTCGATCCCTCCGAGCTGCTCGACATCGGCATCGACGCGGGCCACGCCAACTTCTACGTATCCGGCAACTACGCCGGCTCCGACGCCGCGTTCATCGAGCTCTGCGCCCAGAACGCCATCCGCACGAACTACGTCCGCGCGGGCGAGCTGACCTATGAGAACATCAAGGATTACGTGCTGCTCGTGCTCACCGTGCCCTACAACGGCTGGGAGAACGTCGGCGAGGCCAACCTCTACACCGAGGCCGAGCTCGAGGCGATAGCCCAGTTCGCGGCCGAGGGCGGCAACCTCATCGTCTGCTCCAAGTCCGACCGCGGCAATCCCGAGAACATCGCGGAACAGGCGCACACCATCACGAACGCCATACTCGCGGCGATCGGCACCGATACCGAGATCGCGAACGGCATCGTCGTCGACAACGTCGAGAAGGCGAACGAGGCGTACCGTATCTACATGACCTCGGAGGACAACTACAGCTACACCTGGAACGGCGAGCCCGTATGGCTGCTGACCGACGTGCTGGAGACCACCAACAACAGCTTCTCCTGCTACAACGGCGCGCCCGTGCTCGCGGGTGAGAACGCGATCCCCGTCGTGGTCGGTTACTCCACCACCTGGGGCGCCAACTACACCGCTGACTTCGGCGGCTCCTCCAGCTACGTTCCCGATTATGACAGCGACACCGTCGTAGTGCCCATGGGCGAGGTAGTCGTCATGACCCTCGAGGATCTGTCCGGCGGCGGCTGGCTCATCACCTCCGGCGTGACGTTCTTCTCCACCTTCGAGGTAAAGGTCGAGATCGAGAACGCGACCACCCTCCAGAACAGCAACTATCAGCTCGTTATGAACATCATCAGCAAGCTGATCCCCGAGCCCACCATCACCCCGATAGCCGAGGTCAACGCCGCGGAGGCGGGCCAGAAGTTCACCGTCGAGGGCTACGTCACCTCGAACGCATCCGGCTACGATCAGGAGACCGCGTTCTTCGACTGCATCTACGTACAGGACGACACCGCGGGCATCAACCTGTTCCCCGTTGCGGGCGACTTCCATATCGGCCAGTACGTAAGGTGTACCGGCGTGCTCGGCTCCTACAACGGCGAGCGTGAGCTCGTGGTGACCAAGATCGAAGCGGTCGAGGGCCACGAGGAGCGCATCATCGAGCCGCTCGAGCTCACCGCGGCGGAGGCCATGAGCACCGATTATACCGGCATGCTCATCAAGGTCGAAGGCACTGTGACGAGCGTCGGATACTCCTCCGACGGCGCGCTTGAGACCATCATGGTCGACGACGGCACCGACGTCGCGCGCGTGTTCATCGACGGCTACATCATGAGCAGCTACATCATCGACGTCAAGATCGGCGATCACGTCTCCGCGATCGGCCTCGCATCCATCACCGTCGATACCGAGGATCCCGACGGCGGCTTCATACCGCGCATCCGCGTTAGGAACCGCGCCGAGATCGAGGTAACGCCCGGCATGCCGGACGTTGACGGCGACGGCGACGTCGATACGGCCGACGCGCTCATGATACTGCGCTACACAATGGGTCTCGAGACCTACACCGAGGAGATAGTCGCGCGCATGGACGTCGACCATGACGGCGATATCGATACGGTCGACGCGCTGCTCCTGCTGCGCTACGTCAACGCCAACAACTGAACACAAACTCAGGGGGACTGCCCGACGGGCAGTCCCCGATCCTATTTCGGCGCCTCCGTCCGCCGGGAAAGGCCGCCCCTTTCGGGCGTACCGCAAGCATGAAAAAGAACCGCATTTGGCTGAGCGCTCTGGTGCTCGCAGTCTGCCTCGGCGCTCTGGGAGCGGGGATCATCCTCGCCAACAGGGCGGAGCCGAAGGAGAACAACCCCTACTATTCGATAGAGTACGAGCTCGTCCGGGTGACGCAGGTGCTGTATGAAAACTACACGGTCGATCCCGAGACCGAGAACGCTCTCCGCGGCTCGCAGTCCTTGAACGTGACCGTGCTCACCGGCCGGTTCAAGGGCGACGTCGTGCCCGTCACCAATTATCTGGGACCGATGCACGAAAAGCTCGCCAAAAAGGGCACGGTGCTCACGGTAACCGTCACCTCCGATTCGAGGGAGGCGGGGTACCAGATCAGCATAGTCAATTACGACTTCACGTGGCTGCTCGCCGCGATGCTCGCGATATTCGTCGCCGCGGTAGTGATAGTCGGCCGCGGCAAGGGCGTTATGAGCCTCATCGGCCTTGCGGTGACGATAGCCGCGGTCGTGTTCTTCCTCGTGCCCATGTGGCTGAAGGGGTATCCCGCGATACCGCTGACGCTCGCCGTCTGCGTGCTCGTCGCGGTGATATCGTTCACGCTGCTCGGCGGCGTTACGAGAAAGACCGTCTCCGCAATGCTCGGCACGGCGCTCTGCGTGCTCACGGCGGGCGCTTTCGCGCTCGTATGCGGAAGGATCGCGGGCGTCTCCGGAATGACCATGAAGGAGGCGGAATGGCTGCTCGACGAATCGAGGACCTTAGGCCGCATGCTGAACGTCCGCGGGCTGTTCGTCTCCGGCATACTCATATCGTCCCTCGGCGCGGTGATGGACGTCGCGATGAGCATCGCCTCCGCGATAGAGGAGCTCCGCGCGGTGGATCCGTACCTCCCGCGGGAGCGCCTGTTCAGATCAGGCATGAACATCGGCCGCGACATGATAGGCACCATGACGAACACGCTCATACTGGCCTTCGCGGGCACGTCGCTGAACCTCATGATAATCATGTTCGCGGCGGGCATGCAGCCGTATCAGCTTTTCAACAACGACGATACGATAATGGAGATAATAAGGGCGATAGCCGGCTCGCTCGGGCTCGTGCTGGCTGTGCCTCTGACAGCGGCGGCTGCTTCTGCGCTCGCCGCAAAGAGGAGGACGAAGTCCTGATCCCGCTCAAACGCAAAAAAGGCCCCGTTCCCTTCGGAAACGGGGTCTTTTGTTCAGCTCGTTATTCCCACTCGACCACGCCGAGATCCACCAGATACTGCTCCATGAAATCCATGTAGTCGTCGCAGAGACGCATGAGGTAGGTCTTGTACTGCGGAAGTGTCTCCTCCGCGGCGGCGTGGAGGCGGTCGTAGACGACGTCCTCGTCATAGGGCTCGTCGCCGATCTCCTCCATGTAGGCGGCGTCGACGTCGACCAGCTTCTTTATGACGGTCTCGAGCTCCTCCGGCTTCATGAACGAGAAATCGCCCTCGTTGTCGAAGTTTTCCTTTATCTTTGCAGCCGCGGCTGCCTTGTCGAACAGTTCTTCCATAATGATTCTCCTTTTTTGTTATCGTACGTCGAACTCTATTTCGGGCAGCAGCTCCTGAAGGCTGCGCGCGAATTTGCCGTTATGCTCGCCCTGTTCGCCGGGCGCGCCGAGGATTATCACCCCGACGCCGTGCTCGTGCGCGAACTCGGCGAGGGTCGCCTGCACGTTATCGGTGCGGAGTATCGTCAGCTCCGCGCCAGCGTACTGCGCGCAGGTGAAGAGATAGTCTATGGCGTCCGCCTCGTCGAGGGAGTTCATGAACTTCTGCCCGTTGAGGACGCAGTGGACTATGTAGAGAGGGGGACGCTGCCCGTTTTCGTCGGGCTGACTGCGCTTGACCCCGTGGAGTATCAGCCTTTCGCAGGAGCGCTGGCCGGTGACGCAGACCATGATAGCGGTCTTTCTTGTTTCGTTGTCTTCCATGCTGTCACCTCAGTTCCTAAGGGCGTAGATCAGTTTGTCGGGGAACTCGGCTCCTTTGTAGCCCGCGCAGTATGCGACGGCCTCCTCCGGAGTGTTGGCAACGCGGTACAGCCCCTCGAAGCCGCGGTGCGCGAAGCCCTCCTCAAAGCACCTTTTAAGCTGGGCTATCAGCGGATCGAAATAGCCCCTCGTGTTAAGCAGCACGAGCGCGGGATCGATGTAGGAGAGCTGCTTGAGCGTCAGGACCTCCATGAACTCCTCAATCGTGCCGAAGCCGCCCGCAAGGGCTATGAAGCCCATGGAGAGCGCCTCCATCCTGGCCTTTCGCTCATGCATGGTGGGGGTCTCGATGCGCTCGGTGCAGTCCTCGTAATAGACGCCCTTCTTGTTGAGCTTTTCCGGAATGACGCCTATTATTCGCCCGCCCGCGGAATGCGCGCCCCTCGCCGCCTGACCCATAAGGCCGGAATCGCCCGCGCCGAATACGAGGCCGAAGCCGTTCTCGGCTATCAGCCGCCCCGTTTCGAATGCGTCGCGGAGGTAGGCGCCGTCTATTCTGTTGGAGGATGCGCCGAAGACGCAGATGTTCCTGTCGGACATGGCTTGGGATCCTTTCATTTCCCTGCTTCTATTATATCATCGAAATATGGCAAAAGAAACAATCAAAGGCGAGAGTTTTTGTGAATAATCTGTAAAACTTGCGTAAAGCCCGAAAAAAAGGGGCGTTCCCGCGAACGCCCGCAGACCGCGGCGTCCGTCACATGTATTTGCCTATGAGCTCCTTCAGGGAGCCGTTCTCCTGCATCTCGTATATGAGCATGTCGGCGATCTGCATGAGCGCGGGCTCGTCTGAGGAGGCGATCATGCAGTACTGGAGCTCGCCTATCACCGCGTCGCAGAGGAACCAGCGGGTGGCCGCCGCCTCGCCCGTGGGGATGACGAAATACTTTCGGTGGTCGGCGCCCGCCATAACAGCGGCGTCGATCTGCCCGCGGGAGAGCGCCTGCAGGAGCTCGTCGAACGAGCCGAACTTCACGGAGTCGATAGTGACGGCGGTCTCCGGATCGGGGGTGGGCTTGGGCCTGCGGAGCAGCTTGTCGATCATGCTCTGCTCGGCGGCGGCGGTGACCTTCGAAACGTAGGATGCGAATACCTTGCCCGCCGGCGTTTCGGGTATGTAGCCGATGCGCAGCTCGGAAGGATCCTTCGTGACGTTCGCCTCCGCAAGGGTCACGAGCAGCACCCTGTCGGTGTAGTAGGGGTAGGAGTAGGAGTACGAGCTCGACCCGCCCTTTGGCTGGAGCGCTATCGCTATGTCGACGGTGCCGTCCGCGAGCTTGGTCGATACGGTCTTGGACGAGCAGGGGACGAGCTTGACCGGGTCCTCCGAATCGGGCAGTATTCGCTGCGCTATGAGCCGCGCGAGCTCCGCTTCGAGCCCCTCGCCGTTTTCACAGAAGCCGGGCATATCGTCGCGCACGGCGACGCTCAAAATGCCCTTGCTCTCGATGCGGCGGATCTCGACCGAGTTCATGAGCTGGGTCTCGGGGCGAAGAGCTGCGGCCGCGATCACCACGCCGAGTATAGCCGCGGCGGCGCCTATTACGATGCGCAGCCAGCGCCCGTCCGGACCCTTCAGAGTGAAGAACCGGCCGAACCTCTGCATGAAGCGCGGGCTCAATCCGCCCGATTTGCCTATTTTGTAGGGATTCCTTCTCATACAGGCAGATTATACCATGTCCGGAGGCGAATGGCAAGGGAGGGGAGAGACGCGCGGACGGAGCGCCGCGAACGGGTCGCAATATATTATAATTTTGTTTATTGGACTTGAAAATCCGGCAAAAAGTGGTACTATATAATTTGGGCTGATACAGCGGTATGAGCCGCGCTTTCGGCCCGAATACAGCAGCATATAAAAACGGGAGGATCATTTCGGCATGGAAATCAAGAAAACCGGTGTTGCGGGGACCATGGAGTCCAGCGATATCATCGTCAGGATCGAGCCCAAGGAGACCGAGGGCGTTGAGCTGGCGCTGGAAAGTGCTGTGATGCAGCAGTACGGCAAGCAGATCGAGAAGGTCATTCGTGAGACCCTGGACGAGCTCGGCGTCACCCGCGCTTACGTCAATGCCGTTGACAAGGGCGCATTGGACTGCACCGTTGCAGCAAGGACGCTCGCCGCCGCATACAGGGCGGCCGAGAGCACGGACTATGTCTGGAACGGGGGTAAAGAGAAATGAGCAGATTAAGGCGAAGCATGCTCTTCGTGCCGGGCAATAACCCCGGTATGATCAGGGACGCGCATATCTACGGTTCCGACTCCATCATGTTCGACCTCGAGGATTCCGTCGCCATAACCGAAAAGGACGCGGCGAGGTTCCTCGTTTTCAAGGCCCTCACACAGCTCCGCTACGGCTCCAAGGAGCTCGTAGTCCGCATCAACGACCTGAGCTCCGGTCTCGGCGTAGCCGACCTTGAGGCCATCGTCAGGGCCCGCCCCAACGTCATAAGACTCCCCAAGACCGACAGCGCGAAGGACGTTATCGAGTGCGAGCGCGAGATCGAGCGCATTGAGCGCGAGGCGGGCATCCCCGTCGGTTCGACCGGCATGATGGCTGCGATCGAGAGCGCCAACGGCGTACTCAACGCGAAGGAGATCGCATTCGCCTCCAAGCGCCTCATCGGCATAGCGCTCGGCGCGGAGGACTACGTCACCGACCTCAAGACCACCAGGAGCCCCGAGGGGATCGAGCTCATGTTCGCCCGCGGCATGATCGTCAACGCCGCGAAGGCCGCCGGCATAATGGCCCTCGATACCGTGTACTCCGACGTCAACAACGAGGAGGGCTTCATTGCCGAGGCCACCATGATCAGGAAGATGGGCTTCGACGGCAAATCCGTCATCAACCCCCGCCAGATCGCGCCTCTGCACGCGGTGTTCACTCCCTCCGAGAAGGATCTCATGAAGGCGCACGCCATAATGGACGCCATCGCGGAAGCCAACGCGAGGGGCTCCGGCGTTGCATCCCTTAAGGGCAAGATGATCGACAAGCCCGTCGTCGCCAGGGCGCAGTACCTGCTCGAAATGGCGGAGCGTGCAAAGACGATGACGGTAGAGGAGGTATAACGATATGTTCGATTTCGATAAGATCCCTCACATCAAAGAGGTTTCCGCCTGTCACGGCGCATATGACGAGGCGAACGTCGCCGAGAAGAATCTCGTGAGCTTCGCCGAGCGTCAGCAGGAGTCCAAAAAGGTCCTGCCCTCCATCGAGGAGGCAATAAAGAGGGTCGGCCTCAAGGACGGCATGACCATCTCCTTCCACCATCACTTCAGGAACGGCGACTACGTCGTCAACATGGTCATGGACGTCATCGCGAAGATGGGCATCAAGCATCTGACCCTCGCCGCGAGCTCCCTCACCGACTGCCACTGGCCGCTCATCGACCACATCAAGAACGGTGTTATCGACCATATCGAGACCTCCGGCCTGAGGGGCAAGCTCGGCGACGCCGTATCCCACGGCCTCATGGACTTCCCCGTTATATTCCGCTCCCACGGCGGAAGGGCGGCCGCTATCGAGACCGGCGAGCTCCACATCGACGTGGCGTTCCTCGGCGCTCCCTCCTGCGACCCCTACGGCAACGCCAACGGCTATAACCGCGACAGCGAGGAAGGCTCCTGCTGCGGCTCGCTGGGCTACGCCAAGCTCGACGCGCTCTATGCCGACAAGTGCGTAATCATCACCGATCATCTCGTCTCCTTCCCGAACACGCCCTTCGGCATCCCCGAGAGCCAGGTCGATTACGTCGTGAAGGTCGACAATATCGGCGACCCCAACGGCATAATGAGCGGCGCCACCCGCTATACCAAGAACCCCAAGGAGCTCCTCATCGCCAAGTACGCCACCGAGGCGATCGTCGCCTCCGGCTACTTCAAGAACAATTTCTCGATGCAGATGGGCTCCGGCGGCGCTTCCCTCGCAGTTGCGAGATACCTCCGCGAGAAGATGATCGAGCAGGATATCAAGTGCCGTTTCGCTTTGGGCGGCATCACCGGCCAGATCGTCCAGATGCATGAGGAGGGCCTCGTGAGGAAGATACTCGACGTTCAGAGCTTCGACCTCATCGCCGCCAATTCCGTAAAGAACAACCGCTTCCATCAGCAGATCGACGCCTCCTATTACGCGAGCTACGTGAATAAGGGCGCCGCCGTCAACCAGCTCGACTTCGTCATACTCTCCGCTCTGGAGGTCGACGTCGACTTCAACGTCAACGTAATGACCGGTTCCGACGGCGTCATCAGGGGCGCCGTGGGCGGCCATCCCGATACCGCAGCCGGCGCGTCCATGACGATCGTCGTCTGCCCGCTGCTCCGCGGCCGCATCCCCACCGTCTGCACGAAGGTCAACACCATCTGCACCCCCGGCAAGACGGTCGACGTCGTTGTCACCGATCAGGGCATGGCGGTCAATCCCGCCCGTCCCGAGCTGCGTGAAAGGTTCATCGCCGCGGGCCTGCCCGTGACCACGATAGAGAAGCTGCGCGACCGCGCGGAGCGCATCGTCGGCACTCCCGAGCCCATCAAGTACACCGATAAGATCGTCGGCGTGCTCATGTACAGGGACAATTCCGTCATCGACGTCATCCGTCAGGTTGCGGACAACTGAAGCCATTCCTTCCGTCCGGGGCGATGAGCCCCGGACGGGAAACGGGGAACAAGATGGATTTCTTCGTAACGCCGGGCGTTCTTCTTTCGGACGAGCGCCTTAAAAAAACCGAAGAGTTTCTCGCCCGCATGGGCCTGAAGTACGAGGGCGGCGCCGATCATACGGTGCAGCTCCTTTCGGAATACGGGGAGATACTGGGCAACGGCTGTCTCTGCGGCAACGTGCTGAAGTACATCGCCGTCGACGAGCGGCTGCAGGGCGAGGGAGCGGCGGTGACGCTCGTCTCCGAGCTCGTCTCCGAGGCGTACCGCAGGGGGATCACGCGACTGTTCCTCTTCACCAAGGCGGAGAACGAAATGCTCTTCCGCGGCGTGGGCTTCTACACCATCGCCTCGACGCAGGACGTCTGCTTCATGGAGAACAGCCGCGGCGGCATTGACCGCTGGCTCGCCTCCATGGAAAAGCAGAAAGGCGTCGTCGGTGCGTGCGTCATGAACTGCAACCCCTTTACGAAGGGGCACAGGTATCTGATCGAGACCGCGGCGAAGCTCGTCGATCACCTTGAAGTGTTCGTCGTCAGCGAGGACCGCTCCGCGTTCCCCTTCGCCGACAGGATCGAGATGGTCAGGCGCGGCACGGCCGATATCCCCAACGTCCTCGTGCGCCCCAGCGGCGACTACATGATCAGCCACGCCACCTTCCCGACCTATTTCATGAAGGACAGGGCGGATGCCGATTCGGTAAACGCTGCCCTTGACCTTACGGTTTTTGCCCAAAAGATAGCTCCTGCCCTTAATATAACCAAGAGATTCGTGGGTACGGAGCCCTATTGTTCCGTTACGAGGAACTATAACGAGATAATGAAAAAACTGCTGCCCGCCTACGGCATAGAGGTCGTGGAGATCGAAAGACTGGGCGGCATCAGCGCGAGCCGCGTCCGCGAGGCGCTGGCGGACCGCGATACGAAGACGGTCGACGAGCTCGTACCGGAGAGCTCGCTACCGTTCATACTCAAGAGGGGACAGGATGCGTAAGCTGTTTTTTGCACTCATAATACTGGGCTTTGCGCTGCTTATCGCGGTGTGCGGCTTCGTTTTCTATTACTATCCCGCAAAGCTCCGCCCCCGTACCATTTACGGTGAGGCGGCTGAGCTCTTCCGCGCGGGCGATTACGTGTCCGCCGCGCTGAAGTTCGAGGGCATGGACGGCTACTCCGATTCGAAGGAGCGCGCGAAGAGCGCTTGGCGCGCCGCCGCCGACAAGAGCTTTGAGGAGGGCGACCTTGCCAAGGCAAGGACCTATTACCTCAAGGCGGGGCAGGACGCCTCCGTCGTCGAAAAGCTCGACGCGGCATATTATCAGAAGGGCGTCAGGGCCTATGCCGAGAACGACCGCGTAGAGGCGGAGAACTGCTTCTCCTGCATAAGCCAGGGCTCGCGATACCTCGCGCTGCTCGATCCCGTCAGGATCAGCTGCGGTGAAAGGTATTTGAAGGATAACGATCTCGAGTCAGCCGAGAGGGTGTTCTCGCTCTGCGGCAAAGGATCCTGCGACGAGATAGCCGGGATCTGGTTCGACAAGGGCGCCGACCTGCTTAATACATGGGAGCTCGACGGCGCTGGGACCTGCTTCGCCAAGGCGATGGCCTATTCCTCCGACAAGGCGGCAATGACGCGCAGCATCGACGGCCGCTGGTACGCCGCCGGTCAGGCCGCGCGCATGGCGGGCAACGAGGAGCTTGCGGCAAAATGCTTCGCCAGGACGAGCACTGCGCTGCACTGAATAAGGATATTACCGGAGCATAAGCAATGGATGAGATAAAATGCGATGAAAGACTCTGCGCCGTCTGCGGTCACGACTGCGGGCACAGCCACCGCGCAAAGGAGATAGAGCGCAGACCCGTTTCGGTCGAGGATATGGCCGAAAGGCGCGAGGCGCGCGCCGCGCGTCAGGCGGAGCTCATAAAGGAGCACGGCCTGCCCGTGGTCTCCTTCACCATGAACATCGCGGGGCCGTACAAGTACTCCTCCGCGGCGGAGATCTGCTTCAACCTGGGCGTTGAGCAGCTTCTGCAGACTCTCGCGCGGTTCAATTCGAGACCCGTGCACGAGGAATACCATATCGACTTCACCGGCTGCGAGGCGCTGTTCTGCTTCCCGGGGCTCAACGCCCGCATGATAAAGGCGCAGGCGCAGAAGATCGAGGAGGATTACGGCTACGGCCGACTCTTCGATATCGACGTGATAGACAAAAACGGCGTCAAGCTCGAAAGGGCCAAGCCGCGCGAATGCCTCATCTGCTCAAAGCCCGCCGCGGAATGCGCGCGGAACCGCACCCACACGCTGGAGGAGCTGCGGATAAGGACAAACGAGCTTTTGAGGGAGGCGACGGCGCACGCCGCGTCAACGGCCGCCTGCACCGCGCTCATGTACGAGGTCGACACCACCCCGAAGGCGGGGCTCGTTGACCTCAACAACAACGGCGCCAATTCGGACATGGATCCCGGGCTGTTCCGCGCCAGCGCGGAAGCGCTCGCACCGTATTTCTATTCGATGGCGTATATCGCCGCCGACGCCGATTCCCCCGAGAGCGGGCACGGCGAGGGCTGCGGCGAGGACGATTCCGTCAACTGCGCCGACTGCCCCTCGCACGACAGCTGCGGGCTGGAGCACGGCGCGAGCCTCATGACGAAGCTGACGATACTCGGCGTCGAGGCGGAGACCGTCATGAAAAAAGCGACGGGCGGCGTGAACACCCACAAGGGCGCGATATTCTGTCTTGGCCTGCTCGTTTCCGCCTTCGCAAAGCTCATCGCCGCGGAAAAGTCCTGCGGCGTTCCCGACATACTCGCCGAGGCGAAGCGTCTTGCGGCGCTGAGGCCGGATCCCGGCCGCGGCACCAACGGCGCGGAGGCAAGGGAGAAGTATTCCGAATACGCGTCGGGTGAGGTGTTCGGCGCGGACGCGGAGGCGAGGGCCGGCTTCCCCGCGGCGGCGGAGGCATACCGAAGGATACTGGGCTTCCGGCTCATGGGCTTCGACGACAACGACTGCTTCGCCCTTGCGCTGATAGGCGTCATGGCGGAGCTCTTCGACACCAACGCGTACAAGCGCGGCGGCAGGGAAGGGGCCGAGTTCGTAAGAAAGAGGGCGAAGGAGATCGCCTCCATGCCGCTCTCCAAACGGCTGGACGAGGTGCTCGTATTCGACCGCGAGCTCATAGAACGCAACATCAACTGCGGCGGAGCGGCCGACATGCTCGCCGCGGCGATATTCCTCGATAAACTCGGCGCGTACGCCGACCGCAGGACGGACCACATAAAGGATTAAAATGCGGGAGATCGTCTCCGAAACTGAATATGACGCGCGCCCCATCGGCGTGTTCGACAGCGGCTTCGGCGGGGCCAGCTTATTGAGGAACGCCCTGAAGGAGCTGCCCACGGAGCGCTTCATCTATTACGGCGACAACGCAAACGCCCCCTATGGCGACAAGACGGAGGAGGAGATACTCTTCCTCGCGCAGAACGCCGCGGAGTTCCTGCTCCATAAGGGCGTAAAGGCGCTCGTCGTCGCGTGCAATACCGCGACCTCCGCCGCGATAAAGGCGCTGAGGCAGCGGCTCGACGTGCCCGTCGTCAGCGTGGAGCCCGCGATAAAGCCCGCCTGCGAAAGGGAGGGCGACGGCAAGGTGCTCATGCTCGCCACCGTCGCGACTACGAAGCTAGCCCGATACAGGGCGCTCCAGGCGCGCATGCCCGATCCCGGCAGGGTGATCAACGTCGGCTGCTCCGGCCTCGTCGAAAGGATAGAGGCGGGCGTCACCGGCGATGGGGCATTCGACGATATCCTTGCGGAAAAGCTCGGCGGGTTCGAGGGCATGAAGGTCGATTCCATTGTCCTCGGCTGCACACATTTCGTGTTCATCGCCCCGGCGATAAGGCGCTGGGCATTGGACCATTTCAAGGGCGAGTGCCGCCTTGTCGACGGCAACGCCGCCACCGCGCGCCAGCTCGGCAGGGTGCTGAAAAGGGAGGGCATAGAGGCCCGTGGCGTTCCGGAGGAGCCCCGCGTGCGCTTCTTTACAAGCGGCGACGCAAACGCCTGCCGCCCGATATTCGATATGCTCATGGAGATACCGATATATGAATGACCCCTTGAACGAAAGGGGCCAGACGCTCGGCGAGTTCCTGGCCGAATACGACATGACGAAATACGACCGCCCGAGCGTGACGGTCGACAACGTCGTATTCGCAAAAATAGACGGCCGCACCGCGGTACTGCTCATAAGGCGGCGCAACCATCCGTTCATCGGCTGCCTCGCATTCCCCGGCGGGTTTCTCGAAAGGGGAGAGGACCTTGCGGAAGGCGCTAAGCGCGAGCTTTTCGAAGAGACGGGCGTCACGGGCGTGTTTCCCGTCCAGCTCGGAGCGTACGGCATGCCCGGACGCGACCCGCGCGGCTGGATAGTGACCGTCGCCTTTATGATGGAGCTGCCGGAGGGAGTCGTTCCGAAGGCCGCGGACGACGCCGCGGACGCCGCTCTGTATTTTGCTGAGGCGGACGCCGAAAGGCGCGAGATCGTCCTCACGCATACGGAAACGGGGGAGAGCCTCCGGGTCCCGTACCTTATCGAGAACGGCTCGGCTGTGTTCATACCCTCGCGGGATATCGCGGGCGACCACAGCAGGATACTGGCCGACGCTCTTAAAAGGATCGGGATAATAGAATAACTGAGCAAATAACAACGGTGCGGATATCAGCTATCCGCACCGTTTTAATTCATGTTTCGGCGTCAGCCCCTGTATTCGACGCAGAGCATTGTAAGGTCGTCGAACTGCTCCGCATGATCCACGAACTCGGCGAGCGTCCCGCGCATCTGCTCCAGCAGCTGCTTGGGATCGGCGTCCGGATCGCGGTTCAGCGCGTCCATCATGCGATCGATACCGAACATCTCTTCCTGATCGGGGCCGCCCATCGCCTCGGGCAGTCCGTCGGTATAGAGGAACAGCTTCGAGTCGGGCTCCATCTGCAGCTCGTATTCCTTGTAAGAGATGCCTGGCACAGCTCCGACAACGATGCCGTGAGCGTCCTTCAGCAGCTCGAATCCGCCGTTGGGCTTTCTGACCGCGGGGTATTCGTGCCCGGCGTTGGCGGCTCTCAGCCGGCCGGTGGAGAGCTCCAGCACGCCGACCCATGCCGTAACGAACATCTGCTCGTCGTTGTTGGAGCAGATCGCCTCATTGGTCTTTGTCAGTATCTCGCCCGGGGACTGACCGAGCATCGCGCAGCTCTGGAGTATGATCTTCGAGGCCATCATGAACAGCGCGGCGGGAACGCCCTTGCCGGAAACGTCCGCCATAACAAGCCCGAGGTGGTCTTCGTCTATCAGGAAGAAGTCGTAGAAATCTCCGCCGACCTCCCTCGCGGGATCCATCACGGCGAAAATATCGATCTCGGACCTCTCCGGGAAGGGCGGGAAAGTGCTCGGGAGCATTGCCGCCTGTATGCGGTTCGCAACGGAGAGCTCTGTGCTTATGCGCTCCCTCTCCGCGGTGATGGACTCTATGTCGCTGATATAGCTCTTCATGCGCTGGGTCATGGAGCTGAACGATTCCGCCAGGGTCTGCGTCTCGTCGCCCGTGTTGAGATCCCATTTGAAGTCGAGATTGTCTCCCTTCATGGCTCCGACCTCCTCGGTCAGAAGGCGTATGGGCTTCACTATCCTGCGCGAAAGGGCGAACGACGCGGCCGAAGCCACTGCGACGGCGGCTCCCAACAGACCGAGCAGCAGGAAGAAGGCGTTCCTGATATGGCTGCTCGCCTCTTCGGAGGCACGCTTTGTTATGGCTCGAACATTTGTGAGCAGGCGGTCCGTGGGAGCTTCAACAGACTCGCGCGTGAGGAAAACGAGCATCGACCAGCCGACGGTTTTCATCGGCGCATAGGACGCGTAGCTCGGCACGCCGTCGACGTCGAGCTGCATGACTCCGGATTCGCCGGCGACTGCCTTTTGGACCAGCTCGGCAAGCTTTGCGTCGTCGGACAGGCGCAGATCCTCGGCGTTCGCTACCGCGGCGAGGTCGCCGGATCCGAAGGTGGAGAAAAGCACCTGGCCCCGCTCGTTGATTATGCACGCGCTGCCTCTGCCGCCCTGCCTTACGCTTTGAACGAGATCCTCCATCTCATCAAGATACATTCCCGCGCCGGCAACTCCCATGAGCTGTCCGTTAGCATAGACAGGAACGCCGCACATTATGCCGAGGCGCGGAGTATGCGCGTCCTTGGTGACGGGAGTGAAATACGGCTTGCCCGTTTCCGCCGCGCCCGTGTACCAGGGGCGCTCCTTTGCCTCTAGCGGCATCAGTACGCCGTTTTCATCGTATTTTTTCGCGGAGATATAGTCGGCCTGAACCATGAAGCCGGATTCGGTCGCGACATAGATGGAGGCCATGTTGTCCTGACCTGCGTTGATCGCCATAAGCACGTCCTGCACGTTGCCTATGAGCTCGAGCTCCCTGCGCACCGCGGGATCGTCGGGATCGGTATTGGCGGAATAGAGTACCTGGATGCTCAGCTCGCCGTTCTTATCCGGATCGGGGAGCGGCACGGGACGCGCGGAATAGGCGGAGGGATCGGAGTAGATATCCTCCGCAACGGAGGCGGCGATGGCGACGCCGCTCTCGAACTCGGTGAAAAGATCCTCCGCGATCGCCGCCTTTTCGCCCGCGAGCTCGAGCAGATGGGTCTGCGACTGATCCGCCATATAGGCCGACGACTGATCGCCGATAGTCGAACTCAGACTCGCATTGGACGAGGTCAGCGTATCGGAGGCGTTCTTTACGGTGAACGCGAATATCGTTCCCGCGGCAAGGAACATCACGATAACGAGTATCATCATCGCCCGAAATATCTTTTTCCCCAGTGATCCGTGCTTCTTCATATGTCAGATCCTTTGCTGTACAGATAATAAATCATTATATCATATATGCTTGAGATAGTAAATATCGACTTCATGGGATACCGCCGTTCCGATCACGGGAAACCTCTGCCTGAACGGCATGAAAAAGGGCCCCTTTAATCCGCATGCCGGATCGTGGGAGCCCCTGTCGTGCTTCGGCGTCAATCCCCGCTCTTTTTCGCGAGCTCGGCGATCTTCGGGAAGTTCTGTATGACGTAATCGTAGCCGCCCCTGCCGTGGGTCTTTAGGCAGTTGGAGCAGTCCTTTATGCCGCCCTCGATATAGCGGAAATTGCCCCCGCATTTATCGCCCAGCGCGTACAGCGGGCAGTAGCAGAAAAGGCAGTTGAAGAAATCCGGATCCGCGCCCTTGTGGCAGGGGAAGTATTCGCAGTCCGTGTTCTGGTAGTAGCGGCAGGAGTTTTTCTCCTTCTTATCGAGCTTTTTCGTGATATCTTCGTTCATGGGGGCCTCCCTTCATAATCCGTCGATGTATTTTGAGGCGGCAAGTCCGGCGGCGGCGCCGTCCGCGGCGGCGGTCGTCAGCTGACGCACCTCCTTGCGTCTGCAGTCCCCCGCGACGAAAACGCCGGGGGTCTTCGTCATGCAGTCCTCGCCGGAGAGGGCAAAGCCGTTCTCGTCGAGGTCTATGAGCCCTTCGAACGGGGCGCTCTGCGGGATGTGGCCGAGAGCCACGAAAAGCCCGTCGACGGTAACGCCGTCAAGGCCTCCGTCGACAGTGCTCTTAAGGGTGAGCTTAAGCCCGGCGCCGTCGCGCTCCACGGCCTCGACCGTGCGAGATTCGAGGCGTATTATGTTCTCCTTTGCGAGGAAGCGGTCCATCACCGCCTTTTCCGCGCGGTAGCCCGTGCGGCGGTGGACGAGGTAGACCTTCTCGCAGACGTCGGCAAGATACAGCGCCTCGGAAACGGCGGTGTTGCCCCCGCCGACGACGGCGACGGTCTTTCCCTTATAGAACATGCCGTCGCACACCGCGCAGTAGGAAACGCCAGCGCCCTCGAACGGGGCGGCGGCTTCAAGCCGCCTGTGCTTCAGGCCGGAAGCTATTACGACGGCCTTCGCCTCATGTTCGCCGTAGCCGCAGACTATGCGGAAGCCCGCGGAGGTCCTTTCGACGGACTTTACCTCGTCGACCTCGAGCTGCGCGCCGAGGCCGAGCGCCTGATTGAAAACGTTGTCGGAAAGCTCCAGCCCCGATATCTCGGTGAAGCCGGGGTAATTCTCGACCTTGGGGGAGAGGGCGATCTGCCCGCCGATGCTCTCCTTTTCGAATATGACGACGGATCTACCCGCCCGCAGGGCGTATATCGCCGCTGTCATGCCGGCTATTCCCGCGCCGACGACGGCCACGTCACAGACCATGTTTTCGTCCTTTCGCTTTGGTTTTTCTTTATTATATCACAAAGCCGCCGGGATAACAAACAACAAATATAGGATGCGATGAACACTTTGAACAGCCATAAAAAATTATCGCAAAACGATAAATCTATATTGACATATGCGCTAAAGCATGCTACAATAAGGCCGTTGGACGAACGAGGAGAGGACGGGCGCGGCTCTGCGGCGCGGCCGCCCGTAACAACAGGAAAGGCAGGCGGCTATGAACATGAAGAGAACTATGCCCTCTTTGACCGCGCTGGTCTGCGCGGCGCTTATGTGCGCGGGATGCGCGGCGATCGTCCCGAGGAACGAGGCGAAGGCATTAGGCCGTGAGATCGAGCTCGACCTCGGCGGAGCTCACGTCGAATACAGCTATGATTCGCACGGCGGCTTTCTCGGCGACGGCGCGTACATGGCGCGCATCGACTGCCGGGGGACCGACGTGGCTCGGCAGCTCGAAACCGCCGCGCACTGGCGCGAGCTTCCGCTGACACCGGATCTCTCGCTGCTTGCATACGGCGGCGAAAGGGACGGCTGCACGTACGGAATAACAACGTACGGGTACGACGGGCGGGGACTTCCCGACTACGAAAACCCGTTCTTCCCGAAGATAGAGCACGGAATGTACTATTTCAGGGACCGTTACTCCGACATGCCGGAATCCGAAAGGTACTCTGATTCGCAGGTGAAGGGCAGATACAGCTATAATTTCACGCTTGCGGTGTATGACTCGGATACGGGCATGCTGTACTGCTACATACTCGACACATGAGGACGCGTATGAAATACGGGAGGACGATAACGAGAGCGGCGCTGACGGTCCTGTTCGCCGCGGTAATGATCGCCACTGCCGCGGCGGGGATCAAGCTCTATTCCGACGGGAACGCCGCAAACACCTCGCAGGACGCGCTGGAGTGGGCGGACTGCGCTTTCAGAGCGACGCTGTTCATTCCGATTCTCGCGGGCGAGGCGTGCCTTTACAAGGGACTGCTGTACTTCGCCGCGGGGCGTGAAAAACGCGCCTCCCGAACTGCGGTGAACGCGGCGCTGATCGCGGCGGCGATATTGCTGACCGCGCTGCCCGCGCTGCTGCTGGCGGACCGCCCCGTTTCGATCGGCGGCATATCGGCAAGGTCCAGCTCGGCGCTCCTGTGGGTGCAGATCGCGCTTCCGTTTGCGCTGATACCGGTCGGCGCGATACTGACCGTCGTCGATATTGCCGCATGTTCGGCGGCGGATAAAGAACAGGAGGAAAGGGGAGAGGACGCTTTATGAAACACGCTGTAAGAACGCTTTTGCTGATTGCGCTGATCGCGGCGCTCGCATCGACCGCATGCATCGATACGGGGCCGAGGGAGATCCGTCCCGGACAGAACGGAAAGTGCTCCGATGAGCTGCGCGCGGCAATGGAGAAATGCTACGGACTGTACATCCCCGAATGCGCCGATTTCGTCGGCGGGCGGGTCTACTGGGCGACGCGCGAGCCCTCGGTCTACGTCGCGTTCGATATAAAGCTCTCCGAATGGGAAGGCTGGCGCGAGGGAATGGACAAGTACGACCTTTTCCTGCTGCTGTCGCACGGAGCCGAGCTCTTTTCGGACTGCAACTACGATAATTATGACGTGCAGAGGCGCGGTGAGGATTTCGGCCGCGATTACGGCGACGGGCGCGGTTATACCGGCTACGGATCGCGTGGGTTCTCATACATCGTCTGCTCCGATCCGGAAAAGGATACGGTGAGCTTCCTCTTCCACGGCGACTCCTCAACGAGCGAATTCAGATAAAAAGCATAATAAAAGCGGGATCCCGATTGTCGGGGCCCCGCTTTTTCGATTTGTCAGTTGATCACGAGCCCGTTCTCGTCCGCGTCCACGGTGAGCGTGGAGTAGGGGGCGGGGTCGTCCGCGAGTATCTTCCTCGCAAGGAGCGTCTCGACGTTCTGCGCGATGAACCTCTTCAAAGGCCTTGCGCCGAACTGCGCATCGGAGCCGTTTCTGACTATGTAGGCAAGCGCGGCGTCCGTGATGTCGAGGTTGAGCGTGCGCTCCTTCATGCGGGAGGCGAGCTTCCTGACCATGAGCTTGACTATCTCTGTCATGTCGGCGGTCGTCAGCGGCTTGAACATTACGGTCTCGTCGAGACGGTTTATGAACTCGGGGCGGAAGTGCGCGCGCAGCAGCCGCGACACGGCCGCCTTCGTCTCGTCGGAGATCGCGCCGGAGCTCATATCCTCAAGGAGCAATTCGCTGCCGAGGTTGCTCGTCATAATTATTATCGTGTTCTTGAAGTCGACCGTGCGGCCCTGACCGTCGGTGGCGCGGCCGTCGTCCAGCACCTGCAGGAGCACGTTCAGTACGTCCGGATGCGCCTTCTCGATCTCGTCGAATAGCACGACCGCGTAGGGTTTTCTCCTGACCGCCTCGGTCAGCTGACCGCCCTCGTCGTAACCGACGTAGCCCGGAGGCGCTCCGAGGAGACGCGACACGGAGTATTTCTCCATGTACTCGCTCATGTCGATACGCACTATCGAGCGCTCGTCGTCGAACAGCGCCTCGGCAAGGGCCTTCGCAAGCTCCGTCTTGCCGACGCCCGTGGGGCCGAGGAACAGGAACGAGCCGACCGGCCTGTTGGGATCCTGTATGCCCGCCCTCGAGCGAAGTATCGCGTCGGCCACGGCCTCAACGGCCTCGTTCTGGCCTATCACGCGCTCGTGGAGCTTGTCGTCGAGCTTCAGGAGCTTCTCGCGCTCGGATTCCATGAGCTTCGTCACGGGGATGCCGGTCCAGCGTGCGACTATGCGCGCGATCTCGTCCTCCGTCACGCGGTCGCGCAGCAGGTTGTTGTCCTTCTCCGCGAGCTCCTTTTCCTTTACTTCGAGCTCCGCCTTCAGCTTGGGCAGCTCTCCGTAGCGGATCTCGGCCACGCGGCTAAGATCGTATTCGTTCTCCGCCTTCTGCATGCCCGCGTTGGCGGCGTCGATGGCCTCCCTCAGCTTCTGCACGGCCTCGATGGCGGTCTTCTCCTCATCGAATTTGGCCTTCATCTCGTTGAACTTGTCGCGCTCCTCCGCAAGCTCTTTGCGGAGCGCTTCGAGACGCTCCGAGCTTATGCGGTCGGTCTCCTTCTTCAGCGCGGTCTCCTCGATCTCCAGCTGCATTATGCGGCGCCTGATGTCGTCGAGCTCGGAGGGCATGGAGTTGATCTCGGTCTTGATAAGCGCGCACGCCTCGTCGACGAGGTCGATCGCCTTGTCGGGCAGGAACCTGTCGGAGATGTATCGGTTGGAAAGCTCCGCGGCCGCGATCAGCGCAGAGTCGTTGATCTTGACGCCGTGGAACACCTCGTACCTTTCCTTAAGTCCGCGGAGTATGGAGACGGTGTCCTCAACGGAGGGCTCGTCGACCATGACGGGCTGGAAACGCCTTTCGAGCGCCGCGTCCTTCTCGATGTATTTGCGGTATTCGTCGAGCGTCGTCGCGCCGATGCAGTGGAGCTCGCCGCGCGCCAGCATGGGCTTAAGAAGGTTGCCCGCGTCCATCGCGCCGTCGGTCTTGCCCGCTCCGACTATGGTGTGGAGCTCGTCGATGAAGAGGATTATCCTGCCGTCGGAGTCCTTTATCTCGGACAGCACTGCCTTCAGGCGCTCCTCGAACTCGCCGCGGTATTTCGCGCCGGCGACGAGCGCGCCCATATCGAGAGAGAACACGCTCCTGTCCTTAAGGTTCTCCGGCACGTCGCCGCGCACTATCCTCAGCGCGAGGCCCTCCGCTATCGCGGTCTTGCCGACGCCCGGCTCACCTATGAGGCAGGGGTTGTTCTTGGTCTTTCGGGAGAGTATGCGGATGACGTTTCGTATCTCGTCGTCACGGCCGATGACCGGATCGAGCTTCTGCTCGCGGGCGAGCTCGACGAGGTCCTGACCGTATTTCTTCAGCACGTCGTACGTCGATTCGGGATCGTCGCCCGTGACGGGGCGGTTCTTCCTGACGTCCTTGAGCACTGCGAGGAAGCCCGCTTCGGTGACGCCGTGCTTTTTGAGTATGGGCTTCACCGTCGGGTCCGCCTTGTCGATAAGGCCGAGCAGCAGATGCTCTACGCTCGTGTACTCGTCGTGCATGGCGCCGGCGCGCTTCTCCGCGGCGTCGAGGGCCGCCGAGAGCTGCGGGGAGGCGTAGCTTCCCGCCTCGCCGCCGGATATGCGGGCGAGCCCCTTTACCGCCGCCGACGCGTCGGCGAGTATCGCTTCGGGCGCCGCGCCGAGCTTTTTCATCAGAGCGGGTATAAGCCCGTCCTTCTGCGATACGAGCGCGCAGAGAAGATGCGCCTGCTCGACCGCGGTATTCATTTCGGAGGCCGCAAGGCTCGTCGCCTGCTGGATGGCCTCGATGCTTTTCTGTGTCAGTTTGTTTGCGTTCATATCATTACCTTGCCTTTCCCGGCAGTCACCGTGTGATCATGCGGAATGTGCCGCGTCACATTATAACTTCGTTGGAGTTCACGTATTCGGCCATTCGGCTCTCGGCGGCGGCCGCCGCATCGGCGGGGTCGTCCACCCTCGAGAAGAACGCCTTCATAGCTCCGTCAAGCGCGTTGATGTATGCGGCTATGCTCTCGCCGTCGGCGGATTCCAAAAGCCGCCCGTCCTCCTTGCGGTGGGGGATGAGCCGGCGGGTCAGCCGATTCGGCCCGAAGGAGAGATCGGTCTTGCCGATGTACGCCTCCTCCAGCTTCTCCCACAGGCGGAAGAACTGCAGCATCATGAGCGTGAAGCCGTCGCTGCGGCTCCTCACCTGCACGCGCAGCTCGCCGATGGACGCGCCGTCCCGTGCGAGCGCCACGGTGTATTTGACCGTGGGATTGTATTTGTAGGAGAGCGCGGAGCGCAGGCGGAACGTGGAATCGGTGGATTCGCCGAGCATGGGCAGCAGGGAGTCCGTCAGCATGTCCTCCATGCGGCGGAATATGTCCCGCGTGCGCATCTCGTGTGTGGAATAGCCGACCCTCTCCGCCAGCAGGCGGTTTATCAGCGCCGATCGGCTCGCGCCCTCGGCGTACGCCATGCGGTCGATAAGGGATATCACCTCGTCGTCAAGCACGAGGGAATAGATGCTTTTTGCCATTTATCTTCACCTCCCGGGGAAGCCTCTTGTCTTACAATGATATTATACCACGTTATCCATAATTTGCAATACAAGTTAATAATATATTATGCACGAAATGACGAATGCCGGCGAACCGGGGGGAATGAAAGGCCTCCCGTCGGGGAGGCCTTTCGGGCTTATTCCGCGTATTCGGGCGGACAGCCCTCTATCACGATATGCACAGTGCCGTCGCCCGCCGAGTCATATGCGGCAAGGAGCTGCTTGCGAAAGTCGAGCACGAGCTTCGCGGCGGAGATCCTGTCCGCGGCCTTGTTGGCGGAGTCGGTCATGATCTCCCCGAGACAGTCGAGCGAGATATCCGTGAGCCGCCCGACGCGGCCCATGAGCTTCTTCATGCCGCGGGGCATGCTGTGCGTCAGCATTCGGTTGGGGACCTTTGCTTTGATGACAGCCACCTCCTTTCATTGAAAAAGGGGAGGGGACGCTCCCTGCCCCCTATACATTATTATAGCACATCTGTTCGAAAAAATCAAGCGGACGAGCTCCGCGAATGACAAACTGTCCTCAAAAAATGCCGCCTGAGTCGCATTATCGGTACCGAAATACGGCTTTTTGCACAAAAAAAGATAACAGAAAATAAAACAAATGTTCGAAAAACTATTGACGACAGAACATTAGTTCTGGTATAATGAATATGCGGGATAAAAACCTGCCTCAAAAAAACCATATAGTCAACGCTTAAAAAACATCACGGAGGTAAAAGACTTGAACAATGAGTTTGAACGCCTCACGGAAACGGTCCTGGCGGGTTCGCCCGCCGACCGTCCGTGGGAGGGCTGTGTGAACCAGGTGGTCTACCGTGTGCCGAGGGGCATAAAGGTCAGCATCCCGCGGTTTCTCGCAGAGCACATCAGAAGGACGGACGAGGAGAGGGAGGAGGCCGAGAGGCTTTCGGAACGGCTCTCGTCCGCGGCCCGCAGACTGGGCTGACATCATATTATAAGGAGAAACGACAATGACACTGAACGACATACTTGTTTCCGCGCTCGCGCAGCTCGACAGGGGGCACGACGCGCAGACAATGGACATATTCCGCTCCCGACTGACCGATTTTGCGAACGACGCCCAGAGCGACATCGCAAGGGCGATCGGCTTCACCAGGACGGAGACGGTCATCCCCTCCAACGGGCTCGTGGACATCTCGGATCTCGCTCGCGACTGCATAAAGGTCGTGAAGACCGAACAGCTCGGGCGCGAGGTGCGCTTCCTGTGCGGGGATACTGGCGTTATCGCCCTACCGTACAACGAGCCGGCTGCCGTGACTTACCGCTGCGAGCCGAAGCGGCTCTCGTCGCCCACGGACGTCAGCGAGCTGCCCGCGCACACGCACGGGCTGATAGTCAGCTACATAGTCGGGCGCGAGCGCATGGCGGGGGACGTCTCCACGCAGGGAGGCGCGAACATCTACCTTTCCATGTATGAGGCCGCCAAGGCGAAGCTCCGCCCGCATTTCGGCGCGCCGGACAGTTACATGATAAAGAACAGGTACTGACGGAGGCGCGCATGGCTGGCTTTACATACAGGATAGAGAGCTTCGCAGGGCTCGATCAGTCGAGGAGCGAGAGCCTCATATCCCCGGCGTTCTCGCCCGACGCGATGAACATGGACACGTCGGACGGCAATCTCGCCGTGACGCGCGGCTACTCCCGCCTGCTGTCCGGCCCCGTGCCGGCGGAGAGCACGAGCGGCGTCGACCGAATCTGCTTTTTCAGGAGCTCCTCCGGGGAGATACCGATAGCGATATCGGGCGGCTGCATTTACACATGGTCGGAGGACGATGAGGAATGGTCCAGAGCGTACATGTACCCGCTCGTAATGGAGCGCAGGCACTATTCGGTGCTGATGACGCGCATTGGCACGACCGACGTGATGCTCATCGCCGACGGCGCGAATCCCATATTGAAGTTCGACGGCGAAAGCTTCTCGCAGTTCGGCTCGGAGGCCGGCTGCTCGGACGTCGCGGTGGGCTATATCGCAATGTACCGCGGCCGTCTCTTTGCGGCGGGCGATCTCGATAACCCCAACCGCCTCTATTATTCGAAGCTCCCCGGCGGGGAACGCACGATAGAGGACTGGGGCTACGATCAGGATTCGCCCGCGGTCGAGGGCGGGCACGTGGAGATAGGCACCACGAGCGGCGATCCCATCACCGCGATCTGCGCGATAAGCAACCAGCTCCTGATATTCAAAAAGAACTCGATCTACCGCCTCATCGGCGACAGGCCGGGCAATTTCAACATCGAGCTCATAGAGCAGGACTCCACGCCAGTCGCCGATACCGCCTGCGCGGTGTACCGCGACATGGTGTTCTTCGTGACGGACGACGGCCTCCACTGCTTCAACGGCGTCGATACGGCGCTAATGCCCGACGCGCACCGGATAAAGCGGATAATGGAGAGCGCGGACACTTCCGACACGCGCATGGCGACGGCGGGGGACAGGATCTATTTCACGGTCAAGCTCGGCACGGAAACGCGGCTCATCGAATATGATACCGGCACACGCCGCTATATGCAGTACGGCGGCTTCACGGCGAAGGACCTCGCGCCGCACGGGGGAAAGCTCGTGCTCGCCACCGCCGAGCGCTATATCGTAAGATGGGGCGAGGGGGATACCTTCGACGGCGCGCCGATAGCGGCGTACTGGACTACGCCGCTGACCGACCTCGGCGACAAGTCCGTTATCAAATCCCTGCGCGAGCTTTACCTCAGGGGCTCCTCCGAGGGCTCCGCAATGCTCATGATCGACGCCTCCGCGGGCGTGTTCCGCGACACGTACAGGGTGCTCCTGCCGAGGACGGAGGAGGAGGTGCTCGAGGTGCCCATGCAGAACGAGGGCCGCACGCTGCGGCTGAAGCTCTACAACGAGGCGGGCGGGCATTTCACGCTGACGGGCGGGCTCGAGCTCGGCATGAACGTCAGAAAAAGGACCGAATAACGAGGGGTGATACAATGGAGATGCGTTCGCTTTACCCCGTCTGCCTGCCCACCGAAAGGGACGAGGCCGACGACAGGAAGGACCACGAGGACTGGATCAAAAAGAACGAGAGCTGTCTCAATATGAACTTCGGCCTGCTCGCTGAGAAGATCGCCGAGTTCGAGCTGCGGCTCGCCGTGCTGGAGACGGCTCTTGAAAACGGATAGCGTCATTTGCGCTTTACATACCCGCCGCGAGGATTTATAATCAGATCATAAACCACGAAAGGCCGGGACGGATATGCCCTTTATAATCAAAAGAAGCGATATAACGAAGATGCGCGTCGACGCGATAGTCAACGCCGCGAACAGCAGCCTTTTGGGCGGCGGAGGCGTGGACGGCGCGATCCACCGCGCCGCGGGGCCCGGGCTCCTGAAGGAGTGCCGGCGCCTCGGCGGGTGCGCTACAGGCAGCGCGAAGGCCACGAAGGCATATCGTCTGCCCGCGAAGTACGTCATACACACCGTCGGCCCGATCTGGGGAGGCGGCGCTTACGGCGAGGCGGAGCTTCTCGCCTCATGCTACCGCGAATCGCTGAGGATCGCCCGTGAGCTCGGATGCGAGAGCGTCGCGTTCCCGCTGATATCCGCCGGCGCATACGGGTATCCGAAGGAGGAGGCGCTGCATATCGCCGCGGGCGAGATCCGCGATTTCCTCGAGCGGAACGATATGACGGTGTACCTTGCGGTGTTCGACCCGTCGAGCTTCCGCGTAAGCGCCCGCCTCATGGACGAGGTCGGGGCGTATATCGACGGCAACTACCGCGGCGCGGATCAAAAGGACGAGAAGCGCATAAGCCCCGTTTTCGCGGGTCTCGCGGCAAGGAAGAACGCCGTCAGGGACGCGATGAACGCCGCGAGGCCGCAGACCTTCGAGGACACGGCCGTAATGCTCGCACGAGATGAGTGCCTTGCCGAGGCCGAAGTATACGCCCCGGCGCCTTCCGCGGCGCACGGCTCCATAGAGGAGCTGATAGGCAGTCTCGACGAGAGCTTCTCGCGCAATCTCCTGCGCAGGATCGACGCCTCCGGCATGACCGACGCGGAATGCTACAAGCGCGCCAACATCGACCGCAAGCTCTTCTCGAAGATAAGGAGCGATCCCGACTACCGTCCGTCCAAGCCGACGGTCATCGCGTTCGCGGTGGCGCTGCGCCTCGACATAGACGGCACGAACGACCTTCTGCGCCGCGCTGGGTTCGCGCTGTCGCACTCTTCGAAGTTCGACGTGATAGTCGAGTATTTCATCACACGCGGCATCTACGACGTATTTGAGATAAACGAGGTGCTCTTCGCCTACGACCAGACGCTGCTCGGCGCGCAGGCGTAAAGCGGCAATACGGGAACGGCCTTTGGGCGCATTCACATAATGATACACAGCCTCAAAAGGTATCTTTTTGCGCCCCTCTTCGTTGAAAATGCTCGAAAGACCGCTGACGAGTATTCCTGCGCTTTTCGCCTCGATGGGCGCAAAAATCTCCTCTTTTGAGAC
>JAFZRT010000019.1 GCA_017619735.1 Clostridia bacterium
GTCTCAAAAGAGGAGATTTTTGCGCCCATCGAGGCGAAAAGCGCAGGAATACTCGTCAGCGGTCTTTCGAGCATTTTCAACGAAGAGGGGCGCAAAAAGATACCTTTTGAGGCTGTGTATCATTATGTGAATGCGCCCAAAATCTTCCTTCTTATTAATTATCCGTCATTTGTCATCCAATATGATCTTCGCCTTCTCCCAGTAATCGTCCATCTCGGGCAGCGTCATGTCCTCAAAGCGTTTGCCGTCCTCGGCGATGAGCTGCTCGGTCAGGCGGAAGCGCCGCTCGAATTTGTCGGTCGCCGCCTTCAGAGCGAGGTCGGGATCGATCTTCCTGAGCCGCGCGACGTTCACCGCGGCGAAGAACAGATCGCCTATCTCGTCGGCGATATCGCCGTTCCCGCCGTCGCGCAGGGCGGCCATGACCTCGTCCGCCTCCTCGTAGACCTTGGGAAGCGCCTCCTCCGCGCTCGACCAGTCGAAGCCGACGTCCGCGGCCTTCTTCTGTATCTTGTACGCCCGCAGGAGGGCGGGGAAGGACTTGGGCACCGCGTCCATCGCCTCGGCGACGGTCGTCTGGTGCTTCTCCTCCTTCTTGAGCTTCTCCCAGTTCGCAAGCACCTCGTCGGAGTTCTCGACCCTGATGTTGCCGAAAACGTGCGGGTGGCGGTAGATCATCTTGTTGACGATGCCCGTCGCAACGTCGCGCATGCCGAACGACGCGCGCTCCTCCTCGATCTGGGCGTGGAACGCGACCTGCATCAGCAGATCGCCCAGCTCCTCGCACAGGGCGACGGGATCCTGCCTGTCGATGGCGTCTATTACCTCGTAGCTCTCCTCGAGCAGATCCTTCCGGATGCTCTCGTGCGTCTGCTCCGCGTCCCAGGGGCAGCCGCCGGGCGCGCGCAGTATGCGCATCACGCGCAGCAGACCGTCGACGGAGTGACGGGGCAGATCGAGCTCGTCGGCGGGCGGCACGAGCAGCACCGCAGCCGCGTCGTAGTCCTTCATTCGGTCTATCTCATAGAGCTTGCGGGTCTTTATCTCGTAGCAGGAGCCGTCCGGCGCGGGCAGCGCCATGTAGACCTCGTATTCGTCGGGGTAGTATTCGGAGAGCGTAAGCTTCACCTCGCCCGCGGTCAGGGCGGAGTCGATCTCCGTGACGGCGTACAGCGCGGAGGTGTCGGGTATCGCCTTCAAACGGTTCGCGGGGAGCTCGGTCAGCATCTCCTCCGCGCCAATGTGCCCGTAGGAGAGCGCCGCGGCGTACGCGGATTCCGCAAAGCTCACGAAGGGGAGCACCTCGACGTTGACGCTCCCTGCGTCCGCCATATCGCGGATAGCGGAGAGCACCGCGGGATTGACGCGGCCCAGCGTCATGTACGCAACGTGCTTCCTGCCGCTGTTCGGGGAAACGCTGCCGTATCCGTCGGTCGACATGAACTCCGCCGCCTCGACGAGACGGCCCGCGACCGCGCGGTTCAGCTCGTCGAAATCCTCGGAATCGGCGTAGAGGTCGTCCATGGAGGAAGCGCCCTCAAGGCCGAGCGCCCTTATGAAGGGGTGCTCCAGGGTCTGCACGAAGCGCGCCTCGGCCGAGTCGAAAACGGCCCTCGCGGAGGCGGAAACGACGGCTCCCGCCTGGATGATGATAAGATCCGTCATGGGGGTCTCCTTTCTTTTAAGAAAAACGCCCGTTTGCGCGGGCGAAAATGTACCGTTATATCATTCGGAAAGCTCGCCCGCTATGTCGGTGTCCATTATCCTGCGGACGCTCTCAATGTCGTGCGCGCGGCCCAGCACCCACATCAGCTTCGTTATGGCGGCCTCCGTGGTCATGTCGCGGGCGGATATCACGCCGATCTCGGACAGCGAGCGGCTGACCTCGTATATGTCGGGGGTCGACTGCTCGTAAAGGCACTGGCTCGTCAGCACGACGGGTATGCCCGCCGCCATGAGCCGTCTTATGGACTCGGTGTGGTCGCGGCGGAAATTGTGCATGCCGCCGAGGCCGAATCCCTCGACGACCACGCCCTTTATTCCGATGTCCCGCAGACTGTCCAAAAGCTCCGGGCTCATGCCGGGGTAGATCTTTACCAGAGCGACGCTCGGCTCTATCGACGTGGAGAAGCTGAAGCCGTAAGTGCTCTTCGGCTTATGGAGGGGTATGCATTTGCCCTCCGTGACTATCGCGATATAGGGATAATTGATCGATTCGAAGGCGTTAAGGCTCGTCGTCCTCGTCTTGACGGCGCGGCAGCCCAGTATCACGGAGCCGCCGAAGCAGATGTAGACGCCGCCCGACAGCGTGGAGGCCGCGGTCACCGCGTCGCAGAGGTTGCGCCGCCCGTCGGAATTGGGGTAGACGGCGGGGTACTGCGCGCCGGTCAGCACGACCGGTATTGGCACGCCCATGAGCATGAACGACAGCATGGAGGCGGTGTATGCCATAGTGTCCGTGCCGTGGGTCAGCACGACTCCGTCGCAGACGCCGACCTTGGACTTTACCGCCTCGGCGATCACGCACCACTCCTCCGGCTGAATGTTGGAGGAATCCATGCTGAACAGATCGGTGCAGCTGATCTCGAGCTCCTCCGACTCACAGCCGCAGAGCTTGACGAGCTGGCTCGCGGAAAGCTCGGGCGAGAGGCCGTTTTCCGTTGGTACGCAGGCGATGGTCCCGCCGGTCGCGATAAGACATATACGCTTCATAATGAGCCTCCGATCGAATAAAGCTTCTCCTGTAATTATAATTGTTTTCGCGGCGGATATCAAGACGGTATACGCCTTATTCGCCCCATTTCGCGGTTGCGGAAAAAAGAATATACTGTTATAATGGGAACCGGGAAGCCCACTCGTGCGTTATATTAACAGAGGGGGCGGGGAAAACCCCCGCATCCCCGTTCGAAAAAAACATCGCCGCCCGTCTTTTAAGGGCAGACAGGAGGAATGAATATGAAAAAGGCCGCTGCATTCGTGCTGATACTCGCGGCGCTCTGCGCCGTGCTCACGGGCTGTACCGCCATAGCGGAGAACTGGCCCTTCCATACCCCGGTACCCGGGCCGACCAAGTTCCCCATAACCGATACCACCATGGATCCCATCGATCCCGGCACCCTCGGCACGCTCCCTCCGCAGGATCTCGTGCTGGGCGACTCCCTCTACTGGGACGCCTTCCGCGCCGGCGGGACGGAGGCCGCGCCGTATTATAAGGTCTATTCGGACTACGCCGCCTTCATAAAGGAGGTCCCCCAGGCGAAGGACTTCGGCGAGCACTATGACGAGAGGAGCTTCGGCAAGATATTCGTCGTCGCGGTCTACTACACCGTCAACACCGGCGGCTACAAGGTGGGCCCCGAGGCCATCCGCGCGAACGACGAGAAGATCACCATCGACATCGCCGTGACCCCGCCCGCCGCGGATTCCCTTGTCACCCAGGCGTTCGAGACCCACTGCGTGCTCGTCGCCTTCGACGCGGAGCGCTTCCCTCCCGAAACGCCCGTGGAACTGCTGTTCAACGGCTATCCCATGAAGCCCGCCTCCGGCGAAACGCGCTGAGATCGCCGCAGCCCCGACACAGCTTTTACAATATCTTTACTTTGCGGGGCTTGCCAAGCAGGTATTTGCATGATATAATATATCCACAAGGAAGTAAGGGCGAACAGCCCCGATCTTGAAAACAGCGCCGCGCGGCGCTAGGAAAGGAGCAAACCTAAAATGCGTATTTCCATCACTGGTAAGAACATCGAAGTATCGGAGTATCTGAGGGATCTTGCAGTTAAGAAAATGGCAAAGCTCGATCGTTATTTCCCCGCGGATACCGTAGCGCAGGTGACGATGGCCGTCGAAAAGAACCGTCATATCGTCGAGGTGACGATCCCCTACAGCGGAGGCATTATCCGCGGCGAGGAAGTGACCGGCGACATGTACGCGAGCATCGACAACGTTATCGCAAAGCTGGAGAGGCAGATCATCCGTCACCGCACCAAGCTTGAAAAGAACCTCAAGGCGGAAGCCTTCAACGAGCCCATGCCCGAGCTTGCGGAAGAAGAGGATGAGGGCCCCAGGGTAGTCAAGGTAAAGCGCTTCTCCATCAAGCCCATGAGCGAGGAAGAGGCGATCCTCCAGATGGAGCTGCTGGGCCATTCGTTCTTCGTATTCACCAATGCGGAGACGGAGGATATCAACGTCCTCTACAAGAGGAAGGACGGCAACCTCGGCCTCATCGAACCCGAATAA
>JAFZRT010000020.1 GCA_017619735.1 Clostridia bacterium
ATGGTCTCCGCGTATCTAATGTACGGGAGATAGCTTATCCAATCATAAGTGCTCTTGACCTTATGATTGTTGTTGCTGAAGACCACGCACGGAGTGCCGGTCAGAGCCGCAAACACCATTCCGTGAAGTCGGTCGGTGATCACCAAACCAGCATTCCTGAATTCCTGCATTTTATTACGTACGATCTTTGCTCGTGAAACATCCAGGATTATTCTGCCCGCCTCCATATCGATAACACGGATCGATTCTTCGGGAACATTGATGCGTTCCCTCAGTTCTCTCCAGAATTCATCACTAATGGATTTCTCTGCGTCATTACGGAGACACATCAGAACGCCTCTGCGCTCATGTTGACGTATCCCAAATTCCTCTGCGCTGGAGGATAACACAATATCCGGCATTAGATGGATGTCGGTATCCGGATACAGCGACTTCATTATCTCAAAAGATCGTTCCTCTCGTGCGGTCAGCGTCAATCCTTCTTTTCCATTATAAAAAGGTATCGAATCCGCCGCCTGTTTTTTTCCTTTTTCAGTATCAGAGTAATAGATCGTCTGCGGGAAGGAAATGATCCTGCGGTTTGCGAGTTTAGTAAAGGCATCCCTTCGCGCGCTCTCCTCCTTGCCCCAAAGATCTCCCATGTTTCCTCCGCCATGCCAAAACACAGGCCGCCCCGCACATTTCAGTATGGTATCGATGATCAGTTTTCTTTGAATACCGAAGTCATATTCAGTAATCTCAAATAATTTATGCCCCTCCGGAAGGATCTTATTGAGGAACGCTATCTCCGCTACCACGATCGCGCTGTCGCCGACATTTGGATGGATCGGCGTTCCAACAAGGAAGAAAGTATCCGGTGAGCAGTTTTTCAACTCGTGCCGAATATTCAACTGCCTTTTGATCTGAGTCCTGCCCTCATGCAGCAAACCATGTAGTTTTCTTATTCTGTTGATCAGATTATTCGGCATTTTGAAATCCTCCCCCACAATAAAAGCTCATCTCTGTTCGATTTAATTCTGCTCAACCTCAAGATCGCTGATAGCAAGATTGCCCCACCACTGCGTATTCCACGCAGCGCCGTGATTGAATTCGGGGGTCGCCAATATCGAGAAGGAATACACGTCGCTCAATACATCGACGTTGGAATCAAAGCCGAGAGCGCCTCCCTCCACCAATGCGAATGTCAGCATATATGAACCGGGTACCAATTGAGCAGTATCGAGTTGGATTGCCACAAAGCATTCATCGTTTGCAGGAACACGGATCTTTTTCGGCGTCGTCGCCATCGATACCGCGGCGCCGGCGCCGGTCCTGACCGCAATGCGAAGGAACAGCTCTTCATCGGTCTCTTTTCTGTTGCATATCTCGACTCTGAAGCGCAGCTTTTCTCCGAATGAAATGATGCCGTCGGGGCTCTCCGCAAAAATCCTTTCGATCGAAACCTGCGGATCCGGCCAAAGCGGGCTGCGCATGCTGGGAGTCACCTCGATACAGGATGAGTACTCCTTGCTGTTATGCCCGAGGTATATCGAGATCGCTTCTTCAACATCCCCGTTGAACACCAGACGGCCGTGGTCCAAAACGATGCATCTGTTGCACAGCTGTCTGATTGTGTTCATGTTGTGGCTGACGTATAGTATTGTCCTGCCTTCTGTTTCCGAGACCTGGCTCATCTTTTCTATGCATTTCCTTTGGAATGCCATGTCGCCGACGGCGAGCACCTCATCCATTATCATTATCTCGGAATCCAAATGCGCCGCTACTGAGAAAGCGAGCTTTACGTACATTCCGGAGGAATAGCGTTTGACAGGAGTATCGATGAACCGGCGGCATTCCGAGAACTCAATTATGTCCTCGATCTTCTTGTCTATCTCCGCCTTGGTCATGCCGAGTATAGCCCCGTTCATGTAAATGTTCTCACGGCCGCTGAGCTCGGGATGGAATCCCGTTCCGACCTCCAGCATGGATGCTATCCTGCCGTTCATCTCTATGCTTCCGGCGGAAGGTGCGGTGATGCGGCTGATAAGCTTCAGAAGTGTCGACTTGCCCGCGCCGTTGTGGCCGATGATGCCTATGCGCTCGCCCTGATCCACTGAGAACGAAACGTCGTCCAACGCATAGAATTCATCGCCGATTTTGCCTTCAAAATCGCTGCCTATCTTTGCGGTAGGATCCTCAAGGCCCCTGTGTTTCGCCCATTTTCGCTTTATCTCATCGCGAAGAGTCGTGCCGCCTATCATTCCGAGCCGGTATTTTTTGCTGACGTGTTCTATTCTTAAAATCTCTTCAGACATATACTTCTCCATTCAGACTAATACTGTTGCTTCTCCGTTTTTGATCAGACCGTATCCATGAAGTTGCGTTCGACCTTATTGAACAGCAGTACTCCGAGCACCAGGACCGCCAACGTAAAGATCCATGACCATCCATATGAAAGCCAGTCCACGGATCCCGCGTCCGGGCCGAGGAATCCGTATCGCATCATTTCGATGATCGGCGACATGGGGTTTGCTCTGGCAATCAGATACAGTGCTCTTGAACTCTTGAACAGACTCATGGAATAAGCGACCGGCGTAGCGTACATCCAGAGCGACACGCCGAACCCGACGAGGAACTGCAGATCCCTGTATTTTGTCGTTGCGGCAGAAATGATCACGCCGACGCCCATGCCAAGTATCGCCATCTGCAGAATAAGCACAGGGGCCATGAGTACGTATGCGTTGATACCGATCTTATACTGCGGGATAAACAGGTATATGACGAGGAACACTATGAACATAACGGCCTGTATTCCGAAGCTGATCATTCGACTGAGCACGGTGGAAATGGGCACGCACAGTCTCGGAAAATAGACCTTGCCCATCATGCCTCTGTGCAATACGAAAGTATTTGCCGTTCCGGAAAGACAGCCGGCAAAGAACTGCCATGCGATATTGCCGCACATATAGAACAGGAACGTCGGAACAGCGCCGCAGTCGGCCAGCTTTGCAACGTTTCCGAAGATAAATGTAAATACTATGGTCGTCAGCAAGGGCTGTATGATCGCCCATGCCGGTCCCAGTATCGTCTGCTTGTATCTCGAAACAAACTCCCTCTTTACAAGGAGGAATATCAGGTCACGATACTTCCAAACCTCCTTGAAATTGAAGCCGATGCCCTTTGCATCCGCCGATATCAGTTTGTAATGGATTCCTTTTTTCACATCCGTTTTCCTTTCCGTGCCGCGGGTTTCTCGATCATTCACCGATCATCCAGCGTCACCGTTTTCGAAAATCGCCCATCGTCTTCTTTATCGCGACCGCTATTCCGTGACGGATCCTCGTTTTTATTCTTTTTATGCGCAGCCGCCGGCTTTTTAGGTTATAAAGAAGCATGCCGTATTCGTTGTCCCAGATCCTCTCCGAAAGCCGGTGAGAATCGATCCAACTCCGGAAATCGCGGCAAACGGAGTCCGTTTCTTCCATAGACGCGCAGCTTATCTTCTCCCTTGCAAGAACCATGTGCAGAAAAAGCAGGATATCGTCCGATCCGCCAAAGGGAACAAGCGCGTCCTCGATTTTGTCGACTATCTCCGGGATATGAGCGACCCGCTTCAATCTGCGTCCGGCGTTGCCTTCATCTCCCGCCTGGCGGTAACGGTAGATCGGTTCACGGCAGAAACAGATCTTCCCGCACTCCGCCATAAGCCGAAGTGAGAATTCAAGATCCTCATAGAGGAACATGTCCTCCCTGAGCCGTATCCCCGTTTTCTCAATTATACTCCTTCTTATGAGTTTATTCCAGAGCGGGCTTATCGCATTGTCTTTGAACAGCGGGTACAGTTTATTGCTGCATTCGTCAAATGAAACCGTCCCCTCGATGCCAGGGAGCGCGATATCCCTTCGGTATATCCTGTCCCCGGAATAGTAATCGAACGACAACCCGAATACCGCCATGTCGACCGGGTCGCCCTCCGAGACAGTCCGCATGAGTTCCGCCAGCTTCACCGGCTCGACCGTGTCATCGGAATCGACGAAAAGCACGAATGTGCCGGCTGCGGCCTGCAACCCCGCGTTTCTTGCAGCTGAGACTCCCTTGTTGGGTTGGTGGACGACGAGTACCTTACAGCGATCCGTGCTTTCAGTTTTCGCAATTATATCGCAAAGCTCCGATGATCCGTCCGAAGAACCGTCGTCGACAAGTATGATCTCACTCACGATCATTGCGCCGCAGTGATCGTTTACCGCGATAACGGACGCAACGCAGTTTTCCAAATGATCCTTGCTGTTGTAAACCGGGATGATGACGCTCAACGATTCCATTTTTTGACCTCTCAGCGCTGCCACAAGAACCGATACGGCATATACACGGATGAATTATTGACCGTCGTCAGGAATCGCCATATCGCAAAAGCGCAAACGACTACCGTCGCGTAATCCAACAGCTTTTCGTTCTGCACCAGATTGCCCTGCGATCTGGTCTTTCCTCCCTTTTCGAAGATCGAAGGGATCAGAATAATCGAAGTATGGAAATAGTAGTCCGCCAAACGCTCGAAGATATTGTTGTAACCGCAGAATGTCTGGAAAATGATCGCAACGCCCAAGAACATCAGTAAAGAGTTGTATAAAGAAAACTCCCGCTCCGGCGGCCTAATAAAGACCGCGAAAACCGCAAGAGCTATCATGATCAGCACTTTATTGCGCAGGAATCTGATACCTTCCATAGTTACTCCACTGTCTCCCTCGCCATACGCCCTTAGCATAAGTGTAATCAATTGATCCCTGAACGCATATGTCAACACAAGCAGGACCGCCAGCAGAAGCAGATAATTCCTGCCGATCCTCATCCGGCCTATCCAGTATGCGGGCAGAAAGACCAGCGCCGGGAAATGGAACGCAGCGGCAAGCACCGTAAGTATGATGAACTTTATAGGTTTCTTCTCCATTATCCCGTCGAATGCAAAGAGCAGTATTGCCATTGCGATCCCCTGTTTCAGCGCATCGAACAGGAAGGGGTAGTACAGCAGCCCCAGAAAGCACAGCACGCTCTGGATAGGGGAAGGAGCATACTTCAGAATAAAGCGCGAGTACGAGATCATTACGAACAGAGAAATGATCGTAACAAAGGCCTGATAGTTTCCTTCTGTCAGCACATAGATCAGCTTTGTAAGGTAGTTGAATCCGATATTATAGTTTTTTAAGCTCTTGCCGCCTATCGCTCCCCATGCTGTATTGCCCTCACGGCGGAAAATGATAGGATACGACCCATGAGTTCCCGATGCATCGCTTCCGAAGGCATTCACGTCCCTCAAGCCCATCACGATAAAGAGGAGCAGGAACGCGATTATCATGAATTGCGTACTGCGCTTCTGATTGCCGCGGAACATCAGCGCCGCGGCAACGAGCAATATTACAAGCCATGTGTATGCTGTCATTGGTTCAAAAGCTCCTCGAAAAATCGCTCAGTGGCGTCCGTCAGTTTATCAGCGGAGAAATCCATGCCCCGCGCAGAAGCCGACTGCGCATACTTATCCCTTGATCCGGCGTCCGCCAGCATGCGCTTCAATCCGCAATAGAACTCTTCGTCGTCATCACCGACTATCAGGCCGTATTCCGAAGCTCCGAGCAGCTCACGCATGCCGGATACGTCCGTGGTCACTATGGGTTTGCCGAGTATCACTCCCTCGGTCATGAATGTGCTGTACCCCTCGTAGATCGAGGAGCAGGCCAGAAGATCCGCCTCCCGCATAAAGGGATAAGGATTCTGCACGAATCCCGGCATCAGGACGGAATCGGATAAACCGTTATCAGTAACGAACCGCTCGAGCATCGGCCTTTCGGGGCCTTCACCGAGTATCCAGACGTCATGCTCCAGCCCCTCGTCCAAAAGCCTCTTGTGTGCCTTGAGGAGGCGTGTGAATCGCTTCTGCGCTGTGAATCTTCCCACTGAGAGCACGGTGAATCTCTTTTTTCGCACTCCGTCGGGCAGCGGCAGCTTTGCCTTTTCTCTTATTGCCGCGTCGTCGATAACGTTGTAGATCACATCTGTATCGAAACGGCCGCAGAACAGCTCGTCGAATCGGTCCTTCACGGTCTGCGAGACGCATATCACCCGATCGAACTTATCATACCATAACGCGGTCTTTTCCGCAAACGCCTTCGTGTCGGAAACCGCGCGTGTAAGATCGCAGTGCACCCAAGCAAGCTTCTTCGCTTTTTTGTTGGTGGAGGCGGATATCACCTTTGTCGATCCCATTTCAAGGTATGCGCACTCGATATCACTGTTCGGCCTGATGTGCAGCCTGTATGCAAGACCGCAAGCCGCTTCCAGTCTGTATCGGAAGCTGTTGAATCTGCTGCGGGACGGATACATCGATCTGTATCGGACGCCCGGCGCAAGGCTGCGCGCTGCGCCGCTCGGCCAAACGGTCATCACCGTGACGTCAAATCTTGTCAGATCCATATGGTCGACCAGATCGCGGAGGACCTTTTCGGCCCCGCCGCCTTCCAGCGTCTCTATGAAAAACAATACTTTTATCATCTGTTTCAGTACTATTGTGGAGTGCATTCTCGAAAGTGTGATTATTGATGCATCCCCTCCGCAAAGGCGTTATCATGATGCATCGACCGTTGCCGATTCCGTCCGCTACTTCAGCGGAATCATTTTCTTGATTTTCCTTAATACTCGGTAGCTTATTGCGCCAAGATCATAAATCCATAAGTATGCCTTCGCAATCTTTGTTTTGAAAAGAAACCTGCTTATCCTTGAGCTCTTGCCCAAAAACGCTTTCATTCTGCCGATTTCAAATTTGTAAAGGGACTTCCGGGTACAGTAATTGCTCCAATGTAAAAGGCTGAAGTTGTGAGGATCACCTCTGCGTTTGGCGATCCCTTTTACAATATCAACTGTAACATCTTTGGGTTTTGGCGCAAACAACAGTTCTTGCTTGTTAAGCGGCCTGCAGCCGCATACAGCCATACCAAGAGCAAGTACAGGCTCGTCCGCGGGTTTGGAAAAACCCGCGAACTCATAGTCATAATAATGATCAGCACAATACTGTGCAATGCGAAAAACCTCGGCGCATTTTTCCGTATTGCGCAAATAATAGAGTCCGCCGTTATATGTCGGAACGAAAGAGATCCTGTCAGCGAACTCCTTCATTCCCTTTGGATGAAACCACCCATGTTTTGTATCCATGTCTTCAATAGCATATCCAAATACAGAGAAATCACCTGCCGTCTCGAATAATTCCCACCACTCATCTATGTTCCCATACACCAAACAGTCTGCGTCAATAAAAATCGTTTCTTCGAAAGGAATGAATTCATAGAGACGCAGCTTATCCATATAGCTGTTTGACGGATGATCCATCAGAATAACTTTGTCGAATGCCTCTGTATACTCGTTCTTCCTGTCGCAAATAACGGCAAACGGATACTTCCCCGCATTCATACGATAAGAGCAGAGGAGA
Organism: Clostridia bacterium; assembly: GCA_017619735.1. Lineage (GTDB taxonomy): Bacteria > Bacillota > Clostridia > Christensenellales > CAG-138 > UBA3857. The sequence continues at coordinate 7,451 of JAFZRT010000020.1, forward strand.
TTGTTTGCAATCTTATAATAAAGTTCATTCCCTGTCGCTATTGTGACAAAGCCTCTCGTCGCTGTCATCAAAGCTCTCCCTCCGTTAAACAAGTGATGCCAACCGACAGAATAAACCGGTTGCGTTTCATCTGTTCCGATATTCCTTCCGTGCTGATGCTTCCCTATAGATACTGTATATCGGGGCATATGCCGTCTTATTGCTGTACCCGGCATCTTCGATCTTCAGCGAATACCGTTTCGGATCGACCCGTTTTGCATTGGTCAGCGCTTTGCGCCATGCCGCCTCGTCGTCTAGGGGAAGCGGCTGTACAAGATCCGTCAGTATCGCGTCGTCCGGGATCCTGTCGGATATTATGCAGGGAAGGCCGTTTGCCTGCGCCTCGATCAGCGCAAGCGGCGTCCCCTCCCTCAGAGACGGGAACGCGAATACGTCCATCGCGCTCAGGCACTCGTTCGCATTCATGACCCCTCCGCAGAAAAGAACAGCTTCGGTCACGCCGCATTCCTTCGCCGCCCTCTTCAAGCGTTCAAGCTCCGCTTCTTCGCCTCTGCCGAGGAGCATTAGCCGCGCATTCGGGATGGTCTCCCTAATCTTCGGGAGCATCCTGATCAGGAACTCCTGATTCTTCAGCCGCAGAAGCGTGCCGGCATGTCCTATTACGAACGCATCCGACGGTATGCCGTACTTCTCACGGATAGCGCTTCGATCCCCCTCTGAATAAGCGAACGCGTCGGTATCTATGCCGTTGCGGATCACGCGTCCGCGCTTTGCGAACGCCTTCGCGCCAAAGAGCCATTCGCCCGCCTCAACTCCGCATGCGAGCAGATCCGTAGCGGACCACAGTATCGCCTTCTGCATGAATCGCTCATAGAGCTTCTGCGATCTGGAGACCCTTTTCTCCGTCTTTGTGGTATGCGAATGCGCTATCCTGACGGGCACGCCCATGAGCTTCGCAACGCCGAGGTTTATTCCAGAGTTGAACATCGTGTGCGAGTGGACGACGTCATAGCGGTTCTCTTTGATCAGTTCCCTCAGCTTCCGAACGTACGCGCGATAACCCGAAGCGGGTACAGGCGCGGTCAAAACCTTTCCGCCCCGCGCTTCGATCTCGCGGCCGTAAACGTTCTCATGGCCCTCAAACACCAAGTAATGAAATTCGAATTCACCCTCCGGAGCGTTGGTGCTAATGTTTGCCGCCACCCGCTCCGCGCCGCCCATTTGAAGGCCGCCGGGTATGATAAGGATCTTTTTCATTTTGAATGACCTTCGCCCATCTGTTGCATTTGCGGCAGTTGCCGTGTTCAATCTTCGGCGCCGCGGGTAAGCTTCCACGCCATAGCGTCGATCACCAGTGTGAGATACAGCCGCACCGGCAGAGTGATAAGTCTGCAGTAGGTTGTCTTGGGATACTTCATATGCTTCCCGTTGATCCTTCTGCACAGCCGCATCAGTTCCTTTTGACGGCAAAACCAACCCTTTCTGTCTTGGATCATCAGCTTGGCGTCGTGATAGATCCCCCTGCAGTGACCGAAATCTATCGCTCTGCGGTAGCTGTCCTTTTCCTCGTCCGGTATTCTTGCCTCTGCAAGCTTTCGATCGAGATACGAGTCGGCGATATCGAACTGCCTGTCCAGATCTTTATGCCTTTTTCGCGACAGGGAGTTTTCATTTTGCGTATCGAGTACATACCCGACGTATCCGTATCCTGCAGCGCTTTTGGCAAAAAAGGAATAAACGATATTGAATACCCTGTCCTCTCCCACGGAAGCGCCTTCAGGAAATCTGATATTATGCTCTTCGATTATGGAACGCTTATACAGCTTTGCCCACGGACCGTTGATCGCTTTGCTGCAGATATCATTTACTATATGCGGCAGCAATTCCTCCCTGGAACGGTAACTGAAACGCCCGCACGTGTTTTCTTTTTTTTCCGTTCCGTTATCGACGCAGACCGAAAACCTGATCCAGTCCGCATCCTCAGTATCGACCATCCGGTCGATGTTGGCGAACAGATCCGGAGCGACATGATCGTCGCTGTCAACAAACAGCACGTATTCTCCTGTCGCGGCGTCGAGTCCGGCATTCCTTGCCGATGACACCCCGCCGTTCTCTTTTTCAATATAGTGAACGCAATTATGCTCGGCGGCATACGCCTTGCAGATATCGCCGCTGGAGTCTTTGGATCCGTCGTTGACTAAAACGATCTCAATATCGCTTCGTTTTTGTTCCAACAAACTGTCAACGCAGCGGTTGATCGTTTTTTCTGCGTTATAGGCCGGTATGATTACAGAATACTTCAATCCTAACCTCCGAAATTTTACAACTCACGATCATCCAAAATACAACTGACTGATATGTTTCTCCTCCTCCGTTATCTCCTCATAATTACGATTGAAATCCACTAGGATCGGATGATGTGTCCATACGCGCTTATTCTCAGGAGGAAGCGTCTTGTAGTCTCTGTAAGCAACGCTTAAGTATCCATCATAATCTTTAACAGCTTCGTATTCTTTGCCTTGGAATTCGATTCTGTGAAGATCGTCAAACAAGCCAGCAGGGTAAAGCTTATTGCAGGAAACGGGGGTCGCCGGGAAGATAATATGATTGTTCTTTAAGTGATTCCAACGTCTGCCTCTTTTACCAAACCAAACGCTCAGTTTTCTGTATGCACATTTGGGAGTAATCATGAGAAGTGTCTTATCAATGATGCCCATTGCGCCTGGTTTTCCGCTCGGATAACCGCGGTTATAAAGAAGGCTCAGCAGAAACTCGACCTTCTGTATCTTCCTGTTTAGTCTTCCGGATGCTTGACGGTCAGCCGGAAAAATATCCACAAAAAAGCCTTTATGAATGGAGCGAGTTCTTTCAAAGTCGAATTGCAGGAATGTAGTATGATCCTTGCGGATTTTTGTAAAGTTGTTTACACTATCATCTTCGACAGTCTCATCCTGAAGGATAAAGCCATTAGGAGGTGAGTTTCTCCAAATAGTTTTAAACTTTTCATAATCCTCTCTCGGCATCATGATATCGATATCATCGTCCCAGGGAATGAAGCCCTTGTGCCGAACGGCGCCGAGCAGAGTACCGTAAGCGAGCGAATACCTGAGGCCGTTTTCCGTGCATACGCGGTCGATCTCGTCCAATATCTCCAGTTCGACTTTCCAGATGTCTTCAAGCTTAATGTTCTGATCCATTTTATTTTGCCGATCCTTCCTTGAGGATGAGTTCCCTTATCTCGTTCGATACGGATGAAACCTTGTAATCCTGTGCCTTTTTGCGGCCTGCTTCGCCCATGAGCATCCTCTCTTCGGTACCGCGGGACAGCAGGAGTATCGCATCCGCGAAGCCGTCCGCGTCTGCGGGCTCCAGCAGGACGCCGGTAACGCCGTCCTCCACCAGTTCGTCATGGCCGCGGTTATGCGACGCGACGACCGGCTTTTTGCAGAGCATCGCCTCGATAATGTTGAGTGGCATGCCCTCGCGGAAGCTGCAGGATACGACCAGATCGACGGCCGGGACGACGCGCTCGAGATCGGTGCGGTAGCCCAAGAGCTTGACCGTGTCCCGGAGCCCCGAAGCGGCTATCTGATCCCACAGAGCCTGCTCCGCGGAGCCGTTGCCGGCAAGCAGCACCTTGAGGTTCGGGATCCTGTCCGCGAGCTTCGCCGCGGCGGCAACGAGCGTTTTCTGGTTCTTGTTCTCGTTGAGCTCGCCGGTGCAGAGGATAACGAAATCGTCCGCGCCGAGGCCCTCCGCCTCGCGCATGACGCGCTGTTCCTCCACCGTCGCGGGGCGGTAGCGCTCTTCATCGACGCCCACTCCGTGGATATGTGCTATCTCGGTACGGCTGCCGAACCGCTCCTTTGCAAGAGCATAGTCCTCCTCGTTGACCGTGATCAGGAGGTCACAGTACTTCGCCATGTGCTTTTCAATGGGATAGTACACGAGCCAGCCGGTCTTCGAAGCGCCCTTGAAGAAATGGAAGCCGTGGGCCATATAGACGACCCTCGTCCCCTGTTTGCGTGTCTTCTTCGCGGCGAGCCTCGTCACTATGCCGCCCATGGGCGTGTTGCAGAGTATCACGTCGTAGTGCTCCTCCGCGAGCAGCTTTTTGAGCTTTCTGTAGGCCTTCAGGTTGTTCGGGCTCTTGGGCGAGCGGTCGAACGGTATCTCCATGAATCTGTCGCAGTTTTTGAGCTGCAGGCCGTTCTTGACGGCAAGATTGTCGTGCGCGGCGGCGTGCACCTCCCAGCCCTGCTCCCGAAGCATCTTCATGTGCGGCAGGTGGAACTGGCAGATATGGCTCAATACGGTTGCGGTGTAGAGGATCTTCATTGTAATCGGTCCCTGTTTGTATCAGTAAATGATCTGTTCTCATCTGCTGCCTTGGCTACTGCAGTTACCAAGGCAAAAGGTTGTTTATATTGTAATAGATTCGCTCCAGCATCTCTCTTTGTTTGGTCTCGTTTCCATTCACTACGTGGATGCCGAGTTTCTCGATACGATCATCCATAAGGCGGATCATGTCCTTATGAAGATCGTCGTGCATCCTTTTTTCAAGAGGTGTACGAAGCATCATTTCCAAAAGTGCCCTGTTGTTATACGGAACAGTTATCTCGTTCGTCAACATATGCTCGCCGGTCAAAGCAAGTCCGCCCCATCCGCCGAACACTATCTCCCATACAAAGAATTCTGTCCACGGATATCCAAAGTCGTCTATTGCCTGTCTTAACCCGGTTTTCTCCAGATATTCGTTGAACTTTTTATCCGTCCTCAGGGCGTTTCCTCGGTCAAAAGCAAAGAGCTTATACATCGATGTCAGCATTCTTGGGCGAATCTTGTCGGGGAACTTCTTCTTGCCGTATCTTCTGTAGCGGCTTGCTCTGGCTACCTCAGACACCCAGGATTTCACCTCGACATCATAATCGAACTGTTCCTTCAGTACGATCCTTTTGCAGACATCGTTTGCATTTGCTTTTCCGAGATAAGAGTAGTGCCTATTGATCAAAGCCGAAACTTCTTCGTACTCCTCATAAGCGGACGGGTCCGGGTCGACCGTAAATATCCTGTGCTCAAGTCCCAGCGCCTCGCAGATCTGTTTGGCAGCAAGCGCGTCGTTTTCTTCCCGGGGAAGAGAAACATAGCTGAAATATGAGAACCGTTCCTGAACGCCTTTCGCGCATGCGAGCGTCGTTTTGCTGTCGGTACCGCCCGTCAGCGAGATCGCGGGACTCTTCCATTTTTCTGCGGCAATCCGCAGATTATTGTTCATTATCGTACAGATATTCTTGACCTGTTCTTCATAGGATTCATCCCCGACTTCCGAATACTTTTTCCGCGGATAAAACCTGTTGACGCTCGCCTTTTTCCTTATCACTGTCTCGGTATTGGGGACAATGCGTTTGACCTCCTGGTAAGGGGTAAGATCTCCCGGAAGGTACCAGCCATACCAATGGAACAGCTTTGATCTCTTCAGCTTCGTTATGTATGGATCCTCTGTTAAGCCATAGATTTCTGCGATCATCTGGCTGTATGCGCTGAAGCATTTGTTTCCGTTAATGACCGCATAGTTTGCTCCAAGCATTCCCGCGCAGTCGCAGGTAGCGGATATAGTGTCCTTATCTATCACCGCAAAGAAAAACACGCCTGTCAGCTGGTCGAAATAGTCTCTGTATCTCTCCGAACCGTACGCAAAATCGGAAAGGTGTTTCAGAATATCGTTTTCATCCCGTTCCATCGAAAACGGATTATACGCATGCCCTACAAGAAGGAAAGTGCGATCCGATTTTTCGCAAATATAGAACTTCTGTTCGTTATGAACGAACAGAGTGTACCCATTAACAAACTTGCTCTTCCACTCATTGAGGAAAGCGAGACGTTCCGTGGCTTGTCCCGGATCATCCGTAAGCAAGTATCCGAACGTGTATAAACTTTTGCTCCAATCCGTCATGCTCATCCCTCCAGCAAGTCGGTAAATAGTGTTCGGTGCCCTCGGTTAAACAAAGTTTGTTCCGGATAGAATTCTGCGTCCCAGTTGCCTTCTATCATGATTGGTCCTTCGTTCGTTAATGCAACATCCCACGATGTATATCTGAGCTCCGGTGTAACCATGGAAGCACGTCTAGCTAGATCACATATAGCTTCCCATTGAGGAATTACAATGCCTGTGATCGGCTTGTCGGTCTCAGGATGAATCGAGTACCGCATAAAGTGTTTATCCATGGCAAGCGTTTCGATACGACCAGTCTTTACGTTAATGCCTGCCGCAATCCCTCCTGAATGGATGTTGTCAACAATGGTATTGTTTCCAAACCGGATAATTGCGGTAACTATTATGGGAGTACTCGGCGTCTGCAGTACGGTAACCTTAATAGTATTCAAAGAGTTGGGATAAATCTCTCTTAACAGGTCATGATTAATTATTACGGGCTCCACGACTTCGTTTTCACCCAAATAGCCCCATACTCGCGCTGCATCTTCCTCACATAAAACCCTTTCTTTTCTTGCGCCTTCGCCGCCCCAGCCAACTGCTCTCTTGATAAACAGATCTGGATGTCGGGACGTAAACTCAAGGAATGCTTCGAATCCATCGCTCTTTGTACATTGTTCCCTCTTCATGAAATCGGCGTAGTATTTTGCGGCAAGTGATTTGTCGCCGATCCTGCACCGCAGTTCCTGCGGGTTGTAGCGATCAAAAAAGCGAAACATGTACCGTCTTGTCATATAAGTACGCTTTTCGCTGTGCTTCTTTGCATAGAAACGATAGCCGGCATATTCCGAGAAGCTCGTCCCGTAGATCAGATAACTGATCACTGCTCCGACAGAAAACGCTGTGGAGCTGATATGCTTTTCTTTGATCAATTCATCTCCCGCGCTTACTAGATCGTTATAATAGCCTTTCAGTTTTTTGATGTCGGAAAGCTGCACGTCATTTTTCTCCTGAGATTATAGTTAGGTTTTCGAGTATCACTCCTGCCAGTCGCTCCCCGTTCCCGTCGCCGACGAAGCTGTTGTGAGGGGTGGCGATGAGGTTCGGCGCGTCCCAGAGGGGGCTGTTCTCCGGGAGGGGTTCGGTCTCGAACACGTCGAGGACCGCTCCTGCTGCGCTGCCATCGTACAGCATATCGCAGAGGGCGTTCTCGTCGAGCACTCTGCCGCGCGAGATGTTTACGACGACCGCGCCGCGGGGAAGCAGCGCGAGGCGGCGCGCGTCGATGAGGCGGACTGTCTCTTCCGTCAGCGGGACGGTCAGCACCAGCACATCCGTCCGGGGCAGCGTCAAGTCCAGCTTATCGAGGGGCAGCATGGCGTCGTACGCGGCGTCCTCCCGCGGGAAGACGTCTATGCCCGTTACCCGGCAGCCGAACGCTTTGAAGCGTTTGGCGCATTCGGTGCCCACGCTCCCGCAGCCGACTATCGTCGTTCTTTTGCCGAAAAGCTCCATAAGGCCGCGGTGTTTTTCCCATCTGTGCGCCTGCTGGCCTTCCCGGAAGAACCGCGCCTGCTTGTAGAGCTGAAGCACGCCCGACACGGCGAACTCCGCCATGGGGACGCTGTAAACGCCGCGCGCATTTCGGATCTCGATCCCGTGCGAGCGGACATATCCCTTATCCACGCGGTCGAAGCCCGCGCTTGTGAGCTGTATGAAGCGGAGATTCCCGAACTCCGCGATGGGATGGTAAAGGAACAGGCCGTTGCAGACGACGCCCTCGACCCACCCGGGATCGCAGGGGAGCTCGTCCCTTTCCTGCTGCAAGAACGCTATGCTGTTGCCGAGCGCTTCAAGCTCCGCGAAATGGGCTTTCGCGCCTGCCCATGCGCCGGTTATCAGCAGATTCATGTCGCCTTTTCCTTTCCAGCCGCGGCCGAAACCCGTTTTCAGGCGTCGGTCCTGCGGCAGATCTCGTCCACGAGCCGTATGAGCTGCTTCTCGTTATCGTAGAAGAAGCTGCTGTGCTTTTCACATTCCTTCTCAAGGTCGCGGATCTCCCGCACGCCGCGAATGAACGTCGCGTTGATTATGCCTATATGATGCTGTTTCGTGACGTCGCAGAAGCTCCTTGACAGTATCACGAAGCTCGACCCGAGACGGTAATGCTCCTTTATTATGAATTCGGAGGGCAGCATGCCGTTGCCGAGCGATGCGATGCCGCCGAAGCCGAACGGAATGCCCTTCTTGCGGAACTTGAAGCAGAGCTGTTCCACGGTGCCGTCGGCCAGTATCTCGAACATGAACCTGCGGCCGTAGCCGAGGCTCAGGTCGTTGAGGCCGATATGGATCTCGTCAACGCCGGGTATCTCGAGTATCTCGTCGATGATCTCGACCGCTTCGGGCGTTTCGAGGAGGAGCATGGTCCTTGCTCTGCCGCCGACGAGCTTTATGAAGGTCCTGACCTCCTCCGCCGTTTTGAAATACGGGAGCATTATTATATCCGCGCCCGCTTCGACAACGGCGTTTATCTCGTCCTCGGAGGAGAAATAGTCGGGCAGCGCGTCGTGTATCGGGTTGACCCTCACGAGCACGTCTGCCTTTTCGACGCTCTGCTTGATCCTTGCCGCATCCTGCACGGTATGATGGGATTTCACGGTATCCAGACCGTTCTGCCGGGCATCCTTGCCTATGAACTCCATGTCGACGAATATCCGATCCACTCCCGCTGATTCCGCTATCTGCGCGATCTCGGGCATATTGGTGATGTACATGAGCTTTAGCATATACGTCTCCCCCCGGCGGAGATCGGTCCTCCGCCCTTTTGTTTTATTAAACCGTGGCTCCCTTGTTTTCGTTGTCGGCGTTGGTGAACACCTTGCCGACGGTGACGAAGAGTATCCTTACGTCCAGAGGCAGGGACACGTGGTCCACGTACCAGACGTTCAGTTCTATGCGCTTATGCCACTCCACGTCCTTGCGGCCGTGCACCTGCGCCCAGCCGGTGATGCCGGGGCGCACTTCGAACATGCGCAGCTGCTCCGGGGTGTAATCCTCCACCGGCCAGGGGTGGTATGTGAGCGGCGGGCGGGGCCCTATGAGGGACATGTCGCCCTTCAGTATGTTGACGAGCTGCGGCAGTTCGTCTATCGACGTCTTCCTTAGCAGATTGCCTATCTTCGTCATGCGCGGATCCTTGTTGTCGCTGTACACGCCGGAGCCGGTGTGCTCGCTGTTCACGCGCATGGTGCGGAACTTGTAGATGGTGAACTCCTTTGCTCCCAAGCCGAGCCGCTTCTGCTTGAATATCGCGGGGCCTTCGGAGGTGAGCTTGACCGCTGCCGCGGATACCAGCATTATCGGGGACAGTACCACGAGCGCGACCGCCGATATCACGACGTCGAAGGCGCGCTTCACGACCCGGTTATAGAAGCCGCGCGAGGCCTTTTTCCCTTCCAAGCGTTTTTCGTCCCTGTCCATTCCTTGATCCCCCCGAAGACTGTTTTTTCAGTCGATATCAGTCTTTTTTCTTGCTGTCCTTGCTGCCGTAGCTGCCGTAATGGCTGTAACCGTAGCGGCTGTACCCGTAACGGCTGTAACCGTAGCGGCCGTAGCCGTACTTGCCGTAGCTGCCGTAATAGCCGTACCTGCCGGAATGTGTGCTTCCTCCGTTCAGTATGCAGCCGGCGATGTTCGCGCCGCCCGAGGTGAGCTCCTCGATGCCGTCGAATATGTAGCGGCGGCGGGCGTAATCGCACATTATGACGTACGCGACGGCGTCGACGTGCTTGACGAGTATCATGGCGTCGACGAGCACCGCGGAGGGAGGCGTGTCGAGTATGACGACGTCCGCACGTTCCTTGAGCTGTTCGATGAGACGGCTCATCTCCTCGCTGCCGAGTATCTCGACCAGGCGGGACGGCGTATCGGCGCCGGGCATGAGGAAGAGGCCGGTGGATTCGTCGTTGTGCTTGACCTCGCAGAGCGCTTCGTCGATCGTCGCTTCGCCCTTCAGCACGGCGACGAGGCCGGGATAGCTTTCTTCGATGTGGAATATCTTGCCGGATGAGGGGTTCCTGAGGTCGCAGTCGACGAGAATGACCTTCTTGCCCTTCAGCGCCATGGATATCGCGAGGTTCGCGGAAACGGTGGATTTGCCCTCGCCCGCGACGGAGCTCGTTACCATGAGCACCTTACCGCCCGCCATGCGGCGTTCGAGCCTCGTCCTTATGAGGCGCATGGACTCAACGTAGTCGCCCTTGTCGTTGTCGGTGAGTATGTTGATCTCCATCCTTGTATTCTTGCTGCGCTTTTTCCTGCTGCAGACGGGCAGTGTGCCGAGGCAGGGAACGTTGACGAGATCCCTGAGCTCCGACTCGCTGCGGACCGTCCTCGACAGCGCGGCCCTTACTACGACTATCGCAAGGCCTATCGCAAGTCCGATGAGCGCGGCGTTCCTTACAGAGCCCCTTATGACCGCCGTGCGGCCGGTATCCTGGGGAATGCCGCTCTCGTCGATGACGGTGAGCTCCGCCTGACCGACGACGTACTGCGCTACCTCGGGGTAGTTCTTGAGCACCGACTGGAGGATGTTATAGGCAGTCTCGGCCTTGGAGGCGGTGGCGCTTATCGTAAGAAGGTTGGTTCCCTTGATGTTCTTCGCCGAAATGGTGCCCGGCACGCTCCTGGTGCCGAGGTCGGAGGCGATGACGTCGGAGAGGGCGCCGCTCGTCAGTATGTAAGGGAATATGAGGCCCATCTGCTCGGCCGTGTTGCGGTTGGCGTAGGTGCCGCCGTTTACCAACTCGACCGATACCGTGGCGTCTGCGACGTACCTCGGAGTATATGTCGTCGTCACCCGGTAGTAGGCGAACGCTACCGCAGCCGCGGTTATAAGCGCGACCAGGGGCCACATCCTTTTGAGGCTGTGGAGAAAATCCCTCAGGAACGCAAACAGGTCGACGCCCTTTACTTCCTGATTCTCAGTGGATACTTTTTCGCTCATATCCGTCCCCCATCACTTGGCGCTGTCCTTTTTGGACTGTTCGCCGTAATGTCCGTAGTAGCCGTAGTTGCCGTAGTGTCCGTAATTGCCGTACTTGCCGTATTTGCCGTAGCGGCCGTACCTGCCGTAGTTGCCGTAATGACCGTACCTGCCGTATCCGCCGTAGCCGACGACCGTCCTCCTCTCGCCCGGGAGCGCGCGCACCTGGTTCAGTACGCAGCCCTCGAACTCGGCGCTGCAGTTGCGCAGCGAGTCAATGGCGTCGTTGATATCGGGGGCCAGTATGGTATCGTACTTGACGACCAGTATCGAGAGGTCGGAAAGATCGGCCATGACCTCCGCGTCGGCCATGAGCGACATGGGCGGCGAGTCGATGATCACGTATTCGTACTTCGATTTCGCCTCGTCGATGAGGTGGCTCATCGCCGCGGAGGATACTATATCGGTGGAGTTGGAATAGTTCCTGTCGTTGAGGAGAAGGTGTATGTCGCGCTTCTCGTCGAAGTATATGGCCTCGTCGAGCGTCAGACCGCCCGTGAGGAACTCGGGCATGCGGGCGTTCTCCTCCTCGCCCTTTTCGAGGAACAGGCTGTTAAGGGTCGGGCGGCGGAGGTCGCCGTCGATCAGCAGCACGCTGTGCGCCTGCTGTGCGAGCGACAGAGCGAGGTTTGCGGAGACAGTCGATTTGCCCTCGTGCTCCTGCACGCTGGTAACGAGTATCACCTTCGCCCCGCGGTGCTTCGCCTGCGCGGCTACGAGCGCCGCGACCTTCTTGTTCCTTTCGACGAATTCGAACTTCGCGTCCAGCTCGGTGATGAGGAGCTTCTTCTTTTTCCTGCTGAACAGGCTCTTCAGGGACTTGCTGCCGTTGTAGTAGAACATGCCGAGGGTATGCGCGTCGAGCTTCTCCTCCATGTCCTTTTCGCTCTTTATGGTGTCCTTCCTGTAGGAGAGGAACGCGAACACCGCCGCGAAGGCGAGGCCCGCTATCACCGCGGCCTTTACCGTCTGTCTGCGGGAGGATACCGCAATATCCGACTTGGTCGGGACCGTCGGCTCCTGCAGGACCTCCATGACCATGTCGGTCGAGACGTACCCCGCGAGGTCGGCGACGTTTTTCATGACCGAGCGTATTATCTTATACGTGTTCTCCGGGGTGTCGGAGGTCACGCGGAGCGTCATGAGGTTGGTGTCGCTTATGACCTTCGCGCTCATGGTCGCGTTGAAGCTGTCGACGTTAAGATCGCGGCAGACCTTCTTTTTGAGCAGATTGCTGTTGAGTATGTTGGAGTAGCTCGTGGCCATCGTGGACGCCGCGGACAGATTGCTGTACGCGTAGTTGCCGGACGTCCTCGACGTGACGACGAACATCGCTTTGGTCGAATACGTGCTCTGTATCTTCGACCGCACCGACATATTGACTATGAGGCCCACGGCGATCGCGCCGAGCGCGATGACCCACGCGTTCCTTAACAGGTCCCTGATTATGCTGTACAGATCGAGCTTTTCGAGGAGCGTTGAGGTTTCCTGTTTCGTTTCCATACTCAATCCTCCACTATCACTATGAGGGTCGCCGTGCCGAGCGCCTGGCGCTCCGCATCGAAGAGCTGATATGTCACGGTGTATGTCCCGGGCACCTTAAGGTTCATGCCGCCCTCGAACACCGCGATATCCGTATCGGGGTTGAAGCGCGTGTTCGCGAATGGCGTTGTCTTGCCGGCGGACCATACGCCGTTGAGGAAGCTGCGCAGATCGATCCTGCCGCCGCACGGGACGTACGTGACGTATTCCTTGAGGGAGGGCGACGGCTGGCTGTAGGTCGCGTAATCCTCCATGCTTATCGTGAGCTCGAGCACGGCGCTGTCGCCGCAGCTGTTGGTGACCTGGATATTGACCTTCTGAACGGAGGAGGTCTCGCTTGTGGCGGTGGTCTTGCCGAAGCTGATCTTCATCTGCTGAGTGAGGTTGCCGTCGATGCAGTCCTCGGCGAAAATGTGCTCGAGATAATCGATGCCTGTCGTGCCCGTGACGTAGCGGAGCGGCTGATAGATGTGGAAATGGGGCGAAACGTAATCGAGATACGTGACCTCGCGCACGTAGGTGCCGACGTTCCGGCTGTTGTCGAACGCGGCGTAGTTGACGTGCCTCGTGCCCTTCGAAATGAACTTGCTCTTCGAGACCACGACGAGGGAATCCGTAACGTCCCCGTCGATGTTATCCCTCGCTGTCATGCCTTCGAGCAGATCCTCATCCGTTGAGGATACCGTGACGACTATCGAATCGCTTTCGGCATTAATGACCGGCGCATGATAATCGAGCGTCAGACGGTGACGGATGTAGGTGTAGGAGAATACCGCCGCCACCACGACGAAAAACAGCACTATCAGTATTCTTAGTCTTCTGATCATTCTTCCCTCCGCTGCGCGTCAGTAGATCGGTATGGGCTCGTAGCCCAGGAGCTCCCTGCCACGGAGTATCCTCGACGGGTTCTCCTCAAGGAGCAGTTTCATGTATTCCTCGCCGAAATTGTCGGTCAGATATTCCCGTATCTCGGCCATGTGCGTCGTGCGTTCCATGGGGCTGTGCGCGTCGCTCGCGATGCAGGCGCAGAGCCCGTGATCGAGCAGCAGCTCCGCGATGCGCATTGGCCTCGGCCCGAAGCGCCCCAGCAGGCTGCCCTTGTTCACCTGCAGGCCGTAGCCCCTCGTGCACCAGTCGTACGCGATCTCCGGTATCTCCTGTACGAACACGTACCGCTCCGGATGGGCGATTATCGGGCTGAAGCCCGCGGCGGAGCATTTGCGCAGTATCCTGTCGCAGTAATCGGGATCCTCCGTGAACGCAAACTCGGTCAGGAAGTACTTCGTCCCGTTGAGCGTCCACACCCTGCCCTCCTCGAGCAGGCGGGGCGTCTCCTCCGTTGCGAACACCTCCGCTCCGCGGCAGAGCTCCACCGGTATCCCGGCGCGCTCCGCCCCCCGGACGAGGCTTTGGAATCTCTCCTCCAGCTCTGGCGACGCGAGATTCATGTATTCGCCCGGGATATTGCAGTGCGGGGTCGCGACTATGGTCTTCACCCCGCTCTCGGCCGCCATGGTCAGGAGCGCGAGCGAATCCTCCATGGTCTCGGAGCCGTCGTCTATTCCGGGTATAATATGTGCGTGGATATCGATCATTTTCCCTTATCAGAAGTTCATCAGCGCTTCGCCGGATTCCTTCTCGTCGAGTTCCGTTACGCTCCCCTCCATGACGCGGTAGACGCGCTGGCAGAGGTTGATGACGGTGGGCCTGTGCGTGGTGACGATGCAGGTCTTGTTCGGACGCTGCTGTATTATGTTGCGCAGCACCTGACGCTCCGTCGCGACGTCGAGAGCCGAAGTCGCCTCGTCGAGCAGCAGTATCGGCGCGTCGCGCAGCACTGCGCGCGCTATCGCAAGTCTCTGCGCCTGTCCTTCCGAGAAGCCCTTGCCGCGTTCGCCGACCTTGCGGTCGATGCCGTCGGGGTGCTTCGAGACGAAATCCCAAGCGCAGGCGATCTTCAGCGCCTCGATTATCTCCTCGTCGGTCGCGTCCTCCTTGACGAGGCGCATATTGTCGGCGACGGTGCCGGAGATCATCGTATTGCCCTGCGGCACGTAGGAGAACAGCGAGCGGCTGTCGGCGTTCATGCCGACCTCCGTGCCGTCGGAGGCTCGGAGGTAAGCCGTGCCGCTGTCGGGGTGGATGAGGCCGAGCATGAGGCGGATCATGGTCGTCTTGCCTCCGCCGGAGGGGCCGATGAGGGCGACTATCTCGCCCGGGGCGGCCTTGAAGCCCGAATCCACGATCACCTGCTTGTCCTCCACGTAGGCAAAGTTCACGCCGTCCATGCGCACCTCGAACCCGTTATCGGCGAGCGCCTTGAGCTGCTCGCTCTCGGGAAGGTGGATCTCCCTCGGCAGCTCGATGAGCTCCCTTATGCGGTGAGCCGAAACGGAGCTCGTCAGGAAGGAGGGCACTATGCCGACAACGCTGTTGAAAGCGTTGGAGAGGCGGCCCCTCTGCTCAAGGAAGAGCGTCATCGTGCCGTAGGTTATCTGATGCGTCCACAGGAGGAACAGGCAGTAGCCGAACGCGGCGTACTGGACGATGAGGCCCAGCACCGACATGAATATGTTCGTCTTGATGGTGAACATATTGTATTCGAGGGAGATCTTCTTCAGCTTCTGCTGCCATTCGCGCAGCTTGCGGGCGCAGGTCTCCATAACGCCGAAGGACTTTATCGTGTCGAAATTGTAGAAGGTCTCGACCTCGAAGGCCATTTTCTTGCTCCCGGTCTCCTTCACGCGCTTCGCGAAGTCGCGCTGCTTGGTGATGAAGTACTTGCTGAGGAGCAGCATGACGGGCGCGCTGGCAAAGGCGAGGAGAGACATTACCTTATTATAATGCCAGATGAGGGCGAAGGTCACGATGAAGTTGTACACCGCGATTATTATCGACGGCAGCCAGCTTATCGCGTTGGAGCTGACGGTGCGGACGTCCGTATTGAAACGGTTGAGCAGATCGCCGCTCGAGTATTCGCTGATCGATTTCCAGTCGACGTCGATTATGCGGTCGAATATGTCCGCCTGGATATCATTATTTATATAGATGCTTATTTTCGCGTTGAGGCGGCTGATGAGGCTCGAAAAGAGCAAGCTGAAGCCGGCGCTGCCCAGCATTATCGCGATCAGCAGTCCCAGCTTCGAGGTCTGATACCCCGTGATGATGTCGATCAGGTGCTTCCCCGCGACGCTTGCCACAAGTCCGAAAGTGGTCGAGAATATCCCGAGCACCGTGTAAAACAGTACGGCGAACTTATGACGCTTCGTGTAGGTGAATATCCAGCGCCAGTCGTCGAGTATCTCGCGAAGGCCGCCTTCCTTCTTCCTGTCACGAAGTATCCTGAGCGATTTGAAGAACGCGCGATCGTTCCGGCTCTTATCGTTAGTCTCCATCAATTTATCATTATACTACATATAAGAAGAGATTGCAACACCGTCAACGCCTCGGAAGACGATCTCATTCATTTATTTACGCGCACTATTATAATATGTAGTTTCCGCCCGGCGGGGCAAAGAGCCGCGTTAAGGGGCCGCCGGCTGCCCGGCGGGAGCGTTTTGTCACATTGTGACAACTGTATTCCGAACATGCGTTTCTTTGTGAAAAATCCAGAACGCTCCTGCAAAATATAATCTTCAAAATCTTCAAAACATTCGTTCAAACTGTTGACATAATTGCTGCGGCATGATAAAATGGCATAGTATAAGGTTTACTATGCCATGGTATTGGTAAAAATCCGCGGCAATGTGAAAAAACCTTGATGAAACAGATATTCCCAAAGGAGGATAGAACATTGAAAAAGCGTTTTGCGAAGTTCCTTGCTCTGGCCCTCGTGCTGGTCATGGTCCTTTCCGCCATCCCCTTCTCTGCCATCGCGCAGGGGTTCGTGAATGACGGCAACGAGACCACCGCCATCGGCGATCTCTGGAGCAAACTCAGGGGCGGTCTGAATGATTTCTTCAGGCCCCGTCCCACGACCCCGCCCACGACCGATGGAAGAAGCTTCACCGGTGTTACGGAGAGCGGCCTTACCGTCAACGTCGACGCTCCCGCCGGCGCTTTCATGAACGGTACGACCATGACCGTCCGCGAGGTCGCGAATATGCAGGCAGTGCAGGATGCCGTCGATAACACCGATGGCGTATCCGGTACCGTCCTTGCTGCCGTCGATATCACCTTCATGCTTCGCGGCAGGGAAGTCCAGCCCACGAAGGATATCACCGTCAGCATCACCTCCGACGCTCTCGCTTCCGTGAGCAACCCCTCCGTCGTCCATATCGACGCGAGCGCGGATGAGCTCGGCGGCGAAGAGGACGCGGATCTTGTAGCCAACGTCAAGTCCGGCAACAGCACCGTCACCTTCGAGGCGGACAGCTTCTCCATCTACGCGGTCATCGACGACGGCCAGGAGGGCGATCTCGCTCGTTTGGAGATCAATTTCTATAAGCCCTCCTATTCTGAAGGTCAGATGAGCTACGAACTCGTTGCGACTGTCTACGTCAAGAACTCCGATCAGCTCCTCGGCGACGGCGAACGTGTAGAAACCGTCCAGTATATCGAGGATATCGTGTACGATCCCGGCGTGGGCGGCACCCTCGGCGATGGACTGCTCTTCGGCGGCTGGACCATCGACTCTGCCGACGCCAACCCGACAGGCAGCACCAACTACGGCAAAAACTATGACGTCGACACCACGGTCTACACCATTCCCGGTATCTGCAAGTATCTCGCGCAGAAGAAGGTCGGCCATATTGCAGAGGGCGACAAGCTCGATATCTACGCTCTCATCTACAAGGTATTCGACGTGACCTATAAGGACTCGCACGACATCGTTCTTGCGTCCGACATAGTCATGATGCCCCTTAACGCTACCTCCGGTTCCTTCACCATCAAGGAGACCTACAAGCCCAACGATCAGATCACGAACTTCGAAGGCTGGCAGGTGGCGGAAGGCGCGAGCAATATCTCCAACGCCAGCAAACCCGCGCCCTACCCCCAGGGCACGACCATGGATCTCTCCGGCGACGTCGTGTTCTCCACCGTGCTTGTCAGCGGCCACTGGCTCGTTTACGAGGAGAACGGCTACGGCGCGACCTATAATGCGCCCGCGTTCATCAAGTCCAACGAGCTGACCCATGCGCCCGCCCTTGAGATGACCCGTCCCGGCTACACCTTCGGCGGCTGGTACACCGACGCCGCCTGCACCGCCGGCAACGAGTATCCTTTCAATCTGCCCCTTGAAGACCGTCTCACCGTCTACGCGAAGTGGACCATGGCTACCACCGCCGACTATACGGTCATCATCTGGAAGGAGAACATCGACTGCGACGGCTACGATTACGTGGGATCCATCTCCATGAACGGCACTACGCAGTCCCCCATCAGCCCGATCACGAAGGTCAACGATACCACCGCGAGGGTAGACGGCACGAGCTACAGCTACACCGGCTTCGAAGTCGGTGACTATGACTCCAACGTCACCATAAAGCCCGCCGGCGGTTCCGTGCTCAATGTTTACTTTGACCGTATCGAGTATACGCTGACCTTTAAGGTTACCAATATTGCTTATACTTATAATGGTAGTGGATATGTAGATGCTCCTGTCGGTACCACTGCAGTAACCAATAGTAGTAACATTAATACGCTCAACAGCAACCAGAGAACGATCTCCGGATATCAAGTGTCGTATTACGGTAGTAATTATTATAACCGAACATATTGCGTAAAGGTTGGCTCTTCCTGGTACCCGATAACTTCTAGAGGTTATAACGTTTACAATGCGAGCAACATTACTGCGGTTCCCGTTCCCGGCAACCCTGTTGTAAAAACAATCACTGCGGCTTTCGAGCAAGATATTTCCGCTGAGTTCCCGATTGTTGCCGAAAACGGTGTTATCTATCCCACGGGAACCCGTTGGAACCCCGATAGTGGCTTGACTGTTGACGGCACAACGTACTTTACTCACGATGTCGTTGTCGCTTTTATCGATAAGATGACTCCCGGCGATATGGAGTTTGAGATAAGCGACCCGGGCAGTAGAACAGAAAAGACGATGGTCTACT
This sequence comes from Clostridia bacterium, assembly GCA_017619735.1. Taxonomy (GTDB): domain Bacteria; phylum Bacillota; class Clostridia; order Christensenellales; family CAG-138; genus UBA3857. The sequence continues at coordinate 26,031 of JAFZRT010000020.1, forward strand.
GGGTCGAAACCATCAACAACACTCCAACGGAAGGAAAAGCCACAAAAACATACAAGGGTGTTTTGTATGAAGAATACAAAACGGTACGTGCTCATTATACCGGCGTTACGATAGAGGACTATATTGAGCTTAACGGGTTCTCTCATTTGGAAGCTGACCAGTCCCTCGGCTATACATCCAACGGAACAACCTATTATGGCACGTCGTCCGGTGCAGCAACTGAGGTCAATTTCTACTACACTCGCAATCAGTATAGCATCATCTACTTTGACGGCGTCTACTACAACAGGGACGGTATCATGACTGAAGACATGCCCGAGGATCAGGGCGAGCTCCATGTCGATAGCAGTATCTATTTCAACGCCGACATCAGCAGCTACGGTGAGGGCGGCGTCCATTACTATACCCCCACCTGCCCCCCCGGTTTCATTTTCGACGGCTGGTACCTCAACAAGGAGTGCTCTGATGGAGCCGAAGCCGACTTCGACAAGATGCCCCTCGGCGGCATGAAGGTCTACGCCAAGTGGAGACTGATCGAATACCGCGTGTTCCTGAAGCCCAACGCCCTCCTGAACGGCACAAGAGACAACACTCTTGACTGGGGTAAAGATGATCAGGCGACCAACTTCCGTATCGACTACAACAAAAAGGTCTCCTGCCCCACCGGTCTGAGGTACGGCTTCGAGTTCGGCGGCTGGTATACCGATCCCGACTTCAACTACATGTTCGACGACTCCACCAAGCTCACCGACTCCACCGTCCCCGAAACCCCGGTCTACGACAAGACGACCGACTTCACCGACGGTGCAGGCAACGTTGAGATGGATAAGTGGGGCCTCATCCCCGACGGAGCAACGCCCATCAACAAGGACGTTGACCGTTACTGGATCACCCGCAAGCTCAACCTCTACGCCCGCTGGAGCAAGATCATCCCCGGCGCGAGCGGCGTTGGTCTCATCTACAACGCCAACGGCGGCACCAACGCCCCCGATGACACCCGCCTCTACAAGGACAACGTCAAGGCGATCGCTCAGGCGGCTTCCACCGCACCCAATACGAACCAGCAGTTCCTGTACTGGGTAGTGCAGAAGTATGACACCGCGACCGGTACGTACGTAGACGCCATGAAGAGCGACGCCGGAGATCTCGACGAAGGCGAAGAGGACGGCCTCCTCATCGTCTATCCCGGCGAGCGTTTCAGCGTATTGCTCGACCTTGCCAAGCAGGAGCCCAGACTTGACGATAACGGGCAGCAGATGATCGACTACACCGATCCCGAGCATCCCCAGCCCCTCTGGGTCTACACCGTGGAGCTCAAGGCGATGTACGGCCCGAAGGCCGCTCCCACCCCGACCCATATCTCCTGGTTCTCCGGTCTGTACGACATCGACGGCGGTTCGTTCGAGCTTGATTCCGTAACCCATCCCGGCACCGCCATCCAGGCCAACGCCACGACCGGCGGCATCGGCTGGGTCATCACCAACCCCAACCTGCAGATCAACCAGGCCGTTGATATCATGGCTGCCGACACCTACTCCATACCCGGCTACAAGTTCATCGGCTGGGCGAGGATCAACAACGAGACCGGCTATCCCGGCAATAACGATCCCACCAGCATCACCATGGACGATATGTTCCTCGAGTACAGGGACGGCAAGTTCTATGCGAAGGCAAACTCCCGCGATACCGAGTTCACCGTTGAGGTGACCAAGGTCGCCGCGGACGAGGCGCATTCCTACCATGACCTCTACGCCATGTGGGTGCCCGAATACTTCTACGTATTCCACTCCTCCACCGGCAAGCTCGAGGCCATCAAGATGCCTCACTCCCTCTCCGAGACCTGCAACCTCGTTGCCAAGGTCCCGAGTACCCACCTCTACGGCGGTTACTACAAGACCTACGGCGGCGTAACCCTCGAGAATATCGAGGCGGCCAAGAGCGGCGCGAAGTCCGCTACCACGCACGAGATCGAAGTCACCGGCGCCGTGACCTACGACGGTTCCAACCTCAAGAACGGCACCACCCGCTTCTGGACGAAGGCAGACGCCTACGGCATGAATCCCGGCGAGACCATCGGCAGCGCGCTGCAGCCCACGGCGGAGACCGTCTACTACCTCAAGGAGGTCCCGAAGAAGTATCTTGGCGTACATGCCAGGTGGATCTACAACTGGTACTACGACAACAGGATCGATAATCTCTATCTCCTGACCGTCGTCGACGACCTCAACTACACCTCGGTCGGCTATACCGTTGCCTCCGATGATGAGATCGCAAGGCTCGTTTCGTCCTTCACCTTCGTTCCGACCGCGTCCAACACCGGTGCGAATGCGAAGAGGGTCAAGATCACGGCCAACGACCTCATCGGGCAGCGCGGCTACCTCGGCGTCGTGGATGCGACCGAATACATCGAAAGCATTGTCGCAAGCGGTACTGAAGGCATCCAGCTCAACCCGTTCTGGGTCACCATCGACGGCGTTGAAGTCAACAACGTGTACTACACCTTCGGCTGCAGCGGCGGCGACACGCTCACGACTGAGAACTTCACTCACGTGGTCTGCAATCCGTAAGTAAGGCCCAAGCATCATTTCCTCCGGATGGGTCTCCCCCATCCGGAGGGGTGAACGATAATCAATGAAAAACACTACTAAAAAGATCATACTGCTTATCGCGATAATCCTTGTCGCTGCGGCGATAATCACGGTTATCATCCACCCGTGGAAGCCCGCGGATCCCGGATCTGCCGATCCTACGCATCCCGCGGCGGATCCCACACCGGCCCCCACTCAGGCGGCCGACGATCCGGACGAAACTCCCGCTCAAACGGCGGAAGCAACGCCGGACGGTTTCACTCCCTCCCCCACCGAAGGCGGAGAGGATGACCCGGATGATGAGCCCGTGGTTACGGAGGAATTCGTAGTTGACCTCACCGAAGGTCAAGGCATAGGCGGTTTTTGATCGAAAGAAAGGAGATAAAAAATGGCAAATCCTCAAGCTGGTGATTCCTATTACGGCCTTACTGACGCTGCTTACTCTGCGCTGATCGGAATGGGCGGAGATATCGCGGCATGGGTGCAGGAGTATTTCGGCAGCGAATCGCTCAACGGTTTCCACGCCCTCAAGAACGAGGAATACGTGGATGATTTCTACGATTTCCTGCTCGAAAACAACCTTTCCGAAGACGCGTATCCCCTTGAGTTCTTCACCTATTACAAGTCTACGCAAGGCCTTGGAAATCTGTAATACGCTTTTTTCGAAAGGACCCCTCGCAGGGTCCTTTCTTTTTGTGTGGATATGTTGTATAATCAATACATGATGAACAAGCGATACAGCATAACGATCGATCTTGCGGGCGTGCCGTTGAAGCTCTGCCTCGATTCGGAGGAAAGCCTGCGCTTTTTCGCGCCGTATAAGGCGGCCGACGGCGTTCGTCCCTTTGCGAAGGTCTCCGTCCCGGACGAGGCGTGGGCGTACATCCGCCGCCGCGGCTTTGTCGAGGACGAATTGAGCGAAGCCGGGCTCATCACGGCCTACGCCTCCGACGCGCTGCTGGAGACCGGCATGTGCCTCATACACGCCGTCGCGGTCCGCAAGGGCGACGGAGCATGGCTCATCGCCGCCCCGTCCGGCGTCGGCAAATCCACGCAGGTACGCTATCTCGACATGCTCTTCCCCGGCGAGTTCTCCGTTATTTGCGGGGACAGGCCCGTACTGCAGCTCGTCGGCGACGACAAGGTGCTCGTGCATCCCTCCCCGTGGAACGGCAAGGAGGGTTGGAAGGGCGCCGATTCCGCGCGGCTGGACGGCGTGATCTGCCTTAAGCGCGGCGAAGAAAACATTGTCGAGCCCATGAAAAAGACCGAAGCCGTGATACCCGTGTTCGAGGCGCTGATCCATTCCGGCAGCACCGCCGAGCAGGTCAGGCAGCTTGCCGCCTTTGAGGATGAGCTCCTCCGGCGCACGACCGTCTGGCGCATGATCAACCTCGGCGTGCCGTATTCGACCGATCTTTTATACAACACGCTTTTCGTACAGGAGGACCGGAAATGAAATACAAGCTTCGCGAAGGCATTGTACAGACCAAGATCTGCGGCGTATTCCTGCTCGTGCCCACGCGCGCGGCATCCGAATCGTGTCCGCATATTCAGAAGGTCGGCCTGCTCCTGTACTCCGCGATCGAGCTGCTGGAGCGCGGCGAACCCATCGAAAAGATCTATCAGATGTATCAGATACTGACAAAGAAGTCCGACGAGGAAGTCCGCGAGTTAGTGGACGGTCAGCTTGAAACCCTGCGGGAGAAGGGGTTCCTCGTTGCAGCGGAGGACGATCATGAGCAGGGTTGAAACTGCTTTTTTCGACGCCCTGTGTGTGGGCGTCCGCGGCGGGGAGCTGCCGCGCGAATACGATCTCACCGCCGACGAGTGGGAGGATCTGCTGCTTCTTTCCTCGGAGCAGGAGGTGCTGCCACTCGTTTACGATGCCGTCTGCAGCTGCTCGAGCTTCCACAGGATCGACCGCGAAAGGCGTAAATACCTGCGCGATAAGGCGTTATCCGTCGCGATCCGTCAGATAGTGCAGACCAACGAATTCCTCAATCTGATCCTGCATGCGCACGAAAAGGGGCTCGACCCCGTAGTGCTGAAGGGGATCACGATACGTTCCCTGTATCCGAAGCCGATGCTCCGGCCCTCCGTCGACGAGGACCTCCTCGTTCCAAGCGGCGAGATGCGGAAGTACCACGATTTTCTTGTTTCCGAGGGTCTGGAGCCGGACGACAAGGAACTGCCGCCTGACGGCGCACCGGAACTGAGCTACCACCGTCCGAACTCCCCCACCTATATCGAGCTTCATTCGACCGCATTCCCCTCCTCCCCCGCCTACGGCGACTGTAACGAGCCGTTCGTCGGCGCGGCGGAGCGGAGCACGGAGGTCACGATCGAGGACGTGACGATGCGCACGCTCTCGCACACGGATCACCTCTTGTACCTCATTCTGCACGCATACAAGCACTTTCTGCACGGCGGATTCGGCATTCGCCATGTCTGCGATATGGGCATGTTCGCGGAGCATTGGGGCGCCCGGATCGACGCGGGATACGTCATGGCGCAGTGTGAGAAGCTTCACATCGGCCGCTTTGCCGCGGCGCTCTTCCGCATTTGCGAGGAGCAGCTCGGCTTCGGCGATCTCGGCCTCTTCCCCGGCGTCGAGGTCGATACCGCGCATCTGCTTGACGACATCATATCGGGCGGCCTGTACGGCGCGAACGACATCAACCGTATGCACTCGTCCACACTCACGCTCGAGGCGGTCGCATCCCAGCGCGAGGGCAGGAAGCGCAGGAGCGCGCTCCACTCGGTGTTCCTTCCGAGAAAGGATCTGGATGGCCGCTATCCGTACCTCCGCAAACGCCCCTGGCTGCTCCCTGCGGCGTGGGCGCAGCGGATATGGAAATATGTGTTCGACCGCAGGGGAGGCCGCGTAAGCGCCTCTGAGAGCCTTAAAATAGGCCGTGACAGGATCGAACTGCTGAAAGAATACGACATCATAGAATAGGCGGTATCATGGAAAAGAAAAGCACGGCTGCGGGCGTCATTGGCGGCGCCGCATCCATTGTCATCATCGCACTGTTCGCCGCGGTGCTGATATTCCCCGCCCCGCGCGAGGTGTTCAAATCCCTCTCCTCCGGCCATCCGTACATAATGGGCTTCGTCAAATTCGCCCTGCTCGCTACCGTGGGTGAGGTGCTTGCCCTGAGGATAAGGGCGCGCGCGTGGCTCCTTCCCTGCTACGTCGGCTGGCGCATGCTGATATGGGGACTTATCGGCGTCGCGATAACATTCATGATGAAGACATATTCGTACGGCGTGGCGGGCATGATGGAAGCGAAGCTGCTGCCCGGCGCGGGCGACGGGTTCCTCAGCCGCCTGCTCAAGGCGTTCTACACCGCCGCGGTCATGAACCTGACATTCGGGCCGACCTTCATGGCGACGCACAAATGCACCGACAAATATCTCGAGCTACGGCACGAGGGCGTCAGAAAGCCGGGGCTGAAGGGCGTCGTGAACGGCGTAGACTGGCACTCGTTCGTGAGCTTCACGCTGTTCAAGACCATACCGCTGTTCTGGATCCCCGCGCACACGCTGACCTTCCTACTGCCCGCGGAGTATCAGGTGATCGCCGCAGCGGCGCTCTCCATAGCGCTGGGGCTAATACTGAGCCTGAAAAAATGAGTGCTGTAATATGGAACCGGATGGCTCGTGCCATCCTTTTTCATATGTTGAAAGCCATACGTGTTTTTGATAAAATCAATGCAAGGTTTTTTGCGTTTTTCTGTCTTATATGGTGAAGGGACCTTCAAACAGACCCGATGGAGGAGCTTATGACCGATGAACGGATAATCGAACTGTACTTTTCGCGGGATGAAGCGGCGATAAGCGAGACCGACCTGAAATACGGCGGCTACTGCTTTTCGATAGCCGAAAACATCCTTGCGGACAGGCGCGATTCGGAGGAGTGCGTGAACTCGACCTGGTTCGCGGCGTGGAATGCCATGCCCCCGAAGAGGCCGAACGTGCTCAAGCTGTTCCTCGCAAGGATCACACGGGGACTCGCGTTCAACCGCTACAACGAGCGCGCGGCAAAGAAGCGCGGCGGAGGCGAGATGAGCCTTGTTCTCGACGAGCTTTCGGAAGTCGTGGGCGAAGGCAATGCGGCGGATGAGGCCGAACTTGAAGACCTTAAAGCTGCCGTCGCGCGGTTTGTCAGAGCGCTCCCCGAACGCGAAAGGAACGTGCTCGTAAGGCGCTGTTTCTACACCGAATCCATCGGATCCATCGCCGCTCGCTACGGCATATCCGGCTCCGGCGTTATGAGCGCCCTTTCACGGGCAAGGAAAAAACTCAAATACTTTCTTATTAAGGAAGGGTTTTTAGATGAACGCAAATGACCTTTACAAGAGCTTTGACGCTGTTGATGACGATACCCTCGCAAACAGCGAGACCGATCGGACCCGCGGAAACAGGCTCGTTAAGTGGATCTCCGCCGCGGCGGCGGCGATGGTGCTGGGCTTCGGCATATTCGCAATAAGCCATATTATCAAAAGCAGCGGAGATGATCCCCATGTGGTGAAGCCCACGGAGCAGACGACCGATGATCCGGGATCCCTGGCCGCCGCTTTCGCCGAGATCTTCAAGAACGCCGTCCTTTTACCCTCCGCAGACCGCATCATGTTCGATGGCGGGCTCGAAAGCTGGAAGGCGTTTTACGATAATAAAGGCATTCCGTACTCCGCCGTCGAGGGCGAAGTCATATCCACAAGATATTATCTTTACTGGCTCAACGACGAGCACGGCCGCTCTGTCGCCTGGGGAGCGGCGGTCTCCGAAGTCATGCTCGGAAGCGTTCCGGCGGAGCTCAACAAGCTCGGTCTTGCGGCAGGAGAGACCGTGTATGTTTACGACTCGGTCGAAATGGTCCCCGCGGATAACGATTGCTTCAGACTGATGAGCGCAAAGACCGGAAAGAACATAACTTGCGTTGAGGATCTCGAGGATGTGGAAAGCTTCCTGTTCGAGATAACCGCAGACGATCTTGTAAACTACAGCTTTGAGCCGATCGTTCGCGACGACACGCTTCCGAAAGAGATCGGCAGGAAGTATTACATGCTCGTCGTTCGTTCTTCCGGGGAGGCAGGAAGCCGTCTCGGGAACGCTTATGAGCAGCTCCTGTACTGTGCCGTATCCGTTCCGACGGACGAGACCCTCGGATCGCTGCACGCCGCATACGGATTCCGTTTCGATCAGGATATCGTGCTGATCTCCGAGGAGCTCAGCAGGATCTTTTGACGGGATCGAGCGAGGGGAGAGCTTCGGCTCTCCCCTCCTTTTGTATTGGCTTTCGCTCCCGGCTCGAACCGCCGTATACACGGCAAAAGCCGCGGCCGAATACCAGGCCGCGGTCAAGTAATGCCCGTTCATTTCTCCGCGCGCTGTATCACGCCGTCCTTCATCCTTATTATCCGGTCGCAGCGCTCGGCTACTGACATATCGTGAGTGACTATCACCACCGTCCTGCCATCGTTCCTGCAGAGGTCCAGCAGCAGGTTCATCACGATATCCCTGTTCTGCGCGTCCAGCGAGCCCGTTGGTTCGTCGGCGAGTATCATCGGCTGCCCGCAGACGATCGCCCGGGCGATGGCGGCGCGCTGTCTCTCCCCGCCGGACAGCTGCGCCGGACGCCTGCGGAGCTTATCGGCAATACCGAGGCGTTCCGCCGCCTCGCGGACACGGCTTTTGTATTCGGAGGGCCGGATGCTTTTATTGTAAAGCATGGGCAGGCGGATATTGCAGTAGACGCTCTCGCCGTCGAGCAGAGCGAAATCCTGCATGACATAGCCGAAATTCGCGCTGCGGAAGCGACAGCTTTTACCGTCCGGCATGCCGTCGATGCGCTCCCCGTCCATCTCGATACTGCCCGAGTCCGGCGTTATGATCAGTCCGAGCATATTGAGCAGCGTCGATTTGCCGGATCCGGACGGCCCGACTATTGCGACTATCTCGCCCGCGCGGATCGTGAGCTCCACGTTCCTTACCGCCCTTACGACGGAATCTCCCGGGGAACGGTAGCTCTTCGAAAGCCCTTTGACGCATAAGCTTTTCAAATCATTCACCTCTCCTTCCTTCGGCGGATCCGGCGTTGGATCTGCAGAACTCGTATAGGGATATAGCGAGCACGAAAACGGTTATAAGCCCCGTCGCAAGCGCCGTCCGGCCGACACCGGCAAGCGATATCGTCCCGCGCGCCTTTTCCGTCACCTCGGTCCCGTCCGCGTAATACGTCACGGAATACGCGGCGGGGAAAAGCGCCGTATACCACAGATAGAGTATCGCAGGCAGGTTGTATCCAAGCCCGAAAAGCGCCATCCTGGCGAATATGAACGGCCGCGGAGCCCCGAAAAGGCGGTGTATCGAATACTCCGGCTCCCAGCGGCGTATCGCCCGCGACACGTTCATCGCCATAGCCGCGATGAGCGCGGCGGCCGCGCCTATGCTGAAAATCATGCCGGTATAGTTTCTCATGCGGTTCGTCTGCGCGCCAAGGTATTCCTCCATGGTCTGGACGAAAGCGAACTTCCCCGTCTCCCTTTCGATCGCGGCGACGAGCTCCGCAAGCTCCTCCTCGTCCGCGCCGAACGACAACAGGCAGTTGTTGACGAAGTTCGTCGGGCCGTACCAGAACACCCGCCGCAGGCTTTCATAGTCCCTTATAAAAACGAACAGCGCGCCGGAATGATTGGCGGAAAGCTCCGGGTGGACCGGGTGATAGATCATGGCGTCATTCGGAATAACCCCCGAAACCAGAAGCTCGGCGCCTTCGACGGAAACGGTCTTTCCTACGAGCCCGGCGTTCTCCTCCGTAACGCAGATATAGTAATCGCAGTCCTCCGGTACGTCGACCGGGGCGAGATCGACGTATCTGCCCACGAAATAGACATACTTCGTTTCGGATGAATAAGGATCCCTCTCCGCGGCCCAGCATCCGAGACTGCCGCCCCTCGAAAAGCCCTCCCGGAATATCTCCTTCAGGGAGCGTCCCGTATAAGGTCCTGGCCTGTCTCCGGATCCGGCGCGCGCGGAATCCGGCACGCTGCTGAGCTTGAGGCCCTTAACGAGTATCATGCTGATATCGGCCATGCGCATATACTCCTCGGTCTCCTGCATTTCCTTGACCGAGGCCGACGTCAGTCCGCCCAGTATGCCCGGCAGGGCGCTGAGCACCATGCTCGCGAGCACACTGTAGACCGCGAGCCATATCAGCTCCCGGCGAAGATCGTTCACGACCTGACGAATAAGCTTCATTTTGCGCCTCCCCTGCTCCGTCCCGCGAGCATCGCCGCTCCGCACGCTGCGACTGCCGCAGCGAGCAGCAGCAGTATCACCGCGAACGCCGCCATGAAACGGACCACGTGCCGCGCCTCATAGAACCAGAACGCTTTTGCGGCGGAGGCGATCAGGAAGAACAGCGCGAGACCCGACACGACCGTGAGCAGGGATACGGACGCAAAAACCAGCATCATGCGGCCGCGGGACATTCCGAAGATATGGCGCACGGAAAAGCGCCTCAGCTCGTCGCGGCATAGCATGAGCCCCGCGTAGACGCAGGCAAGCATGAGCGAAAGTATCCCGTAAGCGGTCGGCCGCATATCCGCGCTGAACGGATCGTCATGCGTGAAGCACTCCCCGATGCCCTCAAAAAGCCCTATCGGCCGGGAGACGATATCGACGTTCAATTCCTCGCGGTAGCCGCTTTGCTTAATAAGCTCGGCGAGCTCGCCGACCCTTTCCGTGCCCGACACTATCTGCCACACGGGGGAATCCATGGCTCCTCCGCGCTTCGTGAACATGCTCATGGGACATATGAAGCCCATGTTGCGAAGGCCGCGCGGCATTCTGTTCTCGTCATACATGCCTACTACGCGCACGTCGAGCTTCCCGCGCATGAAAACGCCGTCCGTGACGCAGTGCCGGACGTCCGGCGCGGAGCTGACTATAACGCCACGCCCTTCAATGAGATCGGCGCTTCTGCCGCTTATCAGGACGGAGTCGAGCCAGCCGGTATCGCCGCCCAGCGCTATGCCCGCGGCATCCGTCCGTGAGAGCAGCATGAGCGAGCCGTCCTCGTCCGCAAAAGCCGAAAGTCCGTTTACAAAGCTCTCGAAGGCGGCGTCCATCTGCTTCTCCTCTCCGGCGTAATAATTTCGGCTGTTTGCCTGCAGGGTCGTGCAGCCGTCGATCGGGAGCTTGAAGTATGCAGAATAGACGCTCATTACGCCGAAGCCGAGCGCCGCCTCCATAACGCATATCATCAGCAGTATCGCAATGCTTTTGAGCTTCATGCCGCTCCTTTCGGGGAATGCGCGGCTCCGCCCGCGGTCCCTTCAACAGTAAACTCGCAAAAGGATCCCTTTTGTGACGCGCACGATCGGTCAAAACGTAATATATTATCGCTGCCGAGAAAGCCGCGGCTCAAAGCCCGCATAAGGAGCGGCGAGCGCCGACAAAAAAAGACCCGGGGATAAACGGATCATCCCCGGATCTTATGTTTTTGCCGAAAACCGCTGTGCGGGATCTCCCGCGGGGCGTGCCTCAGTTGTCGGCCCTGTTGTAGCCGTTCTTCATGGTCTTCTGGGATTCGAGAAGGACGTTGTTCAGGGCCTTCGTCGATTCCTCCTTCGCCATCTTCGCAAGCTCGGCGTTCGCCTTCTCGCAGAGGGAGATACCGCCCGACGCCGCTATCTTCGCGTCGTATTCGCGGATGATGCGCCTGCCCTCGGTCATGACCCTCGCCTGATAGCGCTGGATATGCTGTATGCAGGTGTTGTAGCTGTGGTCCGCAAGCGCGCCGATGAGGCAGCTGGCCCAATAGAAGTTCTCCGTCGAGACGTCGAGCGTGACGTCGGAAAGATACGGGGGCATCTTATGCACGTTGGGATAGACGGGCAGGAGCGCGTCGAAGGTGGTGGAGCCGAAGCAGATCCACTCTATGCCGCGTATGGGCTCCGGCGCGTCCTTCCTTATCTGACAGACGGAGGTGACGCCGGTGCGGTTGATGCCGATGGAGCGGTACTTGCCGCGCACGCCCGTATCCTGATTGAGATAGGGGTTATAGGGCGTGCCCTGATAATTGGAGGAGAGCATGTATTTGACGTCCTCCACCGCGATCCTGCGGTCGGGCACGAAGCACCAGGGGATATTGTCGCTCTCCGGGCCGAATTCGGCGTTCTCGTCATCCCATCTGTGGGAATAGGGGGTAAGGAAGCGGCCCATGAACCATGCGCGCGGGGTGTTGTAGATATGGTCCTGATCCGAATGCGAGCCGAATATGTCGCGCGGGTCGAATCTGCCGCCCTGATTGCAGTCGAGGCGGTTGTCCGCAATGAACTCCCTAAGGTCGGCGGAGCAGATATGCGTCTTCTGCTTTCCTAAGGCGTCCTCCATATCGAAAGAGTCCATGCCGAACTGATTGGGCATCACCACGACCGCGTCGTCGGGCACGCGCTTCGCCATCCAGTGATGGCCGCCGATGGTCTCCATCCACCAGATCTCGTTCTCGTCATTGAACGCTATGCCGTTGGATTCGTACGTTCCGTACTTTTCGAGAAGCGCGCCGAGGCGCAGCACGCCCTCCCGCGCGGTCCTTATATAGGGGAGCACGAGCACAACGATATCCTCCTCGCCGATGCCTCCGGGGGTATCCTTTTCGCCGCGCTTCTTCGCCTTTTTGGGGACCACGAGTGGATCCGCCGAGAGCACGCGGGGATTCGAAGTGATGGTCTCCGTCGCGGTCATGCCGACGCCCGCGGCGTTGATGCCCGTCGCGGCCCAGACGCCGTTCTTCGTATCGACGCTGGGACAGGCGGTATAGCGCATGGGCTCCTCATTGAGCTCGATCTCGACATGGGAGATGACGGACTTGTATTTCCGCTTCTGATCCTTCGGTTCGACCACTATGAGCTTTTTGGTGTCGAAATGGCCGTCGTCCGTGCGGGCGATCATTGTTGAGCCGTCGTTCGAGGCCTTTCTTCCGACGAGTACTGTCGTGCAGGGCATATAGTTACCTTCCTTCCGTATAGTATCAGGAACGCGGCCTGAGGCCGCGTTCCTTCGTTTGTTATTCGGTTATTCCTCTTCCTCTTCCTCGGGAAGATTCGCGTTGTGGTAGACGTTCTGGACGTCGTCGTCGTCATCGAACATGTCGAGGAGCCGCTGCACCTTCATCACCATTTCGGGATCGGAGACGTCGACGGTGGTCTGGGGGATCATCTCGACCTCGCCGGAGAGGATGTTGAGGCCCATGCCCTCCAGCGCCTCGCGCACGGAGTAGTAATCGTTGGGCGCGGTGTACACCTCGAAGCAGTCGTCCTGCGGCACGAAATCCTCCGCGCCGGCATCGAGAGCGGTCATCATGAGCTCGTCCTCGTCGGAGTCGGAGGCGCGCTCGATAACGATGACGCCCTTCTTGTCGAACATGTAGGATACGCAGCCGGTGTTGCCCATGCCGTTGCCGTACTTGTCGAAGATGTGGCGGAGCTCCGCGGCGGTGCGGTTCTTGTTGTCGGTGACGACCTCGACTATGAGGGCGATGCCGGCGGGACCGTAACCTTCGTAGGTGCCCTCCTCGTAGTTGACGCCGGCGCCTTCGCCGACGGCCTTCTTGATGGAGCGGTTGATGTTGTCGTTGGGCATGTTCGCGGCCTTCGCCTTTGCGATGACGTCGCGAAGCTTGGAGTTGTTGGCGGGATCGCCGCCGCCCTCCTTGACGGCTATGGCTATTTCACGGCCGATCTTCGTGAAGATCTTTCCCCTCGCGTTATCGGTCTTTTCCTTCTTGTTCTTGATATTGGCCCATTTGGAATGTCCGGACATATTGTTTGTACCTCCCGTACGATAGATTGTTTACTGTATTGGTTTGCAGATCGCGACTACCCTCGTTTTTGACATCTGCAGATCGTAATCGAAGTCACCCAGACAGGTGATGAGGGTCAGCCTCGTTTCGCCGCCCTGCTCCATGACGGAGGCGGGCACGGCGTCATATCGGTATTGCTGTATTGATTCGACCTCATAAAACACGCAGTTCCCGTTTTCCATCGTGACGCACACGCGGTCCCCGATCTCAAGGCCCTTATGCAGTATGGAGAAGAGCCCCTTTTGACCGTGATACCTGTTGTGCCCCGCGATGATGCAGTTGCCGGGGGAGTTCGGCGCAGCGCCGAGCTCGTACCAGCCCGCGATGTTGTAGACGGGGACGGTGTCCATCTCGCCCTTGTCGTTGATCCCGACGGGCACCACCGCAACGGCAATGTTGTGTCCCTCGAAATAGATGCTGACCGGCGGGGACGGCGCTTCCTCCGTCGGCTCCGGCGTGGGCGCCGCTGTCGGCCCAGGGTCGTACGTGCCCGATGGCCCGGGGGTCGGCGTCGTCCGCGGTATGAGCGGCGGGAAAGTGACGTCCGGGATCTCGGCCGTGTTCCTGTTGAACAGGCCCGTCTGATCCCGCAGGATGATGAATACGCCGGTGAGTATCAAAAGAGCCGCGACGATGTAAAGCACCGTGTTGAACCTGCGGTTCTTTTTGCGGCGCTCCTCGCGTTCGGTATCTTCGGTTTTGGGCATATTTTGCATCATACCATGGTATTATAACAAAATAATCGGGTATTGGCAACATAAAAAAAATATGTTATAATGATTTGGTCATAATTATTTTGGGGCGATATGCCCCTGCGGGCGGGTGTTTCGCCCCCCGCGGCAGTATTTGAACAAACGGCCGGGCCCGGCCGGGAAAGGCCGCCCCTCATTCGGGCGGGCGGGATCAAGTTTATGAACATCAAGGACAGTATTGCGCTGAAGGTGAGCGAGCTTTCCGGAATCTCCGCGGAGGAGATAGCCGGCTGGTTCGAAACGCCCCCCACGCCCGACAAGGGCGATATCGCTCTCCCCTGCTTCAAGCTTGCGAGGACGCTCAGGAAGGCGCCGCCCATGATAGCGGCCGATCTCTCCGCCGCTTTCGCGGGATTTTCCGGCATAGTTAAGGCCGAGCCCGCCGGCGGCTACCTCAACTTCTTCCTCGACCGCACGGGCGAGGCGAAGAACCTTATACTGAAGGTGCTCGACGAGGGCTCCTCCTTCGGCTCCTCCGACGAGGGCGGCATGAGGAACGTCTGCATCGACTTCTCCTCCATCAACATCTGCAAGCCCTTCGGCGTGCATCATATCACGACGACGGTCCTCGGACACTCCCTTTCGAGGATATTCAGACACCTCGGTTTCAACCCCGTCAGGATCAACCATCTCGGCGACTGGGGCACGCAGTTCGGCAAGATGCTCGTCGCCTTCAAAAAATGGGGCGACCGCGGGAAGATCGAAAACGCGGAGAGCCCCATGCGCGAGCTCGTCGATCTTTACGTCAAATTCCATCAGGAGGCTGAGGAGCATCCCGAGCTGGAGGATGAGGCGCGCGCCGCGTTCCGCTCCATCGAGCTGCACGATCCCGAAAACTGGGCGCTTTACGACTGGTTCAAGGAGATGACTCTGAAGGAGGCGCAGCGCACCTACGATCTTCTGGGAGTTGAGTTCGACAGCTATAACGGCGAGGCGTTCTATGAGGACAAGATGCCCGCCGTCATTAAGGAGCTGCAGGACAAGGGCGTCACCACCGTCGACAACGGCATGACGATAGTGGATCTTTCGGCCTACGACATGCCCCCCTGCCTCATTTTGAAATCCAACGGCGGCACCATCTACCCCACGCGCGATATCACCGCCGCGATCTACCGCAAAAACACCTACGATTTCTATAAAAACCTTTACGTCGTCGCCTATCAGCAGAACCTCCATTTCAGGCAGGTGTTCAAGACGCTGGAGCTCATGGGCTACGATTGGGCGAAGGACTGTGTGCACGTCAACTTCGGCATGATCTCAATGCCCGAGGGGACTTTCTCCACAAGGAAGGGCAACGCCATCTACCTCGAGGACGTGCTTTTGAAGGCCATCGAAAAGACCAAGGCGATAATGACCGAGAAGAGCCCCGATCTGCCCAACATGGACGAGGTCGCGCGCCAGATCGGCGTAGGCGCCGTCGTGTGGGGCCCGCTGTACTCCTCCCGCATAAAGGACTTCACGTTCAGCTGGGACAAGGCGCTGAACTTCGAGGGCGAGACCGCGCCCTACGCGCAGTACACCCACGCGAGGTGCTGCTCCGTATTGAGGAAGGCCGGCGCATATAACGTCGAAAAGGCCGATTGGAGCTGTCTTGAGAACGAGAGCTGCGTCGCCCTAATAAAGGCGATAGGCGCGCTGCCCGCCTCCATAGCGAGCGCGGCCGAGAAGTATGAGCCCTACCTCATTTCGAGGAACGTCATCGACATCTGCTCCGCATTCAACAAGTTCTATTTCGAGAACCGCATAATGGACGACGACGAGGGCGTGAAAGCCGCCCGTCTCGCCCTTACCGACGCCGCAAGGACGGCGATCAAGACCGGTCTGTACCTCGTCGGGATAGAGGCGCCGGAGAGGATGTAACGGCCGGTATCGATCAGCGAACAAACACACCGACATATCAATAATTCGAAAGGAAGCAATATCATGATCATCATGGATGAGTACCGTCAGCAGCTGACGGCTACCATTGCTGCCCTCAAGCAGGCGGGTGAATCCCTTTAAGGTCGCTGAGCTTGCAGAGGAAAAGAAACAGCTTGAAGAGGAAATGGGCAGGGACGGCTTCTGGGACGACGTCGAGAACGCCAACAAGATCAACCAGCGCATGAAGTCCATATCCGGCAAGCTCGACAAATACGACAAGCTCAACGCCATGTGCGAGGATTTCGAAGTCCTCATGGACATGGGCGAGGAGGACGAGGACATGGCGAACGAAGTCCCCGAGGCCTTTGAAAAGCTCAACAAGGCCGTGGAGGATTTCCATCTTGCTGCGCTCCTGACCGGCCCCTACGACAGCTATAACGCGGTGCTGTCGCTCCACGCCGGCGCGGGCGGCACCGAGGCGCAGGATTGGGTCAGCATGCTCTACCGCATGTACGTCCGCTACTGCGAAAGATGCGGCTACACCGTCAAGGAGCTCGACCTTCTGGATGGCGAGGAAGCCGGCATCAAGTCCGTCACATTCGAGGTGCAGGGCGAAAACGCCTACGGCTACCTGAAGGCCGAGAAGGGCGTGCACCGTCTCGTCCGCATCAGCCCCTTCGACTCCTCGGGAAGACGCCACACATCATTCGCGTCCCTCGACGTGACGCCGATACTCACCGAGGACGACAACTCGATCGAGATAAAGCCCGAGGATATCCGCATCGACACCTATCGTTCCGGCGGCGCCGGCGGTCAGAACGTCAACAAGGTCTCCTCCGCCATCCGCATAACCCACTTTGCGACGGGCATAGTCGTCCAGTGTCAGAACGAAAGGAGCCAGCTCCAGAACAAGGAAGTCGCGATGCGCATACTGAAGGGCAAACTCCTTGAGATCAAGGAGCGCGAGCGCATGGAGAAGATGGCGGACATAAAGGGCGAGCTCAAGAAGATCGAATGGGGCAGTCAGATCCGCTCATACGTCTTCCAGCCCTACACCATGGTCAAGGATCACCGCACCGGCTGCGAGACGGGCAATATCCAGGCAGTCATGGACGGCGAGATAGACGAGTTCATACATCAGTATCTGATAAAGATGTGAGAAAAACCAACTGAACCTCGGAGGATACTATGCAGGCAATCATACTTGCTGCCGGAATGGGCAAACGCCTTAAAGAATTGACAAAGGACAACACCAAGTGCATGGTGAAGGTCAACGGGGTCACATTGATCGACCGCATGCTCCACCAAATCGAAAAATACCGTCTGTCAAGGATAGTGATCGTTGTTGGCTATGAGGGGCAAAAACTTATTGACTATATCGGTACACTTGATATCAAAACGCCGATCGTTTATGTGAATAATCCCATTTATGACGTTACCAACAACATCTACTCCCTGGCTTTAGCCAAGGACTGGCTGGCAAAGGAGGATACTCTGCTGTTCGAGTCCGATCTGATCTTTGAGGATTCAGTACTCGAGATGCTCGTCTCCGACCCGCGCGAATCACTTGCCTTGGTCGACAAATACGAATCATGGATGGACGGTACTTGCGTCAAGCTTGCCGACGACGATTCGATTTCCACGTTCGTTCCGGGTAAAAAACTTGATTTCAGCGAGACCGACGAGTATTTCAAGACCGTCAACATCTATAAGTTCAGCAAGCATTTTTCCGAGACCCATTACGTGCCTTTCCTCGTAGCATATCAATCCGCTTTGGGAAGAAACGAATATTACGAGCAGGTGCTTCGCGTAATCACCATGCTCGACGATTCCGAGCTGAAAGCCAAACGTTTGTCCGGGCAAAGATGGTATGAGATTGACGATATCCAGGATCTTGATATAGCCGAATCAATTTTCACTCCCGACGAGGATGAGCGCGTCAACCTCCTTCAGGGGAGATACGGGGGATATTGGCGTTATCCTAAACTGATGGATTTCTGTTATCTTGTCAATCCCTATTTTCCTCCGAAACGGATGGTCGACGAGATGGCCGCCAATTTCGACACACTTCTGCGTCAGTACCCCAGCGGGATGAAAGTCAACTCCCTTCTTGCCGCAATGAATTTCAACGTACACCAGGATAATATAGTGGTCGGCAACGGAGCTGCTGAACTGATCAAGTCCCTTGTTGAGAGTTTCACCGGGAAAACAGGAATTATACGGCCTACATTTGAGGAGTATTCACATAGGTACGATCCCGAGAAACTCGTCGTGTACTGGCCCGATAATGATGACTATGCCTATTCTGCTCAGGATTTGATCGATTTCTTCGGTGATAAAGGCATCGACAACCTGATCCTCATCAACCCGGACAACCCCTCCGGCAACTATCTTGTCAAATCAGATGTCATTCGACTTATCAGATGGACTGCCGAAAATGGTATTGTTCTGGTTTTGGACGAGTCCTTTGCCGATTTCGCGGACGAGCCCGATAACTCGTTCTTCGATCAAAAGCTGCTTGAAGCGAATCCACACCTATATGTAATGAAAAGCATTTCCAAATCGTTCGGTGTCCCCGGTTTAAGGCTCGGGGTGCTTGCCTCGGGAAATACAAATGCTATCGCACGCATGAAAAAGGACATCGCGATCTGGAACATCAACTCTTTCGCTGAGTTTTATCTGCAGATCGCTCAAAAATACAGGAAGGATTACTCTGGTGCTTTGGAGCTCTTCCGCGAGGAGCGAGCCCGATTCATTACGGAGCTTTCAAAGATACCCGGGCTTAGAGTTGTTCCCACTCAGGCAAATTACGTGATGGCTGAAGTCACAAACGGCATTAGCGCAGCTGAACTGACCAGAGTTTTGATTGCAAAACACAGTATCCTGATCAAAAATCTGAATTCAAAGATGGACAAAAAGAATCGACAGTTCATCAGGATTGCGGTAAGGGACGAATCAGACAACAATATGCTTATTTCTTCAATAAGAGAATCGTTTTCACTTTGAATTGGCATGTCATGATGTTAACGGGGATAATGAAATGCAGATTATTAAACGGATAATAATACGGATCCTCATGATCCCGCAGAGATTGGTTGGCTTTATAAAGAGTATTAGCAAAGCAATGGAAAACTCATATTGGCCTGACGAACCGCACAAATCCAGATTCAAGCAGATCTGCGAATTGATTAACTGGAGGTTCAAGAACAAGGAAATAAATGAGTTTTATACTCTTTATGGTTTCGATCGCAAAAACGAATCAATAGATCAGACCTCATACATTGACTACCGCTCATTTGCCGGTTTGCGTTGGAATGGAAATAAAAACGGTACTAATTATTCTCAAGTAGCTCTCCTGCGCGACAAGTATCTGTTTTTTAAGTTCATGTCCCTTAACCGGCTTCCGGTCCCGAAGGTCTTTGCTGAAAGGATTAGCGGTTGCTTTTTTGACAGCGATCTCAATCAAACGACGGTCGATTCTATTCTATCTCACGGAAGCTTCTTTGCCAAGTCACTTGACGGTGAATGTGGCGAGAACGTTAAGCTCATTGAAGATCACTCCGCTTTCTCTCAGTACCTGTCTTCTGTGGAAAAAAGCGATCTTGTATTTCAGGATCGCGTCGTTCAGCATCATGAAATGAGCAGACTGAACCCCCATTCGGTCAACACCATCCGACTCGTTACAGTAAACAAAAACAATGATGTTCAGGTTTTCGGAGCATTGCTTAGGGTAGGCACTGTTGACAGTAAAGAAAGGGACAACACTTCACAAGGCGGTATCGCTATCGGCATCAACCCCGACGGTTCATTGACTCCCATAGGTATCCGAAAGCCGAAGTATGGCGGCAGGATCGAAAAGCATCCCGATACCGGCGTTGTATTCTCGTCGTTTACGATACCTTACTATAAAGAAGCTGTAGAGCTGGCCTGCCGCGCTCACAGAGCATTTTACAGAGTCGGGTCTATCGGATGGGATATTGCTATTACTCCGGACGGGCCGGTATTCATTGAGGGAAACGACAACTGGGAAATACAGTCATTTCAAGCTCTCTACGGCGGGTTAAGAGACCGCTGCAATGAGATGATGAGTGTCAAATAAACTATTATTATTTCGGAGAAACAGTTATGAAGCTAATTACATTCAGCGATATTCAGTCTTTATCCATTCCCCCACGGACATGTTACGACTGGGTTGAAAAGGCCCTCCTCAGCAAGAGCAATTCTCTGCTGCCCCCCAAGATACACATGAACATGGACGGGAACATCTTTTGCAATGTTATGCCGAGCATCGTCAATCTTGACGGTTCCTCCTGGTGCGGCATCAAGACAGTAACCAGATATCCGCAGAACACTCCGTCTCTCGAAAGCAGGCTTCTGCTGCTTGATGCCGAGCGAGGAGAATACCTTGCGCTTATGGACGCTACATGGATTACTGCGATGCGTACCGGAGCGGTCGCCGCTCATTCCATTATGACGTTTGCGAATCCCGGTTTCAAAACTATCGGAATGATCGGTCTCGGAAATACTGCAAGAGCTGCGTTGGAGATCCTTTCCTCGGTTGTCAACGGAGATCTCGATATCAAGCTCCTGCGGTACAAGGATCAGGCAGAGCAATTCAATGACAGGTTTAGCGGCAATAATAAACTGCACTTCAGCATTGTCGACGATGTGAAAAACGTCGTTAAAGGGTCAGAGGTCGTTGTTTCCTGTGCGACCTATTTTGCCGATGATATTTGCAGCGATGATTGCTTTGACGAAGGTGTGTTGGTCGTTCCCGTTCACACCCGTGGATTTACAAATTGCGATTTGTTCTTTGACAAGGTCTTTGCGGATGACAGGGGCCATGTCGACCATTTTAAAAACTTCGCAAAGTTCAAATACTTTGCGGAAGTCAGCGACGTTATCTGCGGTAAAGCGAATGGACGCACGAGCAACAAAGAGAGGATTCTCGCATATAACATCGGCATATCTTTACATGACGTCTATTTTGCGGCAGAGATATTCAATATGCTTAAAAACCGAAGAGATGTGTTCGAATCGTTACTTGATCTCGAGTTTAATGAGCCGAAAGCCAAGTTCTGGGTATGAAACAAAAACAATAACACGCTTTGAGAGTACATTTGCATACGTAGATGCAGGTTTTCGTGGCACTCAGTTAAAAAGCAAAAAAGATCCGAGGATATTCCTGATATCCACGGATCTTTTTCTCTGTCGATGCCCGGCGGCAACCCGCATCTTCTTTTTGAATATGCTGTCCCGGGCGGTATTTTTCATGCTGCGGGGCGGTCTTCACTCCTCCTGGCGGGATTCCTCGGCAAGCTTATGGATCAGCTCGCTGCGCTCGGCCTCGGTGAGGAGCTTTGGGGATCTTTCGGCCTCGCGGGCGGCCTTTTCCGCGGCCTCGCGCTCCTGCTCGACGCGGAGGATCTTCATGAAGCCCGCGGTGATTATGCCGGAGGGCAGCGCGATTATCGCTATGCCGAACATGGAGGAGATCATCGTGACGAGGCGGCCGACGGACGTTACGGGCGTAATGTCGCCGTAGCCCATGGTGGTCAGCGAGACCGTCGCCCAGTAGACCGCGTCGAGGAAGGTGTTGAAGAGATCCGGCTCGACGTTGAATATCACGAGCGCGGAGGCGACGACGTAACCGATCGCGAGCACGAAAACGGTGATGAGCGGCTTGCGCTCGATCACGAACACCTCCTTAATCATATTGATACTGTGGGAGTATCTGACGGCCTTGAACACGCGGAACACCCTGAGCGTCCTCAAAAGGCGGAACACCTTCAGCACGCGGAAGGCGCTGCTGATGATGCTTATCGAGGGCAGTATGCACAGAAGATCGATCAGCGCCATCGGCGTAAACGGATAAAGGACGAACGAAAGCGCGCCCTTTTTGAGCTTCAGATCGGCGGTGGCGAGCCTCAGCACGTAGTCGATAACGAATATCACCGCGGCGACCTTATCCATGATCACGAAGAACGGCGGCTCCTGCTTGAAGGCGAGCGGGACGAGGCTCAACACGATCACGATCATCATGAAAATATCGTAAACGTTGGATAGCCGGTCGTCCTCCTTGGCGGTCTCGATTATCTCAAAGAGTCTTTTTCGCATCATTTTCTCCGTTTCCCGACCTCGTCCGCAATGGCCCTAATGATATTCGCGGTGAGCTCCGCGTCGTCGATATCCGCGAGCAGCATCGGCTTTGCCCCCTCGTACGGGATCTCGGAAGGAAGCTCCCGCCTGCAGTCCGAGATGAGCCGGAGAGCTGACTTTGCGGGCTTTAGCAGCAGGCGGTCGTCATACACGCCGCCGACGAGCTTTCCGCCGTAATAGAGCAGATATTCGCCCATCATCGGCCGATATGTCACGCCCTCGAGCGGCGAAAGCTGATCGAGCACGAATTCGAGATATTCCTTATGGGTCGCCATATCCGCTCCTTTCACGCATCCGTGAGCACATGCCAGATATCGTTTCCGGTAAAGCCGCAGCTCCTGTACAGGCGCTCGGGGACGCCTGCGCCTTTCGCCCTGCCGGAGACCGTCACAAACTCCGCTCTGCCCTTCAGCCGCTTCAGCAGCTCCGTCACGACGAGCCGCCCGAGGCCCCTGCCGCGGTACTCCGGGAGGGTCTGTATCCATTCGAGCGAGCCCTCGCCGGAGCGGACGTCGTATTCGGCCGTCCCGCAGGCAGCCGCGGCGCCGCTCCCGTTTTCGCAGACGAGCACCCACAGCCCGGGATCGAACTCCGGCCTTTTACGCAGGGCGAAAAGCCCCGCCTCCGAAATGCCGAAGTCCTCATACGAGCGGGCGATGATATCCGCGATAACGGGGATATCCTCCTCCCCCGCCGTACGCACCGAAAAGCCCGCGCATTCGCAGGCTTCGACCTGAGCGAGGCGGTGTATGAGCCGGAAATACGGCTCGTCCCTTTTGCCCGCCGCGGTCTTCGGGTCGAAGTCCCTCCCGTGGACGACGGTCACTCCGTCTGGGACGGTCATGTTCACGGCCTTGTAATAGGGTATCGAGAGCATGCCGCAGGGGTCCTTTTTGTACAGTTCGAGATCCATATAACAGCTCCGGGAAGGCGTGCGCCTTCCCGGTCTTTTCATTCCTTTACGCCCTCAATTCCGCGTTCAGACGGAACTTGAGGCTCTTCAGTATCGCGTTGACCGCCTGACCGATCTCATCATCCGTAAGGGTGTGATCGTCGGCCCTCAGCTGGAACGTGAACGCCATGCTCTTTTTGCCCATGGGGATGCCCTTGTCGCCGGGCAGCTTCGGGCGGTAGACGTCGAACACGCGGACGTTCTCGACGAGGACGCGCGCCTTCGCCGCCTCTATGACGTCGATCACCTGCTGCGCCTCCATGCCGTCGTCCACTATGAGCGCGATATCGCGCTGCACCGCGGGATATTTGGGCAGGGGCTTATACTTCCTAAGCCGCACCATGCTGCGGCGCAGAGCCGCGAAGTCGAGCTCCGCGATATAGGCGGGCGCGGAGAGCCCGAACGCGCGCTGCACCTTGGGATGTACGGCGCCGATCTCGCCCAGCTTTTCGCCTCCGACGGTCATTATCGCCTTCTGCGTGGGATGCAGATAGGGCGAGCCGCCCTTTTCGAAGCGGACGCGCTCGATGCCGAGCTTCTCGAACAGCGCCTCCAGAGTGCCCTTGAGGGTGAAGAAGCTCTCCTCCGCGCCTGTGTGGATGATGCCCAGGAGCTTTCTCTCCTCGGGCAGATCGCCGTTGTCGAAATGCACGTTGCCCACCTCGAAGAAGCGGCCGAAGCCGGTCTTCCTGTTGAGGTTGAGGCATGCGGCCCTCAGAAGACCGCCCGCGAGCTCCGTGCGCATGAGGGACTGATCCTCGCCGAAGGGGTTCATGAGACGCACAGTCCTGCGGCGCTCGTCGTCCTCCTCTATCATGAGATCCTCGAGCTCCTTCGGGGAGATGAAGTTGTAATTGTAGAGCTCGAGGCAGCCCAGAGCCGCCATGGCGTCCTTGATGACGTCCTCATCCTTGAACGCAAGGCCTATCCTGCCGCGGAAGGTATCGCCGCGCATGAGCGTGGGGGCGATGTTGGTATAGCCGTAGAGGCGGCCGACCTCCTCCGCGATGTCCCAGTCGGTCTCTATGCCGTCCTCGATATCGGTGCGGAAATGCGGCACGCGGATCCTGAGCGCGTCGCCGACGGGCTCCGTGGGGATATTGATGGAGGAAAGCAGCTCCGCCATCCTCTCGGCGGTGAGATCGGTGTTGAGTATCTCGTTGATGTGGGAGACGGATGCGGCGACCTGCTTTTCCTTGAGGTCGGCGGCGCATACGTCTATCATGCCGCCCATGACGCGGCCGGCGTGCAGTTCCTCGACGAGCTCTATCGCGCGGTCAAGAGCGAGCGCCGCGTTGACGGGCTCGACGCCCTTGATGAAGCGGGCGGCGGAATCCGTGACGTGGTGGAGGCGCCTTGCGGTGGATCTGATGTTCTCGGGGCGGAACACGGCGCTTTCGAAGAGCGTCGCTTTGGTGTTTTCGGTGATCTCGGAATTGAGGCCGCCCATAACGCCCGCCACGCCGACGCCCTTCGTGGGATCGGCGATGAGCAGCATATCGGCGCTCATGACGCGTTCCTTGCCGTCGAGGGTATAGACGATCTCGCCCTCCTTCGCGTTCCTGACGACTATGTGGTTATCCGCGACGCAGGCGAGGTCGAACGCGTGCATGGGATGGCCGTATTCGACGAGCACGAGGTTGGTGATATCGACAATGTTGTTTATGGGGCGCAGGCCGACCTGACGGAGCTTCCTCTGCATCCAGAGGGGCGAGGGCTCGATATTGAGGTCGGTGACCACGCGCGCGGTGTAGCGCGGGCAGAGATACGGGTTTTCGACGGTGACGGAGGCCACGTCGCGGCAGTCGCCGTATCCTTTGACCTCTTTTATCTCCGGCTCGCGGAAGGTCTGGCCGAGGGCGGCGGCCGCCTCGCGGCAGATGCCGATTATCGACTGGCAGTCGGGGCGGTTGGGCGTGAGCTCGATATCGAATATGCAGTCGTCGAGGTCGAGCGCCTCCTGTATCCGCTGGCCGTTGGGATGGCGCTCGGCAAATACCATAACGCCGCCGTTCTCGCAGCCGGGATACTCGACGTCGGTGATGCCGATCTCCTCATTGCCGCAGAACATGCCCGCGGAGGCCACGCCGCGCATCTTCGTCGGGTGGATCACGAGGCCGCCTGTGAGCGTCGCGTTGTCGAGAGCTACGGGGACCTGATCGCCGACCTTGACGTTCGTCGCGTTGGTGACGATCTGCAGGGACTCCTCCCCGCCGGCGTCGACCGTGCAGACGCGCAGCTTGTCGGCGTTGGGATGGGGCTCTATCGCGGTTATCTCGCAGACGTAAACGCCGTCTATGCCGTCCATCTCGGGGATTATCTCCGCAACTTCGAAGCCGCGCAGGAGCATCCTCTCGGCGAACTCGGCGGGAGTGACATTGAAATCAACGTATTCTTTGAGCCATTTAAGGGGCAGTTTCATAGTATTATCTCCTTCCGTATCACTTGAACTGCGAGAGGAACCTGCCGTCGCCCTCGTAGATGAGGCGGATGTCGCTTATGCCGTACTTAAGGCACGCGACGCGGTCGACGCCGACGCCCCATGCGAACGCGCGCCACTCCTCGGAGGAATGTCCGCAGTTCTCGATCTCGTGCGGGTTGGTTATGCCGCAGCCCATTATCTCCATCCAGCCGGTGCCCTTGCAGGAGGAACAGCCCTTGCCGCCGCAGATGGTGCAGGAGATGTCGACCTCCGCGGAGGGTTCCGTGAAGGGGAAATAGCTGGGCCTGAGACGCGATTCGACGTTCTCGCCGAACACGGCCTTTACGAACGAATCGATGGTGCCCTTCAGATCGGCAAGCGATACGTTGCGGTCGACCACGAGGCCCTCCATCTGCATGAACACGGGGCTGTGGGAAGCGTCCGGCTCGTCCACGCGGAAGCAGCGGCCGGGGATAACGAGGCGGAAGGGAAGATCGAGCGTCTTCAGCGCCCTCGCTTCACAGGGGGAGGTATGGGTCCTCAGGAGCACCCTGTCGTTTACGTAGAACGTATCCTGCATATCGCGCGCCGGATGGTTCGGCGGGAGATTGAGCAGTGTGAAATTGTACTCGTCGTACTCGACCTCCGGGCCTTCGAACGTGGTGAAGCCGAGGCCGATAAGCGCGTCGCGTATCTCACGGTAGACGAGCGTGAGCGGGTTGAGCGCGCCGGTCGGCACCGCGCGGCGCACGCCGGGGAGAGTAACGTCGATCGCCTCGCGCTCTATTTTTCTCTGCTCCGCGAGCTCCGAGAGCTTCGCCCTGCGCTGCTCGAAGAGCTCGGTGAGCTCCTGCTTTACGGCGTTCGCGCGCTTGCCCATTTCGGCCCTCTCCTCCGCGGAGAGCTTGCCCATGGTGCGCAGTATCGCCGTCAGCTTACCGCCGCGGCCCAATACCGAGGTGGAGAGCTCGTTGAGGCCTTCTTCGGATTCGATCCGCTGAAGCTCGCCGAGAGCCGCCTCCCTTATTGCCAAAAGTTCCTCAAACACTATTAAAACTCCTTTCAGATATTCTGCTGATAAAAAAGCCCGCGCCGTCCCGAGGGACGGCGCGGAGCCGTGGTACCACCCTGATTCACGCGGGCCATGAGAATCCCGCGCCTCATTGACGCTGTAACGGGCGCACCCGCGGACGGCTACACATCGAAACTTCACCGTCAGAGCTCCGGGGCGAACTTTGCGCTTTCACGGCGGCAGCGCGCTTTCAGCCGGCGGCGCGCCTCTCTTTCGCAGCAGTGGGAAGCTTTTCCCCATCAAAGCCTGTACAAATTGTTATTTTACCACAAAAATCACAGGTGTCAAGGGGGATATTGTCCGCGCCTCAGTTTGCGCCGCTTTGTCTTTCGTAAAAGGCCTTCCTGATGCCGTCGTAGTCCGGGGTGGAATCGTATGCCCTTCTGCACACGAGCGCGCCTTCGCCGTCGAATACCGAATAGACGGTCTCCGTATAGTACCAGATCGCGCTGACGGTGGGCGGGGTCATCTCATACATGCCGGTATTGTTTTCCGACACGATGAGCACGTATCCCCCGCACTCTAAAGCGAGCGTGACGTATCCGGGCACTTCGTAACCGACGCTCTCGTAATAGATCTCGCTCCCGCGGATGACGCCGACAGGCAGCATGCTGCCGTAAAAATAATCCTGCTTTGCGAGCTCCATTTCCTTCTTTTCGAGATCCGGGCTGACAGCCAGAGTGAAATACCGGCTGCAGTGCATGCCCTTCTCACCCTTTATCGGGAAGAAATCCCCGCTGCGGGATTGGGAATCGATGTGCAGTACGAAGCCGTCCTCCGTCTGCGTCACGCGCCGGATAGAGTCGAAATCCTCTCCGGCGACGGTGTTCCTCGCAAGCTCCGTTCCGTCCGCGCCGAGCTTGAGCATTACGATATGATCGTAGGAATCACGGGGCGCCTCCGGATACTCGCCGAAGAAGTAATAGGCGCCGTCCCTCTCGATCATGCGGAGGAACGCGCGGTGTGTGAGCCGCGGGAACTCCCTTTCCCATTCGGCGCCGCCGTCCGGGCCGCATTTGACGACCTTCGAACAGATGCCGCCGTCGCTCAGCCAGCTGCCGTCGACGAGCTGGAGATCCATGAATCCGAGTACGTATATGAAGCCGCCGTCCTCGGTCGGGCAGGCGAAGCAGGCGGAGCGCCGCGTATCCTCCTGGACTGCACGCTCCGCAAGGAGCTTTCCGTCCGCGGCGTAAAGCTTTACCGCCGCGCCGTCCGCCGACGTTTCGATAACGGCGACGCGCCCGCAGGCGGGGTAAAGGCCGCGCGTGCGGAAGCTCTTTTCGCCCCCGCTCCGCACGGAGAACAAGTTGCCTTCGATCACGCCGCGAAGCTCGCTTGGGATATCGCCGAACGGCTCCGCGCGATCAAAGCCGTCCACGCGGAATACCTCTGACGGATCCGGGCGCTTTTTCGTGCAGCCGGAAACGAGCAGGAGCGAAGCCAGTACTATAAGCAGCGCTTTTTTCATGTTTTCGGGTCCTTGCCTTTCCCGCGGTATTTGACGGAGCCGACTCTGCGCTTAACTTCCGCCTCCCCCCGCGCGTTATGCTTATACCATCGTTCGGGAGCGGAGAATCTTACATGCCTGCCGCCGGCGGGGTCAATACCCGTACACGCTCTTGCGGAGCTTCCTGTTTATCCCGCGGCCTATCGCTCCGCCTATGAGCTCTGCGGCGAGGAACAGCACAGGAGGCACGAGCAGATACGCGACCTCCTTGGACTCCGGCACGTTCCACGTCGTGCGGTATGTGGTGTACACGATGAAATAACCGAAATAGATCAGCAGACTTATCACGAACGTCGCGACATGCGTGCCCTTCGACCATGCGTCGGAAGCTCTGCCGAATATGCTCGAAAGGAATATCCCCGCGGTCAGGAGCGCGGCCAACAGAACAAGCCCGGAAGGGAGCTTTTTCACGAATATCGCCGCCGCGCAGTAAAGCGCGGGCAGCAGGAACGAGAGCACGGCGGGAGCCGTATACTTGGCCTCGAGGCCGTGGAGCTTCTTTTCCAGCGGGCTCATCGAGTAATGCTTCGGTCCGTTCACCGCGGTATATGCGGAGCGGTCGTCCCCCTGCGGGATGCCGGCGTTCATGCTCTCGGAATAGCCGATGACGCGTCCGTCCGCGCCGAGGAGCGCGTCGTTTCCGAGCGCGTCTGCGCCGAGACGCGCGATCACGCGCCCGTTCGGATCGGTGACGACGTCGTTGCCAAGGGCGTCCTTGGTGAAAATGCCCTTCGTGCGGCCCTCCGCGTCCTTTATCACCCTGTTTCCGAGCACGTCGGTATCGAAGCGCGCGGCGACGCGGCCGGAGGCGTCCCTTATCACGTCATTGCCGATCGCGTCCTTCGAGACAGTTCCCGTCCTTTTATACGAGCTGTCGTACAGTCTTTCGTCCATTGGATAAACCGCCTTTCGCAGATCGCCGTCTGAGCGGCTTTTGCGTTTATTATATCCGAACATTTCCGCCCGCGCAATACCGCGGACGGGGCGTCTGTCGGTTGAGCGCGGACGCAAAATGTGCTATAATCCTCATATCAAGTTCAGGAGGGTGCATCATGCCCTTTATCAGCGCATTCCACGATTCACGTCAGCTCCGCTTCCGCGAGCCCTTCGGCGCAGTGCCGACGGGCGGGAGCGTCACTCTGCGGCTCCATGTATGGGGGCCCGCCGCGGACCGCGCGGACGCCTCGCTGCGCACGTGGAACGGCGAGGAACGATTCTGGAAGGGCAGTTCGCGCTGGGTCTCCGGCACGCGCGTTTTCGAGTTCACCGTCACCGTGCCCGACTCCCCCTGCGTGCTGTGGTACAATTTCCGTCTGAAGGCGGATGGCAGGCTGTGGTACGTCGGCGTGCGCGACGCGGAGCTCCGCTCCGGCGAGAGCGAGCTTACGCGCGATATCCCCCACGATTTCAGGATCACCGTTTACGACCGCGATTTCACGACGCCGGAGGCCTTCTGCGGCCGCACGGCTTACCAGATATTCCCCGACAGATTCGCCCGGGGCGAATACCCCGGCCTTGAGGCGGGCATAGCGCATCACAGGCGCATGGGCCGCAGGGTGACCGAGAAGGAATGGAGCGAGGAGGTCGACTTCATGCCCCGCGGCGGAGAGCGCTTCTACTCCCCGCAGGATTACTATTTCGGCAATTTTCAGGGCATCATCGACAGGATACCCTATCTTGCCTCGCTCGGGGTCAGGATACTCTACCTCAACCCGATATTCGAATCGGCATACGATCACCGCTACAGCATATCCGATTATATGAGGGTCGACCCTCTGCTCGGGAGCGAGGAGGATTTCGTGCGGATGGCTTCCGCCCTGCACGGGGCGGGGATAAAGCTCATGCTCGACGGCGTGTTCTCCCACACGGGCGACGACAGCATCTATTTCGACCGCAGGGGCAATTACGGCGGCGGCGCTTACGGCGACCCGTCCTCCCCGTACCGCGAGTGGTACGATTTCGATAAGAAATACCGCCACGGCTTCCGCTGCTGGTGGGATTTCGAAACGCTCCCCGAGGTGGAGGAGCTTACCCCTTCTTACATGGAGTTCACGGCGTCCGTGCTTGAAAAATGGATCCGCCTCGGCGCGGACGGATGGCGGCTCGACGTAGCCGACGAGCTTCCCGACGAGTACATCAAGTTCCTGAGGCGCAGGCTGAAGGCCGTATCCCCCGACGCGGTGCTTATAGGCGAGGTCTGGGAGGACGCCGCGCTGAAGCGCGACGGCCGCGGACGCCGCCGCGAGTACGTGAACGGCGAGGAGCTGGACGGCGTTATGGATTACCCCTTCCGCGACGCTGCGGTCGATTTCCTGCTGCGCCGCGGGGATTCCGCGCTGCTGAAGGCGCGGCTCGGCGCGCAGCTCGAGGGATATCCCCGCTGCTTCATGCGGGCGCAGCTCGGCATGCTCGGCTCGCACGATACCGAAAGGATACTCTCCGTGCTCTCCGGCTGTCCCGTGAAGGGCGCTCTCCCCCGCCCGCTGCAGGCGCACTGGCGCCCGACGGAGGAGAACGCGGCGCTCGGGCGGAAGCTGCTGAAGCTCGCCTCCTGTCTGCAGTTCGCCATGCCGTTTTCGCCCTGCATCTACTACGGCGACGAGGCGGGCCTTGCCGGGCTCGCGGATCCCTTCTGCCGCCGCCCCTACCCGTGGGGACGCGAGGACGGGGAGTTCATGGCGCATTACCGCCTGCTGACGCGCGTGCGCGGCGGGAACGCGGTTTTCGAGTACGGATCGACGGCATTCGCCTCCCCCCACAAGGACGTGTTCGCGGTCGCCCGCACGGGCCGCGGCGAGGCGCTGACCGTGATAAACCGCGGCGGCGCGAAGCGCGTTTCGCTTTCGAGGGACGACTTCTCCGAAGGCGAGGCGGCGCCCCTCCTTTCCGGCCGCTACCGCGACGAAGTCACGGGCGATACCTTCGAGGCCGCCGGAACGCTTACCCTCGATATGCCCGAATACGGCTTTGCGCTGCTTATTCTTGAGTAAAAGGGCTTGCGCAGCGCGCGGTGTTTGAGTTATAATAGATTGAGAAATTATGAACCTGACGGAGGAAGTGCATGGAAAAGTATTTCTATAAGCTTCACGGCCTCGGCAACGACATGATCGTCATCGACGACCGCGATAACGCCATCGCCCCCTACGACATGCCCCGCGTCGCGAGGAAGCTCTGCAACCGCAGGACGGGCATAGGCGGCGACTGTCTGCTCGTCGCAAAGAGCAGCGACATCGCCGATATCGCGATGCTCGTCTACAATTCCGACGGCACGCAGGCGCAGATGTGCGGCAACGGCATTCGCTGCTTCTCCAGGGTCGTTTACGAGACCGGCATGATCCCCTTCGACGGGTTCACCGTCGACACGCTCTCCGGCATTAAGAAGCCCCAGCTCCTGCTGATGGACGGCGAGGTCAAGGCCGTGAGGGTCGATATGGGCAAGCCCAACTTCCTGACGGGCGAGATACCGATGGACGTCGATACCGAAGAGTTCGTCAGGCAGCCCATCACCGCGGCGGGCAGGGAGTTCATCGCCACCGCCGTCAATACAGGCATACCGCAGCTCGTGGTATTCGTCGACAACGTCCGCAAGCTCGATATAGAAAAATACGGCCTTGCGCTCGAGCATCACGAGTTCTTCCCCGAAAAGACCAACGTCTCCTTTGTGGAGATCGAGGACCGCCGCTCGGTCGTGACCCGCGCATGGGAGCGCGGCTGCGGCGCCACGCTCTGCTGCGGGACGGGCGCTACCGCCGTCGCCGCGGCGTGCATAAAGTCCGGCCTCACCGACAAGGTCGTCTCCGTGCGCGTGCCGCTGGGCGCTCTGCGCATCGAGTGGGACGGCGAGAACAATATCTACATGTCCGGCCCCGCCGAAAAGGTTTTCGAGGGCAAGGTAATAATCTGACAGGAAGAGGAACGAAATGCATTACACCTACAAGACTCAGGGCACCTGCTCCACGAAGATCGATTTCGATATAGTGGACGGCAAGCTTCACAACATCGTATTCACAAACGGCTGCAACGGCAATCTGCAGGCGCTGGGCCGCCTCCTTGAGGGCGCGGATCCCCGGTTCGCCATCGACCGCCTTGAAGGCATTCGCTGCTCCGGAGGCCCGACCTCCTGCGGCGATCAGCTGGCACAGGCAATCAAGCAGGCGATAAATGGCTAAAAAGGATACCGGTTCCAATCCGCTCGGCACCGTCCGGCGGTCCATATGGTACGTGCTTCGCGCGGTGCTCGTCGTGAGCCTTCTTTTGGGGCTCGCGTTCGCCGTGTTCACCGAGTGCATGTACATAACCAATATGGGCATAATCGTCACCTCCGGCATGAAGCTGCGCGCCGAGACCATCCTCAAAAACGGCGCGGTGGCGGATCTGCGCCAGTACTTCACAGAGGAGCATCTCAATACCGACCCCGACATACTGGGGAACCCCTATTCGGATTTCATAGTCGATTCATACGACTACCGCTATTCGATAAAGGGGATAAGCGTGCTCCCCTGGGCGAAGACCGGCAGCGTCACCTATATAGAGCGCATACCGTCCATAATCGCCAACCCCGTATCGGACGAGGTGACGGGCCCCGTCAAGCCGTGGACGCCGATGCTCTACAAGATTCAGCTCGTCAAGGTCGACGGCTGCTGGCTGATCGACCGGCTCATAGTCATTGAGGAAAATCCCGAGGAGGAGGCAAAGCCGACTCCCGATTACAGTCAGCTCGAAGACAAGAACAAGTGACCCTTCCCGTATTCAAAAAGCATGACCCGCCCGCGGTGCTCGCGCCGATGGCGGGTATTTCCGACGCCGTATTCCGCCGTATCTGCGTGGAACACGGCTGTGATTTCACTTATACGGAAATGGTCAGCGCCAAGGGCCTTTTCTACGGCGGCAGGAAGACGCGGGCGCTCATCCGCGTTTCCGAGGCGGAAAAGCCCTGCGCGGTACAGCTTTTCGGGAGCGATCCCGGCATAATCTCCGAGATGATAAAGGCGCTCGCCGACGAATATGCCGGCGAGATAGCCATGATCGATATCAATATGGGCTGCCCCATGCCCAAGATAACCGGCAACGGCGAGGGCTCGGCGCTGATGCGCGATATCCCGCGGGCGGCGGCTGTCGCGGAGGCGGCGGTCAAGGCCTCCCCCCTGCCCGTGAGCTGCAAGTTCCGCAAGGGCTGGGACGATAACTCAGTCAACGCGGTCGAGTTCGCGCGGGCAATGGAGGAGAGCGGCGTTTCGCTGCTCACCGTCCACGGCAGGACGCGCGAGCAGCTCTATCACGGCCCGGCGGACTGGGACATAATAGGCGAGGTGGTCTCCCGCGTAGGCGTGCCCGTGCTGGGCAACGGCGACGTTTTCTCCGGTGAGGCGGCGAAAAAGCTCATATCCCACACCGGCTGCGCTGGCGTGATGGTCGCGCGCGGCGCGGAGGGCAACCCCTTCATATTCGAGGAGATACGCGCGGCGCTGGACGGCCGGCCCTACTCCCCGCCCACCGAATACGAGCGCATGACCGAGGCCATTCGGCATACGGAGGAGTTCCTTGAGGAGAAGGGCCCGCGCCTCTTCCCCGAGATGCGCAAACACCTCTCCTGGTACACGAAGGGCATGCGCGGCTCGCTGGATTTCCGGCGCGCGGTCAACACCGTTCGCAGCCCCGAAGAGATGCTGGAGCTGCTCCGTTCCTTCAGGGATCAGCTCGTCTGCGGCGAAGCGGGCGAAAAAACTCTTTGAAGATATACAGAAATTATGCTTGACACGGAGGCCCCTCCTTAATATAATTCATAGGCGGGTCACCGCATTGATTTGAAATAATTGAAAGGAATCACATAAAATGGCAGAGGTTTATCTAACTCCTGAAGGCAAGAAGGAACTGGACGACAAGCTGGCATATCTCAAGAACATCCGCAGGACCGAGATCGCGGAGCTCATCTCCGAGGCGCGTGCGCAGGGCGACCTTTCCGAAAACGCCGAGTATGACGCCGCCAAGGAGCTTCAGGCGAAGAACGAGTATGAGATCGCCGAGGTCGAGGCCATGCTCAAGAACGCCATAGTCATCGACAGCACCTCCGCGAACTCCAACACGGTCGTTGTGGGCGTTACCGTAATGCTCCGCAACCTGACCGCGAAGAAGGACGTCGAGTATCAGATCGTCGGCGCGGCGGAGGCCGATCCCTTCAAGAAGCGCATATCCAACAACTCCCCCGTCGGCAACGGCCTCATCGGCCATAAGGTCGGCGAGACGGTCGATATCGTCACCCCCGGCGGCATCGTCAGCTTCAAGATCAAGGGTATCAAGAGCTGAAAACATATTCCGGATAACCGAAAAGCGGCCCTTACGGGCCGCTTTTTTCATGCCTGTCATTCCCTGCTCTTCTCTATCTTTGCCTCCGTCTCGGCGCGGATCGCGCTGCGCAGCTTGGTGAGATACCCGGAGAACGCGACCCTGTCCCATGCGTAGTTGAGGTTCAGGTCGTATTCGTGGGGCTCCCATGTCGAGATTTCGGACTCGTTGTGCTGTATGACGGCCTCCAGACTGTCCATGGACTTGTAGATGCGGGCTTCGACGGTGCTGCGCTGCTTCATCTCCTCATAGAGGGCGGTCATCTCCGAAGCGTAGGGCTCGGGCAGCGACGCCGTCCAGTCCATGAGCAGCCGTTCCTCGCGGGCTTCGTCCTCCTCCGTCTTCGCAAAAACGGGGATATCGCCTGTGAACGCCTCGCCCAGGTCGTGTATGAGGCACATCTTTATCACCCTGTCCATATCGGCGTCGGGGAACTCGTCCTTAACGAGG
Organism: Clostridia bacterium; assembly: GCA_017619735.1. Taxonomy (GTDB): domain Bacteria; phylum Bacillota; class Clostridia; order Christensenellales; family CAG-138; genus UBA3857. The sequence goes on from JAFZRT010000020.1 coordinate 61,011, forward strand.
TACGCCATCAGCGCCGTGCGCCAGCTGTGCTCGGCCACGCTCTCGCGCCGCCCGCCCGACGTCACGCAGTGCCGCGGCACGTCCTTCAGTTTTTCGGCAAGGTGGAGGATCTCCAGAAGTTTATTCGCATCCATAGCTTTCCTTTCCCTGTCAAAGGGTCACGATCTTCGCGTTCACGCCGCTGTTGTCGATCTCCAGTACGGCGAAGCTGCGTTTGGCGCTCCCGCGCGGGCGCGAGGGGCTGCCGGGATTGAGCATGAGCAGGCTGCCGTAAGCCGAAAGCCCGCCCCTGTGCGTGTGGCCGTAAAGCGCGGCGGCGCAGTGCTTTTCCTCCGCGCGGTAACTCAAGGTGTACGGGCCGAGGTCGACGTCGTACATATGACCGTGGCAGAGGAGTATCCTCACCCCGCCGACCGTAACGACCCTTTCGGAGGCCGAATCCCGCTGCGGCGCGGGAAAGACGTCCTCCGCCTCCCCGCCGAAGCCCCAGCCGTCGCAGTTGCCGAGCACCGAATAGACGGGCTTGCCTGTGAGCTCGCGGAGCTTTTTTGCGTCGGAGGCGTAGTCGCCAAGGTGGAACCAGCCGTCGACATCGCTTGCAAGGCCGACGCAGGCTTCGACAGCGGCGAAGCTCCCGTGCGTATCGGAAATGACGCCTATCCTTATCATGTTCACGAAAGCGCCGCGAGCACTAGCGCCAGCGCGTTCCTGCGGTGGCTTACGGCGTTCTTCTCGTCGGCGTCCATCTCGGCAAAGGTCTTGCCTGCGGGCCCGTACAGGAACAGCGAATCGTAGCCGAAGCCGTTATCGCCGCGCTCGTCAAACGTTATGGAGCCGTAGACGCGGCCCGTCGCGCGGACGGCGGGGGCGTCCTTTCTGACAAGCACCATGGCGGTCGCGAAATGCGCGCCGCGCCTTTCCCCGGGGACTCCGTCAAGCTCCCGAAGCAGTTTTTCGCGGTTGGCGGCGTCGTCATGTCCGTCGGTGGCGTAGCGGGCAGATCTGACGCCCGGGGCTCCGCCGAGGGCGTCTACGAGCAGGCCGGTATCGTCGGCGAGCACCGCGTCGCCCGGTTCCATCAAGCCCATGGAATCGGCGAGGGCGAATACCTCCTCCGCCTTCTTCTGCGCGTTGCCCTCGAGGGTGTCGGCGTCCTCGACGACGTCGAGCTCGAGCCCGGCCTCACGCTGGCCGAGAACGCGCTCGAACCTTGCGCCGAGCATGGATCTGATCTCCTCGATCTTATGCCTGTTGTTTGATGCGATGATAAGCTTCATTATAGTCCTCTTTTCAAAAAAGGCGGCTGAGCCGCCCTTTGTTTTTATTCGAGTCCCGCCTTTTTGAACTCCGCGGCGAGTCTTTCGCGCCAGTCGCCCACCGGCCTCAGGAAGTCGATGAACATGTGCTCCTCGACGCTCTCGTCCTCCCAGCGCATGGCGCCGATCATTTCGCGGTGCTCATAGAGCCAGATCACGCGGTCGACGACATACTTGATATGGGAGAGGGTGTAGACCCTCCTGGGGACGGCGAGACGTACGAGCTCGAACGGGGCGATGGAATCCTCCGGCGCTTCGCTGGAAAGGCCGCGCTCCATTCCCCTCGCGCCGCTGACGACGTATATAGCCGCCGCGAGCGCAGCGCCGCGGAAGTCCTTTTTGCCGAGGTGCGCGCAGAACCTGTCCGCGTCGAGGTGGCAGCCGAGGCCGCCCGCGGGGGTGATCACGGGCACGCCGTGCTTTTTGAACTCATCGACCATGTATTCGATGAAATCGGGGCCCTGGGAGATGACGTCCTCGTCCATGGTGTCGTCGAAGCCGACGCACATTACCTCCATCTCGGCGGAGCTCATGCCGCCGAAGGAGGGGAAGCCCTCGAAGCAGGAGACGTTGTTGCGCACCTTGATATAGGCGTCGTGATCGTTCATGCAGATACCGCCGCCGCGCGCAAAGCCCAGCTTGCGGCCGCTGAAATAGATCATGTCGACGGCGTCCGCCATTTCGCGGATTATCTCGCGGACGGTCATATCCCTGCGCTTTTCGTCGCGGGTCTTTATGAAGTGCAGATTGTCCATCACGAGGCTCATATCGAGGAGCGTCATAATGCCGTGCTTCTTTGCGATGGCGGAGACGGCGAGTATGTTATCCATCGATATCGGCTGACCGCCGATGAGGTTGGTGCCGGCTTCGAGCCTTATCATGGGCACGCGGTCCTTCGGGGTCTCGTCAAGGAACCTTTCGAGCTTTTCGAGATCGTAATCGCCCTTGAAGCCGTCGTCGCCGGTGGTGACGAGGCCCTTTTCCTGCAAGAACTCGACGAGGTTGCCGCCGCGGAGGCGGACCTGCGTGAGGAAGGTGCAGAAGTGGAAATTGGTGGGGATGAGGTCGCCTTCCTTGACGAAGGAACGGGCGATCATCTGCTCGCACGCGCGGCCCTGATGCACGGGGAGAAAATAGTCCTTGCCCAGTATCTCCTTGACCTTGGCGGCCATCTTATAATAGGTGGTGCTGCCCGCGTAGGCGAAATCGGCGAGGTGGAACGCGCCCGCCTGCGCGTCGCTCATGGCGTTGAAGCCCGAATCGGTGACCATGTCGATAAACACGTCTTCGGACTTGAGGTTATATGAACAGTTGCCCGCCTCGTCAAGGGCGGCAATCCGGTCCTCGACGGGGATGAGCCTTATGGGGTGCACCGTCGATACCCTGTGCATTTCTATTGGAATGATCTCTCCGCTGTGAAGCCTGACTTTGGACATTTCCGTCTTCTCCTTTAGCAACTTACTGTATTATAATTATACAACATATTCCGCTAAACTGCAAATAATATCGCATATTTAGCGTTACCAGCCGACCGTGAAGCCGATCACCATGCCCGCCGCGGCGGCGATCGCTATGAACACGAGCGGGTGGAGCTTCTTCAGGGGCTTCAGGTTCGTCAGCACCATCATCACCGCGAAGAGCGCTGTCTCCGGCAGGCAGAACGCCGCGCCGAACGTCGATGCGGTGAAGTTGAAGAGGGTCGTGCCGATCACGCTCCATGCGGCGGCAGCGATGAGGCCGGCGACCGCGGGACGCAGCGTCGAGAACGCGGAGTCCACGATGCTGCTGTTCTTGTATTTGTCGAGCACGCGGCTGACGATGAGTATCACGATGAACGAGGGCGCGACGAGCGACGCCGTGGCGGTGAAAGCCGTGGTGACGCCCATGAGCTCGCTCCCGCCGAAGGTGTTGAAGCCGGCCATGTAGCCCGCGTAGGTGGCCATGTTGATACCGAGCGGGCCGGGCGTGGACTCCGAAAGGGCGACCATCTGGCTTATCATGTCGGAGGTCAGCCACTCGTATTTGTCGGCGAGCGCGCTCAAAAACGGGAGCGTCGCAAGCCCGCCGCCCGCGGCGAAGAGGCCGATCTTGAAGAATTCATAGATGAGTATGAGGTAGATCATTTCGTCTTACCTCCCATCCTGCCGCGGATCACGCCGATGAGCGCCGCGCCGATGACCACGAAAACGGGCGATATGCGGAACGGGAGCTTGAACGTCTGCGGCAGAGCCACGAGCAGGAACGCGGCCGCCGCAAGCACGTAGCCCAGCGGATCCTTTATCTTTTCCTTTACGAGCTTTATTACGGTGTTGAGTATGAGCACGCCGACCGCGACCCTAATGCCGTGCAGGGCGTATTTGACCGCGGGGATATCGGCGAAATTGGCGAGCAGCGCCGTCAGCACGCAGATTATGACGAACGACGGGAGAACGACGCCCGCAGTCGCGCAGAACGCGCCCCAGAAGCCCCTCTGCTTTTTGCCGACGAATGTCGCGGTGTTGACCGCGATCACGCCGGGCGTGCACTGGCCTATCGCGAAATAGTCGAGCAGCTCGTCGTGGGAGACCCACGAGGTCTTTTCCACGCACTCGCGCTCCAGCATGGGGAGCATGGCGTAGCCGCCGCCGAACGTGAACGCGCCTATGCGCATGAAAGCGGAAAAGAGCTTCCACAGACTCGGACGGTCTTCTGCCCCCTCCCGCTCCTTCAGCACGGCGAGATACCCCTCCATGCCGTCGGAGCAGCTGACGCGGAGCTCGTCCCTTCCGATGAGCTCCATCGCCCTTGCAAGTATGTACGCGCCGTAGAGTATCACGTCGTGGCGCTCGCGGAGAAGGGGATGCTCCCTGCGCGCGCCGCCCATGAGTATCAGCTTTTCTATGAGTTCCTCCACGTCCGAGCGGGTAAGCACGGATCCGTCGACCGCTTCGGCGGTGAACTCCTTGATATCCGCCTTGAGCGCGGCGAGGGTCGTGATGGTGCCGCCAACGCCCGTAAGATCGCCGTGCAGGCCGTCGGGGACCGTCACTGCCCCGTCCATGTATTCGATAACGGCGTCCCTCTGGGCCAGCGGGTCGGTATCGCAGTCGGGAGCGCCGGTCGCCTCCCGCGCGATATCGCCGCAGCGGACGCAGCCCGCTCTGAAGCTGACGCCGCCGTCCTTCGTCACTATCTGCATCGACGCGCCGCCGATATCGAGCATTATCCCGCCGCCCGCTGCACCGCGGAAGGCGAAGCGCGCCTCGTCCTCACCCGACAGGATCTCGACCGGTACGCCGCACTCCCTTTCCGCGCGGTCGGCAAAATCGCGCCCGTTGGAGGCGTCGCGAACGGCGCTCGTCGCGTAGGCGCGCGGAATGAGCCCGTTCCCCTTTGCGCGGGAAGCGAGCTCCTTGATAACCGCTATGCTCTTTTCCATCGTATCGTCCGCAAGTCTGCCCGTGCTGTTGAGGCCCGAACCCAGACGGGTCGTATAGACCTCCTTTCGGGGGAACGAGCCGTCATGCTCCTCCCCGTAACGGATGGAGTTGCTGCCGATATCTATGACCGCGTATTTATTCACCGGAGCCTTCCCTTATGTCGTCCGGGCCGATGTAGCCGAGGTTGTCCCTTGCGTACTGCAGGAGCCCTTCCAAGCTCTTGACGTATTCGAGATTGCTCTGCAGGCGCTCCTGCTCCCTTGCGAGGGCGTCGAGCTCGTCGTTCAGGCGCTGTTTCTCCTGCATGAGCTCGGCGAGCTTCCTCTGCTGTGAGCGGAGCTGAGTGAATATGAACGCGATGAATCCGAGGAACAGCGCGACGCAGACTATTATCGCGATCACGCGGACGGTTCCTTCCTTGAAGAGGCGTCCTTCTTTCATTATTACCTCCGGCGGGTGCATATTCCAACATTTATATTATGCACCATGGATGCGGGCTTTTCAAGTGCTTTTCCCGCCGCGCGCGGGTTTTTTGGGCATATACTTTTCCACTTCTCCGCCGTTTCGTATATTTTGCCCGTTTTTGATATTTGCCCTTGACAACCCCCCGCCCCCTATGTATAATAATGTCTGTTCCATTCGGAGCGGCAACTGAATATGCGGGAATAGCTCATTTGGTAGAGCGCCGCCTTGCCAAGGCGGAGGTGGCGGGTTCGAGCCCCGTTTCCCGCTCCAACGAGAGAATGGCTTTCAGCCATTCTCTTTTTCGTTGGAGCGGGAAACGGGGGTCTTTCTGTCCGCGTTGAGCTTAGCGAAACGCGGGTTTGAGGTTCAAAGCCGGTTGCCGCAGGCAATTTCGACCGTCCGGTGAACGGTCGAAAAGGCTTTGAACGGGCGGCCTTGCGAGCAAAGCGATGCAGTCCGCCCCGTGGACTGCCCGGAAAGCCACAGGTCGGCTGCCCAACGCAGACATTCGTTTTTGGAGCGGGAAACGAGACCCGCTCTGCATGCTAAAGGCGGGCGCTCTTATCGGAGCGCCCGCCTTTTTTTACATGAATCTCTTTTTTACCTTATCAAGCTGCCGCTGGGGATATCCTTCAGCGTGGTGAGGGGCACAACGTCGGCGTCGCCCTCGGTGGAGGCGGCGAGTATCATGCCGCGGCTCTCGATGCCGCAGATCTTGCGCGGCGCGAGGTTGCAG
>JAFZRT010000021.1 GCA_017619735.1 Clostridia bacterium
AGCGCATCAAGCTGCTCGAGCCGTACCGCGTGACCATGGACATGATGAAGATGACCCACAATCCCGACGTCATCTTCCTGCACTGCCTGCCCAGCTTCCACGATCTCGAGACCTCCGTCGGCCGTGAGATCTATGAGAAGTACGGTCTGAAGGAGCAGGAGGTCTCCGACGAGGTCTTCCGTTCCTCCATGAGCAAGGTCTTCGACGAGGCCGAGAACCGCATGCACACCATCAAGGCGGTCATGGTCGCCACCATCGGCAAGTAATTCCAACGTCCAAGAGCACGGCGCGAGCCGTGCTCTTTTTCTGTATTTTTCGCAAACCGTTCAAAAGGTAATACCATGAGGCCGAAAAGCGAACAAATGTGGAAAAAACGCCTTTTGATTGTGGAAAAATCGGAAAACCCTGCGGAAAAAGGCCTTTTTGCCGTGTCTGCGGGGCGTTTTCGCTCCACGTCAACGGGGAGGCCCTCGACATTTTCCGGTGTACAAAAACGCCCGGGACTGCTATAATCATAGGCGAAAACAGCGACGGAGGGAAAATGAATGAAGCTGAGGACGGCGCTTTTGCAGATACTGCCCGGGGAGGGGCTTTCGGAGCAGCTGGAGATCGGCCGGGAGGCCTGCCTGCGGGCGAAGGAGATGGGCGCGGATATCGCTCTCTTCCCCGAGATGTGGTCCACGGGCTACGTCTTCCCGCAGGAGAGCGAGGCGCTTGAGGCGGCGTCGCTCGGGCCGGACAGCATGTTTATAAAGTGCTTTGCGGGGCTCGCGCGGGAGCTGCGCATGGCGATCGGCATAACGTACCTTGAAAGCTACGGCGCTTTCGCGCGGAACTCGCTCGCGCTGTTCGATATGAACGGACGGCGCGTCCTTGACTATGCCAAGGTGCACACCTGCGATTTCGGCGACGAGCGCGTGCTGACGCCGGGCAGCGATTTTTACGTTCGCGAGCTGGAGACCGAGCAGGGCGCGGTCAAGGTCGGCGCGATGATTTGCTATGACCGCGAGTTCCCGGAGAGCGCGCGTGTGCTGATGCTGAAGGGCGCGGAGCTGATACTCGTGCCGAACGCCTGCCCCATGGAAATCAACCGCATCTCCCAGCTGCGCGGAAGGGCGTTCGAGAACATGCTCGCGATAGCGACCTGCAACTATCCCGAGGGCAAGACCGACTGCAACGGGCATTCGACGGTGTTCGACGGCGTCGCCTACGTCGACGGCGAGCCCGGCTCGCGCGATACGAAGCTCGTCGAGGCGGGCGGCGCGCCGGGGATCTACACGGCGGATATCGATATGGACATGCTGCGGGACTATCGATCGCGGGAGGTCCACGGCAACGCCTTCCGAAGACCGGAGCTTTACGGCATAATGGTCTCCGAACGGGTCGAGGAGCCATTCATCCGCAGGGAAAGAAGAAGGTAAACGAACAATAATAAACGGGCCGCATGGGCGCGGCCCGTTTTTGCTGCGGAAAAGCAGCTTATCGGCTCAATATCTCAATGGCTTCTTCGAGAGAACGACGGCGGAAGGGTATCCCTCCATTCCGTCAGATGGCGAAATTGCCGTTTTCGAAAATCCTGACGGTTTCGCCCTTCCTTGTAACGCCGGTTATCTCAAGGTCGCGGGTGCCGACCATGAAATCGACGTGCGTATTGCTCTCCGCATTGATGCCGGCGGCCGCAAGCTCCTCGGGAGAGAGGTCGTCGCCGCCCTTGACGCAGGCGGGATAGGCCTCGCCGAAGGCGAAATGGCAGGAGGCGTTCTCGTCGAAGAGGGTGTTGAAGAAGAGCACGCCGCTCTGCGAGATGGGCGAATCGTAGGGCACGAGCGCTATCTCGCCGAGGTAGTGGGAGCCCTCGTCGGTATCGACCTGCGAGCGGAGGTTCTCCTCATTGGTATCTGCGAGTATGCCGACGATGCGGCCGTCCTTGAACGTGAAGCGGATGCCCTCGACGACGTTGCCGCTCAGCACGAGGGGCTTGGACGCGACGAGAGTGCCGTCGACGCCGTTCCTGAGGGGAGCGGAGAAGACCTCCTCCGTGGGCATGTTGGCGACGAACTTGACGCCGTTGGTGCGGCAGATATCGCCGCCAGCGAGCCAGACGCAGTTCTCCGGCATTTTGACGGTGAGATCGGTGCCGATGGAGTTTTTATAGTGCAGCTCGGCAAGATCGTACTCGGTGAGCTTCCTCGCCTTGCCCTCAATGTCGGCGCAGTGACGGCGCCACTCCTCGACGGCGTCGCCGTCCTCGGTAACGCGGACGGTCTTGAATATCTCGTCCCACAGCCTTTCGACGGCTTCGGCCTCGTCAAGATCGGGGAATACCTTTTTCGCCCACGAGGGGATGGGGACGGACACCACGCACCAGGGTATGCCGTTGGACATCTGCGCGCGCATGAACTCCTTGAGGTCGCGGCCGGAGGCGATCCTCGAGCGGCGGAGCCTGTCGGGATCGACGCCCTTAAGATTCTCCGGGTCGGAGGCGGAGACGGAGATGACGCCCACGCCCTCCTTCGCGAGGGAGTTGAGCTTCAGCGCGTCCCATGGATAGACGCTGTCGAAAACTGAATCATCCGCCTTAAGGCAGCGCTCGCGCGTGCAGTAATCGTCGCGCCAGTTGATGATGACGTCCTTCGCGCCGGCGTCGTATGCCGCTGTCATGAGCATACGGCCGAACGGCGCGCATTCTATCGGGCAGTTGATCATAACGGGCTGCCCCTTCTGTACGTTGATGCCCACCCCGACTACGAGGCGCGCATACTGCCAAAGCATTTTTGCGTTCATATAATTACTTCCTTTCGGTTGTTTTCAATTTGATTATACAGCAAAAAGCGCGGATATGGAAGCGCGAAACGGGGCGGGACGCAGAAAAAACAAAGGGCAAACCCGAAGGTTTGCCCTTTTCCGCTTGAGAAGCTTACTTGATCTGATCCCTTACGGACTGCTTGCCGAGCTCGATGGCCTGCTCATTCAGGGGAATGAGGTGGGCCTTCTTCTCGCCGAGCTTATAGAGCAGCGCGTCGAGGACGGACTTGGACTCGACGGCCTTGGTGGCCTCGAGGTAAGCGCCGAGCATGGCCATGTTGCCGACCTTGGGATTGTTCAGGGAATCGGCGATCTCATTGCAGGGGACGTAGTAGACGTCGATATCCGTGCGGGTGGCCTTCTTGTCGATGATGGAGCTGTTGATGAACAGCTTGCCGCCGGGGAGAACGTTCGCCTCGAACTTGTCGAGGGAGGGACGGTTCATGGCGATGACGCAGTTGGCCATATTGATGCAGGGGGAAGCGATGGGGTCGTCGGAAACGACGACGGAGCAGTTCGCGGTACCGCCGCGCATTTCGGGACCGTAGGAGGGGAGCCAAGAAACGTTCTTGCCCTCATACATGCCGGCGTATGCGAGGAGCTGGCCGATGAGCAGGACGCCCTGGCCGCCGAAGCCTGCGAAAATGTTAGTCCAAAGCATATTCAATCCTCCTTATTCGTTCGTGGTGTCCTTCTTGACGCCGAGAGGATAGTAGGGGATCATGTCGGACTTGATCCAATCCATCGCCTCTGCGGGGCTCTTGCCCCAGTTGGTGGGACAGGAGGAGAGGACCTCGACAAGGGAGAAGCCCTTGCGGTCGATCTGGCACTGGAAGGCCTTCTTGATGGCGGCCTTGGCCTTGATGATGTTGGGAACGCAGTCGACGGATACGCGCTCGACATAGGCGGCGCCCTCGATCGTGGCGATCATCTCCGCGATGCGGATGGGCTTGCCGCAGTGCTCGGGATCGCGGCCGTAGGGGCTGGTCGTGGTCTTCTGGCCGACGAGGGTCGTCGGAGCCATCTGACCGCCGGTCATACCGTAGATGGCGTTGTTGATGAATATGGTGGTGATCTTCTCACCGCGGTGAGCGGCGTGAACGATCTCCGCGGCGCCGATGGAGGCAAGGTCGCCGTCGCCCTGATAGGTGAACACGATGTTCTCGGGGTTGACGCGCTTGCAGCCGGTGGCGGCGGCGGGAGCACGGCCGTGAGCCGCCTCTACGCAGTCGATGTTGAAATACTTGTAACCGAAGACGGCGCAGCCGACGGGCACGAAGCCGATCGTCTTGTTCTGGATGCCGAGCTCCTCGATGACCTCGGCGACGAGACGGTGGACAATACCGTGGCCGCAGCCGGGGCAGTAGTGCATGATGGTGTCCGTGAGAACGGGAGTTTTCTTAAATACAGTCTTCATTGATTTACGCCTCCCTTGTCTTCAGAATGTATTCGGCGATCTCTTCCGCGGTGGGGGTGTAGCTGCCGGGCTTGCCGTAGAAATCGGTGGGCTTGGCGCCGTTGATGGCAAGGCGGACGTCCTCATGCATCTGACCGGCGGAGATCTCTACCGTCAGCTCGCGCTTGACGGAGGGCTGAGACATGACCTCGACGAGTTCCTTCTCGGGGAAGGGCCAGAGGGTGATGGGACGGATAAGGCCGACCTTGACGCCCTTCTCGGCGCAGAGTGCGATCGCGGACTTGCAGATACGGGCGACGGTGCCGTAGGCGCAGACGATGACTTCGGCGCCTTCGGTGTTGTACTTCTCGACCATGACTTCCTTTTCCTGGATCTCCTTATAGCGGGCCTGGAGCCTGTCGTTCATCTCCTGCAGCTCATCGACTTCGATGTAGAGGGAGTTGACGATGGCGCGGGGACGGTCGCCGTTGGGATCGTAGCCGGTGACGGCCCAGGGCTTGGCGGGAAGCTCGCGCTTTTCATGCTCGTGGAACTCGACGGGCTCCATCATCTGACCGATGATGCCGTCGGCGAGGAGCATGACGGGGGTGCGGTAGATATCCGCAAGGTCGAAAGCGTTGTGCATGAGATCGACGGCTTCCTGTACGGAGGAGGGAGCAAGCACGATGAGGTGATAATCACCGTGGCCGCCGCCCTTCGTCGCCTGGAAGTAGTCGCCCTGAGAGGGCTGGATGGAGCCGAGGCCGGGGCCGCCGCGCATCATGTTGCAGATGACGCAGGGGAGTTCGGCGCCGGCGATGTAGCTGATGCCCTCCTGCTTAAGGGAGACGCCCGGGGAAGAGGAGCTGGTCATGACCCTCGCGCCGGCGGCGGCGGCGCCGTAGACCATATTGATCGCGGCGACCTCGCTCTCGGCCTGGAGGAAGCAGCCTCCTACCTTGGGCAGACGGGCGGACATGTACTCGGGGATGTCGTTCTGAGGAGTGATGGGATAGCCGAAGAAGAAACGGCAGCCGGCCTGAATGGCGGCTTCGGGGATGGCTTCACTGCCCTTCATGAGTTTCTTTGCCATAGCTCTTTCCTCCTTACTCTTTCTCAACGGTGATGACCGCGTCGGGGCAGGTCCTGGCGCAGCTGGCACAGGCGATGCAAGCCTCCTGGTCGGTCACCTCGGCGGGGTGATAGCCCTTCTCGTTGAGCTTGGTCTTCGAGATCTGCATGATCTTTTTGGGACATGCTCTTACGCACAGCCCGCAGCCCTTGCAGCGGTTCTCGTCAATGGTTACTTTGGATACCATAAGCGATATGACCTCCTTGATATTAAGGTCCCCTGCGCCAATCGCGAACAGGCGCAAAGGCCCCTTTATTCCACCTTCAATTATAGCACTCCGTACGCATTCAAAAAAGGCGCAGAAAAAATATATTCGGGGGATCCGTGCCGCTGTTTGCGCGGCGTTCGCGCGGACGTTATGATGTTAACGGGAACCCGTTTTCGAGGGGGGCGGGCTTTGTTGCGAAGATTTTACCCCGATTTTACCTGAGGGGATTTTACAATGCGCGGAGAATGTGGTATCATCAACAAAACGGCTTTAAGGAGTGAAGCAAATGATATTCATAGTCGAAGACGATCTCGATATCCGCGAGATGGAGAGCTACGCGCTGACGAACAGCGGCTTTGAGGTCGCGGCCTGCGAGACCGGGGCGGAGCTTTTCGAGCGCATAGAGGAGGAGACCCCTCAGCTCATACTGCTCGACATAATGCTCCCCGGCGAGGACGGGCTCGAAATACTCGGCCGCCTGCGCTCCGACCCCGCGACGAGCGAGGTGCCGATAATGATGGTCACCGCCAAAACGAGCGAGATCGACAAGGTCCGCGGCCTCGATCAGGGCGCGGACGATTACCTGACCAAGCCCTTCGGCGTGATGGAGCTCGTCTCCCGCGTGAAGGCGCTGCTCCGCCGCTCCGCCCCGCGTGAGGCGGCGAGGGACATGCTCGTCTCCGGCAGCATTGTCATCGACTGCGACAAGCGCACCGTCACCTGCGACGGCGTCGAGATAGACCTCACGTTCAAGGAATACGAGCTCCTGTACGCTCTTATGAGCGCGAAGGGCGTCGTCCAGAGCCGCGAAAAGCTCATAAGCACCGTATGGGGCTATGATTTCGCAGGCGAGACCCGCACGGTCGACATGCACATAAAGACCCTGCGGCAGAAGCTGGGCGAGCATGCCCGCAGCATAGTCACAGTGAGGAACGTCGGCTACAGGATGGACTGAGGCCTTTTCCGGAGGGACCCATGAACAAACGCTTCCGCTCGCTCGCGATAATCGTGTTCATTATCGCCTGCACGCTCGTCGCCGCGATATCCGTCGTCGCGATATCGATAGGCCTCCCCCGTCCCTGGGGCGTGGTCATTATCGGCGCGGCCGTGATATTCGCCTCCGGCGCGCTGTACCTGTTCACGACGGCCGTCCTGCGCGAGGAGAAGGAATACCACGGCGCGGATTACGCCGCCATGATCGATTCCATAACGGGCGGCGTGCTCGTGCTCGACGGCAACTCCCGCGTCTATACGGTGAGTGAGGACGCGCGGAGGTATCTCGACCTGCCGGAGCATGCGATAGGCATGCACAAGGACGACGCGATAAAGGACGCGGAGCTTTTGCGCTGCATCGAGGCGGCCGCCGGCGGCGAGAGCAGTCTTACCGAGTTCACGAGCCACGGCGTGACGCTGCGCGTGCTCGTCGACCCCGTCATTTTCAACAGGCAGATAGTCGGCACCATGCTGCTCCTGCTCGACATGGGCGAGCAGCTCACCCTGCAGAAGCTGAAAAGGGAGTTCACCGCCAACGTCAGCCATGAGCTGAAGACGCCGCTGACCTCCATACAGGGCTACGCGGAGATGATCGCCACGGGCATGGCCTCCGAAAAGGACGTGCCGGAGTTCGCCTCCCGCATACAGAAGGAGTCGAAGCGCCTGCTCGCGCTGATAAGCGACATAATACGGCTCGCGAGTCTCGACGAGGGCTCGGACAGCGACAGGGAGCCCGTCGACATGGCGGAGATCGCGGACGAATGCCGCGACGTGCTGCTGAAATCCGCGGAGGATCACGGCGTTTCGCTCGTGCTGGATACGGAGAGCTTCCGCATCGACGGCTCGAGGAGCCTGCTTTCGGAGCTCGTCTACAACCTCATGGACAACGCCATCCGCTACAACGAGCCGGGCGGCAGCGTGTTCGTCACAGTCAGGCCGGGCTTCGTATCGGTAAGGGACACGGGCATAGGCATACCCGAGGAGCACCGCGCGCACGTCTTCGAAAGGTTCTACCGCGTGGACAAATCCCGCTCCAAACAGACGGGCGGCACGGGCCTCGGACTTGCCATAGTCAAGCACATCGCCGAAAAATACGGCGGCGAGATATCTCTGGAGAGCGAGGTCGGCAGGGGCACCGATATCTCCGTGAAGTTCGAAAATCGCTGAAAACAGCCAAAATATACCGTAAACGCTTGAAAAAACCTCAAATTGGTGCTTGACAAGCGGCGGCGGTATCCGATATAATGTTTATCTGTGACAATGTGGGGTCAGGCCGCCAAAACGTCTCCCCCTTGATTATTCTTGTAAAGGAAAGAGGTGTACATCCATGAAGATGACATACCAGCCCAAGGTAAGGCAGAGGAAGAAGGTCCACGGTTTCCGCAAGCGTATGTCCACCGCCAACGGCAGGAACGTTCTTGCGAGAAGGCGCGCTAAGGGCAGGAAGAAGCTTTCCGCGTAATTCGATGAATCGAGCTGAACCACGGCGAAAAGGAAGCAGGTCCGCCCGCCGTGGTTCATGTATCAATTACGGGAAATACGGCCCGCAGGAGGATACGACCGTCCTGTGCGCCGCACAAGGGGCTTTCGCCCCGGTAAGAACATCCTCACGATGAAGCGTTGCTACTCTCTAAAACGGAACAAGGAGTTCCGCCGTGTGTACAGAAACGGGAAGACCGCGGGAAGTCACACATTGGTATTGATTTATCTATCCGGCCGGCAGCCCGAAAAGAAGATCGGGTTCGCAGTGGGCAAGAAGATTGGCAACGCAGTCGTCCGCAATCGTGTCAAACGCAGACTGAGAGAGGCTGTAACTCCTCTCTTGCCGGAGATAGCTCCCGGCTGCCGCCTCATTTTTATCGCGCGTTTGCCGATCCTGGACGCCAGCTTTCAGGAGATCGAGTCCACCGTGCGCCGTCTGGTGCAGAAGGCGGGCTTGCTTGGCTGAAGCCGAGCTTGGCTGACCGCTCATTTGCGGGAAACATTCACGGAAACGGGGCTAACGCCCGCCGCTCCCACGGGAGCCGGTAGACCGCCGTTTCATCGGGTATCGGGCAGATATTATGACTTCGGTCGGAAACGCAATCAAAAGCTTTCTCATATATCTCATCCGTTCGTACAGACAGCTGAGACCTGACAGGGCACCCTGCTGCAGGTATACGCCGTCATGCTCGGAATATGCCATACAAGCCATATCACTTCACGGCGCCGCGAAGGGGATACTGTTATCCCTTTGGCGGCTTTTGCGCTGCAACCCCTTTTCGAAGGGCGGCTGGGATCCCGTGCCCGAGCGCGGGAAATGGTCGAACAGGGCGCCCGCTTCTCCCGAACAACCGACTTATGAAAGGAATCCACGATGACATTCTTTCTCACGCGATGGTTCTACGCGCTGATGCAGTTCCTGTACGGGCTGTTCAACAACAGCTATTTCTGGACGATAATCGTCGCGACCGTACTGCTGCGTCTTTTCCAGATCTTTCCGGATATTTCCAACCGCAAGACCCAGCTCAAAATGGCTGTCGTACAGCCTGAGATAGACGCGCTGCAGAAGCGCTATGCCAACGACCCGCAAAAGCTCCGCGAAGAGCAGAGCAAGCTCATGAAGAAGCACGGCATCAACACGCTGACCAGCTGTCTGCCGATGCTCATCACCCTCCCCCTCTTCTTCTGCTTCCTCAACGCGTTCCGCTGCTGGGGCAACGAGGAGACCGTGACCCTCATGTACGAGACGGCAGTCTCCCAGACCTATGAGGAGGGCACCCCCGAGCGCGCCGCCGCCGAAGATCAGGCGATGGACACCTTCAACAGCTACAAGTTCCTGTGGGTCAACAATATCTGGCAGCCCGACTGTTTTATCGACGCATCCTTCCTGATATTCAGGTTCGACGGCGAGGTAATCACCAAGCCGCGGACGCTCGAGGCGATAAGCTCCGTCACGCTCGCGAACATGCCCCTTCTGCAGAAGGGCTACACCGACGGCAGCGGCAAGTTCGTCTCCGGCGAGGAGATCTGGTCGACGCTCTGCTCGCTCGGCCTCGCTTCCGGCGAATACGGCGACGCGGGCAAGACCACCGGCTGCTCGAGCTGCTCGAGCTGCTCCACCGACCGCTCCGGCATGATGCTGCTGCCGACCTCGGTATCCGCCGAGACCGCGGCTAAGCTCCTGGGCGAGACTGCGGCCGAGCCCGACGGCACGCCCGAAGCGACCGAAGCGCCCGAAAATACCGAAGCGCCCGAGGCCACCGAGGCGCCCGCCTCCGGCGAGACCGACGACGCCGATGAGGAAAAGACCTACAAGGGCAGCGAGATCTACAGCGCCATAATGAAGCGCTACCCCGACGCCCTCTCCAGGAACGGCAAGGTCCCCGCCAACGGCCTTATGATACTCCCGTTCCTCGCCGCGGGCATGCAGCTCCTTTCCTCCCTCGTGATGATGAAGCGCAGCAAGAAGGACGGCCAGTCCAAGGATCAGGCCAAGCAGATGAACTCCATGCTGTACTTCATGCCCATACTGAGCATACTTATCTGTATGAGCTCCACCACCGCCTTCGCGTTCTATTGGACGGTATCCGGCGCGATCCAGCTCATATCCACCCTCATTATCAACAAGATCTTTGACAAGAAAAAAGCGGAGGCAGCAAAGTAAATGGAATCCACAGAGCTTAAAACCGTTCAGTCGACGGGCAAATCCGTTGACGAAGCCATATTCAAGGGCCTTCAGCAGATGGAGATCTCCATCGACGAGGTCACAATCGAGATAATACAGCAGGAGACGAAGGGCATTCTCGGCATAGGCGCGAAGCCCGCAATAGTCAAGCTTACGCAGAAGCCCGCCGAGGAGTATGAGCTCCCCGATTACATGAAGAAGGCCGAGGAGCGCCGCGAGCGCCGCGACGACAGGCGCGACGACCGCCGCAGGAACGACCGCCGCGAGGATCGCCGGAGGAACGATCGCCGCGAAGACCGCCGCGACGACCGCCGCGAAGATCGCCGCGCGAACGAGAAGCGCGAAGCTCCCGCCGAGCCCGCTCCCGCCGTCAAGGAGAAGGAGCCCGCAGCCGAGCCCGTTGACGAGCCGCTTCCCACCGAGCCCAAGATCAGCCCCGAAAAGGTCGTGAACTACACGCTCGAGGAGGCCGAGGGCAACCCCGCCGCCGAGTTCGTGAAGGGCCTTATCGAGCGCATGGGCGCCACCGGACAGGTGCTCGCCGCCCGCGACGAGGACTGCCTGCGTCTGCGCATCGATTCCGAGATGATGGGCATGCTGATCGGCCACAGGGGCGAGACCCTCGACGCCATGCAGTATCTGACCGGCCTCGTGATCAACCGCAACCGCAAGACCGACGGCTACACCCGCGTCACCCTCAACACCGAGGAATACCGCGAGAAGCGCGAAGAGACGCTGAAGCGCCTCGCCAAGAAGGTCGCCGCGCAGGTCCGCGCCACCGGGCGCCCCCGCGCGCTGGAGCCGATGAACCCCTACGAGAGGCGCGTGCTCCATTCCACTCTGCAGAATCATCCCGACGTTACCACTCATTCCGAGGGCGAGGAGCCCAACCGCCGCGTGGTCGTCACGCCCCGCCGCAGGGGCAGGACCTACACCCACGGCAGCCGCAGGGGCTCGATGAGGCCCCAGGCGGAGCGTGTGGACCGCACGCCCGCGCCCGAGGCAGCCGACGAGGAATGATCATGAATAACTCCACCGTATTTGCACTGTCCACCCCCGTGGGCGGTGCAATTACAGTTATGAGAATAAGCGGGCCGAACTCCCGCGCGCTGCTGGAAAAGCTCTTTACCGGCAGCATCTGCGACAGGCGGATCTCCTTCGGCCACATCGTCTGCGAAAACGGCGAAAAGGTCGACGCCTGCACCGCGGTCTATTACGCCGCGCCCCGCTCCTACACGGGCGAGGACATGGCGGAGATAATGATCCACGGCTCCTATGCCGCGGCGAAAAAGCTCACCGAGCTCATCGACGGCACCGGCCTTGCCGAAAGGGCCGAGCCGGGCGAGTTCACGAAACGGGCCTATCTCAACGGGAAGATGGACCTTGCGCAGGCGGAGGCCGTAATGGACGTGATATCCGCCTCCGCGGAAAGGTCGCTGAAGGCCGCGGAGGCGCAGCTCGAAGGTCGGCTGAGCGCCGTCATAGGCGGCCTCTACGAGCGGGTGAAGCTCGCCTGCGCGCGCATGGCGAACGCCATGGACGACGACACGGGAGAGGCCGACGACGATACAGCGGGATCGGCGGAGGAGCTTCGCGGGATCAGGGAGGAGGTCGAACGCCTCGCCGACGAGGGGATGCGCAGCAGGATACTGCGCGAAGGCGCGAGGGTCGCCATTATTGGCAGCCCGAACGTCGGCAAGAGCTCGCTCCTCAACGCGCTCCTTCTGCGCGAGCGCGCGATAGTCACCCCGATACCCGGCACAACGCGCGACACCGTTGAGGAGAGCGCCTCCGTATGCGGGATCCCCGTGGTGTTCGTCGACACCGCCGGCATACGCGAGTCGGGCGACGAGGTCGAAATGATAGGCGTGGAAAGGGCAAAACGCGAATCGCGCGGGGCGGAGCTGGTGCTCTGGCTCGCGGACGGCACGCGTGAGCTCGACGAAGGCGATGAGGCGATACTCCGCTCCGTGGAGGGCAGGAACATGCTCGCCGTGATCACCAAGGCGGATCTTCCCAACGCGATAGCCCCCGATAAAGACGGCCTTTTCCGCGGGAAGCGGGCGTACAGCATAAGCTCGGTAACGGGCGAGGGCCTCGAAGCGCTGAAAAAGGGCGTCGCCGAGGCGCTGCTCCCTGGCGACGGATCTTCCGCCGCGCTCGTCACGAACTCCCGCCACACCGCCGCGCTGACCGCCGCAGCAGAAATGCTCCGCGCCGCGGAGGAGCGGCTTTCGGACGGACTTACCGACGCCGCTTTCTTCGAGATGCGCTCCGCCATGGACCGCCTCGCCGGGATACTCGGAACGGGCGACGCCGCAGAGGAGCTTATCGACGCCGTTTTTGCCAATTTCTGTCTGGGAAAATAAGCATATGGATCTCATAATAAGAGAAGCGCGCGTGTCCGACGCCGCGCGGCTCATAGAAACGGAACGCGTCTGCTTCCCGCCCAACGAGGCGGAGAAGCCCGAAAACATAATGAAGCGGCTCGCGGCCGCTCCGGAGCTCTTCCTTATCGCCGAGGACGCCGCGGATCACAGGATCGCGGGGTTCATTTGCGGCGTTCCCACGGACGAGGACTCCTTCCGCGACGAATTCTTCACCGACGTCGGCCTTATCGACTTCCGCGGGCGGAACGTGATACTGCTCTCGCTTGAGGTCGCGCCCGAATACCGCGGGCAAGGCGTCGCGGGGCGGCTCATGGACGCCCTTGCCGAAAGGGCGAAGCTCGGCGGCAAACGGAAGCTCATACTCACCTGCCACGAGGAGCTGATAAGCTTTTACGAGGGCATGGGCTTTGCCCACAACGGGCGGGCCGATTCCTCCTGGGGCGGCGCCGAATGGCAGGAAATGGTAAAAAACATAGATAAATGACCGGGTTTTCCGACGAAAAATACGATATCGCGGTTATCGGCGCGGGCCACGCCGGATGCGAGGCGGCGCTGGCTTCGGCACGCCTCGGGCTGAAGGTGCTCGTGCTCTGCGTCGATCTCGATTCCGTCGCGCTCATGGCCTGCAACCCATCGATCGGCGGCACCTCGAAGGGCCACCTCGTGCGGGAGATCGACGCCCTGGGCGGCGAAATGGGCGTCGCCGCGGACGAATGCTTTATCCAGATGCGCATGCTCAACACGGGCAAGGGCCCGGCCGTACACTCGCTGCGGGCGCAGATGGACAAGCGCCGCTATCATGAGCGCATGAAGGCCGTGCTCGAGCGCACGGAGGGCGTCACGCTCCGTCAGGACGAGTGCTCCCGCGTGCTCACCGAAAACGGCGAAGTATGCGGCGTTGAGACAGCCCTCGGCGCGAGGTACGCCTGCTCCGCGTGCGTCGTCTGCTCCGGCGTCTACCTCAACAGCCGCGTGCACACGGGCGAATACAACCGTTTCCGCGGCCCGTCGGGCCTTGCTAACGCTCCGCTGCTCTCCGCCTCGCTCGGAGAGCTGGGCTTTGAGCTCCGCCGCTTCAAGACCGGCACCCCGCCGAGGGTCGCTTCGGCCTCGCTCGACTATTCGAGGATGGAGCCGCAGTACGGCGACGTGCCCATACCGCATTTTTCCTTTATGACGGATGAACTTTTGAAGGAGCAGGTCCCCTGTCATCTGACCTACACCAACAGCAGGACCCACGAAATAATACGCGAGAACCTCCACCGCTCGCCCATGTACGCGGGCGCCATCCGCGCGACGGGCACGCGCTACTGCCCCTCCATAGAGGACAAGATCGTCAAATTCGCCGACAGGGACCGCCATCAGCTCTTCATTGAGCCGGAGGGGCTTTCGACCGACGAGATGTACGTCCAGGGCCTCTCGACGAGTCTCCCGCGGGACGTGCAGGAGGCAATGCTACGCACTATCCCCGGCATGGAGAACAGCCGCATAATGCGCTACGGCTACGCCATCGAGTACGACTGCATAGATCCGACGGAGCTCGACGCATCGCTCATGAGCCGAAGGGTGCCCGGGCTGTTCTTTGCGGGGCAGATTAACGGCAGCTCCGGCTATGAGGAGGCCGCCGCGCAGGGCATTTACGCGGGCCTCAACGCCGCGCTGCGGGTGAAGGGCGAAGAGCCGTTCATTCTCGGCCGCGGGGACGCGTACATAGGCGTGCTCTGCGACGATCTGACCGTCAAGGGCACGAACGAGCCGTACCGCATGATGACCTGCCGCGCGGAGTACCGCATGCTGCTGAGGCAGGACAACGCCGATCTGCGGCTGACCGAAAAGGCGCGCAGGACAGGCCTCGTTTCGGAGGAGAGATACGCCCGCCTGATGCGCAAAAAAGACCGTGTTGCAAAGGCTTTTTCGTCCCTCGACAGAGCCGTTCCCGCAAGCCCGGAGCTTGACGGCCTGCTCGCCTCGCTGGGCTACAGCCCCGTCCGCGGCAGCGTCCGCCTCGACACTCTGCTCAAACGGAACGGCGTCGGCTACACCGATCTCATGCGGCTATACGACCTGCCCGACGTCGGGCGGGAAGCCGTCGATGAGGTCGAGGCCGAGGCGCTCTACGGCGGCTACATAAAGCGCCAGGAGGAGGAGATACGCAAGCTCCGCCGCCTCGAGGACGAGCTTATCCCCGAAGAGATCGATTACATGACCATCACCAATCTGAGGACGGAGGCCAGGCAGAAGCTTTCCGCTATTCGGCCGCGCGATCTGGGACGCGCTTCCCGCATATCCGGCGTGAGCCCCGCGGATATCGCCGTGCTTTCCGTTTATATCAAGGCCTTTTCCAAGGAGGATCGCAATGAGGACGCCCGATAAGGAACCGAAGCTTTTTGAGGAGGAGCGCCCGCCCATGACCGCGGAGCAGCTTTTGTCCGTGATGCCGGAGCTCAGCGCGGAAGAGACCGACAAGTTCATAAAATATTACAATCTGCTTTTGGAGTGGAACCGAAGGGTGAACCTCACAAGGATAGTCTCCCCCGAGGACGTCGCCCGCAAGCATTTCGCGGACAGCGTGCTGGGCAAGGACCTTATCCCCGAGGGCGCGCGCGTCGTCGACGTCGGCACGGGCGCGGGCTTCCCGGGGATTCCGCTCAAGATTGTCCGCCCGGACATCGAGCTCGTCATGGTCGACTCGCTCGGCAAGCGCGTTAACTTCCTGCGGGAGCTCTGCTCCGAGCTCGGTATCGCCGCCGAGGCGATCCATGCGAGGGCCGAGGACGCGGCAAGGGATCCCAAGCTTCGCGAGAGCTTCGACGCCGCGCTTTCCCGCGCGGTCGCGCCGATGAACGTGCTCACGGAGCTGACCGTGCCATTCGTCAAGGTCGGCGGAGCGTCGCTCATGTACAAGGGCTCGGGCGCCGCGGAGGAGATCGCCGCCGCGGGCAGCGCTCTGCGCGAGCTCGGATGCCGCGTCGAGACCGTCGACTATGAAGTCGAATGGGGCGCAAGGACCATCGTCCGCGCCGTAAAGCTCCGTCCGACGCCCAAGAAATACCCGCGTAAGGCGGGCACCGCCGAAAGATCGCCCCTCTGAGCCGAAACCTTTGTCGCAAAAGTTCGCAGTTTGCGCTTGGGGCAGGGATCGCGGCTTTTCCGCCGAAGTAATACGAAAACGGCGGAGAAGGAAATATGATAAGCAAAAGAAAAACATCTGGACGGGAGGACCGCACGGGCGCGCGCCTGGCGGAGCTGCCCGTCCGTCTTATTGTCCCGAACAGGGATCAGCCGCGCAGGACCTTCGATGAGGAGAGCATACGGGAGCTCGCGGCATCCATTGAGCAGGTCGGACTGATACAGCCGCTCGTTGTGCGGCGTTCATGCCGCGGATACGAGCTCATTGCGGGAGAAAGGCGGCTGCGTGCGGTGAGATCGCTCGGCGCGAAGACTGTTCGCTGCCTTGTCGAGGAGCCGGCTGATGACGGCGATCCCGCGCTGATGGCGATAGTCGAGAACCTTCAGCGCGAGGATCTGCACTTTTTCGAGGAGGCCGAGTGCTTTTCGTCGCTCATGGGGCGCATGGGCGTGACTCAGGAGGAGCTCGGTGCGCGCGTCGGCAAGAGCCAGAGCTATATCGCAAACAAGCTGCGGCTGATGAAGCTTTCGCCCGGGACGAGAAGGATCGTTGTCTCGTCATCGCTCACGGAGAGACACGCGCGGGCTCTGCTGCGGCTCCGTACGGACGAGGAGCGCGAGCTTGCGGCCGAGCGCATGGCCGCGGAAGGCATGTCCATCCGCGAAGCGGAAAAGCTCGTCGACTCCATGCTGGAGGAAGGAACGAAGAGCGGCAAAGGCCGCGCCAGAAGGCCGAAGATGATAAGGATATTCAAGGATTACCGCGTTTTTCTGAACACCGTCGGCGCCGCGTGCGAACAGCTCCGCGAGAGCGGGCTCGCGGTCTCGTTCGACCAGAACGAGACGGAAGGCGGCATAGAGATAGTGATAGGCATTACACAGCCGGCAAGATGATCGGTTCAGCCCGCGGGACGACCGCGGGCTTATAATGTTTCACGTGAAACAATGAGCGGGAATGTTTCACGTGAAACAATGCATAAAGCGGCCACCGCAAATAAGGTGTTGCAACGGTGCCGCTTTTCGTTTATAATAAAACCGACCGTAAGGTCAATACATGATATTGGAGACATTATGGCGAAGATCATTGCAATAGCCAATCAGAAGGGCGGAGTCGGAAAGACGACCACCGCGGTCAACCTTGCCGCCTGCACCGCGCAGGAGGGCAGGAAGGTGCTCCTCGTGGACGTCGATCCGCAGGGGAACGCGACGAGCGGCGTGGGCGTTGACAAGAACGCGTGCGAATACAGCATATACGACGTGCTTATAAACGACGAGGACGCCGCGAAGGTCATACAGCATACGAGGATCGACACGCTCGACGTACTGCCGTCCCGCATAGAGCTTGCGGGCGCGGAGGTCGAGCTTGTCCCGATGATCGCGAGGGAAAGGAAACTGCGCTCGGCGCTCAAGCCCGTCGCGGGGAATTACGAGTACATATTCATCGACTGCCCGCCGTCTCTGGGCCTTTTGACGCTGAACGCGCTGACGGTGGCCGATACGTTGCTCGTCCCGATACAGTGCGAGTATTACGCGCTGGAGGGGCTTGCGCAGCTCATGAACACGGTCAAACTCGTCCGCCAGCACCTCAACGAGGATCTGGAGGTCGAGGGCGTGGTAATGACGATGTACGACGCGCGAACGAACCTCTCGCCCATGGTGGTCGAGGAGGTCAAAAAGTTCTTCAAGAACAAGGTGTACGATACGGTGATACCGCGCTCGGTGCGTCTCGGAGAGGCGCCGAGCTTCGGACTGCCCATCACTCTCTATGATCCGAAGAGCGCCGGGGCGAAGGCATACGAAAATCTTGCAAAGGAGCTGCTTGAAAGAGATGGCAAACGATAAGAAACAGAAGAGGCTCGGGAAGGGCCTGGACTCCCTTTTCGGGACGTTTGAACCGCAGGAGAACGACGTGGTCCGCAGTATAGCGGTGGGCCTCATCGACAACAACCCCGGTCAGCCGCGCAAGCAGTTCAACGAGGAAAAGCTCAACGAGCTCGCGGAATCCATACGCCAGCACGGCATCGTGCAGCCGCTGATAGTCAAAAAGAACGGCGAGCGCTACACCATAATCGCGGGCGAGCGCCGTTTCCGAGCGGCGAGGATAGCGGGACTCGACGAGATCCCCGCGATAGTCCGCGACATGGACGGCCGGGAGGTCATGGAGGTCGCGCTTATCGAGAACATACAGCGCGAGAACCTCAACCCCATCGAGGAGGCGGCCGCGATCCGCTTCCTTATGAACGAGCACGACCTCACGCAGGACGAGGTCGCGAAACGCCTTTCGAAGAGCCGTCCCGCGATAGCGAACTCGGTGAGGCTGCTGCAGCTGCCAGACGCGGTGCAGGATTATCTGCGCGAGGGCAGGATACAGCCCGGCCACGCGAGGGTGCTCGCTTCGATCACCGACCCCGAACTGCTCGAAAAGACGGCGGAGAAATGCGCTGAGGGCGGCTGGTCCGTGCGGGAGACCGAGGAACAGGTCAAAAAGGCCATCACCCTCGCGGAACTGCATAAGCGCCCGCGCCGCAGGAGAAGGCTCACAAACGACCTTGCCGCCGCGAGGAGCCGCCTCAGGGAGCGCCTGGGCACGCGCGTCGATATCCAGGGCGACGAAAAGAAGGGCAAAATAATAATCGAATACTACACCGACGAGGGTCTCCAGTCGATCTACGAGACCATAATGGGCGAAGAAGAATGACGGACGGGCTTCGTGAGGGCGAAATGATCGAGGATCTGCAGTACAAGGGACTGCGGATAATCCAGAACGAGGGCGGTTTCCGCTTCGGGACGGACTCGGTACTGCTTGCGGGCTTCGTAAAGGCGGGACCGCGCGATAGGATGATCGACCTCGGCGCGGGCACGGGCGTAATAGCCATACTCGTGGAGGCGAGGACCGGCGCCAAGCTTACTGCGCTCGAGATACAGCCCGAACAATGCGATATGGCAAGGCGCTCCGTCGAAATGAACGGGCAGAGCATAGAAGTCGTCGAAGGCGATATGCGCATGGCGCATGAGATACTGGGCTGCGGCGCGTTCGACGCGGCGGTTTGCAACCCGCCCTATTATCCCGCATCCGGCGGGGAGGTCTCGAAAAAGGGCGGAGACGGGTTCGAAGGCGCAGCCACGCACGAGCTGTACTGCACCGTCGCAGAGGCGGCGGTGTCCGCGGCGCGGCTTATCAAATACGGTGGGAAGCTCTTCATGTGCTGCCCGACGGCGCGGCTCGCGGAGGTCATATCGGCCCTGACGGAGCAGAAACTCGAGCCCAAGCGCATGCGCTTCGTCGCGGCGCGCGCGGACAAAGCCCCCTACCTCGCGCTGATAGAGGCGAAAAAGGGAGCGGCGCCGGGGCTGAGGATGGAAAAACAGCTCGTGATAACGGAAGCCGACGGCAGCTACACCGAGGAAACGAACAGGATCTATCACAGACGATGACGGACGAAAAAACACTTGAAAATACTGAAGAAATGGACTGCGCCGCGGAAAAGCTCCCCGCGAAGCTGTATCTTTGCGCGACGCCGATAGGCAATATGGGCGACGTCACGAGGCGCGTGCTCGACACGCTCGCCGCGGTGGACGTCATTTTCTGCGAGGACACGCGCAATTCCGGCGCGATGCTGGCGCGGCTCGGCATAAAGAAGCGGCTCGAGAGCTGTCATGAACACAACGAGGAGGCCGCCGCCTCCAGGATCGGGGAGCTGATCGCGGGCGGGAAAGCCGCGGCGTACATCTCGGACGCGGGCATGCCATGCATCTCCGATCCGGGCGAAAGGCTCGTCCGCGCATGCATAGAGCGCGGCATAGGGTTCGAGGTGCTTCCCGGGGCCTCCGCGAGCCTGACCGCCGCCATTATGAGCGGCCTGCCCACGAAGCGAATCTATTTCTGCGGCTTCCTCCCCCGCGAGAACCGCGAAAGGACGGAGCTGCTGGCGGAGATAAAGCGCGTGAGGGCGACGGTGGTCATTTAC
>JAFZRT010000022.1 GCA_017619735.1 Clostridia bacterium
GTCTCAAAAGAGGAGATTTTTGCGCCCATCGAGGCGAAAAGCGCAGGAATACCCGTCAGCGGTCTTTCGAGCATTTTCAACGAAGAGGGGCGCAAAAAGATACCTTTTGAGGCTGTGTATCCTTATGTGAATGCGCCCAAAATCTCTTTGCCTTTTTTCGTTTCTGTGGTAGAATGTTCGGGATAAAGCATTGGGAGGCAATATGGCACGGTGTTTCGACTGTCCCGTGATGTGCGGGGCGGACAGGCAAAACGGCGAATACGGCGTCTGCGGCGCGGGGGAGAGCGCCTTCATCGCGCGCGCGGCGAGGCATTATTACGAGGAGCCGCCCATCTCCGGCACCCGCGGGAGCGGAGCCGTGTTCTTCACGGGCTGCAACATGCGCTGCGTGTTCTGCCAGAACCGCGAGATAAGCCGTGACGGGGGGGAGTCCCCCTTCGCCTTCCGCGCCGACGCGGACAAGCTCGCGGATATCATGCTGCGGCTGCAGGATCTGGGCGCGCACAACGTGAACCTCGTGACGCCTACCCCGCATCTGCGCCTCATACTCGACGCGATACCGAAGGCGCGGGCGCGCGGGCTGACCGTGCCGATAGTGTACAACACCAACGGCTACGAGCTCACGGATTCGCTCAGACTGCTTCGGGGCCTCGTCGATATCTATCTGCCCGACCTAAAATACGTGACCCCGCGGCTCTCGCTCGAATACAGCGGCCGCGCGGATTATTTCGAATACGCCTCGGAGGCGCTTGCCGAGATGCAGAGACAGGTCGGCGTGCTGACAACGGACTGCGAGGGCATAGCCGAAAGAGGGCTTATCGTGCGCCATCTCGTGCTGCCCTGCGCCGTGGACGAGACGCGCCGCGTGCTCGATCATATCAGGGCCGCGCTGCCGCCGGAGACGTATATCTCGCTCATGAGCCAGTACACGCCGATACCCGGCATGAAGCGCCCGCTCGACAGGCGCATCACCAAAGCGGAGTACGACCGCGCCGTGACCTACGCCGCGGATCTCGGCTTCGTCAACGTGTTCATCCAGAAGCGCTCCTCCGCCGAGAGCGCGTTCACGCCCGCCTTCGACGGCACAGTGGAATGAGCGCGGGGAATGATCATCGAATGACCGTGGGGAGAAAAGCGCGGCGGCGCTTTGCGGAGTACACCTCCCGCCTCGGCAAATGATATCGGCGGAGACGATCCCGCAAATATGCAGGAAAATCGGTGCGGACCTCGATCGTCCGCACCGAACTTTATTATGGATGCCCATGGGCCTGACCCGCCGGCGCAGCTACGCCGCGCGTTCCTCTATGCGGGCGAGGAGCACGGTCATGTCGTCCTCTCTGCCGCGGCGCAGCGCCTCGTCGAGAAGGGACTTCGCCGCGAGCTCCGGGTCGCCCCAGCCCAGCACGTTGTCCGTTATGGCCGCGATGAGGCCGCTGCCGAGCGCCTCCGTCACGCCGTCGGACATCATTATCACCGTGTCGCCGGACTTCAGCCGAACGGAGCGCGCGCTCCCGCTGGCCGCGTCCAGTATGCCCACGGGGAGCGCCTCGGAATAGAGCGTGAACACCCTGCCGCCGCGTAGCACGTAGCTCGATGGAGCTCCGTGCTTTTTCATTTCCGCCACGCCGTCGTTAAGGTCGATCAGCATCACGTCGAGCGTCGCGTACATGTCGGGGTCGCCGCTCCTGCGCAGCATGCCGTTCACGCACTCCGTCGCCTCGTCCACGCCGAACCCGACCGACAGCAGGTCGGAAAGCAGCGCGAGCGCCGCGCGGCTCTCGTCGGAGGCCGCCTCTCCGCTGCCCATGCCGTCGCTCAGCGCAAGCAGGAGCTTGCCGTCGATATCCAGCACGGAGTAGCTGTCGCCCGACTTCACGCTGCCCTTTTTAACGCTCCCCGCGGCCCCGTATTCGGCCTCGAAAGCGGAGCGGGACTCCGCGCGGGAACGGTTCAGCGAACGCCTGAGAGCGGCCGAGACGCAGCCAAGAAGCATGCCGTCGCTCCCCTCCGCGACGCGGGCGAGCTCCGCGAGCACGTCGGAGATGGAGGCCACGCGGAACTGCAGCTCGCCGTAGCGCGCGTCGGCGCCTTCGGGGCGGCCATTCGCGGCCTTCGGCATATAGAGGCGCGCGGGGACGGCGGCGAATATCATGCAGACGCAGGCCGTCTCGAAAGGGCTGAAAACGCCCACGCCGCCCATGAACGCGAAGAATATGAGGTTCAGCCCCGCGAAGCAGACGAGCGACGCCCATTTGCCGAGCGCCCTCACGGAGGCCGCGATCATCGCCCCCGCCGCGAGTACAGCTATGAAATGCATGTCCCCGCCGGTGGCGAGTATGCGGCCCGCGCCTATCGTCACAGCCGCGCCCGCCGCGGAAAAGCCGAGCCGGTACGCGGCGAACAGCGCGCACGCCCCGGCGAGTATCATGGCGGGGCTCTGGCCGAGCACGCTGAAGCTGCGCATCGCGAGCACTATGAGCCCCGCGGAGGCGGAGAGCGTCAGCAGCTCCGCGTCGCCGGGAGATCTGCCGCAGAGCAGCTGCCGCAGCGCGCGCATGCCGAGGCCCAGCACCATCCCCGCGAATACGGAGACCGCCGCCGAGCCCATCAGCAGAAGCGCCCTCAGCCGGAACAACGGCGCGGCGAGCAGGAGCGCCGCAGTCTCCGCCGCGAATGCGATGAGCGGGCGGAATATGCGTTCGACGCTCCGTTTGTTCGTCACGAGGTATATCACCGCGCCGAGCGCGAGCGCCGCCGCCGCGTATGCGAAGCCGCGCGTCAGAGAGTAGCCCAGCGCGGCTCCGACCGCCGCGGAATACGGGTCCGCGCCCGCGTACCATGCCGCGATGACGACCGCTATGCCGAAGGGCGATATCCCCTCGAACGGGGAATAGGAGGCGAGGAGCGCCCCCGTTAAAAGCACCGCCGCCGACGGGAGCGCGGCCGAGACGGCTCCGAGCGCCCCCGAAAAATACGCCGCTCCGTCCCGCTTTACTCCGCTCTTCAGTCTCTTTATCAGCTCCTCCATATTCCCGCCTCCTTCCGTCGGCTCTAATATAGGACGCGCGCCGCCTCCGCCTTGTCGCTCCGGGGGCGGGGAAAAGGCGGGTTTTTGGAGAAAAACAAAAAGAAAAAAACTTCGGCAGCAATTCCGAAGTTTCTTAAGAAAAAGAGCCGTGCACCCACCCTTCGACAAGCCGTCCCCGAGCGGTATCCCGACAGGCGGCTCCCGCCAGGCGGACCCGCGGCACACCGAACTTTCCGCTTAATGCTGCTTCCGTCAGGACCTGACATGGTTCACGGCGATCGGTTGCACGGGACCCGGCGATCAACGCTCCTTATCGGTTCCGGCCTCGCAAACGTCTGCCTCGGGGTGGGGATTAGACCCTGCTGCGGCGGATTGCAGGAAAAGGGCACCGCCAACTCCCCGTTTAGCACGGCAAAGAGCATTATACATTATGCCCCGCGTTTTTGCAAGCGGTTTTTTACAGGCCGCGCCTGCGCCGCCTGATGACGAGCGCCGCGGCAAGGAGCAGCGCGCCCTCCGCAAGGAGCAGGCCCGCGAATGCGGGAGCCCCGCCGGCGGCGGCCGTGAGCTGTCCCTGCGGCGTGAACTTCGATATCACGGAGAAGGCGGGGGAGAGCCCGCCCGGATCGACGAAGCACCCGCCGAGTATGCTCGTGACGAGGGCGATGAAGGGCGATGCCATGTCGATCCTGCCCGTGCCAAGGAGCCCCGACAGCGCGAGGCATAGGCCGGTCAGGCAGAACGAGTACGATACGAGCCCCGCGGCGAGATAAATGCTCCTCTCGGGCGCGAAGGCGAACGCCGCGGCGGAGACGAGCAGCGCCGCCGAGAACACGGATAAAACGTCGCCCGCAAAGTCGAGCGCGCGGCCGTTCCTCAAGGAGGCCATGCGCAGCGATACGAGGCGGGACGAGCTTTGGGAGAGCTGCTTCGCGAGGGTCAGCATAACGAGCATCAGCGCAAGCGCCGCGAACCCCGCGTAGCCGGGGAAAGCCCTGCCGAACACGGCGCGGTCGGGCTCCGATCCGCCGCCCGCGGACTCCACGCGGCAGAGCTTGGGCGTGTCGAACTCCGCGGCGAAGGCGTCGAAATCCTCCAATGAGAAGCCGTCTGCCGCGAGCCCGTCCTTTGCGCGCAGCTCCGCCCTCTGGGCGATGAGCTTGCCGGATACGGTCTCCCTTATGAGGTCGGCGGAGACGGAGCCGGGCGCGGTCAGGAGGGTGATGAGCCCCGCCGCGTCGGGGTCGAGTATCAGCCGGTCGTAGTCCTTCGAGATGATGAGCACCGCCTCGACTTCTCCGTCGGCCGCGGCGGATCTTGCCTCACGGGCGGAGGGGAGCACCGTCACGGCGAAGCCCTTTGCCGACGCCACCGAATCGAGGAGCTTTGCGGAAAGCCCGCCGCCGCATTCGTCGACGGCGGCCATGCGCACCTCGCCGCTGCGGGTCGCGGTGACGGCCGTGCGGACGGCGAAGAAGCAGAGCGACAGCAGCGCGAGCGTCAGGGGCAGGAGCAGCGGCTTGCCCCCGAAGAGCACGCTTATCTTTTTGAGAGCAACGGAAACGAGCCTCCTCATGCGCGCCTCCTTGCCCCGATGAACGGGAGCGACGCTATAAAGAACGCCGCGGCCGCGATAACGAGCGGCAGAAGCCGCGGGAGCATCGCCCGGAGCCCGCGCCCCATGGAGGCGTACTGCATGGAGGACAGTATCACGTGCGGCGGAAGCACGCGCGCGGCGGCCTTCAGCGGGGCCGCCAGCAGCGAGTACGGGTACAGCGCGCCGCCCAGAGTCAGCACGAGCAGCATCACGATATTGCCTATGAGCTGCGCCGTCGACGCGCGCCCGGCAACCGCCGAAACGAAGAGGAAGAACGCGAAGGACAGGTCGAAGCAGACTATCAGCGCGGGCACGAGCACGTTGAGCCCGCCCGGCTTTAGGATTACTATCAGCGCCGCCGCGGGCAGGGCCGTCATCACGAAGGCGATGACGAGCTTCGACAGGAGCGCCTCCGCGACGCTCCCGCCCGACACGCGGAACCTTGCCGAAAGGCCGGCGTCGGTCTCCTCGGAGACGGAGCGGAGCACGCCGAGGGGTATGAACATAATGAGCATGGAGAGCATGCTCGCCGCGAAGAACTGCTTTTCACGGTCGTAGCCGCCGCCGTAAACGTCAGCCAGCTCGAAAAGCTCCAGGCGGGAGAGCGCGTCGTTTATCGCGGCGTTGGAGTATTCGTAATAGACCTGCTCCAGCTCCTCGCTGCTGAGCTCGCCGAAGCGGACTCGGGCCGCGGCGTAGTGCGCGCGCTGATTCGACTCCAGTATGCCGACGAGCGACGTGAACGCCGTCCGCACCAGAGCCGCCTCCTGCGGCATGTCCTTGTTCAGCGCGATCACAACGTCCGTATCGCGCATGTCGTAAAGGTCGTAAAAGAAGTCCTTCGGTATGGTCACTATCGCGGCGCAGCCCCGCTCCGCAAGCTCCGCGTCGGTCTTGTCGCCCGCGCGCAGCACGGCGGAGAAGAGCTCCACCCTGTCGAGCTGTGTCGTGAGCATGCGGGACATCACCGTCCCGTCCTCGTCGCGCACGGCGATCGGGAACCCCGCGACGGAGGCGTCCGCCGAGGCGGCAGTGCGCATACCGAAGATCATCAGGAATACGAGCAGCACGGGCAGCGCCAAAAAGGCGAGGGAACGGAGCCCTCCGCCCGTGAGCAGCCTTATGTCCTTTTTGAGACAGGCCGCGAATCTCATTTCAGCCGGCCCTCCGACAATACGAGCACCCTGTCGCAGACGCCCTTCAGCTCCTCCTTTATGTGGCTGATGAGCACCACCGCGGCGCCGCCCGCCTTGAGATCCTTTATCGTGGAGAGCATCACCGCGACGGAGGCGTCGTCCGCGCCGGCTGTCGGCTCGTCCAGCAGGAGCAGCTTCGGCGTGACGACGAGCGCCGCCGCCATGTTGAGGCGCCGCTTCATGCCGCCGGAATAGGTCTCCACGCGCTTGTTCGCCTTTTCGGTAAGGTCCATGAGCTTCAGCAGCATGTCCACGCGCTCCCGCCTGCGGCGGCCGAAAAGCCCGTACGCCTCCGCCCAGAAATCGAGGTTCTGCCTCCCCGTGAGGGTGGGGTAGAGGGCGATATCCTGCGGCACGTAGCATATGCGGCCGGCAAGTTCCGCGTTCTCCGCGCGGGCGCCGGAAAGCGGCTTCAGCGTGCCCGCCATAACGCCTATCAGCGTGGATTTGCCCGCGCCGTTTCGGCCGTAAATGCCAATGGCCTCGCCCGCGCGCACGTCGAGGCAGACCCCGTCGAGCACGCGCTCGGAGCCGTAGTCCATAACTATATCGGTCAGCTTAAGTACGGTTTCGCTCATTTCGAAAAAAACGATGGGCTGCCCTCCCGCGGGAAAGCAGCCCTTGTACGTCGTTATCAGAACAATCCGCCGAACAGGAGCTGCTGGAGGATGTTGCTCAATCCCTCGGCCATGTTCTGGAACACCGCCTGTATCTCCTCGACGGAGGCGTTCGTCATGTCGGTCGGCTCGACGCTCTTAGGCGCTTCGACGCCGCTGCCCTCGGATACGAGGGCCGTCACGGTGACGGAGGAGACGTCGCCCATACCGTCAGGGGAGGCCACGACGATAACGTGCTTCATCGCGCCGCCTTCGGGAGTGACGGCAATGTCGACCACCTTGGCGCCGCCGTACATCACGGTAATATTGCCCGCCATGGTGTGCAGCGCGGAGGTCTTGGTCTTGTCAAGGTCGAACTTGACGTCGACGGTCTCGCCGTCGGCGGTGGTGATCGTCGACTTGCCCGCGATCCTGTCGGGATCCTTCTTGTCGAGCACGGTGTCGGCGCTCATGCTGCCGTCTTCGGTGTTCATGAAGGCGTAAACGCGGGTGTTGCTGCGCTCGTTCATTATGTCATAGCCGGCGGAGCCGTCGTCCCTGACGAGGCGCTGGGAGACGATCTCGTTCCCGATCATGGCTACGGCGATCTTTGCCTTGTGCTCGGCAAGATCGACGGCGTTCTCATGCGCGCCCTCGCGGATCTTTGCGCCGATGGTCGCGGGGCCTTCCTCATCGGAAACGGCCGGCATCAGCTTGTCGTTGATGAGGCCGCCGATATAGCAGCCGTCGCGGTCGAGGTAATCCGCAAGCGCGTTGAACACGGCTTCGAACTCCTCGGCGGAGGGGGTGATTGTGTAAAGGTCGGCCTTGACCGTCCTGTCGCCGCCGAACACGGGGACGTCGGCCCTGCGCTCGATGACGGTGTTGCTCTTGGTGGAGAGCCCGGCGAGTATCTTCAGAAGATCGTTGACCTCCCTGCGGACCTTGGCCTCGTCGAGACGCTCGGTCTTCGCGGAGGACTTGTCCGCGGGGGCGGCGTCTTCGGAGCTGCTCATGACCTCTGCAAGGGTCTTCGCGTCGAAGAGATAGTACTTCTCGTCAAGCTGGGGGACGTACAAGCCGATCCTGCCGTCCTCGATTATCACGCGGCCGTCAAGCGCGGGATTGCCCTGATAGTTGACCTGCGCGAATACGCGGCTGCCTTCCTTGTCCATATCGACGTTGAGGTCGAGAGTGACCTTTTCGAGTATGGCGTTGATTATCGCGGTCTCGCTGAAAATGCTTGCGTTCTCCGCGCCGAGGGATACGGTGATCCTCGTGTCGGCCTTGGTGTCGGCGGCCTTGTCACGGCCCGAGAAGGCCATATCCAGACCCGCGTCGACCATGGACTTCTCCGCGAGGCCCAGCTTCAGACGGGAGGCGGGGAGCAGGTTCTTGTACGCGCCGGTGAAATACAGCGCGGCGAGCGCGGCGAGCAGCGCCAGCGCGACGATACCGATGATGAGCCCCGCGCGGGACTTCTTCTTCGGCTTCCCGGCGGGCTCCGCAGAGGGCTCCGCAGAGGGCTGGGCGGCGGGTATCGCCTCGTTCACGGCCTTTTCGGCCTCGCAGGCGGATCCTTCAAGGGTCGGGGCGGTATCGCAAACAGCTTCGCTCACTTCCGCAGCGGCTTCCTCGGCAGCCCGGGCGGCCGCGTGCGCGACCGCAGCGCCGCAGGCGGGGCAGAACCTTACGCCGTCCGCGAGCTCTTTTCCGCAGTTAGAACAGAAACTCATTTTTTTTACTCCTTTGCATATTGGGATAGTTTAATAATAAGTAAAACCCGAAAAAATGTCAATATCCCGCGTGTAAAAATCAGGTAAAATCGAAAGCCCGCGAGCCCCCCGCCAACTCCCGATTGCAAAGGCGCGCGCCCGGTGGTATAATAATGATATGGAAGAGATCAAGGAAAAAAAGCGTTCCTCGGCGACCCGCGCGATATGGCTCGTATCCGCGGCGGTGCTCGCTGCCGCTCTCGCGCTGTTCGCGTACTGGTGCCTGACGAACGACGGCGCGGCCGTCGGGGGCGTGATAGCCGCGGCGTTCTGCCTCGGCCTGTTCGCGCTCGGCCTCATGCTGGCCGTGCCCGGCGCGTTCCGCTTCTTCGGCGGAGATACCCTCTTCAAGCGCCACTCGATAGGCGACCGCAGCGGCCGCCGGTCGAAGCTCCATCCCGTCATCCGCGTTATGCTCACGCTCCTCGCGGCAAGGGCGGCGCTCATCATAATAGCGTATATCATCAGCGTCGCCGCGCGCGGCTATCAGGGATCGATATTCCGCACGCTCGAAAGCGTCTGGCTAAAGCCCGATACCGACGCGCCGCATTATTTCAGCATCGCCGAAAACGGCTACGTCACGACCGATCCCGGCAAATACACCATTGTATTCCTGCCGCTTTTCCCGATGCTCATACGGCTCTTCAACCTCGTGTTCCGCGACAGCTTCACCTCCGCAATGGTGATAAACACCCTCTGCTCCTGCGGCGCCGCGGCCCTAATATACGAGCTCGCGCTCTGCGACACGGGCAGAAGATCGGCAAGGTTCGCCGTCATCTTCACCTTCGCTCTGCCCGCGGCGATATTCTTCGCCGCCCCCATGAGCGAGGCGCTGTTCCTGCTCCTCAGCTCCGCGGCGCTGCTCGCGCTCAGAAAAGACAGATTCTGGCTCGCGGCGGTGTTCGGCGCGCTTGCGTCGTTCACGCGGTCCGCGGGTATAATAATGGCGGTGCCCTTCGCGGCGGAGGCGGTGCGGTACGCCGTGCTCCGTTACCGCGAGAAAGGCAAAAAGGGCTTCGGCGGCACTGTCGTCAAGCTCGCGGCCTGCCTTATCATACTCCTCCTCGGGACCTTCGCGTACCTGCTCGTCAACAAGCTCGTGTTCGGCGAATGGTTCAAGTTCGTCCGGTTCCAGAGGGAGAACTGGTATCAGGAGCCCGGCCTGTTCTTCAACACGACCTCGACCCAGTTCGGCGAGCTCGTCAAGACCTTCGGCCTCGATAACGAGGCAGCGCTCGGCCTCTGGCTGCCCAACCTGCTATACGTGTTCGGCGCTCTGCTCGTGTTCATTTTCACGGCAAGGACGCTGCGCACCTCCTACACGCTCTATTTCGCGGCGTACTTCGCCGTGACCTGCGGGGCGACGTGGCTGCTCTCTGCGCCGAGGTATCTCACCGCGCTCGTCGTGATACCGCTCGCGCTGGCCCACCTGTGCGAGAGCCGCGACGACGGCGTCGCAATAGGCAGGGCGAGGGCGAAGACCGCGATAGTGACGTCTATACTGCTCGTATCGCAGCTGTTGTACCTTATAATGTACATCCGGGATTACAGCATCTATTGACCCCGGAGAAAGGATGGAAAATGCTGACGCTGCTTAGCTATTATTACTCAAACGGCGGCACGCGGATCGACGCGCAGTACTCCATACTGCTCATCGCCGCCCTCGCCGTGATGGTGCTCGGCATAATCGCGCAGTCGCGCGTGCAGTCCACGTTCAGGGAGTATTCCGGCATGCAGGCCGCCTCCGGCATGACCGCCGCGGATATCGCCTCCCGGCTCTTAAGGTCGAACGGCAGCTCCGTGCAGATCGCGCCGACGGCCGGTTCCCTGACCGACAACTACAACCCGCAGACGGGCTGCGTCTCGCTCAGCCAGTCGGTCTACTCGTCCCGCAGCGTCGCCGCGATAGCCGTCGCCGCGCATGAGTGCGGCCACGTTATGCAGTACGAGAGCGATTACACCGCGATAAAGTTCCGCAACTCGCTCCTGCCCATCGCCAACATCGGCGCGAGGTTCTCGTACCTGCTCGTGATACTCGGCCTCATAATGGGCGCGATGGGCCATATCGTAAGTCTTATCGGCGTCGCGCTGTTCGCCTTCGCGCTGATATTCCAGCTCCTGACGCTGCCCATCGAGCTCGACGCCTCCAACAGGGCGCTCGACATGCTGACCTCCGGCGGCTACATACAGAGGGGGGAGGAGGAGGCCGCCGCCCGCAAGGTGCTCCGCGCAGCCGCATTCACGTACGTCGTCGCCGCGCTGTCCTCCGCGATATCCTTCCTGCGCCTGCTCTCAATAGCCAACTCCGGCCGCAGGAACTGAACACGAAGCAATAAAAAAACCACCGGTCGCCCGGTGGTTTTCGTTTTGCCGCATCAGTCGGAGAATATCCTGTACGCGCAGTAGAACACGTTGTGCCAGTAGTTCGTCTGGTACGTGCGGTAGACGACCTGCCCCGCCTGAGAGGAGGCGTCGACCATCATGCCGTTGCCGGCGGCTATCGCGACGTGGCCGCTGTACGCGCCCATCTTGAACACTATGACGTCGCCCGCCTGTATGCTGCTCATGGAGTTGATCCTCCTGTACCTGGTGGTGAAGCGCCACTGGTAGGAGGTCATGTAGCTCTGCTCGACGCCGGCCTTGTTGAGGCACCAGTACACGAAGCCGGAGCAGTCGAACTGGTTCGGGCCCTTCGCGCCGCGCACGTAGGGACAGCCGAGCTTGCTCTTCGCGATCCTGATGAGGTTCGCGATCCTTTCCTCCGTGCTCGTGCCGGGAGCGGCCGTGGGCTTGGGGGTGTTGGTGGGCTTGGGCGTCCTCGTGGGCTTGGGCGTGGGCTTGGGCGTCGTGCCGGGACGCGGGGTCCTCGTGGGCTTGGGAGTCGCGGTCGGCTTGGGCGTCTTCGTGGGCTCGGGCGTGCTGCTCGCGGGCCTGCTCGTGGGCTTGGCGTCGGAGGAGAACAGCATCTGGAAGGTCTCCTTCGCGACGGTGCCGTCCACGGTCAGCTTGTTGGTCTTCTGGAAGGCCTTGACCGCGTTCTCCGTCTTTGCGCCGAAGTAGCCGGTGACCTCGCTGCGGGTCATATAGTTCAGCTTGTAGAGCTGGTACTGGATCCTGTAAACGTCAAGACCGCTCATCGTGAGCTCGATCTTGTTGTACTTCGCGTTCTTGCTCATGAGCGCTTCCTTGGTCGACGGGCCGACGTGGCCGTCGACGATTATCGCGTTGCGCTCCTGGAAACGCTTGACCGCCCTGACCGTCGCTTCGCCGTATATGCCGTTGGGCTGATTGGCAAGATAGCCGAGGTCGTAGAGCTTTTCCTGATAGAGGCGCACGTCCTCGCCCTCCGAACCTATATAGAGGGAGAAGGGGACGGCGTCCTCCGAATAGAGGGCTTCCTTCGTCTGGGAGCCGACCATGCCGTCGACCTCCAGCTCGTTCTTTTCCTGGAAATCGCGTACGGCAAGCTCCGTCGCGTCGTCGAACACGCCGGTCACGGACTCGAGATAGTCGAGCTCGTGCAGGCGCTTCTGCAGCTCGGCTATGTCAGTGCCTTCGTCGCCTTTGCTCGCCATGTAGAGCTTCGCCCTGCTGGACATGAGGATGGCGTAATCCTCTTCGAATAATTCGCCGGTTACTTCAAGACCGTTCCTGCGCTGGAACTGCTTCACGGCTTCGGTCGTGATCTTGCCGAAATAGTTTGTCGGCTCGTCGTAGTCCATATAGTTGAGCTCCATCAGTCGGAGCTGGACGTCGATAACAATATCGTTCCTGTCACCGTTTGCAAGGTGCAGAGGGACCGGAGTCGGAGTGGGTTCCGGAGTGGGAGTCGGAGTCGGAGTAGCGGTGGGCGTGGCCGTGGGCACTGTGGTCGGGATAAGGACTATCTCGTTCGTCGGATCGACGCTCGCCTGCTTATCCCTTATCGCGCGGGATATGCGCGGCACGAAAACGCACGCCAGAACGACGGCGGCAATGATACCCGCGCCGACGGAACAGACCGCGAGCAGATGCTTCTTCGCGAACTTAAGCGCCGTGGAGATCCTGCATGCGATACCGTCGAGGACGTCGCCCAGGAAGGCCTTGACCCTGTCTGAAAACTTCAACCGATTCACCTCCGTTTCTCAAAAACTTGAACCATTATAACACACTTTCCGGATTTTTGGAATCGAAAAACTTGACAATTTGGTTAATACGCGGCATTTTTTACACTTTATTAACAATTAGACTGTGTTTTTTGCCCGTTTTAGGCATTCCGCATGGCAATAAAAAAGCTCCCTCCCCGGTCCCCGGGGAGGACGCTTTTCCCGTGATATGCGCTTATCGGCCCCCGCCTTCGGGCTTCGGATTGTTCTTTCCCTTGCGGTTGAACGCCGCCTGCGCCTCGCTCATGCGGCCGCGGACGATGAGCTCCGCCGCCTGAGCCGCGTCCCGCAGGGCCTCCGCGACGGCGGGCTTCTCCTCCTCGGAGAAGGGGCCGAGCACGTGCCCCACCATGCCGTGGGCAGCGCCGCCGATGCCTATCCTGACGCGGGGGAAATCGTCGAAGCCGAGCTGGTAGACGATGCTCTTCATGCCGTTGTGGGAGCCGGCGGAGCCCTTCTCGCGTATGCGCAGAGTGCCGACGGGTATATCCGCGTCGTCGTAGATGACGATCAGATGGTCGGGGGAGACCTTGTACCAATTTACGAGGTCGCGCACGGCCCAGCCGGAGTTGTTCATGAAGGTCTCGGGCTTCGCGAGCACGACCTTCTCGCCGCCTATGCGGCCTTCGCCGTACACGCTGCGGAAGTTGCGGCGCGCGATATCTATATCGGCCCTGTCGGCCAATATGTCCAGAGCCATATAACCCGCGTTGTGGCGGGTATCTGCGTAATCGCGGCCGGGATTGCCGAGCCCGACTATCACGAACATGCCTTCATACTCCTCGGGATCGAATCTAACGCCCCTGTCGGGCTTTGAAAAAAGAGCTTTTATGCGTTCTATGAGCTTCATAACCGAATACGGACGGTCGGCCGATAAACGTCGTACGACCGTCCGATAATGTTCCTTCGCGGGGTCTGATCAGCCGAGGTATTCCTTGGGCTGCTCCTCGCCGGAGAGGACGCGCTCCGCGCCGGCCGCCAGGGCCGAGAGCTCGCCTTCGCCGGGGTAGACGAACACGGGCGCTATGAACTCGGAGTGCTCGACAAGGTACTCGGAGAGCGCCTTGCTGTAAGCGATGCCGCCCGTGATGAGCACGGCGTCGACCTCGCCCTTGAGGACGGCGGCCATCGCGCCGATGTTCTTCGCGATATTGTATGCCATCGCCTCGTAAACGAGCTTCGCGCGCTCGTCGCCGGCGTCGATCATCTTCTCCACGTCTATCGCGGAGTTGGTGTTGAAGTGCGCCATGAGGCCGCCGCGGCCGGCGATCAGCTTGTTGATCTCCTCACGGGTGTAGCCGCCGTCGTAGATGAGGTCGGCGAGCTGCTTTGCGGGGAGAGCGCCGCAGCGCTCGGGGGTGAAGGGGCCTTCGCCCTCCATGGCGTCGGTGACGTCGACGATGACGCCCTTCCTGTGCGCGGCAACGGAGATACCGCCGCCCAGGTGCGCCACGACGAAGTTGTGCTCCTCGTACTTCATGCCGTTCAGCCTGCAGTGGTAGCGGCAGACGGACTTCTGATTGAGGCAGTGGAATATGCAGCCGCGGCGGATCTGGGGAAGACCGGTCACGGCGGCGACCTCGTCGCGCTCGTCAACGGTGACGGGGTCGACAATGAAGCTGGGCTTGCCGTAGGTCTCGCCGAAGGCGCGGGCGATAACGCCGCCGAGCATGGAGGCGTGGCGCTGTGCGCTGGGCAGGTTCTTGAGGTCGTCCATCAGCTTGTCGTTGATGGTGTAAACGCCGCTCTTCAGGGGGCGGACTATGCCGCCGCGGCCGACGAACGCGTCCATCTCGGAGAGCTTGTAGCCGTGCTCCTCGATGAGAGCCTCGACGAGCTCCATGCGCATATCCTTCTGATCGTGGATAGCGGCGAACTTGGAGAGCTCCTCCTGCGAGTGGCGGACGGTGCCCTCGTAGAGCATGTCGTAGCCCTCGTAAACGCCGACCTTGGTGCTGGTCGAGCCGGGGTTGATGGCGAGTATGCGATGCTTCTTTTCCATAAAACGTAACTCCTTTCGGAATGTATTTCCACAATTCTTTATTATAGCGCAGTTCGCCCAAAGTGGCAAGTATATTCGCCGCGCGGAGCCGGGACGGGCGTTTCCGCGGCGCGGGGGAAAAGGCGCTTTATCCGCCCTCTGCCGGCCGTTTTTCAAGCCCCTCGCTGCCGACCTTCCTCGCGTATTGGAATATGTACTGCTGGATTATGCCGGAGTATTCGCCGAGACTCGACACCGCGTCGTAAAGCTCGGCCTTTTTAACGCGGTTCCCCTCGAAGAAAAGCGCCTTCATCGCGCGGTCTATCCACACGTCGACAGGGAAGGCGTCCGCATGCCCGAGCGAGAACAGCAGTATGCAGTCCGCGACCTTCGGGCCTATGCCGGTGAAGGATCTGAGCTCCGCCCTCGCCTCGTCAAGCCCCATATCGCGCAGCCGCTCCAGGTCGAAGCCCTCCAGTATCCGCTCCGCCGCTGCCTTTATGAACGGCGCGCGGTAGCCCGTGCCGAGGGCGGCGAGCTCTTCGGCTGTGAGCGCGGCTATGGCCTCCGGCCCGGGGAAGGCGTAGAGCGTTTCTCCCATGAAGGAAACGGGCTCGCCGCATTTCGCGCAGAGCCGTTCTATGATGCCCGATATGCGCTTTATGTTGTTGTTCTGCGATATTATGAACGATATCAGCGCCTCGAACGGCTCCTGATTGAACACGCGTATCCCGTGCGCCTCCGGGAAACAGCGGGCCAGCCGCGCGTCGGCCGCGACCGCCCTCTCTATCGCGCCGTAATCGCGCCCGATGTCGAGGTAATGCGCCCACATGGCGGCGGAGGCGGGGGAGGCGCCCACGACCCTCACCGCGCGGTCCTCCCTTACGAGCAGCGCCGGCTCGCCGCGGACGACGCCGAGCATGCCGCCGCCGAATGGCCGCCAGCGGAACGCCTGACCGCAGGCGCAGCTCTTGCCGACGTCGAAGCAGTCGACGCCGCGAAACAGTATCGAATCGTTCTCAAAAGAAATGTCCATACCATGATTGTAGCATTTTGCCGAAAACAGTCAAGCGCCAATGGAAGGAAGGCGAAAATATATAGGTTTTTTCTGAAAAAATGCTTGACACGCGCCGCCCGCGGTGCTAATATAGGTCGGTAAGCCGCTCCATGTCGGTTGTTAAGCTGCGCGCCGATCCACGCGGAAGAGCCGCACACCGCAGCACGGGCGAGATCAATAAGGAGGAAGTTTCCAAATGTACGCTATCATCGTAACCGGCGGTAAGCAGTACAAGGTCGAGGCCGGTGATGAGATCCTCGTCGAAAAGCTCGACGCAGAGATCGGCTCCACCGTCGATTTCGACGTACTGATGACTGCGGACGGCGACGCCGTTACCGTTGGCAAGCCCTTTGTTGAGGGCGTCCGCGCCAAGGCGGAAGTCGTCGAGCACGGCAAGGGCAGGAAGGTCATCGTCTTCAAGTACAAGCCCAAGAAGAACATCCGCAAGAAGCAGGGCCACCGTCAGCCGTACACAAAGGTCAAGGTCCTTTCCATCGGTTGAGAGGTCGCTGTATGACCAGGATTACCGTCCACTATTTCGAAGGCCGCATTGTCGGCTTCACCGCGAAAGGCCACTCGGGCTACGCCGATAAGGGCGGGGACATAGTCTGCGCCGCGGTATCGGCCCTGACCCAGACAGCGTATCTGGGCATACGGGAGCTCGTCGGCGCGAAAGCGGACTTTCAATGCTCGGACGGCGCGCTTCGCCTGAAGCTCGATCCCTCCGTCGCGGGGGAAAAGCGCGAAAAGGCGGAGCTGATACTCGGAACGATGCTCCTGGGGCTCCGTTCCGTTGAAGAAAACTATAGTGACTATCTCAAAGTTCTCAAGAGGGAGGTTAAAGCGTAATATGTTCAGATTCGATCTTCAGCTTTTTGCACATAAAAAGGGCGTCGGTTCTTCCCGCAACGGCCGTGAAAGCGAATCCAAGCGTCTCGGGCCCAAGCGCGCGGACGGTCAGTTCGTTCTCGCCGGCAATATCCTTGTAAGGCAGCGCGGGACTCATTTCCATCCCGGCACCAACGTCGGCATCGGCAAGGATGATACCCTTTTCGCAAAGATCGACGGCGTCGTCCGTTTCGAGACGAAGCACGGCGGATATAAGTGCGTAAGCGTTTATGAAAAGGAAGAGATCGCGTAAGATCTCGTAAAAAAGCACAGCAAAAAGGCGGCGCGCACGCGCCGTCTTTTTTTGCGTCCCGTCAGCCGATGAGGCCGGAGACGAATATCTCTATACCTATCGCGATCAGTATCACGCCGCCCAGCACGGACGCCTTCCATGCGAGTTTCGTGCCGACCTTCCGCCCGATCACGAGGCCGACCATACATATCACGAACGTCACCGCGGCGATTATCAGCGCGCAGACGAGCGCGTGCATGAAGTCGTATCCGGCTATCGTGAAGCCGACGGAGAGCGCGTCGATGGAGGTCGCCACGCCCTGCACGAGCAGCGCCCCCAGCCCGAGGGCGGGCTTCTCCGCGCCGCCCGAGCGGTTCTTTAAGCCCTCGCAGAGCATCTTGCCGCCGATGTAGAGGAGGAGCAGCAGCGCGACCCAGGGTATGAACGGCTCGATCTTTTTGAAATGCTGCACGGCGGTATGCACGAGCACCCATCCTATCATGGGCATCAGCGCCTGGAACCCGGCGAAAACGCCCGCTATGCCGCACATCCTCAGACGGCGCATATGCGGCTCGTTGAGCGCGTTTGCCACGGAGACAGAGAACGCGTCCATCGCAAGGCCCACGCCCAGCAGCACGCTCTGGACGATGAACATTATCCCGCTGTTCACTGTTTCCTCCCTTCGGCGCCCTTCCTGCCCTTATCGGGGAATACGAACCTGCGCTGCAGTATGAAGCTCATGGGGTAGAGCACCGCCTGAACGACGAGCTGCGCTATCCAGAGGGGGAGCCCCTCGCCGTTCGCGACGAGCGCGAGCAGGCCGTAGTTCGCCGCGAGCAGGCCCAGTATCACGATGTAGAAGCGGACTATCGCGGCGCGGCTGCCCGTCCGGAATACTATCCTGCGGTTCAGTATGAAGTTGCAGAACGAGCTCACCGCCCTTGCGATGATGAGCGCTATCATGTGCGTATCGACGAGCATGCCGAATACGGGCAGGCGGAACTCGCCCGCGGCCGTCTCGACCGCCGCGCGGGAATGCTTGAATACGGACGCGAGTATCAGCAGCAGGCTGTAGTCGATCACGAAGCAGCTGAACGACGAGAGCATGAACACGATTATCATGCGGAATATCAGCCACGAATCCTTGAACTGTATGAAGTGGGAGCTCCTCACGCCGCCGGTGAAATCCATCGGGACGGGCACCTCGATCATGCGTATCTGCTGCTTCGCCGCGTGCAGGAGCTGCGCTATCTCGTAATCGTAGCGCTCGCCGCCGATCTTGATGAGCTCGGGTATCAGCTTCACCGAGAAGGCCCGCAGGCCCGACTGCGTATCGTGTATGCGCGCGCCGGAGGTCACGGCGAAAACGCTCCTCGTGATGGACATGCCGAGGCGGTTCTTGAAGGGCACCTTGTTCGTGAATCTGCGGCTGCCGATAACGAGGCAGTCGGGCGAGGCCTTCCACGCCTCGATAACGCGCTTGGCGCCCTCTATCTCGTGGGAGGCGTCCGCGTCTATCGTCAGTATGCCGTCGTCCTCGGAGCATACGCTCTCTATGTAGGCGAAGCCCTCCTTCAGAGCGTGGCCCTTGCCGCAGTTCAGGCGGTAGCGGAGCACCGTCACGCAGTCCGCGTGATCCTTTTCCAGCTTATCGAAAAGCGCGTCGAACTCCGCGCCGCTGCCGTCGTCGACAACGACGAAGCGCACGCCGCCGCATGAAAGCCCCTCGATGATATCGAAGAGCTTCGCGTCGGGGCGGTATGCGGGGATGACTGCGTACATTTTGACTCCGATCATTATTATACGGTCCGTTCCTCCGTCACGGGGTGATGTCGTCCACTCCCGCGAGCGTTTCGGAGGTC
This sequence comes from Clostridia bacterium, assembly GCA_017619735.1. GTDB lineage: Bacteria > Bacillota > Clostridia > Christensenellales > CAG-138 > UBA3857. The sequence goes on from JAFZRT010000022.1 coordinate 18,358, forward strand.
TGCGAGTTCAGTTTCGTAAAGTAGTAGGTGAGTATCTCCTCTATCGCGCCTGCGGAGGAGGAGCCGGAGAGCCCGTTCGGGACGCAGACGACTATCGCGATGTCGGGATCGTCGTTCGGCGCGAAGGCCACGAACCAGCTCGTGTTCTGGATATCGATGGTGACGCCGCCGACCTGCGCGGAGCCGGTCTTGCCGCTCGTCAGGGCGAGATAGCCCATCTCGTCGTATTCGCGGCTGAACGCCGTGCCCGCAGTACCGCCGTCCTCCGGCGAGACGACGCCCTTCATGCCCTGGCGTATGGCGTCCCAGTAGGAGTCCGGAGCGTCGATGTAGTTGAAAACGGTGGGCTCGGTCTGCATGAGCTGCGTGCCGTCGGGGGAGGTGACGGAGCTCACTATGTGGGCGTCGTACACGGTGCCGCCGTTGGCGATGGCCGCGACGTAGCGCGCCGCCTCGATGGGCGTGACCAGCATTATGCCCTGGCCTATGCCCGTCCTTATCGTGTAGGAGGCCTTCCACTGCAGCTCCGTCAGCAGAGAGGTTATCTCGCTGTCCCAGCCCTGCGCCCTCGATATGCCGTCGGGTATGCCGAGGTGTTTGGAGAGTATCTGGCGGACCTCGGAGCCCTTGCCCTTAAGACTGCCGTCCTGCAGCGCCATCAGATCCTGCGAGCACTGGGAGACCGCGTCCTCGTCCACCTCGACGCCGCGCATGTTCTGATATCCGCGCAGGAGCCGGCACAGGCTGCGGTACACGAGCAGGGGAAGGGAGGTGTCCTGATTGTTGTAGGCGCGGGTGTTGTCGTACATCGCCCGCTGTCCGCCGACAATGCCCTTCGCCTCGCCGGTGAGCTCAATGCCCGTCTTGGAGGTGAAGCCGAGCTTCTCCGCCCAGGAAACGAGCCTGTCGATGCCGAGGCGGTAGGATACCTCGTAGAAGTAGTAGTTGCAGGAGTTCGTCAGCGCGCGGCTGATGTTCTGATCCTGATGCTTGGCGGGGTTCTTCGTCCAGCACTTTGCGTTGGTGTCGACCTCCTTGCCGGTCTCCTCGTCGATGTAGACGTAGGGGGATTCGTCGCTTATGGTCTCGTCAAGGCCTATGACGCCCTCCATGAGCCCCGCAAGGCCCGTGCACATCTTGAATATGGAGCCGGGAGCCAGCTTCATCGATATCGCCTTGTTCCTCGTCGGGGTGGTCCTGTCGGCAAAATCGCCGTCCTCGTCGGGATCGCCGTAGAGGTAGAGCACCTGCTCCTTCGAAAGGCCCTGTATGAACCAGTTGGGGTCGAAGCTCGGGTAGCTCGCCATCGCGAGCACGTCGCCCGAGTTCACGTCCATAACTATTATCGCGCCCGTCTCGGCAAGACTGATCTCGTCGTATTCGGCGTACTGCTCGTCGGGCACGCCGTCGCCGTTGGGATAGATCTTGTTGAGCTCCTTTTCGTGGATATGGGCGATTATGTCCGTCAGCGCGTGCGTCGCGACTATCTGCATGGGCAGATCGATCGTGAGCGTCGTGTTGTTGCCGTCGGTGGGGGGGACTATCTCGAGCACGTTTATAACAGCGCCGTTGGAGTTGACCTCCAGCGTGATGGAGCCCTGATGCTCCTTCGTGGCGCCGGTGAGGTATTCCTCCATGGTCGCCTCAACGCCGGAAACGCCTATGTAGTCCTCGTAAGCGTAGCCCTTGGCGAGCAGCTCCTCGGCGTTCTCCGCGCTCATCTGCTGGCAGTAGCCGACTATGTGCGCGGCCACCTGCCCGTACGGGTAATGCCGGATGGTCGACTGCGAGGTCTGCAGCCCGGGCAGCTCGTTCGCCATCATCTCTATCTGGGCGACGACCTCAAGACTGACGTTGTAGGCGATGGTGACGGGCATGTACGAGCGGTAGTTGTTCAGCAGAACCTCCTGCCTTATGGAGAACACCTTGCGCGCCTCCTCAAATGAGAGCTCCTCCGGTATGTGCCATTTGCGGCGCAGCTCGAGATACGCGTCCCCGGCGGAGATCCAGGTCGACATGTCGTCCTCGTCCTTCATGCGGAAGCCCATCACGTTGCAGAAGTTCTTGTAGCGGGCCTTGACGAAGGTCTCGCTCGTAACGCCGAAATCGTAGTAGATCTCGCCGTTTTCGTTCCTGTATATGTAGGAGGTGTCGATAACGCTGCTGCCGCCGTCCTCGATTATGCGGATGGCCTTTATCAGCGCCTCGGTGTATACCGCGCTGTCGTAATCGGTGCGGTTGTTGGCGTCGCGGAAGAACTCGACGTTGAAGCAGGCCTCGTCGTATGCCAGCACGAGGCCGTTCCTGTCGAGTATGTCGCCGCGCTTGCCCTTCGTGATAATGGTGCGCGTGGAGAGCGAGCCCGCCTCCTCGGCGAAGGATTCGCCCTGCGCGATGGTTACGCGGAACAGCTGGAAAACGAGCGTGCCCATCATGGCAAGCAGCAGTACGGCGAGCACTATGAGCCTCGAAAGGGGCTTTTTGGAGGGATCGCGTTTCTTCATATCATCCGGAGCGGGGGAGAGCCCCCGGCGTCATTCGAGCTTTATCGCTTCCTGCCTCCAGAGCTGGCGGTAGAGGTTCTTCTTGAAGAAGAGGTGTATGAGCAGGCACACGCCGCCCGTCAGCAGTATGGAGGGGAGTATGTACGTCGCGAAGGTGAGGAAGTAGGGCGGCCGCGCCCCCGCGAGCAGCGATGCAAACAGAAGTATGTGCTCCTTTACGAAAGCGCATGCGACGGCGGTGGCCGTCGGTATAACGAGGTTGTCGGCGTAGAACTTGTGGAAGAAGAGACCGCCGGCGACGCCGGAGAGCATGTACGTCAGCGAGGTCAGGCCGACTATCTTGTTGAAGAAAATATCGGCGAGCAGCCCTATCCCGAAGCCGACCGCGGCGGCGGGAGCGGGGCCCATGAGCACGCCGAGAGACACGACGGCGGCGAGCATTACGTCCGGCCGCATCTTACCGTAGAGGCCGATGAGGTTGAAAAACACCGTGTCGAGATAGAACGCCAGCACGAGGGACAATACGAGCAGCCATTTGCGCATCAGAGAGCACCTCCGAAATCGGTGATGACCATTACCTCCTCAAGATGGAGGAAGTCGACCGAGGGCGAGACTATGGCGTTTATGCCGGAGGTGTCGGTATCGAGCATGACCTCCTCGACGGAGCCGACCTTTATGCCCTTGGGGTAGATGCCGCCTATGCCGCTCGTCATTATCACGTCGCCGGGGACGAGGTCGGTAAGGTCGGTCGGAAGATAGTAAAGCTCCAGCTCGCTCGATTTGGAGGCGGTGTTGAATATGCCGCGCACCATACAGTTGTCGCGCGTCCTCTCGACTGTGACGGCGACCGTGACGGAGGAGTCGATTATCGCGGTGACCTTGCACCAGTTCAGTCCGACGTCCGTGACCCGCCCGACGAGGCCGTCGCCGCTGATGACGGGCATGCCGACCTCCACGCCGCTGCTGCGGCCCGCGTTGATCGTGATCACGTCGAACCATACGCCGCTCGATTTGCCTATGACCCTCGCCGTCACGAACTCGTAATCGCCGATGGAGCCGGCGTAATTGAGCATCGCGCGCAGGCGCTCGTTCTCCTTCTTCAGCTCGTCGAGGTCGAGCTTTGCCTGCGTGTACTGGGCGAGCTCCTGCTTCAGGCGCGCGTTTTCCAGATCCGCGTCGGTGGCGTTGAAGAGGTTCCTGAAGAAGCCCGCTATACCGTTGGACGCCTTGAACGCGAAGGTCTGCACGGGGCGGACCACCACGCCGACGGCGTTTTCGAGCCAGGGAATGGTGCGCGAGCTCGCGGAAAAGAACGCGAGCACCAAAAGCAGCACTATCGCGATCACCATTATAAGCACGGGCTTGTTTGAAAAGGACTTCTTCAAAGCGAGGACCTCCGAGGGTACAAATCTCTAATTATACATTATAACCCAACGCGTCCGGTTTGGCAAGCACGAATAAGTCGGCGGCGCTTTTTTGCGGCGGCGTCGGGGCGAAAACTGTTGCAAAACACGGCGTACTGTCCTATAATAGGAGGCATAATAGGGAGGTATGGCCAATGGAGAAATACGTTCTCGCCCTCGATCAGGGCACGACGAGTTCGCGCGCGATACTGTTCGACCGCAACGGCGGCATACACGGCTCCGCGCAGCTCGAGTTCAAGCAGTACTACCCCCACGAGGGATGGGTCGAGCACGACCCGATGGAGATACTCCGCAGCCAGAAGCTCGCCATCACGGCGGCCATGGAATCGGGCGGCGTCTCCGCGGACAGGATCGCCGCGATAGGCATCACCAACCAGCGCGAGACGACCGTCGTCTGGGAAAAGGCGACGGGCAGACCCGTCTACAACGCCATAGTGTGGCAGTGCCGCAGGACGGCGGACATCTGCGAAAAGCTCATTTCGGAGGGCCTTTCCGATTACGTGGCGGAGCGCACGGGCCTCCTTATCGACGCATATTTCTCCGCCACCAAGATAAAGTGGATACTCGACAACGTCGAAGGGGCGAGGGAGAAGGCCGAAAGGGGCGAGCTGCTCTTCGGCACCATCGACACATGGCTCATCTGGTGGCTCACGGGCGGCCGCGTCCACGCGACGGATTACTCCAACGCCTCCCGTACGATGCTCTTCGACATCGACCGGCTCATCTGGGACGAGCGGATAATGAACGCGCTCGATATCCCCGTGAGCATGATGCCCCAGCCCAGACCGTCCTCCGGCGATTTCGGCACGGTTGCCCCCGGCATAACCGGGCTCGAATCCCTCGTCGGCATACCCATATCGGGCGTCGCGGGCGATCAGCAGGCGGCGCTGTTCGGCCAGGCCTGCTTCTCCAAGGGCCAGGCGAAGAACACCTACGGCACGGGCTGCTTCCTCATGATGAACACGGGCGAGACCTCCATGCGCAGCCGCAACGGTCTCGTCGCGACCGTGGCGTGGGGCCTCGACGGAAAGGTCGAATACGCTCTCGAGGGCAGCGTGTTCAACGCGGGCAGCGTCATCAAATGGCTGCGCGACGGGCTCGGCCTCATCAAATCCGCTCCGGAGGTAAACATACTCGCCGAATCCGTAAAGGATTCCGGCGGCGTGATACTCGTGCCCGCCTTCACCGGCCTCGGCGCGCCGTACTGGGACATGTACGCCAGGGGCACCATGGTCGGAATCACCCGCGGCACCACGGCCGCCCATATCGCAAGGGCGGTGCTCGATTCCATCGTCTATCAGGTAAAGGATCTCATCTCCGCCATGGAGGACGACGTCGGCTTCCGCCTCTCGGAGCTCAGGGTCGACGGAGGCGCCTCCGTATCCAATATACTCATGCAGACCCAGTCCGATATGCTGGGCGTCGCGATCAACAGGCCGGAGGTCGTCGAGACCACGGCTCTCGGCGCGGCGTACCTCGCCGGGCTCGCGGTGGGGTTCTGGAAGGATCTCGCCGATATAGAGAACAACCGCAAGGTCGAAAGGGTGTTCGCCCCGACCATAGCGGAGGACGAGCGCAAGCGCCGCTATGCCGAATGGCAGCGGGCGGTCGAAAGATCGAGAAGCTGGGCGAACTGATACCGAACAATAACGAAGGGAGAATAAATATGGAAACCAGACCTTATGTAAAATGGGAACTCATAGGCGACTTCATGCGCGCCGCCTTCGAGGCGGTAGGCCTCCCAAAGGAGGACGCCGCCATCTGCGCCGACGTGCTCATGGAGAGCGACCGCCGCGGCATCGAGAGCCACGGCTGCAACCGCTTCAAGCCCATCTATATCGACCGCATCCGCGCGGGGATACTCAACCCCGTTACCGAGATCGAGGTATTGAAGGAGACCCCCACCACCATGGTCACGGACGCCCACGACGGGATGGGCATGGTCGCCTCCTACCGCATGATGGAGAAGCTCATCGAAAAGGCGAAGACCTACGGCCTCGCGATGGGCGCCATCCGCAACTCCTCCCATTACGGCATCGCCGGCTATTGGGCGACGATGGCCTCCAAGGAGGGCATGATAGGCATGACGGGCACCAACGCGCGCCCCTCGATAGCGCCGACCTTCGGCGTCGAGAACATGCTCGGCACCAACCCGCTGACGATCGCCCTGCCCACCGACGAGGAGTTCCCCTTCGTGATCGACTGCGCCACCTCCATCACCCAGAGGGGCAAGATCGAATACTTCGCCCGCAGCGGCAAGGACACCCCCGCGGGCATGGTAATAGGCAAAAACGGCGAAGCGCTGACCGACAGCGAGCAGATACTCGTCGACCTCACCAAGGGCACCGCGGCGCTGGCCCCGCTGGGCGGCATCAACGACGACCTCGCGGGATACAAGGGCTACGGCTACGCCACCGTCGTGGAGGTGCTCTCCGCGGCGCTGCAGGCGGGCAGCTACCTTAAGATGCTCACCGGCTTCGACGAGAACGGCAACCGCAGGCCGTACCACCTCGGCCACTGGTTCCTCGTTATCGATCCCGACGCGTTCATGGGCAGGGAGACCTTCAGGCATATCTGCGGCAGCATCCTGCGCGAGCTGCGCGCCTCCGAAAAGGCGCCCGGCCGCGACCGCATCTACACCGCGGGCGAGAAGGAATACCTCGCGTGGCTCGACCGGAAGGACAAGGGCGTGCCCGTGGGCGAGGGCGTGCAGAAGGACCTCACCACCGTCCGCGACTGGTACGATCTGCCGTTCAAGTTCGATTTTGAGAAATAAAGACCGAAAGGAAGCACGATAATGGATTACGCAAAAGAATCGCTCCGCCTTCACGGCGAATGGAAGGGCAAGATCGAGGTCGTCGCGACCGTCCCCGTAAAGACCAAGGAAGACCTCTCGCTGGCCTATACCCCCGGCGTCGCGCAGCCCTGCCTCGAGATCCAGAAGGACGTCGAAAAGAGCTATGAGCTGACCCGCCGCCACAACCTCTGCCTCGTCGTTACCGACGGTACCGCAGTGCTGGGCCTCGGCGACATCGGCCCGGAGGCCGGCATGCCCGTTATGGAGGGCAAATGCGTGCTCTTCAAGACCTTCGGCGGCGTCGACGCGTTCCCTCTGTGCATAAAGAGCAAGGACGTCGACGAGATCGTCAACACCATATACCTCATCTCCGGCAGCTTCGGCGGCGTAAATCTCGAGGATATCGCCGCGCCCCGCTGCTTCGAGATCGAGAAAAAGCTCAAGGAAAAATGCGACATCCCCATATTCCACGACGATCAGCACGGCACCGCCGTAATAACCCTTGCCGGCCTCATGAACGCCGCCAAGGTGGTGGGGAAGAGCTTCGATTCACTGAAGGTCGTCATCAACGGCGCGGGCGCCGCCTCCATAGCGATATGCCGCCTGCTCCTGTCCTCCGGCATAAGGGACGTCACCCTCTGCGACCGCACGGGCGTCATATACGAGGGCCGCGAAAAGGGCATGAATCCCATTAAGGAGGAGATGGCGAAGGTCACCAACCGCGCTCTGAAGCAGGGCACGCTCGCCGACGCGCTCGTCGGCGCGGACGTGTTCATCGGCGTTTCCGCACCCAATACCGTCACCGTCGATATGGTCAGGAGCATGGCGAAGGACGCCATCGTTTTCGCCTGCGCCAACCCCACGCCGGAGATATTCCCCGACGACGCCAAGGCGGGCGGAGCAAGGGTCATCGCCACCGGCCGCAGCGACTTCCCCAACCAGATCAACAACGTGCTTGCGTTCCCGGGCATTTTCCGCGGCACCTTCGACGTCAGGGCGTCCGACATCAACGACGAGATGAAGATCGCCGCCGCGCACGCGCTTGCCGGCCTCATCTCCGATGAGGAGCTCTCCGCGGATTACATCATCCCGAAGGCCTTCGATCCCAGGGTGGGCGCCGCCGTCGCCGCCGCCGTCGCCGAAGCCGCCCGCAGGAGCGGCGTCGCGAGGATCTGAACGAAAACGCAATCGATTGTCATTTGAGGTGAAGAAATGATAAGGGAAAAACTTGTTGATATCATAAACAATCATAAATGGATCAGCAGGCTTATCAGGCCCTTGGTATTCCTGGTAAATACGAAAAAAGGGAAGGAAAAGCTCGAAAAAGCAATCGATACATTTGTTGACAAAGAGCATAAAAAGGATCCCCGCTATATAAAAAGACTGAAGAGAAAGATGAAATGGGCCCAGTACAGGTATGAGGTCACGTACAGCGAGTATTTCCTTATGGACTTTGAAAAGCTGAACAGAACCGGGAAAAAGTCTTTTTTCGGCGACATTGAGAGGGCCCGGACGATCGGTGAGACCGGAACGGATGAAACACGTGAGCTCTTTTACGACAAGTTCAAGACATATAATAAGTTCCGCAAATACTATCGCCGCGAAATGATCGAGATATCGGACGACAATGATTGGGAGCTCTTCAAAAAGTATATCGATTCTCATCGGGATATTATTATCAAACAATACAGTGGATCGATGGGAAAGGGCATACAAAGGATAAAGGACACGAAGAGTCTTGAATCGCCCGAAGGATTGTTCAAAAACGTCATTTCGAGCGGCAAATGCGTCGTTGAAGAGTTCATCGATCAGTGCGACGAACTCGCACAGTTCCATCCATCCTCAGTAAACACAGTCAGGATCGTATCCGTTACCGTTAACGGAAAAACGGATCTGATCTATCCGTTTTTCAGGATGGGAAGAGGCGGTTCCTGCGTCGACAATGCGGGATCCGGAGGGATCATTGCCGCAGTGGACGTCGATACCGGCATTATTGTCAGCAGAGGAAGGAACGAGCAAGGCGAATGGTTTATCGTCCATCCCGATTCAGGCAAGCAGATCATCGGTTATGTGATACCCAGGTGGAACGAATTGCTCGCGCTCGCCCGCGAGTTGGCAACCGTTGTGCCCGAACAGCCGTTTGTCGGTTGGGACCTTGCATTGACCGATGAGGGATGGGTCGTGATCGAGGGCAACTGGATGTCGCAATTCCTCAGGCAGTATGTCGATTTGATCGGCTGCGGCGAAACGGTTAGAAATTACCTGAAAATGATAAATGCATAACGGGCAGTTCCCCAAAGCGGCGTCGCGAGGATCTGAATCGACCGTTACTTTTCCCGATAAAGGGAGATAAGGACAGGATAACCAGCCATGAAGGATCTTGTTAAGAAGGTTTTTCGCTTTACCGGAATCAAAAACCTTTTTCATTCCATAAAAGCTTTTTCTGCAGGTTTGATACAGAAAGAAAGCATATACAGGTGGTACAAACGTCTTGATCGCTTCCCGGATACGTTTCTTTCCGGGAAAGGATTTCCTGATCTTTCGCCCATACAAAAAAGGGAAATCAACGATTTCTGGAAGAAGTATGGTGTTCGTAAAGTGAATTATAAGTGGTATCGAATGTATTATGGAATCACGGGGACTGTTGATCCGAGATTCATTCCGCATTCAATCCTCGCAACCGTTGCATTCCCGTATTATAATGATTTGGCAAAAGCAAAAACCTGGGCTGATAAAAATGAGTTCTGCAGAGTACTGCCTTCTATGCGTTTTCCTGCTACTATAGCACAGAGGATCAACGGAAGGTATTATGACGAGGAAAGACATTCCTACGGTTCGGTTATTACTCAAGAGTATGTTAATAAAGTATTTGACAAAATACGATCATATGACCAGTCATGTATAATCATTAAGCAAACTCAAATGACAAACTCGGGAAAAGGAGTAAAAAAGGCGATTGTTCAAAGCAACGAAGATCTATCACGTCTCCTTGAGTCTTTATCTTCATCAAACTTTATTATTCAGAAAACAATCGTCCAGCATTCCTTCTTCAATCAGTTCAATCCAAGCTCGGTCAATATTATTCGTGTTACTACATGGCGCGACGCAAATGAGGTTTATGCTTTTGCTCCGTGCGTAAGATTCGGTATAAAGGGAAGTTTTACGGACATTACTTTTGTTAACGGAAAAGAATTTCTCAACGTGGCCCCGATCAGCGATGATGGATTTGTCGGAGAATACTATTATACATTAGCCGGGGAGAAGAACAAATTGAACCTCAAGGACAATAAAGTGCCGTGTTGGAAGGAACTGATCGATACGGTAAAAAAGCAGCATGAAATGTTGGATTACTTTGATGTAGTAGCATGGGATATGACAGTAGACGATGACAATAACCTTATCTGCATTGAGTATAACATTCAAGAGCCAGGTTCAATAGTCTATCAGTTTGCTCATGGTCCGATGTTCGGTGACAAAACCGAAGCGCTTCTTGCTTTTTTAGCGCACGATGAAAATAGAAAAAGGATCCCCGGAAAAATACGCATGTAGAGAGAGCTTCATTCGGAAAACGCGTGATCTGTTGCGAATGAGCAAAAACACAAGGGCCGGTTCAACCCGGCCCTTTCTTTTTCCCTTCGCCGCGATTATATAAGATCGGCGAGCCTTGAAATGAAAACGTATGCATAGTATAATTACAATGGATATGTATGCGGCCCCGAAGCCGCTCATCAATTTGCATCAAACGGAGGAGATCGGACATGCAGAACATCGACAAACTCGCTGTTACCACTATGAGGATGCTCGCCGTCGAGGCGATCCAGAAGGCCAAGAGCGGCCACCCCGGCCTTGCCGTCGGCTCGGCTCCCATGGCGTACACGCTGTGGAGGACCATGCGCCACGATCCCAAGGCGCCGGAATGGATCGGCCGCGACCGCTTCGTTTTGAGCGCGGGGCACGCATCGATGCTGCTCTATTCGCTCATGCACCTGTTCGGATATCCCGTTTCCATCGACGACATAAAGGATTTCCGCCAGCTCGGCGCTCCCACCGCGGGGCATCCCGAATACGGCAATATCCCCGGCATCGAAGCCACCACCGGCCCCCTCGGGCAGGGCTTCGCTATGGCAGTCGGTATGGCGATGGCGGAGCGTCACATGGCCGCCCGCTTCAACAGGGAGGGCTATAACGTCATCGACAACCGCACCTATACCCTCATGGGCGACGGCTGCATGATGGAGGGCGTCGCCTCGGAGGCCGCCTCCCTCGCGGGCACGCTGGGCCTCGGCCGGCTCATCGCGCTGTACGACTCCAACCGCATCACCATAGAGGGCTCGACCGATCTCGCCTTCACGGAGGACGTCAGGATGCGCTTCGAGGCCTACGGCTGGCAGGTGCTGGAGGTCCCCTCGGGCGAGGATACCGACGCCGTCGAAAGAGCGCTCGATGAGGCCAGAGCGGAAACCGCCAAGCCCTCGCTCATTATCGTTCACACCAATATCGCGGAGGGCACTCCCAAGCAGGGCTCCGCGTCTTCCCACGGCTCCCCCCTCGGTGAGGAGAACATCGCCGCATACAAGAGCTCCCTCGGCTGGGAGTATCCCGAATTTACCGTTCCCGAAGAGGTCAGGGCCCATATGGAGGAGCTCGGCCGCGGCTTTGCCGAGGAGCACCGCAGGCATGACGAGCTCATGGCGGCGTATAAGGCCGCGTATCCCGAGCTCTATGCCGAACTCATGGCGTGGGAGAGCGGCGAGCTGCCTGTCGACGTGAAGGATCCCGCCCTCTGGCAGTTCGACGACGACGCCAAGCTCGCGACGAGGAAATGCTCCGAAATGATGCTCACGAGGCTCACCGAGAGGATCCCGAACCTCATCGGCGGCTCCGCCGACCTCGGCCCCTCGAACCTTACCTACATGAAGGCATTTTCCGACTTCTCGAAGGACGATTACTCCGGCCGTAATTTCCGCTTCGGCATCCGCGAGTTCGCGATGGGCGCCGCCGCCAACGGCATGGCGCTCTACGGCGGCATACGCCCCTACTGCGCGACGTTCCTCGTATTCGTCGATTATCTCAAGCCCGCGCTCAGGCTCTCCGCGCTCATGGGCCTCAACGTGCTCTATATAATGACCCACGACTCCATCGGCGTAGGCGAGGACGGCCCCACCCATCAGCCGATCGAGCAGCTCGATATGCTGAGGGCGACTCCCAACACGTACGTTTTCCGTCCCGCCGACGGGCGCGAGACGGCCGCCTCCTACCTCGCCGCGATGAAGCTTCGCGCTCCCGCGGTGATGGCGCTCTCGAGGCAGGGCCTGCCGCAGCTCCCCGGCACGGGCGAGGCGGCGATGCGCGGCGGCTACGTGCTCAAGGACTGCGAGGGCGAGCCCCTCGTTATACTGATCGCCACCGGCTCCGAGGTCGAGACCGCGCTTAAGGCGGCCGAGAAAATGGCCGCGGACCGCATCCGCGTCCGCGTGGTATCCATGCCCTGCATGGAGCTCTTCGACGAGCAGCCCGAGGAATACCGTGAGAGCGTGCTCCCGCAGCATATCCGCCGCAGGGTCGCCGTCGAGGCGCTGGGCGGCATGAGCTTCTACAAGTATATCGGCATGGACGGCAAGCTCGTCTCGATGAAGAGCTTCGGCGCGTCCGCCCCCGCGGGCAGGCTCTTCGAAAAGTTCGGCATCACCGCCGAAGCCGTCGAGGCCGCGGCCCGCTCCATGATCGAATAATCTACCCCGCCGGACGGAGGACCCATGGCATTCCCCAAAGAACTGATACGCAACTTCAGCATAATAGCCCATATCGACCACGGCAAATCGACCCTCGCCGACCGGCTCATGCAGCTGACCCAGACCGTCGCGGAGCGCGACATGGAGGAGCAGCTCCTCGACTCGATGGACATAGAGAGGGAGAGGGGCATCACCATCAAATCCACCGCCGTCAGGATGTTCTATACCGCGCGCGACGGTAAGGAGTACATGCTCAACCTCATCGACACTCCGGGCCACGTCGACTTCACCTATGAGGTCAGCCGCGCTCTCGCCGCGTGCGAGGGAGCAGTGCTCGTCGTCGACGCGACGCAGGGCATTGAGGCGCAGACGCTGGCGAACGTGTATCTCGCGCTCGACAACGATCTTGAGATAATCCCCGTGATAAACAAGATCGATCTCGTCTCCGCCGATCCCGAAAACGCCATCCGCGAGATAGAGGATATAATAGGCCTCCCCGCGGAGGACGCGCCGCAAATCTCCGCGAAGACGGGCCTGAACGTCGAGTCCGTGCTCGAAAGGATAGTCTCCGACGTCCCCGCCCCGAAGGGCGACGCGGAGGCCCCCCTGAAGGCGCTCATCTTCGACAGTCTCTACGACAACTACATGGGCGCGCTCTCCTACGTGCGCGTGATGGACGGCTCCGTCCGTCAGGGCGACCGCATACGCTTCATGCATTCGGGCAACGAGTTCGAAGTCACCGAGGTCGGCATTTTCAACCCCCGCCGCCAGCCCGTGAAGGAGCTGACCGCGGGCGAGGTCGGCTATATCTCCGCCTCCATAAAATCCGTCGCGGAGACCAAGGTCGGCGACACGATAACCCTCGCGTCCGATCCGGCGAAGGAGCCCCTGCACGGCTACAAGCACGCGAACCCCATGGTGTTCTGCGGCATATATCCCGCCGACGGCGCCGATTACGGCGCGCTGAAGGACGCTCTCGACAAGCTCATATTGAATGACGCCTCCATCTCCTACGAGCCGGAGACCAGTCAGGCGCTCGGCTACGGCTTCCGCTGCGGCTTCCTGGGCCTTCTGCACATGGAGATAGCGGAGGAGCGGCTCGAGCGCGAGTTCGATCTCGACCTCGTCACCACCGCGCCGTCCGTCATCTACCGCGTCGTGATGCTCGACGGCTCCGTCCGCATGATCGACAACCCCTCCAACCTGCCCTCTCCCATGGAGATACAGCGCATGGAGGAGCCCATGGTCAACGCGCATATAATGACCCCGCCGGAGTTCGTCGGCTCCATTATGGAGCTCTGTCAGGAGAAGCGCGGCGTGTTTATCGACATGACCTATCTGGAGGAGAACCGCGTCAAGCTCGCCTACCGCATGCCGCTGAACGAGATCATATTCGATTTCTTCGACGGCCTCAAGTCGAGGAGCCGCGGCTACGCCTCCTTCGATTACGAGCTCGGCGAATACGAGCAGAGCGATCTCGTGAAGCTCGACTTCCTCCTCAACGGCGATATGTGCGACGCGCTCTCGACGATAGTCCACCGCGACAAGGCCTACGCAAAGGGCCGCGCCGTCGCCGAAAAGCTACAGGAGGTCATACCCCGTCAGCAGTTCGAGATACCCATACAGGCCGCGATAGGCGGCAAGATAATCGCGCGCGAGACCGTAAGAGCCGTCCGCAAGGACGTTCTCGCGAAGTGCTACGGCGGCGATATAACCCGAAAGAAAAAGCTCCTCGAAAAGCAGAAGGAGGGCAAGAAGCGCATGAGGCAGGTCGGAACGGTCTCCGTTCCCTCGGACGCATTCATGAGCGTGCTTCGCATCAACTGATGACAGGGCTCTATATCCACATACCCTTCTGCAAAAGGAAATGCCGCTACTGCGATTTCGTGAGCTTCCCCGACTGCGGCAGCGAGGATCTGTATTTCGTCGCGCTCGTCGCGGAGATGCGCAAATACGCCCCCCTCATGAAGGACAGGACGTTCGAAACCGTTTTCATCGGCGGCGGCACCCCGACGAGCATGAAGCCCGGCAGGATAGCGGCCCTCATGGCGGAGGCGAAAAACTGCTTCGATATCGCCGAAAACGCGGAGATCACCTGCGAGGCGAATCCCGAGTCCGCGACTTACGATAAGCTCTCGGAGCTCGTCTCCGCGGGCGTCGGCCGCCTGTCTCTGGGGCTCCAGAGCGCGAACGACGCGGAGCTCGGCGCGATAGGCAGGATCCATTCGCGGCAGGACTTCGTCGACGCCGTATCAGCCGCCCGCCGCGCCGGCTTCACAAACCTCAACGCCGACGTTATGCACGGGCTCCCCGGCCAGACGGGGGAGAGCTATATTGCCACCCTCCGCCTCGTCACGGAGCTCGGGCTCCCGCATATCTCGTCCTATTCCCTCATACTCGAGGAGGGCACGCCCCTCTTTGACGACGTGAAGGAGGGCCGCGTGCAGCTCCCCGATCCCGACGATACCGCCGATATGGAGGACGCGGGCTTTGAGTTCCTCGCCGAGAGGGGGTACCGCCGCTACGAGGTCTCCAACTTCGCGAAGCCCGGCTTCGAGTGCAGACACAATCTCAATTACTGGGACAACGGCGAATATCTGGGGATAGGCCTTAACTCCCATTCGGCGCTGCGCCTAAAGGGAGAATGGACCCGCTTCAACAACACGGACCGCCTCGGCGAATACATAAACGAGCTGGGCGAGGGCAAGCTCCCCGTCCGCGATACGAGGAAGATCCCCCGCGACGAGGAGATGTTCGAAACCATAATGCTAGGCCTTCGCAAGACGGCCGGCGTCCCCCGCGCGGCGTTCGCGGAGCGCTTCGGCGCCGATCCCGTCGAGCATTACGCCCCCGCGGTCTCCGAGCTGGAGATGGAGGGCTGGCTGACCGTAACGGAGGACAGCATGTACCTCACGCGGCGCGGCATGGATTTCCAGAACGAGGCGCTTATCAAATTCATGGAGCAGTGACCGATGAAGAACAGCGGCAAAGGCCTTATATTCGACCTCGACGGCACCCTTTGGGATTCGTCGTATCAGGTCGGCATAGCATGGAACGACATGTTCCGCAAATACGGAGTGGACATAGAGCTCACGCAGGAGCGCATGGCCGTAATGATGGGCCGCACCGTGCCCGAGATAGGCGAGGCGCTGCTCCCAGATATCGAGCCCGTCCGCAGATGGGAGATACTCTCCGCCTGCTGCGAGGAGGAGAACCGCCGCCTCAACATGTTCGGGGGCGAGCTTTTCCCCGGCGTCGCGGAGCTTCTTCCCGAGCTTGCGAAAAGCTGTGAGCTCTTCATAGTCTCCAACTGTCAGGACGGCTATATCCAGTCGTTCCTGAACTATCACGGTATGGGGCCCTATATCAGCGATATCGAGTGCATAGGCCGCACGGGCCTCCGCAAGGGCGACAACATTAAGCTGATAATCGAGCGGAACTGCCTTGACAAGGCGGTGTACATAGGCGATACGGAGCGCGACATGCACGCCGCCCGCCATGCGGGGATACCGTTCATACACGCCTCCTACGGCTTCGGCAGGGGCTTCGGGGCGGAGCGGTCCATCGCGTCGTTTTCCGACCTGCCGGCGATCGTCGGATCCGTATTGGGGGAGTGAGCGTATGCGCTGTATGTGCAGGGAATGCGGGACCTATATGGTACAGGCGGAGGACGGACAGCTCGGCTGCATCTGTCCCGAGTGCTTTTCCCGCTGCCGGGACTGCCTCGGCACCGACTCGGTACTGAGCCGCGAGGCCCTCGCCGAGCTCAAAAACGATCCCGCCGCCGCGGCGATGTTTTTCGCTGCGCGCCGGGAGGAAGATGAAGAAGAGTAAAGTCATGGAAAAATCCTGCGGAGCCGTGCTCTATAAGACCGTCGACGGAGTGCCGTACTACGTACTGGTGCTCGGGTCTGTTTTCGGCTTCCCGAAGGGCCATGTCGAGGGCAGCGAGACGGAGGAGGAGACCGCCGCCCGCGAGATAAAGGAGGAGACCGGCGTCGACGCGGTGCTCGACACGGGCTTCCGCCGCGTCGTCGAATACCGCTCCCCGCGCAAGAGGGGCGGCAGAAAGACCGTCGTGTTCTTCCTCGCGCGGTACGGAGGCGACGTCTCGCCCCGCGCCGGCCATGAGATAAAGGGACTCGTCGTCCGCCCCTACGAGCAGGCGAAGCTCCTCCTGCGGCACGAGGCGCTGCGAAGCGTGCTTCACGACGCCGACGAGTACATAAGGGCGCAGGCGCTGCCCGTCTGAAAAGCGGAAATAAAAACTGTTCCGGAACGGGAAGGATCCCGCCGGAACTTTTTTTATTCTATTTCCGACTCCCGCGAATAATAATAAATGTCCTTATCAACATCTGCGGGGGTCTGACATGACGGAGCATTTCAACACGATAAGACTGGCGGGGGAGGCGCTCTCCGCGCCGGTATTCGACCACGAGGCGTTCGGGGAGGCGTTCTACAGCTTCCGGCTCTCGGTGCCGCGGCTTTCCGGCGCAAGGGATGCGCTGCCCGTCACCGTGTCGGAGGCGCTCCTTTCGGACGTCCGCATAGAGGCGGGCGCCCCCGTCGGGATAGCGGGGCAGATACGCTCCTACAACAGGCGCGCGGAGGACGGCAGCCACCTCGTGATAACCGTGTTCGCGCGCGCGGCAAGGCCCCTTGCGGAATGCGAGCCGTGGATGAACGACGCGCAGATGACCGGCCGCATATGCAGGCCCGTCGTCTACCGCACCACGCCCTTTTCAAGGGAGATATCGGATATCCTCGTAGCCGTCGGCCGCAGATACGGCAGGAGCGACTACATCCCCTGCATAGCGTGGGGCCGCAGCGCAAGGTTCGCGGGCGGGCTCATGCCCGGCGACACGGTCGCGATACGGGGCCGCCTGCAGTCGCGGGAGTATCAGAAAACGCTGCCCGACGGTGAGTCGGAGCAGCGTATCGCGTATGAACTGAGCTGTTCGTCGATCGAGCTTATCTGAAGCGTCAGACGTCGAGCTTGGCCTTTCCCGTGAAGGAATCGGATTTGTTGAAGTCGGCGAACTCGGAAATGTACTCCTTGCGCGGAGCGACCTTGTCGCCCATCAGGAGCGTCACCAGATGCTCGACCGTCGCCGCGTCGTCGATGTTGACGCGCACCATTGTCCGGTTGCGGGGATCCATCGTGGTCTCCCAGAGCTGTTCGGGATTCATCTCGCCGAGGCCCTTGTAGCGCTGCAGCGTGTAGCCGCGCATGCCCTTCGTGACCTGCTCGAGCTCGCGGTCGTCCTGACAGTAGATGGCCTGATCGCCCTTCTGGACCTTGTAGAGCGGGGGCTGGCCTATGTAGACGTGACCGTCGGTGATGAGCCCCTTCGTGTAGCGGTAGAAGAAGGTCAGGAGCAGCGCCCTTATGTGCCCGCCGTCCTGATCCGCGTCGGAGAGGATGACGACCTTGTCGTATTTGAGGTTGTCGATGTTGAAGTCCTCGCCTATGCCGGTGCCGAGAGCGGTTATGAGCGAGCGCAGTTCCTCGTTTTCAAGGACCTGCTCCACGCGCTTCTTTTCCACGTTCAGCACCTTGCCGCGCAGGGGCAGTATCGCCTGGAACCGCCTGTCGCGGCCCTGCTTCGCGGAGCCGCCCGCGGAGTCGCCCTCGACTATAAAGAGCTCGTTCTGCTTGGGATCGCGGCCGGTGCAGCTCGAAAGCTTGCCAACGAGGGGCGCGTTCTCGAGCTTGGACTTTTCGCGCGCCATGCTCTTGGCCTTTCTCGCGGCCTCGCGCGCCTTTGCCGCCTTCACGGCCTTGTCCGCTATCATCGCGGAGAGCGCCGCGTTCTTCAGATCCTCGAGGATGGGGGGGAGCCCGTCGAGCATCACGGTTTCCACGGCGGGACGCGCCTCCGTGTTGCCGAGCTTGGTCTTGGTCTGGCCCTCGAACTGTATGTTCTGCATCTTGAGCGATATCACCGCCGTCAGTCCCTCGCGGAAATCCTCGCCGGAGAGGGAGGCGTCCTTGTCCTTCAAAAGCCCTATCCTGCGGCAGTAATCGTTCATGACCTTGGTCAGCGCGGAGCGGAAGCCCGTCTCATGCGTGCCGCCCTCGGTCGTGGGGATGTTGTTGACGTAGGAGAACACGTTCTCCGAATAGCCGTCGGAGTGCTGCATGGCTATCTCGACGACTATGCTGTCCTTCTTGCCGGATATGTAGATCGGCTCCTCGTAAAGGGGGATCTTGTCGTTGTTGAGGTACTTGACGAAATCGCAGATGCCGCCCTCGAAATAGTATTCGCGCTCCTTGGCGTTGCCGCGCTCGCGCAGGTCGAAAAGCTTGAAGCGGACGCTCCTGTTGAGGTAGGCGAGCTCGCGCAGGCGGCGGGAGATTATCTCAAAATTCATTTCGACCGTCTCGAATACCTTCGCGTCGGGCATGAAGCTGACCTTCGTGCCCTGACGGCGGGTGCGGCCGATCTCGGTGAGCGGCCCCTCCGGTATGCCGGAGTGCATGCCGTCTTTGTCCTCATAGCTGCGGAAGCTCATCGCGTAGAGCCGGCCGCCGGTCGCGACCTCCACCTTCACCCATTCGGAGAGCGCGTTGACGACCGATGCGCCGACGCCGTGCAGACCGCCGGAATAGGAGTAGCTGTCGTTGCCGAACTTGCCGCCCGCGTGCAGCTGCGTGAAAACGACCTCCACGCCGGAGACGCCGAGCTTTTCATGTATGCCGACGGGTATGCCGCGGCCGTTGTCCTCGACGGTGACGGAGCCGTCCCGCTCGAGCGTGACCGTCACGGTGTCGGCAAAGCCGTTCGCCGCCTCGTCGACGGAGTTGTCGACTATCTCCCACAGCAGGTGATGCAGCCCGCGGCTGCCCGTGCTGCCTATGTACATGCCCGGGCGTACCCTGACCGCCTCGAGCCCTTCCATTACCTTTATGTCGCTGACCGTATACTCGTGATTCATTTGCTTCATCCTTATCGTATTCGTGGGCACATTATCCTACATATACATTATATTGATAATTCCCCCGATTGTCAACCCCACCGGTTGTGGAAATGAGCCCGTGCGCCGCGAAAAAAAGGCGTGAAAAAAGGCGCCCCCGCGGGGACGCCTTCATCCGGCCGTGATCAGTCCTTGTCGTGGCAGCCGCAATTGCAGTCGTGCTCATGCTCGCCGCAGCCGCAGTCGCCGTCTTCGCAGTCGCAGTCGTCGCAGTCGCAGCAGCACTCTTCCTCGGAGAGTATCTGCTCGGCAAGAGCGATGAGCTCTTCCATATCCTCATCCTCGGGAGGAACGAACTCTTCGGTCTCACCGTCTTCGCTGACGATGATGCGCATGATATAGAGGCCGCCCTCTTCTTCTTCGTCTGCATCCTCGCGGCAGTCGACAAGTATGGCGTACTCGTTATCCTTGTAGTCGAAATAATCGATAACGTCAAGCTCGAACTCGTTGCCTTCCTCATCGGTGAAGACTACGAAATCTCTTTCTTCTTCCATGGTTTTGATCTCCTTTCGTTTGAGTCAATCGAATTGTACAACATGCCCGCCGTTTTTGCAATACATTTTGGGGAAAATATATGCCGGATCGTCCGCCCCGCGGGAAAAGCGGGCGGGAGCCCCGCGCCGCGTTTTGATAATATATTGCGGGATAACGAAAAAAAGACTTGCATTCTTGGAAACTATTCGTTATAATATCAACCGTCGCTTGACGGCGTGCTGGTGTAGCTCAGTAGGTAGAGCACTTCATTGGTAATGAAGAGGTAGGCAGTCCGAATCTGCTCACCAGCTCCAAAAAAACCCCGATAAACCTTAGGTTTTTCGGGGTTGCTCTTTTTTGGTGTTTTGTCAGAGACCCCCAAAACCCAAACCAAAACCCAAACTGTGCAAAAAAGCAGGCCTTTCGACCTGCTTTTTTGCACGAATTTACCTATTTTAGGAGCTCTTCAACAAGGTTGTTGACCTTTCTTTTTGACTCTTCATTCGCATGTGTGTACATTCTCAGGGTAACTGCTTTATCGGAATGTCCGAGTGTTTCGGAGACGCTCGCTGCGTCACCTCCATTTGTAATAGCTATGCTCGCGAAAGTGTGCCGCAGCTTATGCGGATGAAGATTAGGTATTCCACAGCGATCCGATAAAATCTCAAGGAAACCGTCTTTATCTGCTTTTCTGCCCGTTTTCTTTAGCCGGAGTTTTCCCGGGACATGCAAAAAAGTACAATAAATGTTCTCATCCTCTGCCCGAAGCGTACGCTTCGGGCTTTTTCCATGCCCGGATCTCGCCGCGTCGGCGGTCAGTCCGAAGCGTTTTACATCATATCGCGCATATTGGCAACGGCGCCTGAATCTTTATATTGTCTTAATGCCCGGGCTTGTGCTTTAACACTGTCTTAAAACGAGACGCAGTACAATTAAGGTGCAAAAGGGAAAGGAGAGCGTCATGGACGAAGTGCTCGAAAAAAAACGCAGAGTATCGCCGTGGATCATTATTATCCTCGGCTTTGCTGCCGTTATACTTGCCGGCACTGTTCTGCTGATGCTGCCCATATCCTCCGGAGACGGTCGTTCCGCATCGTTCGGAGATTCGCTGTTTACAGCCGTTTCGGCAGTATGCGTGACCGGGCTTACAGTTAAGGACACCGCATCGTGCTGGTCCGGATTCGGCCAGAGCGTGTTACTGATCCTTATTCAGATCGGGGGACTCGGCGTTGTAACGGTTGCCGCAGCGGTAACTATGCTCTCGGGGAGGAAGCTCTCGCTCTTTACACGAAGCACTATGCAGAACGCAATGTCCGCGCCTAAACTGGGCGGTATAGTTCGATTGACGAAATTCGTTCTTAAAGGTACTTTTACAGTCGAGCTTATCGGTACGGCGGTTCTTATTCCCGCATTCGTTTCAAGGTTCGGAGCAAAGGGCGTATGGTTTGCAGTGTTCCATTCGGTTTCCGCATTCTGCAACGCCGGCTTTGATATTATGGGAGCCGAAACGGGAAGTTTCTCGTCCCTTACGGCGTTTTCGGCAAACGCCGCCGTTACTTTGCCCGTGATGCTCCTCATCATGATCGGCGGCATTGGGTTCCTTACGTGGGATGACATTCGAAAAAACAGGCTTAAGGTATCCAAATACAGCATGCAGACCAAAGTCGTGCTGACTGCTGCGGGCATTTTGATACTCATCCCCGCATTGTGGCTTTTCTTTACGGATATGAGGAGCCTGCCGTTGGGTGAAAGGATGCTCGCTTCACTGTTTCAAGCTGTCACCCCGAGGACGGCCGGGTTCAACACTTTCGATCTGACGGAGCTTTCGGGCCCTTCAAAATGCATCACGACCGCATTGATGCTGATCGGAGGCTCGCCGGGCTCTACGGCGGGCGGAATGAAAACGACGACGTTTGTACTGCTTGCCGCCAACGTTGTATCGGTATTTAAAAAGAAGGAGGATGCTGAGCTTTTCGGAAGACGAATCAAGCCGGCGGCAGTCAGGACCGCAGGCGCGCTCTTCATAATGTATCTGGCTTTGTTCCTCGTGGGCGCGGCGGCGATCAGCAGCATAGAGGGGCTGCCAATGGAGGATTGCTTGTTTGAGACCGCCTCCGCACTCGGTACGGTCGGGCTTTCGCTCGGCATAACGCCGGGGCTCGGCACGGCGTCAAGGTGCATATTGATGCTGCTCATGTTCATGGGCAGGGTGGGCGGACTGACATTTGTTTACGCCTTCCTCTCCTCGAGCAACAGAACGAATTCAAAGCTCCCGATCGAGAGCATCATGGTGGGATAATAATTCAAGCGCATGAAGGCTGCTTTGCGGCAAAACCAACATCATCGGAAAGGACGCTCCTGCACGGCAGGGGCAGGGTACAATGAATATGAAAACGGTATTATTGATAGGCGTGGGCAGGTTCGGCAGACATGCGGCTATGCAGCTTTCAAAGCTCGGGCACCAGGTAATGGCTGTGGATATCGACGAGGCGCGTGTTAACGATATAGTTCCCTTCGTTACCGGGGCTCAGATAGGCGACAGCACCAACGAGGCCTTTCTGCGGTCTCTCGGAGTGAAGAACTTCGATCTTTGCATAGTGGCTATCAGCGGAGATTTTCAAAGCTCGCTGGAGACCACGTCTTTGCTGAAGGAGCTTGGCGCCTCGTGCGTGATCGCAAGAGCGGAGCGCGATGTTCAGGCCAAGTTCCTGCTTAAAAACGGCGCGGATCACATCGTTTATCCCGAAAAGGAGATGGCCAAGTGGACGGCGGTGCGATATACGGGGGATCATATCATGGATTATATCGAGCTTGACGAGCAGCACGCCATATTCGAAGTAAAGGTGCCCGAAGCATGGCTCGGTAAAACCGTTGGAGCCATGGACGTAAGAAAAAGATACGGCATCAACATACTTGCTCTGAAACGGGGAGGGATAAGCAACTTCACCGTAACGCCGGATACCATGCTCTCGGGAGATACCACTCTGCTTGCGCTTGGCGAGCTTGGCGCTCTTCGAAAATGCTTCAAGATCTGACCTGGAGGTGTTATGCATGGAGGACGTTGTGCTTATTGTGTCAATGGCAGCTCTGTTTGCCTTCGGATTGATCCCGGTGATAAAGCTCGACCGATTCATAAGAGGCCGTCAGATCCATTCGACAGAGCCGATACGCCGTTCAGGAAAGGGCCGCCGCGGTTTGGAAAACGATCCCGTTAAGGAATTTGAGACCAGCGGTATCCTGTATTTCGACACGCCCTGCGATCCGGGACAGATCGACAAAGAGGATCTTGAACAAATGGAATAGAGCGGAATTATATGATATAATGTTGATCGACAAAAGCGAAAGGAGCGTCGATCGGCAGCTGTGGAAGGAGTAATCTCGTTGAAATCAGCCGGCAAACAGAAAAGAAGCACAATGAACGAGCATATCCTCGTTTGTCTTTCCTCTTCTCCATCAAATGAAAGAGTTGTCAGGACCGCTGTCAGGATGGCCTCGGTTTTCGGCTCCCAGCTTACGGCCCTGTACGTCCGCACTCCGGATTATGAAACGATGGATCCGGAGGACAGAAAGCGTCTTGAGGCCAACATCCGCATAGCGGAAGCCGCCGGCGCCGAAACAGTGACCACACACGGCGACGACGTTCCGGAACAGATCGCAGAATACGCGCGTCTGTCCGGCGTTACCAAGATCGTCATAGGGATCAGCACCGTGCGGCGCAGGCGTCTGTTATTCAGACCGTCGCTTACAGAAAGGCTGTTCGAACTAGTGCCGGGCATAGATATCCACGTTATTCCCGATACGGGCACGCTGGACGGATACTACGGTAAAAAGGGTACTTTCAAGCAGTCGGTGCTGCCTTCGTGGAAGGATATGGGAATCACCGCAGCTCTGCTTGCGGCGGCTACTGGGATAGGTCTGCTGTTTCTGAAGCTCGGATTCACCGATGCGAATATTATTACCGTCTACCTGCTCTGCGTATTCCTTATATCTATTCTGACAAAGGGCTATACCTGCGGGGCGATAGGATCATTTGCCGGCGTGATACTGTTCAACTACTTTCTTACAGAACCCAGACTTACCCTTCGCGCGTTCGGAACGGGATATCCGGTCACATTCGCCATCATGCTCGCAGCATCCATAACGACGAGTACGCTTGCGGCCAAGCTGAAAGCGCAGGCGAAGCTCTCTGCGGGCGACGCTTTCAGGACCAAGCTCCTTTTTGATACGAACCGCATACTTCAGGGAGCAAAGGACGAGAAGGAGATACTTACCATCACCGCATCCCGCATTTCAAAGCTGCTCAACGTCGATACCTCCGTCTATTTTGCGGATGAAAGCGGTCTTTCCTCGGGCATGCTTTTCTTTGCCGGGAGGGAGGAATCGGAGGATGCGCCTGCCGAAGGCTCCGATTTCGAAGCCGCGCAATGGGCATATTCCAACAAAACGCAGTCCGGCACGGGAACAAAGGCGCACAGATCGGTAAAATTCGTTTATACTCCGATCAGGGCAGGCGACAGCGTCTGCGGCGTGCTCGGCATGGGCGCTGCCCGCCGGGGGACGGACACTTCGGAGAAAGGCATCGTGCAGTCGATACTCGGCGAATGCGGACTTGCTCTGGAGAATCTGCGCAACGCGAAGGGGCGTGAGGAAGCGGCCGTGCTTGCAAAAAACGAACAGCTGCGCGCCAATCTTCTCAGAACGATCTCTCACGATCTGAGGACCCCGCTGACTTCTATTTCCGGCAATGCCGACACGCTGCTGACCAATCGCGCCATGTTCGACGACGAGACGACCGACAGGCTCCTTTCCGACATCCGCGATGACGCGGAATGGCTGACGGGGCTTGTGGAGAATCTGCTCTCCATCTCCAAAATAGGAGACGGAAGCATTCAGCTCGACGTATCGGATCAGATCGTGGAGGATGTGCTTGAGGAAGCGCTGCGCCATATCGACCGAGGATCCGCAGAGCATGTCATAAAGCTTGAAACGGGCGATAAACCCATGCTTGCAAGAATGGATGCAAGGCTTATAATTCAGGTGATAGTAAACCTCGTGAATAACGCCGTTAAGCATACGCCGGCCGGCTCCGCAATAACCGTCAGGGCCGTGTCGGATGAAAAGCACGCGGTGATCAGCGTAAGCGACACGGGGAAGGGAATACCCGATGAATGGAAGGGAAAGGTGTTTGAGATGTTCTTCACGGGGGATAACGACGTGGGAGACAGCCGGAGAAGCATGGGATTGGGGCTCCCGCTGTGCCGCTCTATACTTGAAGCTCACGGAAGCGGGCTCATACTTGATGACAACGTTCCTTCGGGCTGTGTATTCAGCTTTAAACTGCCGCTCAGCGAGGTGGATCTGAATGAATAAACCTTTGATTCTTGTTGTTGAGGACGACAAACCCATAAGGAACCTCATTTCCGCTACATTGAAGATGCATGACTACAAATTCATTGCGGCCGAAAACGGTTCGAGCGCCGTGCTGGAGGCGTCCTCGCATAACCCCGATATAATGCTGCTCGATCTAGGCCTTCCGGATATGGACGGAGTAGAGGTGATAAAGCGGATAAGGTCATGGTCGGGTATGCCGATCATAGTTATCAGCGCCCGCAGCGAAGACCGCGACAAAATAGACGCGCTGGACAGCGGCGCCGACGATTATCTCACAAAGCCGTTTTCGGTCGAAGAATTGCTTGCGCGCATACGCGTTGCACAAAGGCGGCTCTCGGTCATTCAAACGGATAAAAATGCAGCGAGCTCGCTGTTTATAAATGGCGAGCTGAAGATCGATATGGCAGCAGGAATGGTTTTTCTCGGAGACGAGCCCATTCATCTGACGCCGATAGAGTATAAGCTGATATGTTTGCTTGCCGCCAACGTCGGCAAGGTGCTTACGCATACCTTTATAACGCATAAGGTATGGGGAAGCAGTTGGGAGAACGATATCGCTTCACTTCGGGTCTTTATGGCAACTCTGAGAAAAAAGCTCGAATCGAACCCCGATTGCAAAAACTGCATTCAAACTCACATCGGCGTCGGCTACCGCATGATACGCATAGATCCGCCGGATAAAGAGTAAAACGATCGGGCTCTTTGCCCGCATAGTGAGGGAAAAAAGGCTCGTGACCGCAGGCAAGGCAGGCGCATGGGCGATTTAATGAGAGCGATCCGCATATCTTGATCAATATGATTTTGCATTTTTCACTTCCAACCCAAAACCCAAACCAAAACCCAAACGGGCACGAAAAAACAGGCGAAAACAGGCCGCGGCAAGCTGCGTAAGGCTTCGACAAGAGGTTTTGAAAAAGCCAGTAAAACACTGATAAAACTGCAAAATGACACGATAAATCACATCAAGAAAAAAGCCCTCAGGGTGCGTTGGTAATGAAGAGGTAGGCAGTCCGAATCTGCTCACCAGCTCCACAAAAGCCCCGGGAA
>JAFZRT010000023.1 GCA_017619735.1 Clostridia bacterium
CATCGCATCTATTGCGTTTATCGCTGTCGGTATTTGCATGCTCGTCGGCGCAAGCCCCTATTCGCTAATCCCTGCAATGCCGTATCTTTGCAGCGTGATCATCGGCATCGCTCTGGCGGCACTCGGCGTTCTCACCGCTGTGGGCTGCAAGTATTACTGGGCGCTTATGAAACAGTTGGTAACATCCTTCTGCAGATTTCAGCGCAACACCATCGCCGCGGCGACGGGAGCTCCCGTTCTCCCAGCCCTTCCCGCACACGTCCGGTTCGAGCCGAAAACGAATCGACGCCTGCGCACGCTGGCGCTGATCGCGCTGCTCGTGTTCGCCATGTTCTTCGTCCTCGGTTACGTTGCCTGCGCGCTGTCCGCCGGAAGCTTTGAATTCTGGCATGTGTGGGGCTGGTTCGCGAACTGACCGAAGACGAATTCGGTTCGCTGATCGGTGTTCTTCGGTGTACCTTTTAGGCGTTCTTTCTATGCTCTGGTGCACTTTTGCGCGCTCTTTCTCATCAAAGAAACCTCTTTTGTCTACCAGGGCAAAAGAGGTTATTTTGTTGAATGAAGACGAAGAATATGCTATAATCACTACGGAAATCTTCGTTTGTGGAGAAACTGCAAATGAAATTAATAGCACCCTCGATGGAATACGACGAGCAGATACAGGCGTACCGCAGGGAGTTTCTCGAATACGGAGGCTCCATGGACGGCTGCGGCTCGTTGCGGCGTTTTGACCGGACACAGGATTGGCTGGATCAGGTCGAGGCGCTTAAGCACGCCGAAACGACACCTTCCGATCTTGTGCCGATGACACAGTATATCTATCTGCGGGAATCCGACAACAAAATCGTGGGCGTCATTCAGATTCGCCACTATTTCAATGAATTTCTGGAGAAGTATGCTGGGCATATCGGCTACTCCGTTTGTCCGAGCGAGCGAAGAAAAAGCTATGCCACACAAATGCTGAAACTCGTCCTGCCGGAATGCAGAAAGCTGGGGATTCTTCACGTGTTGGTATGCTGTGTTCAGGGGAATGAAGGAAGTCGAAAAACCATTTTGAACAATGGCGGTAAGTATGAGTCGACCGTCTATTTGAAAGAGCGCGGCGTTTATCTGGAAAGATACTGGATCAATCTTTCAGAGTGACAAAGCCCGACTTATCCGATTCTCTTTTGGTGTACTTTTACGCGGTCTTTCTATGCTTTGGTGTACTTTTACGCGGTCTTTCACACCTAAGAAACCTCTTTTGTCTACCAAGACAAGAGAGGTTTTTTGTGTGGTGAATGATTAAAAAACTCACGTTTTTATGCTATACTGGCATATGACAGATCTGAACAGTAAATGACAGGACAGTTTCCACCTGGAATGATATAATGATACATACCATCAAGGGAAGGGGGGGCATGTTGGTGGAGTGGTTAACCTGCATTCGTACGGCAATCGATTATATTGAAAGACATCTGACCGATAACATCAGTGCGCAGGATGTTGCGGATCGGGTGAATATTTCCCCGTTCTATCTTCAGAAGGTATTCTCTCTGTTGACCGGATACGGTATCGGAGAGTATATAAGAAACCGCAGACTGTACCGGGCGGCTGTGGATCTTCGGGATACAGAAGATAGAGTAATCGACATTGCATTTCGGTATGGTTATGAAACGCCGGAAAGCTTTACGAAAGCATTCTCCCGTTTCCACGGTTCAACACCGTCACGAGTACGCGACGGAGGAGCAGCAATGAACACCTTTCTCCCCTTGACCATCAAAATATCCATTCAGGGAGGTAATCAGATGGATTACAAAATCACACCGATGTTCCCGTTTAAGGTCATCGGCTTTCAGAAAGTGTTCGACAATGAAACCGCATATGCAGAGATTCCAAAGTTCTGGGAAGAAATCTGCGAAAAGTATGCTTACAACGTGTATGCCGGAAACGCTCCGTCGAATCCCTGTGAACAGGCGTTGGTGGATAACTGCATTGGTGAATACGGCGTCTGTATCGACGACATCGGCGATGGAAAGTTCCGGTATCTCGTTGCCGGGAGATATACGGGCGGAGACGTGCCGGAAGGCATGGTCGTCTATGAATTTCCTCGGAGCGACTGGGCGGTGTTTGACTGCATCGGCCCAATCCCGGAAGCTCTTCAAAGCGTTAACACGCGAATCTTCAAAGAATGGCTGCCGGGAAATCCGGAGTATGAGCTTTGCGGCAATGCCAATGTGGAGTGGTATGATTGCGTGAACGGAGAAAAAACAGATCCGGACTACCATAGCGCGATCTGGTTGCCGGTCAAGAGAAAAAGATAAGCAGATAATAAAGTTTTGACAATTGACAAATTCCGGTTTGGCGAGGCAGCGAACGTGTATTATTTGGCGCTCTTTCACACAAAAGAAACCTCATTTGTCTACCACGACAAACGAGGTTTTTTTATCGACGTTCGATAACAACTGGCCCCGGAGCTGTCATCCCGCTGCTTTGGGACCTCTTTTTTCTGTCCAAAACCGCCTAAATCGCCCCGAAAATCCGGTGTACTTTTTGCGTTTCTTTGCTCTCCAAAGAAACCGAAAAAGTGTCCGTCCTGTTGGACTCGAACCCAATTTAGCCCAATTTCCCTCAATCATGTAACGACAGCATTCATAGGTATGCCGAAGAATTCGGATGGAAGCTATAGATGATTCCAACCGCAAGGATATGTTTATGGACATGATCCGCAGGATGGATATGAGTTATTCGTATAAGCCGGTGCTTATCAACGAAGGCATCGTGGTCGAGTTCAAATGCGGAGTAGAGATCGAGCAGCAATACGTTCGATAAGGGCAAGCACGCCAGCGGGAAAACAGCCTGCTGGCGTGTATCACTTTGGCGGTCTTTCACATGAAAAGCAGTGATTTGTCTTCCAAATCACTGCTTTTTTAAACATATCCCCTGCGGGATGATATCGCGCGGACGCTTTACGGCTTTACAATCATTTCTCCGAATGGTATCATTGCAGCAGGAAGCAATGGATCAAAATCGAAAATCTATCCATATCGTAATACTGCGAGGTGAAATATGAGTCTGCTCGAAGAATACTATAACAGCAGAGATGAAGAACAAAGGCTATTATCTCAGCACGGTCAGGTCGAATATCTGACCACGATGAAATACATACGAGAATGCATTTCCCATTTCGCCTCCCCCGCCATACTGGAAGTCGGCGCGGGTACGGGCAGGTACAGCGTTGCGCTTGCAAAGGAAGGGTATTCCGTAACGGCGGTCGAATTGGTGCCGCACAATTTGGACGTATTGCGATCAAAGCTCGACGGGAGCGAACCGATCACGGCGATACAGGGCAACGCCCTGGATCTTTCGGCATTCCCGGACAGTTCCTTCGATCTGACGATGCTGTTGGGCCCCATGTACCACCTTTACACTCCTGAGGATAAACTGCGGGCGCTGTCCGAAGCAGTGCGCGTTACGAAGCCGGGCGGATTTATACTTGTCGCCTATTGTATGAACGAGCCCACAATAATCCAGTATGTGTTTATGGAAAACCATTTGAGCGAAGTCATGAATGACAACGCTTTGCTGACGGACGACTGGCATTGCAAAAGCGAGCCGAAAGAAATATTCGAGCTGGTAAGAACCGAGGATATTGCCCTGCTGGATTCGAAGTTCCCTATTGACAGGATAAAGCTTGTGGCGACCGACGGAGCGGCTCATTACATGAGAGGGATCATCGACGATATGGACCGGTACACCTTTGATAAATGGATGGAGTATCACTTTGCAACATGCGAAAGGCAGGATCTGATCGGAGCGTCCAATCACACGCTCGACATTCTGAAAGTCCGCGGATAGTCCCCCGCCCGCCGCGCCGTTGATCTGCGCATTGGGCGGTCTTTGTCATCCATATCCGCCTGTGCCGGGCGACAGATTTTATGCGCATATGAAACGCCTTGCCGAAATGGGGGCGTTTTTCATTTATTATGATCGGAATGCCATTGAAAAAGACATTGGGATATGGTAAAGTATCCATAAAGAAAAACCGTAGGATCGCTCTTAACTTTCATGATCGGAGGAAGCGTCCTTCCGCGGGCGCAAGCAGTCTATGAACATTTATGTTGCCGCATCGCTATTCGCTCTGCTCATACTTCTCTACTGGGTCATTTCCGAGCTGTTTACCGTACTGTTCAGACTCGTCGGCCTCCCCGAGGAAAAGGCGCGTTTTCAGGTAACGTCCCTCCTTACGGGGTGCGGCTTCACCACGCGTGAGAGCGAGATGATACTCTCGACAAGGCACCGCCGCCGGCTTGCGCGCGTCACGATGCTCTTCGGGTACGTGTTCAACATCTCCGTCGTATCCGCGTTCATCAACGTATTCATGTCGCTGAAGCTGACGCAGATAGGCGGGTATTTCGCAGGCGTGCTCATCCCACTCGGTGCGGTGGCGCTGCTCATAATCATTTTGCGTATCAAGAGTGTTCGCGGGTGGATCAATTCCAAGCTCGAAAAGCTGGCCGGAAAGATTATGCACACCGACGCAGTCAATACCGTCATGCTGATAGACCACATTGGCAAGGGCTCCATAGCACAGGTGAATCTTAAGGAGGTCCCCGAAGCTTACGCCGACGTCCCGCTCAACCGCACCGGCCTTAAGGAGGAGAAGAACATACTCGTTATGCTCGTCGAGCATTCGGATCTGAGCATCGACGCGCCAACCGCGTCGACGGTTTTCCTTCCCGGTGACAAGCTCACGGTATTCGGCGATTACAAGGTGCTCTGCCGCACCTTCAACGCCAAGGAACGCTTTGATTGATAATTCAGAAAGGGAGAAATAAACATGTACAACTTTGACGAGAAATACTGTATCGACGTCTTCAAACGGCTTTTGGAGGTCGACAGCACCACCGGCCAGTACGAGGAGATACAGGCGCTCACGGTCGAGATACTGAACGAGCTCGGCTATACGTATGAGCTCACTCACAAGGGCGGAGTTATCGCGGATCTCGGCGGAGAGGGCAACGCACTAACGGTCAGCGCTCATCTCGACGATATCGGCCTCATGGTGAGGCATATCAACCGCGACGGCACGCTGAACGTGTGCCCCGTAGGCGGCCTCTATCCCTTCTACAGCGTCACGGAGAACGTCCGCATCCATACGCGCGTCGGAAAGGTATTCACCGGCTGCATCTGCAGGACGCCCAACTCCGTACACGTCACCGAGGAGGAGCTTCGAAACGTGCTCCCCGATTTCAGGCGCGACGTTTGCGTGGTGCTGGACGAGGACGTGAAGACTGCGGACGACGTGCGCGCTCTCGGCATTGAAACAGGCGACATGATCGCCCTCGACCACAGGTTCTGCATGTCGAACGGCTACATAAAATCGAGGTTCATCGACGACAAGGCCTGCGTCGCAGTGCTGCTGACCGCCATGAAGGCCATAAAGGACGAGGGCATAGCGCTAAAGCGCAAGGTATACGCCTACTTCGCGGCTTACGAGGAGATCGGCCACGGCACCTCCTGGATGCCGGACGGCGTAAAGGATTTCCTTGCCATCGATATCGCTCCCACCGGCCCCGATCAGAACTCGGATGAGCACAAGGTCTCCATATTCGCGAAGGACTCCCGCTTCCCCTATCACTGGGGCATGACGAACGAGCTCCGCGAGGCGGCGATCTCCTCCGGCACGGATTTCGTGATGGACATATTCACTCCCCATTACGGCACGGACGGCGATACCAGCATAGTCGCGGGGCACGACATTCGTCATTCCGCGATAGGCCCCGGCACCGCCAACAGCCACGGCTACGAGCGCACGCATATCGACGGGCTCAGGAACACGTATTCTCTGCTTATGGCATATCTCGAAAGGTAAAGCATGCTTGAAGGCCTTAACCCCTCCCAGTTGGAGGCGGTCACAACAACAGAAGGTTTCGTTCGCGTCATCGCGGGAGCCGGCTCGGGAAAGACCCGGGCCCTCTCCCGCCGTTTCGCATACCTCGTGAACG
The DNA here is from genome assembly GCA_017619735.1 of Clostridia bacterium. GTDB lineage: Bacteria > Bacillota > Clostridia > Christensenellales > CAG-138 > UBA3857. The sequence continues at coordinate 5,988 of JAFZRT010000023.1, forward strand.
AGCTCGGCATACTCCCGGGGAACATACTCTGCGTGACCTTTACCAACAAGGCCGCCAACGAGATGCGGCAGAGGATCCACAACCTGACCGGCGACAACGACACCGGCTACATAAACACGTTCCACGGCTTCTGCGTATCCGTGCTCCAGGAGGACAGCTTTGCAGTGCAGTATCCGAAGAGCTTCCTCGTGCTCGACAATTCGGATATCGATTCGATGCTCCGCATCATCTACGAGGAACGCGGCCTCACGCTTCGAGATATGACGTTCTCGAACGCGCGGGACATGATCGAGATGCAGAAGCTGTTCAAGCATCCCGATTACTATCTCGATATTATCAACATGGATCTAGATGCGCTGAGGGCGAAGTATCTTGATGCCAGGGAAACGAACGACATCATCTTTTACGGGTACATGTACCAGCAGAAGAAATGCTTCGGTCTCGACTACAACGACCTCATCAAGTTCACGCTCTACATTTTCGAGCAGAACGAGGATATCCGCCTCAAATGGCAGAAGCGCCTGGAATACATAATGATCGACGAGTTTCAGGATATCGACGATCTGCAGTACGAGCTCATGGAGGCGCTCTGCGGCTACCATAAGAACCTGTTTATTGTCGGGGATCCGGATCAGACCATCTACACCTGGCGCGGGGCGAACGTCAAGTTCCTGCTCGATTTCGACAGGCATTATCCCACGACGAAGACGATAATGATGATGCGGAATTACAGATCGACGCCCCAGATACTCGCGGCGGTGAATTCGCTCATCGAAAAGAACCGTCATCGCATAAAGAAGGATCTGATCCCCACGCTTCCCTCCGGCGAGTCCGTTTTGTGCCACCACGCGCGCACGGCCGAAGCCGAGGCGGAATGGATCGCTGACGAGATTTCCCGTCTATGCGAAAAGGGCGTCGACCCGAAGGATATCGCGATACTCTACCGCGCGCATTACGTCACGCGGTCTTTGGAGGAGGTATTCCGGCGCCGCAAGCTGCCCTACGCCATTTACAGCGGGGTGCAGTTTTACAACAGAGCCGAGATAAAGGACGCGCTGAGCTATCTGCGCATGATATCCTACAAGGACGATCTCGCCTTCCGCAGGGTCGTCAACGTCCCCAAACGCAATATCGGCATAAGCCGCATGAAGGCATTGGAGGAATACTCCGCCGCGCACGGCTGCTCGCTGTACGAAGCGCTCGTCCGTCTCGTGGACGACGACGTTATGAAGGGCACGAAGGCGGCGCAGTTCATAAAGCTCATAGAGCGCTATTCCTCGGATCAGAACGAAAGGCCGATATCGGAGCTTATGGCCTCCATACTGGACGAGAGCCGTTATGAGGAGACGCTGAGGACCGAGGGCAGTCAGGAGCGCCTCGATAACCTTGCAGAGCTCAAGCAGTCCATATACGAGTACGAGACCTCCTGCGGCGAGGAGGCGACGCTTGAACACTATCTCGCTCACATAGCACTGTTCACGAACAACGATACCGCAGACGCTCCCGCGAAGGTCAAGATGATGACCGTGCACGCCGCAAAGGGCCTCGAGTTCCCGTACGTCTTCCTGTGCGGCATGAACGAGGGCGTCTTCCCGTCCCGCAAGGTAGCGACGATGCCCGGCATGGAGGAAGAGCGCCGGCTCGCATTCGTCGCCATGACGAGGGCTGAAAAGCGGCTGTTCCTCTCCGAGGCGGAGGGCTTCAATATCGACGGCTCGCCGCGCTACCCGTCGCGGTTCATACTCGATATCTCGGACGAGCTTATCGAATACACTGAGCCGCGCAGGGAGGGACTCATCAAGGACGCACGCGAATACATACGGGTCAGCGAGCGATTCCTTCCCGAGGACGGCACGCGCCCGCAGTTCGAGGCGGGTCAGCGCGTGGATCATCCGATACTCGGCCCGGGCACGATAATCGACGTGGACGTCAAGAACGGCGCGAACATCGTCAAATTCGACTCCATGGACACGCCGAGGGCGATATCCTTCAAGGCGAAGCTGATGGTGAGGAGCGGCGAGAAGGACCGCTGAAGAATAATATAACACCGTTTTCCGTTCGGAAAGCGGTGTTTTTGTTTGGCAGAGAGTTGGCGGATGATGCTTTTTCATTCGTTTCCTTCCGTCTTTTCGAGATAGCGTTTGATCATTTCGACCATACGCTTGTTCTCGAACATGGTTTCGACCTCGTCGATATCAACGGTGTTGCCTTCGAGTATCCACTGGATTATGACTTCCGCATACATGACCTGTCTGTAATTCGGATCGGCCAGATACTCGAGTATGTCGATGTTCATCTTGTTATTGATGCCCTCGATCATTCCGGTATAGAAGGTGCAGTTTTCGCCGAAGCACTTGCCGACCGCCTCCAGGTGCTGAAAGCCGTCGATAACGTCCTGTACGTGCATGAGCTTGCGTCCGCTCACCGCTATCGTTCCGCCGTTGAGCAGCTTATCGACGGACGTGTTGAGGATATCGCACAGTTCGAGAAGTATCCCGGTATCGGGAAGAGACTCCCCCGTCTCCCATTTGGAGACGGCTTGGAAGGAGATATTGAGCTTTTCGGCAAGCTCCTTTTGAGTAAGCTTGGCCGCCTTTCTCAGGTTCTGAATGTAGTTGCCGATTTTTAGATTGTCCATAGTTTTTTACCTCTTTTGTGTTTCGTCGGCCGCATTGTGATTATAACGCCGTCCGACTCAAAGGTAAATAACGGCAAAGTAGAAAAAACTCGAATCAAAATAGAATCGTCCGCGGCCGGAGGATGCAGTCACACTCCGCTGTTGACTATGGCGGCGTAGACCTCCTCGGGTATCATGGGAGAGCATATCTCATCAAGAAGCGTTCCGTCGATACTGCCGCTCTCGGCGAACTGTCTCCCCGCCTGTTTGACGAGCGCAAGACGCGGCTCGGTTACGGGGAGGGCGGTCGGCTCGCTGAACATCGGGCTTTCCGGAACGGTGATAACAACTTCGTCGCTGTGGAAGAGCAGCTTGAACTGCGCGACGGCGGGCTCGAAATTATGCTTGCTGTTGGGAAAGCCGCATCCGCATATCATGGCGTACCTGAGGCGCGAGAAATCCGCCTGACCCACGTGCTCGTAACGGTCGCCGACCTTCTCCATGGCCATCGAGGAAAGCGGCAGTATGCGGTCGATGAGCGCCTTCAGCGGCGCGGGCATACCGTAGCAGTAGAGCGGGAAGCTGAGGATGAGCAGCTCGCTGTCGAGTATGTCGCGGAGTATCCCGCGCATATCGTCGTCGTGTATGCAGGCGCCGCCGTTGTGCATGCAGGCAAAGCAGCCGGTGCAGTATTCGATATGCTTGTCGATCGCGTTTATTATCTTCACATCATGGGCGCCGGTCTCGCGCATGCCGTCGAGAAAAGCGTTCGTAATGTGCATCACGTCGCTCTTTTCCCTTTTGGGGCTGCCGTTAAGTACAAGTATCTTCATATCTGTTCTCCTTTTGGGTTCATATTTACCTTATCGTTGAACGGCCTCTGTGGCCTAAGCTTGCTGCGCCTACTGAAGCGGATCACGCCTTCCACGGCGTCGACCTCCGCGGGCACGCCAAAGGGGATTATGCAGCGCGGCTGCGCGTGACCGACGTTTATGTTGCAGACGATCGGCAGCGCAGGATCGGCGACGACTTCCTTCAGCGCTTCCCTGTATTCCACGGCATATGCCCCGTCCATGGGCTTGCCGACGAGCACTCCCGATACGGCTCCGTAAACGCCTCTTTCCTTCAGCGCTTCAAGCGCTTTGCGGTATTTGTCCGGCGGCATTTTGAGCTCGCTCGATTCGAGGAGGAGTATCTTTCCCGTCCATTCCGCGCTGTCGGGAAAAAGGCCGTATTTTCGGCAGAGGTACGGCATATCGCCATAGTTCTCGCTTGAGAACATGTCGTACATGGAATCTATGCAGCCGCCCAGTATCTCGCCGGAGAACACTGGCGCGCCCTGTATCAGGTCAAAACCGCTGTCCGGATGAGAAACGAGCGGCACGCCGATCTGATCGGGGGAAAAATCCTTCCTGCCCTCATACCAAACGCCGCTCGGCCGAATCTCCTTTATTGTGCCGGTGCGTATCAGCTCCTCAAAATACCACTTCGTATATGGGAGCATATCATCCTCCAGCTCGCAAACGTCCGCCAGGAACGACTGCCCGTAGAAGGTCGCGAGGCCCGCCTTTCGCAGCATAAAATGGTTTATCGTGGTGTCCGAGAAACCGAGAAAGACCTTTTCGGATACGGCTTCCCTCAGCTCGTCATGATCGAACAGGTACGGGAGCATGCGGTATGTATCGTCCCCGCCGATCGCGCAAAGTATCATGTCGATATCTGGATCGCGGAACGCCGCGAGAAGATCCTCGGCCCGCTTTTCGGGATGAGCCTGCACGTACTCTATGCCCATGAGCGCATGGGGCATGAAACGGACGCAGAGGCCCATTTCTTCAAGCCGTTTTATGCCGATTTCGAGCTCGTGCTTTACGAAGCTCTCCCCTATCGTGCCCTTTGACAGACTGACTATCGCAACGTTTTTTATCATGTGATCCTCCGGACGATGCTCTTGTGCAATTATATCATATCCCGCTCCGTCAATCAAGGAAACAGCCGCTCCGCAAAGGGCGGAGCGGCTTAAAATACCTCTGTGGAAGCCGTTTCATTTATTTGCCGTTCTTCCGGCCCATTCCTCCCATCGCGGATCGGCCGTCATCTCGGCCTTGACTCGTTCATACTCCGGAACGTCCCACCACGGCCAGACCTCCGGGAGCTCCGGGGCGATGTCGAATCCCGCAGGAACAGCGTGGAGCTTAACGTTCCGCAGCAAAGGAGAGGTGTAATACTCCTTCCCGCTTTCATGAAGCCCGTCGGCCGCTTTTGCGCAGACGAGCGCCAGATCGAGCGCCTCGAAGGCGGCGGAGCGCTCCCCCGCGAGCCAAAGGTAATAGGAGCGCAGCATATGAAGACATGCGGCAAATCCGCTGAGCCGCCCGTAAAAGCCGTCGGTGAATAACAGATCGAGCATGCCAACGGCGCCGGATACCATTTCCGCGGCAATTCGGGGCGGCGTTCCGGTATCGGAGAGCGTTATCCTCTCAATGAGCTCCGCGGACAAACGGACCGTTTCGATCAGGGCTTCCCCGCATGCCGCTGAAGCGTCTCTGCCGTCAAAGGCATTGATGCGGAGAAACGGCTTTGACGCCTCGATATCGGGCGCTGTTTGTGCGAGCTGAAGCGCTTTCTCGCTCTTGCCGGTGTTTTTATAGAGCTGAGAAAGCTCCGTTACCGCCTTCTGGCGCAGCTCCCCGCTCTGCAGCTCGGGAAGGAGCTTTTCATAAAGCTTGATCGCCTCCTGCCACTCCGGGTAGGTCCTGTGCCTCTCAACGTCATATACGGCGTATCCGTCCGGTCCGTCGATATGGAACTCCCCGCGGCGGACGTATCCCGCGTTGTAAAGCGCGGAAGCCAGCGCAAGGGATAGCTTTGCGTTCCCGGGAAACTCGATAAGCGCCTCCCTCGCGAGCGCTATGCACTCGTCCATCGAGACGTCCCGCCCGTTGTTCTCGCGGATCATCGCGCATATCCTGCCGAAAACCGCGTCGATCTTTTTCGATCTTTCGTTGTCATACCCGAACAGCTCGTCGATGGAAACCCCGAAGTAGTTCGCTATGGACGGTATCAGCTCTATATCCGGGCAGCATATCCCCTTTTCCCATCTTGAAACCGCCTGCGCGGTAACTCCGAGCTCCACGGCGAGCGCTTCCTGAGTCCTGCCGTCGCGCCGACGAAGCTCCTTTATCGTTTCGCCCAATACGATCATATCAAATCTCCTTTGTATTTTCACCGGTGTAATACTATTATAAAGCGCGTGGAAAACGGAATCAATTATCAATCCATTGTTTTGAAATCAATTTTTTGTTTACACGCTGCATTTGCTTTTCCGACGCCTACCCGACGGCTTGACAATGACCGAATATGGAAATAGAATAATCATGCGGCGTAAGGCAATCCGCTTACGCAAGCGTCTTTGGGAGGTTCGATATGATCAAGCGCATACTTGCTGTACTGCTCGCGGCCGTTTTCGCCGCGGTCTGCATGCCCGTTTCGGCCGTCACGACGGTCAAAGAAGAACACCCGACTCCGGCGGGTTTCGATGAGAACGATTATCAGAAAGTGCTCGCTTTCATGGAAACGGAGGACTCCGGCGGTGTGAAGAACGGCGAAAAGATCGTCGCGAACTTCAACGGCTACTACGATCCCGCCTATCCCGACGGATGGAGCTATTACTACTACGATCACGAGAACTCGATCCTGTATACCTACGGCGCTTTCTTTACCGATACCGTTCCGAGGCGGCTGAGCGCACTGTGTCTTTACAACATGGGGCTTGTAGGCGAGCTCGACGTTTCCGACTGCTCCGAGCTTTATGAGGTGACCTGCGATCTTAACAGCATCACCCGGCTCGACGTATCCGGATGCCCCATATTGCGCATGCTGCTCAGCAGCTCCTGTGAGATTGAGGAGCTGAACGTCACGGGCTGCGCAGGCCTCGACGCGTTCACCTGCGCCAACAACCCCATCTCCGAGCTCGATCTTTCAAGCTGCGCTGCCCTGCGCGACGTTGACTGCTCCGGCTGTGCTCTGACCGAATTGAACATTTCCGGCTGTTCGGAGCTTAACTCCTTGATATGCACCGACAATGTGCTGACGGAGCTCGACGTATCCGGCTCCCCCGCCCTCACCTGGCTCGAATGCGGGAGCAACAACCTGACCGAGCTCGATATCACGCACAACCCTCAGATAAGCGTGTTCGACTGCAGCGGGAACCGTATCTCTTCTCTCGATCTTACCTGCAATCCGCAGCTCTATTTCGACTCCGTCGCCGCCGCAGGCCCCGGCTATATCGGGTATGAGCTCAAGTGGTCGCCTTCGTCTGCGTACGATAAGCTGACGGCGCGTCCCATGGGCCAGAACGTATTCCTCGGCTGGTATTCGACGGGCGGCGAGCTCATCTCCGAAAACGCCCTTATAACAAGCGCGGAAACCAACCTCAAAAACGTCGTGGCAAGATTCGCCTCCCCCGGCGTGACGCTCCCGGGCGACGCCAACGGCGACGGCACGGTGACAGGCACGGACGCGATACTCGTGCTGCGCTATGCTTTGGGACTTATCGACAGCAGTTGGCTTGATATGGCAAACGCGGACGTCGACGGCAGCGGAGTCGTCACCTCCTCCGACGCGATACTGATACTGCGCGCGTCGATGGGCCTCATCCTTCTGTAATAAGCTCATCTGCGGAAGAACAAGGAGGGACAGCCTATGAAGAACAAGATCGACTTTACGCGCGAGCAGCGCGAGCTTACCCGTCTCGACCGGGAAACGAATCGTCCGAAGGGCGTGCACTATCTGCTGTTCGCAATGATCGTGCTGACGATCATCTATATCGTGGATGAGATAACGTCCAACGTCAACGCCGCCATGCAGCCCTATGCGCTGTTCGACCTTTTCGGGATCACGTCCCGCAGCGTCAGCGCGCCGGAATACAAGACGGCCATAAACACCGTCGCTCCGTGGCAGGTCGCGTCGAACCTCTTCCTCATCATCACGCCTTTCTATAAGGCGCTGTCGGACCGTTTCGGCCGCCGCCCGTTCCTCATGATCAACACGATCGGCATGGGCGTCGGGATGCTGATAGTCATGACGAGCCACAGCGTAGTGCAGTACATACTCGGCATGCTCGCCATGATGTTCTTCACCCCGAACGATATGCAGGTGCTCTATATCATGGAGACCGCGCCGAAGGAAAAGCGCGCGACCTACAGCTTTGTGGCAAAGGGTATAGCGCTCATCAGCGTTTCGCTTATCGGCGTTATGTCGAGGATTTTCCTGCGCGACGACGTGCCGACCTCGTGGCGCATGGTTTACCTTATACCGGTAATAGTCGCTATAGTCATCGGCGCGGTATCGTTCTTCCTCGTCCGCGAGACACCGGTGTTCGTCGATCAGCGCCGTTCGTTCCTCTCGCTCACGCCCGAGCAGCGCAAGGCAAAAGCGGAGGAGGACGCAAAGAGCAGCACCGCCGAACAGGGCGGCGTGTTCCGCGCGCTGAAGTTCATATTCGTAAACCATCAGCTGCGCTGGATACTCATCGCCGGGTTCCTGTTCTTCGCGACCACCTTCTATACCTCCTATTACGCAACGGTGCTCGAAGGCGCAATGACGACCGAGCTCGTGTCGATCGCGCTCATCATCTATCCGCTCGTCAACGGCATAGTCACCATAGTCAGCGGCTTCTTCTCCGACCGCCTGGGCCGTAAGAAGGCCTGTCTGATACTCGGCGGCCTGGCGCTCGCAGGACTGCTCGTATTCGTCATCGCGTGCCGCATGCACTGGGGCCCCGCCGCCGCGGGTATCGCTTACGGCTGCTCGATAGGCGGGCTGTGGTCGATGTCCGACACGCTCATACTGACAATGCCCGCCGAGTCCTCCCCCTCCGGGATGCGCGCTTCGGTCATGGGTACTATATCGGTCATGATCGGCGCGGGCATGTTCATAGGTCAGGCGCTGTTCATAGTGCTGCAGAACTTCGTTTCCATGGATCTATTGTTCCTGTTCATCTGCGTCCCCTTCATGGCGGTATCGCTTATCGTATTGATGACGAAGGTCAAGGAGACCAAGGACGTCGATCTGGACAGCATCACCGCGGATACTTATAAATAACGGATCCAAACAGCAAAAAGCCGCCGATCACACGGCGGCTTTATTCTGTCTGTCAAAAACGGGCAGGTTATTGATTACCATGCCGATTTCTGGTATTATTACAAAGTAGAGCAACAGATCGAACGAAGGAAAGGATACGGCAATGAAAGATCCCGTCATTCGAAGCAACCGTAACCAGTGCCTTTTGGCGCTGATCGGAGCGAGCGTAGTCGCCGTGTGCGTCTGCGTTGGCGTGACGATGAACCTTGTAACGCTTTTCGACGAAAACTTCGACCATATGGGCATACGCACATTCTGTATGTTCACCGTTGATTCGAACATACTCGCGGGGCTCACAATGCTGCTGTGCATCCCCTATACCATCGACGGGCTTCGCACGGGTTACTACCATCTGCCGGACTGGATCGTCGTACTGATGCACATCTCCGTTACGGCTGTTTCGCTCACATTCCTCGTCTCGCTGTGCATACTGGCCCCCGTAAAGGGGTTCGTGCTGATATTCACCGGCTCGCGCTTCTTCCTGCACGGCGTCTGCCCCGTTCTGTCCATCGTGACGTTCTGCTGCTTCATCAAGAGCCACCTCGTTCGATTCGGCGAATCGTTCCTCGCCCTGATACCCGTGTTCATCTACGCCATGGTGTATCTCGTAATGGTGGTATTTATCGGCGAGGATAAGGGCGGCTGGAACGACTTTTACGGCTTTGCCACGCGGATACCCATATGGATCTCGCTGATCGCGATACTCCCCCTTACTTACGGGATAGCCGCGCTACTGCGCCTCGGGCACGGCAAATGCTGCGAGCTTCAGAGAAAAAAGGATGCGGAGCTCTGCAGAAAGGCGTACAGCGGAGGCGATATCAGCGAGGTAGTTGAAAACATGGCGCGCTCCCACAAGAAGGAGATGAAGACCGATAACCTTGTGATCCCGACGCAGATCATCCGCCACATGATCGAAAACACCGGCGCCGGCCTCGACCCGACGGATGGCTGCCGGCGCTATCTGGAAGCGTATTTGGAGGATTAGTGCGCTGCGGGAAAAGCGGGATCGGGCGATGAAGGAACCGTTACCTGCGAAGAACAAGGAAGTGATTATAAAATGGAGAGTTCGCATATCTTTTCTCATATCGACCTAAAAAGGCACCCTTTCGGGTGCCTTTTCGATGATGTTAACGAGCAAAACAGGCGCTTTCACTTCAGGTCATATGATTGCGTCTTAAGGATTACTCCTCCGCTTTGTGCACTACGACCTGCGGGAACGGGATCTCCACGCCCTTCTCGTCGAAGAGTATCTTCAGATCTCTGGCGAGCATGCGCTGACCGCTGAAGACGTTCTTCTCGGTGACGTCAGCGGCGAACTTGAGATCTATACCGCTGTCGCCGAGCTTCTCCACACCCAGATAGCGGGGCGTTGTGAGATACAGCTCGGGATGCTGATCTTTCAGAGCGGGCAGGGATTCATCCAGCATGGCCTCGAGCTTTTTGAGATCGGTGCTGTAAGCGACGCTTACCACGACGAGCGCTACGGAATTATTGCGGGAGCGATTCTGGAAATTGCGGATATCGGAGTTGTTGACGACCTTTAGGTTGCCGCCGGCGTCTTCTATGACCGTTGTGCGCACGCCGATACTGCGCACGGTGCCTCGGAAATCATCAAGGATTATTATATCTCCCACGCTGTACTGGTTCTCGAAGATTATGAATGCGCCGGTGATGATATCCTCAATGAGACTCTGCGCGCCGAAGCCCAGTATCAGGCCGACTATGCCGACGCCGGCCAATACCGCCGTGGTGTTGATGCCGAGTATGCTGAGGCCCCAGACGACCGCCGCGATGACAGCGATGTATTTGAGCAGGCCCGAGATCAGGCTCGTCACACTCTGGGCCCTGCCGCCTCTCTTGCCAATGGCGGTAAGTATCAGCTTGAGCACCTGATAGATCAGCCAGACGATGACCAGAGCCAGCAACAGTGTAATAATGTGAGCGATGGTGGCATGCGTATCCCCCTTTAGGAGCAAATGAGTCGCTTCCATCTCGCTGACTGCGTTTTTGAGGCTCTCCGAAATGGGAAGCCATTTTGGATTTGCCAGCAGCAGCACCAGGATCGCCGCTATAACGATCCCGATATAGGTTTTGGCGTTGCTTTTTTTCTTCATGATAAACCTCCTGCGGGCCCCATTGGGGTATGTTTTGATATTGCTTGACATTTTGGATCGACTTGGTGAGCTCTGCGACGTTCATGGACTGAGTCGAAGTCCATGTGAAGCGTTCTCCGTTATAGGAAAGGGTCAGTTCCAGCGTCCAATCGGAAGAGCCGGCGAGGGTCACTCCCTCGGCAAAGACATATGCCTCGTAATTATTCTCCGGATCGTATGAGTTGAATGACACGCAGCTGCCCGGCAGCTCAACTTCCGAGGCCGAATCGGAACCGGGAACGATAACTACGTGCTGCACGCTGACCTTTGAAAGATCCGGCGCGAGGTTTCTGTTAATCGACCATGAGCTGCTGAACTCCTGCGTTACCGGATTGTAAGCGGCGACCGCGTACTCCGTAGGTTCGACAAAGAACGATCCCAAGTAGGCCGGAACGTCGTCGCTGTATACGTACTCTACCGAACCGTCGGGCATCGTGCACTCGAACTCGATATAGAACCAGTAGAAGAACCCCGGAACACCGTATTCTAAGCTCGCGTCGTATGAGAGGCACACGTCTCCCGGCGAAGTGTTCCAGTATTCGGAGGGATCGGATACGACGGAGCGATAGAGCTCGACCGTGCCGAAGCTCGCATCGCACTCGTTGTAATCATAGCTGTCTATGCCCACGGCTCGGTAAAGCCTTGCCGTGACCTCCTCCGCGTCGTTCATGAGCAGGGAGAAAGTCACGTAGAAAGTCGAATCGAGATCTATGACTTCCGAGCTGACGACCTCCGGCGGGATACCGCCGGAGTAACCGTATTCGATAACGATCTCAACGCTCGATTCAACTTCCCATTCGACGGTAACGGGACCGGCTTCGGTATCCGTATAAAGCAGCTTGACCGTCGCGATGAAATACTCGTCGGTACCGGCGCCCGCATAGCTGATCTGACCGCGGACGCTTACCTCGCCTGTGTCGGCATGGATCTCGAACCATTCGATCTCATTCAGGATATCAGCTCCGCCGATGGAAGTCGCGGAGAATTCGACAGTGTCCACTTTTTCGGGATCCACCACGTCCGGATCTATACGGTAGGTGGCGTAGAAGTAGCCGTCGCCGACCTCTATGCTCTCTTCTTCGTCGGGCCGGACATAGGTGCCCTTATAAACGACGAAGGGTTCGCTGCAGATGCACTGCGTGAGGCCTGTGTCGTCGACGTATTGCAGAGATACGCGGAAGAAGCCGTAGCCGTCGGGCTCTGAAAGCTCGGCTATAAGGCAGTCGCCGGAAGATGGCTCCGTCACCCATGATGTCGTGCTGTCGGACTGGCTCAGTGAGATGGTATTAACGGTCATATCGCCGCTGTCTTCCTCGAACAGCTCGTAACCGCTGCCGTTCCAATACTCAAGCGTCGCTGTAAGATCGCCGTACATAGTGCCGTCGGCAACTGTCACGGTGATCGGGACATAGCTGAATCCGTCATCCTGAAGAACGAGCGTGCTGTCCAGCGTGGGTGCGGTGAATGTGACCGGGACGTCCAGATACGCGGACCCTGCGGATTGCCAGTAGATGAAATCGTTATGATCGGCGTAATCGAAGGCGACGATAACGTCGTTGATATCATCGGGATCGAGCGGCTCAGTCGGCGTATAGGTCACCCTAAACGTGCCGTCCTCGGCAAACTCGGAGATATCGGCGTCATTAATGATGTCCTGCATATTATAGTATTCGCCTACGCGGTATCTCGTCAGCGTGAGCTGAGTCATCTCGAGCTTTGTGAGATCGAGCACCAGAGCGGTGTCGACCCTGAACGTGCATGAAATGACGCCATCCTCATAACTCGAGGAGACAGTATGGATGTAATCTCCCCTGTAGATGAAGAGGCTGTCGAGCTCTGTGGACGAAACGGAATCCTCGCTGCCGTCAAGGTATGTGAATTCTACGAGGATCCTCGCCTGCTTCATCAAGCCGATCTCTCCCTTATACTCGAGCGTATAGATATCGAACATAAGGTCCTCACACGACCAATACGTTTCGTCGCCGTCGAAAACGGCTGTGAGCACGCTCTCGCCGAGCATCGGGCAGTCTTCCCAATCCTCGCTGCCGATATCGGCGAATTGGAGCTTGGCCGTGACCGGTTCGGAGGTATCGATATCGTTAAGCTCAAGATTGAAGTAGAAATAGAACTTATCCTCGTATTCGTCGTCAATGCCCGGATTATAGCTCCTGACCTCGTTGAGCTCAACGAACTCGGGCGCCGTCATTGGTGTAGGCGTCGGCGTAGGCGTCGGAGTCGGCGTCGGCGTAGGCGTCGGCGTAGGTGTAGGCGTCGGAGTAGGCGTAGGCGTCGGAGTAGGCGTAGGCGTCGGAGTAGGTGTAGGCGTCGGAGTCGGCGTCGGAGTAGGCGTGGGCGTCGGAGTAGGTGTCGGAGTCGGCGTAGGTGTAGGCGTAGGCGTCGGCGTAGGCGTCGGCGTCGGAGTAGGCGTAGGCGTCGGCGTGGGGGTCGGTGTCGGCGTCG
>JAFZRT010000024.1 GCA_017619735.1 Clostridia bacterium
ATCTCCTCTTTTGAGACGCTTCGCGGTTTTCGGCCGCTGAAATCAAAACAGATCCGAGGATCGACTCGTCCGCGGATCTGTTTTTGTTTCTGTTTGCTTTACAGGTCGAAAACCTGCGTCTCCTTAAGTGAATGCACCCTTGCGGCTCCGCTTTTTCTTTGCGTTTATTTATCTTTTCCGTTCGCACGCCATGTCGCGGACGAGGCGTTTGAGCTTTCCCCTCTCGTTGTCCTTCGGCTTCGCCGCGCAGTGCATGAGCAGCGCGGCCTTTATTTCGCCTACGCGCGGGCCGGGTCCGATCCCCGCCCACTCCATGATGTCGGCGCCGGTGCATTCAAGGTCGCTCTCGCCGAAGGGCGCTCCTGCCTCCTCCATTTCGCGCAGCACGCGCCGCCATCTTTCGGCGGTGCCGACCTCGATATCCTCCCCGACGGAGCCGCGGAAATCCGCTTCCCTTATGTCGGCAATGGCGAGCGCGCGCTCCTTTCCCCATCCGGCGAAGCGGCGCTTCAGCGTCGGCTCCTTCGCTCTGCCGTCCAGATCGAACATGTGATTGCGCACGAGCCACGCGGCTCGGTCGACGGTATCGTTATCGAAGCGCAGACGGCGCAGCACGTCCCGCGCGATACTCTCGCCCGCGGCGTCGTGCCCGTGCATATTGCCCTGCTTTTCGAGCATTTCGGGCTTTGCCGCGTCGTGCAGGAGGCATCCGAGGCGAAGCGTTATGTCGGGCTTCGCCATGGCGGTCGTGCGGAATATGTGCTCCAGCACGGGGAACCTGTGGTATTTCGGGCTCTGCTCCACCCCGCGGCAGCGAGCGAGCTCCGGCAGTATCACGTCCAGCGCGCCGGTCTCATCCAGAAGATGCAGTCCGCGAAGCACGCTCTCCTGCGCGGGGAGGCCGTATTTCGCGTCGGCCATGAGTATCTTCACAAGCTCGTCGCGCACGCGCTCGGCCGAGATATCGGCTAAGAGAGGCGCGCATTCCTTCGCGGCTTCAAACGTGTTTTCCTCAATATCGAAGCCCAGCTCCGCGGCAAAGCGGCAGAGGCGCATTATCCGCAGCCCGTCGTCGCCCAGTATAGCCCGCGGATCGCGCGAGGTCGTCCTTATGAGGCGCCTGCCGATATCCTCCGCGCCGCCCGTGGGATCGACGATATTGCCCGTGAGCACCTCGGCGTACATGGCGTTGACAGTGAAATCGCGGCGAAAAGCGTCCTCCTGCGGGGAATCGGAGAAGCTGACCCGCTTCGGCCTGTGCGCGCCGCCCTCCGCGTAGGTATCCGCGCGGAACGTGGTATGCTCATACGTCTTATCGCCGATATGCACCTCCACCATGCCGAAATCGAGGCCCTTGGGAACGACGGCGAACCCGTTTTCGCGGCAGAGCGCGATCACTTCCTCCGGGCGCATGGCGCTCGTGACGTCGGTATCGGAGAGCGGCAGCCCCATCAGCGAGTTCCTGACCCGGCCTCCGACGACGCAGAGCAAAAAGCCCTTCCCGTGGAAGAGCTCCGCAAGGCGTATGAGTTCGGGTTCAAAGGCGAAGTTCATTACTACCGCAAAGCACGGGGCGGAGCGCAAGGCCCCGCCCCTTTGTTGTCAGTTCTCCTCCTCCGGCTCGACCTCGGTGAAGTCGAGATCGAAGCTCGTGAAGGTTTCCTCGGGCGCCGGACGGTGCGCTTCGCCCGAGGCGGTCTCGAGAGCGTCGTGCTCCTTGGCGGCCTTTTCGAAGGCGGCTTCCTCGTTGTGGGGGGCCCTCGCTATCGAGACTACGCGGTGCTCGTCGTCAACGCGCATGAGCCTTACGCCCTGCGTGTTGCGGGAGATTATGCTGATATCCCTCGCGGGGACGCGGATAATTACGCCGTCGTCGCGGACG
Source organism: Clostridia bacterium (assembly GCA_017619735.1). Taxonomy (GTDB): domain Bacteria; phylum Bacillota; class Clostridia; order Christensenellales; family CAG-138; genus UBA3857. Next base: position 1,883 of record JAFZRT010000024.1, read on the forward strand.
AGCATTATGTCCTCCTCGTCCGTGCACTTCCTGAGGCAGACGAGCTTGCCGGTCTTTTCGGTGAGGCGCAGGGTCCTGACGCCCTTGCCGCCCCTCGACTGCGTGCCGTATTCCTGCTCCTCGGTGCGCTTGCCGAGGCCCCTTTCGGTGATGGCGAGCACGTAATCGCCGGGATTGATCTTGGTCATATCGATGACCTCGTCGTCCTCGTCGAGTTTTATCGCGCGCACGCCGGTCGCGGTGCGGCCCATGGGCCTTACGTCGTTCTCGCGGAAGCGGATGCTCATGCCGTTGGCGGTGCCGATCATGATGTCGTCGTCGCCGCTGGTGAGCTGTACGCCTATGAGCTCGTCGTCCTCCCTGAGGCCGAGGGCGATAATGCCGCCCTTGTGGATATTGTCGAAGTCCTTCAGCGCGGTCTTCTTGATAACGCCGCGCCTGGTCGCCATAACGAGGTATTTGCCGCCGTTGGTGTATTCGTTGACGGGGAATGCGGCGGCGACCTTTTCGCCGTTCCTGAGCTGCAGGAGGTTGACTATCGCGGTGCCCTTCGCCGTCCTGCCGGCCTCGGGGATAAGGTAGCACTTGATGCGGAAGGCACGGCCGGTATTGGTGAAGAACAGTATGTGCGAATGCGTGGAGGTGACGAAGATATCCTTTACGAAATCCTCCTCCCTCGTGGTGTGGCCGGAGACGCCCACGCCGCCCTTATGCTGCGTGCGGTAGGTATCCTCGTTTATGCGCTTTATGTAGCCCAGGCGGGTCATCGTGACGGCCATATCCTCCTCCTGGATGATGTCGTCCATATCGATATCCTCGATCACCTGAGTGATCTCGGTGCGCCTTGCGTCGGCGTACCTCGCCTTTATGTCGAGCAGTTCTGTCTTGATTATGGAGAGCAGAAGGCCCTCGTCCGCGAGCACGCGCTTGTAATACTCGACCTTGGCGGTCAGATCCTGCTCCTCGTTCTGGAGCTTCTCGCGCTCGAGGCCGGTGAGGCGCTGGAGGCGCATATCGAGTATCGCCTGCGCCTGCTTTTCGGAGAAGCCGAAGCGCTCCATGAGGTTCGTCCTCGCCTCCTGGGTGGTCTCGGAGGCCTTTATGGTGGCGATCACCTCGTCGATATTGTCGAGCGCCTTCAACAGGCCCTCGATGATGTGCAGACGCTCCTCCGCCTTCTCGAGGTCGTACCTCGTGCGGCGGGTGACGACGTCCTTCTGATGCTCGAGATAGTAATAGAGTATCTCGCGCAGGTTGAGTACCTTCGGCTCGCCGTCGACCAGCGCGAGCATTATCGCGCCGAAGGTGTCCTGCAGCTGAGTATGCTTGTAGAGGCGGTTGAGGACGACGTTCGCATTGACGTCCTTTTTGAGCTCTATGACTATCCTCATGCCCGCGCGGGAGCTCTCGTCCCTGAGGTCGGATATGCCGTCGACCTTTTTCTCATGCACGAGCTCGGCGATCTTCTCCACGAGGCGCGCCTTGTTGACCATGTACGGTATCTCGGTGACGATGATGCGGCTGCGGTCGTTCTTCATGGGCTCTATCTCGGTCTTCGCGCGGACGATTATGCGGCCGCGGCCGGTGAAGTACGCGTGGCGGATGCCCGCGTCGCCCATTATCACGCCGCCCGTGGGGAAATCGGGGCCGGGTATGTAGTTCATCAGCTCGTCGACGGAGATCTCCGGATCGTCTATCATGGCGACGACGGCGTTTATCGTCTCGCCCAAATTATGGGGAGGTATGTTCGTCGCCATGCCGACGGCAATGCCGTTGGAGCCGTTGACGAGGAGGTTCGGGAACCTTGCGGGGAGCACGGCGGGCTGCATCAGCGTTTCGTCGAAGTTCGGATAGAAGTCGACGGTGTTCTTTTCGAGATCGGCGAGCATGTCGGTCGTGAGCTTCGCCATCCTGCACTCCGTATAACGCATGGCCGCCGCGGGGTCGCCGTCGACCGAGCCGAAGTTGCCGTGGCCCTCCACGAGCGGGTAGCGCGTGGAGAAGGGCTGCGCAAGGCGGACCGTCGCGTCGTAGACGGAGGAGTCGCCGTGCGGATGGTATTTGCCCAGCACGTCGCCAACGAGGCGCGCGCATTTCCTGTAGGGCTTATCGGGCTGCATGCCCAGTTCGTCCATGGAATAGAGTATGCGCCTGTGAACGGGCTTTAAGCCGTCCCTGACGTCCGGCAGGGCGCGGCTGATAATGACGGCCATCGCGTAGGAGATGAAGCTCCTCTTCATTTCGCCGACGAGGTTTATGGGAAGTATCCTGCCGCCCTCGATATCGGTGGGGAGCTCGTTCGTTCCGAGCATTTCGAGATTCTTGCGTTTTTCGTCCATACCAAACTCCTTATATGTCCAGATCCGAAACGAGCTTCGAATTGGTCTCGATGAATTCGCGCCTCGGCTCGACCTGATCGCCCATCAGCACGGAGAATATCTGGTCGGCGGCCATAGCGTCGTCCATTGTGACCTGCAGCATTATGCGCTTTGCGGGGTCCATGGTGGTGTCCCAGAGCTGTTCGGGGTTCATCTCGCCGAGTCCTTTGTAGCGCTGGACGGTTATCCTGTCGCGGCCTATCACGTCGAGAGTCGCCTCGAGCTCCTCGTCCGAGTAGACGTACTTTTCGAAATTGGGCTTCTTGATGAGGTACAGGGGCGGCTGCGCGATGTACACATAGCCCTTTTCTATCATGGGGCGCATGTGGCGGAAGAAGAAGGTCAACAGCAGCGTCCTTATATGGCTGCCGTCGACGTCGGCATCCGTCATGCAGATTATCTTGTGATAGCGGAGCTTCGTTTCGTCGAATTCGGAGTCGATGCCCGCGCCGAACGCGGTTATCATGCAGCGTATCTCGGCGTTGCCGAGCATCTTGTCGAGCCTCGTCTTTTCGACGTTGAGTATCTTGCCCCTCAGGGGCAGTATCGCCTGGAAATGCCTGTCGCGGCCCTCCTTTGCGGAGCCGCCCGCGGATTCGCCCTCGACTATGAAGAGCTCGCAGTTGGCGGGATCCTTGTCGGAGCAGTCGGCGAGCTTGCCGGGCAGCGCGGTGGAATCGAGCGCGGTCTTGCGCCTGGAAAGGTCGCGCGCCTTCCTCGCCGCTTCGCGCGCGCGGGAGGCCTGGAGGCATTTGTCGATTATGAGCTTGGACTCGGCGGGATGCTCCTCCATGTAGCGGGAAAGCCCCTCCGAAACGGCGGAATCGACCATGCCCTTTATGTATGCGTTGCCGAGCTTGGTCTTGGTCTGGCCCTCGAACTGCGGCTCGACGAGCTTGACGGAGATAATGGCGGTCAGGCCCTCCCTCACGTCGTCGCCCGTAAGGTTCGCGTCGTTGTCCTTCAGTATCTTGTTCCTGCGGGCGTAGTCGTTTATGACCCTCGTCAGCGCGGTCTTGTAGCCGACGAGATGGCTGCCGCCCTCCGTCGTGCAGATATTGTTGGCGTATGTGTAGATGTTCTCGGTGTAGTCGTCGTTGTACTGCATGGCGACCTCGACGCTCGCGGTCTCGAGCGGATCGTCGCTCTGCGCCGCCTGGAAATAGATGGGATCCGAATGCAGCACGGTCTTGTTCTTATTGAGGTAGCCGACGAACTCGCGTATGCCGCCCATGAAGTGGAAGGTGCTCTCGAGCTTCTCCTCCGGCCTCTCGTCGGTGACGACTATCGTCACGCCCGCGTTGAGGAACGCGAGCTCGCGCAGACGCTTTATGAGTATCTCGTACTCGTAATCGACCTCGTCGAATATCTCGGGATCGGGATGGAACGTTATGGAGGTGCCGTGCTCCTCCGCGCCGCAGTCGCCCACGACCTCGACCTCCGTCTTTTTGATGCCGCGTTCGCAGATCTGGCGGTAGATATGCCCTTCCTTCCTGACCTCGGCGATGAGGAGGTACGACAGCGCGTTGACGACGGATAGACCGACGCCGTGCAGGCCGCCGGAGACCTTGTAGCCGCTACCGCCGAACTTGCCGCCCGCATGGAGCATGGTCAGCGCGACCTCGAGCGCGGATTTGCCCGTCTGCTTGTGGATGTCGACGGGTATGCCGCGGCCGTTGTCGACGACCGTCACGGAGTTGTCCGGATGGATGGTGACGTAGATATGCGTGCAGTAGCCGGCCATGGCCTCGTCTATCGCGTTGTCGACGATCTCATAGACGAGATGGTGAAGGCCTCTCGAATCCGTCGAGCCGATGTACATGCCCGGGCGGCGGCGTACCGCCTCAAGTCCCTCGAGGACCTGTATTTGGGAGGCGTCGTAAGTGTTGTTCTGTTCCATACCTTGCTTCCTTTATTTTGATTCTTATTTCTTCCTGATGATAAGGCCGTCCCTGACCTCGAAAACGGCGGCGTCCCGCCCGGATACGGCGGATTCGACGCCCGTCGCGGTCAGCAGGCACTGACAGTCGACCGCGGAGCTCATGAGCGCGCGCTGGCGGTCGTCGTCCAGCTCCGAGAGCACGTCGTCCAGGAGCAGCACGGGGCTTTCGCCCACCACCTCGCGGATGAGGGCGAGCTCGGACAGCTTCAGCGAGAGCGCCGCCGTCCTCTGCTGCCCCTGCGAGCCGTAGGTCTTTACGTCGATATCGCCGAGCTTGATGCCGATATCGTCCCTGTGCGGGCCGCGCGTGGTGAATCCGCGGCGGATGTCCTCCTCCCGCGAGGCCTCCAGAGCGTCGTAGATGGCGTATTCCGCCTCCCGCTCGTCAAAGGGAACATTGGGCTCATAGAAGGTGAAAAGCTGCTCTCTGCCGTTCGTGAGGCGTCTGTGCAGGTCTGACGCGATGGTCGATATCTCGTCCATGAAGCGCAGGCGGCTGCGCATCACCTCCGCGCCCGTCCGCGCGAGCTGCACGTTCCACATATCGAGCACCTCCGGATCGATGGGATCCGTGAACGCCTCCTTTATGAGGGCGTTCCTCTGCCTCAATGCGGCGTTGTACATTGCGGCCTTGCTGTAATACGCGGGCCGGAGCTGGCAGAGCTCCATGTCCATGAAGCGGCGCCTTACCTCCGGCGCGGCCTTTACCAGAGCGAGATCCTCCGGCGAGAACATGACGACGTTCAGCACGCCCATCAGCTCCCCCGCCTTCTCCGCGCGCTGGCGGTCGATGAATATCTGCTTTCGGTCCTTGGGGTTCTTCGCCGCGGCGTCGCCCGTGCGGAGCTTTATCTCGATCGTGCGCACGCCGCTTTTCGTCTCTATCTCGGCGCCGACGTACGCCCCCGCGAGGCCGTGGCCTATGAGCTCCATATCGCGGCCCGTCCTGTGGCTGCGGCCCAGAGCGCAGAAGAATATCGCCTCCAGTATGTTGGTCTTACCGGCGGCGTTGGCGCCGTAGAGCAGGTTCAGCCCCGAGTCGGGGCAGAGCTCCGCCCGGGAATAGCTCCTGAAACCGTTAAGCGTCAGCTTCCTTATCCGCAAAGCTTTCTCCTTCCCCCGCAGGCGCAGATTCTGTCAACTATATTCTACCACACAGTGTTCCCAAAAGCAAGATGTTTTATTATAATAATGAAGAAAGTACCGAATTATTCTGCCCGCCGCTGCATAAAAAAGGCCCCCGTAACGGGAGCCTTTTTTGCAAATGACTATCAGTCGGCCTTGGGACCGGCGTCGATGATGTGCTGCGGCATGTTCTTGTACTTCTTGAAGTTGTTGATGAACAGCTGCGCGAGCTCCTTCGCCTGCTTGTCGTAGGCCTCCTTGTCTGCCCACATCTCGCGGGGGTTGAGCACCTCGTCGGGAACGTTGGGGCAGGTCTTGGGCACCATCACGTTGAATATGGGATGGCGCTCGTACTCGACTTCGTTCAGCGCGCCGGTGAGGGCGGCGGTGACCATGGCGCGGGTGTACTTGATCTTCATGCGGGAGCCGACGCCGTAGGGGCCGCCGGACCAGCCGGTGTTGATGAGGAACGCGTTGGCGTTGTGCTCGTCCATGCGCTTGCCCAGCATCTCGGCATAGAGCGAGGGATGCTTGATGAAGAAGGGAGCGCCGAAGAGCGTGGAGAAGGTGGCCTGCGGCTCCTTGATCCCGCGCTCGGTGCCCGCGAGCTTCGCGGTGTAGCCGGTGACGAAGTGGTACATAGCCATGTTCTTATCGAGCTTGGCGATGGGGGGCAGTACGCCGAAGGCGTCAGCCGTGAGGAATATGACCGTCTTGGGATGGCCGCCTACGCCCGGTATCACGCAGTTGGGGATGTACTCGACGGGATAGGCGACGCGGGTGTTCTCGGTGATGGAGCCGTCGTTATAGTCGAGCACGCGGCTCTCGTCGTCCATCACGACGTTTTCGACAAGGGAGCCGAACTTGATGGCGTCCCAGATCTGGGGCTCGTTCTCCTTGGAGAGGTTGATGCACTTCGCATAGCAGCCGCCCTCGAAGTTGAATACGCCGTTATTGGACCAGCCGTGCTCGTCGTCGCCGATGAGGAAGCGGTTGGGGTCTGCGGAAAGCGTGGTCTTGCCCGTGCCGGAAAGGCCGAAGAACAGGGCGGTGTCGCCCTCGGCGCCCATGTTGGCGGAGCAGTGCATCGGGAACACGCCGCGCTCGGGCATGAGGTAGTTCATAACGGAGAACATGCCCTTCTTGATCTCGCCGGAGTACATGGAGCAGGCGATGGTGACGCGGCGATACTCGAAGTCGAGTATTATCGCGGCTTCGGAATTGGTGCCGTCGCGCTCGGGGATGCACTTGAAGCCGGGGCAGCAGAGAACGGTGAACTCGGGCTTGAACTCAGCGAGCTGCTCCTTGCTGGGCCTTACGAAGGCCTGCGTGGCAAAGAGAGCGGAAGCGGCGTTCTCGCAGACAACGCGGATGGGGAGGCTGTACTCGGTATCGGCGCCGACGTAGCAGTCGACGACGAACGCCTCGCGGTTCTGCATATAGGCGCACATCTTGCCGTAGATGGCGTCCGCCTTCTGCCTCTCTATGGGCATGTTGATCTTGCCCCAGTCGACCTTGTCGTGGACGTCGGGAGAGTCAACGATGAAGCGGTCGTTAGGGGAGCGGCCGGTGTACTTGCCGGTTTTGATGACAAGGGCGCCGTTGCCGGCGAGCTTGCCCTCGCCGCGAGCCAGCGCGCGTTCGGTCAGCTCGGCGGGAGTCAGATTGCGGTAGATCGCGGAAAGCTCCGTGATGCCCATTGCGTCGAGATAGTTCTTCATGATTCGCTCCTTTGAAAAGATTTTATTTTTCTCTGGGATTACTTATGGATAAACAGCACGCCGATCGTGTTCGGGCCGCAGTGCGAGGATACCGTGCACGCCGCCTGGGTGATGAGGATCTCTTTGAAGTAGCCGAGCTTGGAGACCTCCTCGTATGCGGCGTCGATGTACTCCTGATCGCAGTGCGCGCTCGTAATGAATATCCTCTCGGGACGGACGTCCTCGATATTCGCGAGACGGTCGCAGACATACTGCCTGACCACGCGGTTGTACTTGCCCTTGTACTTCTTGCCGACGCGCATATGGCCGTCGACGACCTCGATGCAGGGCTTGAGCTGGAAGAGGTTTGCGCCGAGCGCCGCGACCGTGGAGCAGCGGCCGCCCTTCGCCATGTACTTCAGCGTATCGAGGGTAAAGCTGGTGTCGACCTTGGGGATTATCTCCTCCTCAACGGTCTTGACTATCTCCTCCGCGCTCATGCCGCGGGCCGCCATCTCGCACGCTTCGATAACGGACTGGCCTATGCCGGAGGAAAGGTTCTTGGAATCGACGACGTACACGCCCTCCACCTCCTGCGCGGCGAGGCTCGCAACGTTGAACGTCGTGGAGAAGCCGGAAGAAATGGTGAAGTGGATGATCTCGCAGCCGGGGTCTTCCTCCCGGATACTGCCGAGATACTTTGTGAAATCGTCTATGCTCTGCGCCGCGGTGGAGGGCAGCTCGCCCGTTTTGTCCACGAGGTCGAAGAGCTCGTCGGAGGTGAGGTCAACGCCATCCATGTACTCCCTGCCGCCGATATTGATGTAGAGCGGCAGCTTTGAGATGTTGTAGCGCTCATACAGCTCGGGCGAAAGATCCGCCGTGCTGTCGCAGGAGATTCTGATCATATGATACCTCATAAAAAGAAATAAAATGGCAGGCCCGCTTCAAACGGAGCCGCGGCGGTGCGGTCCCGCTCCCGAGCCACTTTATATTTTACCATAATTATTTAGGTATGTAAAGCATTTTCGGGAACGCGCGGAGCAAAAGGAAATCGGCGATAATTTTAATTATCGCCGATTTTATCGATATTTGCATCAGTTGAGTTTTATTATCACTCCGTCCCTGTACACGGGGACCGTGTCGGTGGAGTCGGGCGTGAAGCAGAACTCCACGTCCCTGTCGAAGCCCATCGCGCTGAGGCGGGAGTAATGGAAAGTCCGGGCCATATCGAAGCTGCCGTCCTTCCAGTTGCGGTAGAGCGTTTCGCAGAGTATTGCCATGTCGGAAAGATCCCCGGGCAGGAGGTCCGCATAGCATCTTACGGCGTCGATGATCGCGCCCGCGGTGCACAGATCGTCCGCAGAGGGCTGTCCGTCGGTGCCGGCGCAGACGATGAGTATGTCGTTGCCGTCGCAGGCGGCCGCCTTGGCCGCGGCTGTCCTGTTGATCATGCCGGCGAGGAGCACCTTGTCCGCGCTCCTGACGCTGTACAGCGCGCCGGTGCCGTTGGTGGTGGAGATGATGACGGTCTTGTTCCTGACCGCGCGGGAGAGGTAATCCTCCGGCGAGTTGCCGAGCTCGAAGCCGGCGATCTTCACTCCGCCGCGTTCTCCGCCGAGCACGCATTCACGCGCGCCGAGCCTTGCCGCAAGCGCGACCGCGTCGCCCGCGTCGACCGTCGGGACGACCTTGACCGCGCCTCCGTTGAGGGCGGAGATGATGGACGTGGTCGCGCGCAGTACGTCGACCACGATGACCGTGGTATCCTGGAGCTGGCTGTCCGTTTGCTTGCCGAATACCGGCAGGACGTCGATCTTCATAAGTGACCTCTGGATGCTTTTTTTTTATTATATCACAGTGTTTCCGCAAATGCAAATCGCTCACATGATGCGGACGAGCAGTATGCCGACCGCCGCGCCGACAGCGCCCGCGATGAGGGAGGCGGGGATGGCGTGGCGGGTCTTCGTCACGCCGACGGAGCCGAAATAGAGCGCCACCGTATAGAAGACCGTCTCGGTGGAGCCGACGAGCACCGACGCCGCGCGCCCGATCCCGCTGTCCGCGCCGTGCTGCGTGAGTATCTCCCGGAGCAGTGCGAGCGAACCGCTTCCCGAGAACGGCCGCAGCACTATGAGCGGGATCAGCTCCGGCTCGAGACCCGCGCGCTCCGCCGGCGCCCTCAAAACCCGCACGAGCAGATCCGTCAGCCCCGACGCGCGGACCGTCTCGATCGCGGTAAGCATCGCCGCGAGGTAGGGCAGTATCGAAACGAGCTGCGGCAGAGCGTCCTTTGCTCCGTCCACAAACGCCTTGTAAACGTTGACCTTTTTGACGAGCGCGTATAAAAGGAGCAGCGCCGCGCCGCAGGGTATGGCGATCTCCGCCGCCCTCATTTGACGATCCTCCCGAGCAGTCTGCAGGAAACGACCGCTGCCGCAGCCGCCGCGGCCGACGCGAGGAACGTCGGCACGACTATCGAATAGGGCGCCGCCGAGCCGCAGGCCGTCCTGATCGCGATAACGGAGGTGGGCAGCAGCTCTATCGCCGACGAATTGAGCGCTATGAACATAGCCATTGAGTCCGAGGCACGCCCGTCGCACCGATCGAGCTTCCGCATGGCCTCCAATCCGAAGGGCGTGGCCGCGTTCCCGAGGCCGAAGAAGTTCGCCGCGAGATTGAGCGTCACGGGAGCCGCCGCCTGCGGCGCGTCGGGCATGAGGCGCGACAGGGGCTTGCGCATCGCCCGCGCGAGCTTGTCGACCAGCCCCGCCTCGTCGGCCGTCCTCATAAGTCCCGACCACAGCAGATACGGCCCCGCAAGCTCGAACGTTATCGTTATCGCGTTCTCACACCCGCGCGTCATCGCCGCGAGCGCGCCCGCGCCGTCGCCCTTTACCGCGAAGGCGATTATCCCCGCGGCCGTCATCAAACCGAATATCCATGCCATCATGGCGCATTTTATGCCGATAAAGCGCAAAAAAGAAGAGGGACCGAAGTCCCTCTCCTTGATTCGCGGTCTATTGTGCGTCCTTCAGCTCGTTCGCGCGCCTGTACGCCTCGCTCTTCGGCAGATCAAGCAGGAGCGCCGCCTGCTTTGCGGCGTCCTTCACGCTCATACCGTCCGCAAGCAGGCGGCTGAGCATCTCGTCAAGGCCTTCTGCGGCGCTGTCGGCTTCCTCCGGCTCGCCCGATACGACTATCACGCATTCGCCCCTGGGCGGGTCGTCCCCGAATCGCTCCGCGAGCGACTCCAGCGTGCCGCGAACGGCCTGTTCATACAGCTTGGTGATCTCCCTGACAAGCGCCGCGCGCCTGTTCCCGAGCACCGAATGGAGCTCCGCGAAAGTCGCGCCGACGCGGAACGGGCTCTCGTAAATGACCACCGTCGCCCTCACGCGCTTTATCTCCGCCAGCAGCTCCGTCCTTTCGCGGTTCTCGCGGGGGAGGAAGCCGCAGAAATAGATTCGCTTCGTGGGCAGGCCGCTCATAATGGCGGCGGTCAGGCTCGCGGA
>JAFZRT010000003.1 GCA_017619735.1 Clostridia bacterium
ATATCAGACCGCGGCCCCCGTGGCAAGCGCGCCTTGACCTGCCGCGCTGCGGTATGCTATCATGGAAAAAAGGAGGTGACTGCCATGCCCGTAAGAAAGCGCTCCGCCGCATCCCGGCTGCTGACGATCGCCGCGGCGCTCTGACCGACCTCTCCTCCGGGCTCTGCGCTTTCCTCCCGAGCGAGCGCAGACAGGCGCTCAACTCCATACTAGGCATCGGCGCGCTGCGCGGCAGCGCGTTCCCGGAGGGCGCTCTGCCGTACCGAGTGACCGCCGCGCGGATCGACGTATGCGGTCCGGAGCCGTCGATCGTTCTCGAATACCGCGGCCCCGACGACAAGGGGATCTCGTTCTCGCCATATTTCTCGGTATGGTACGCGGGCGAGAGCGGCATGGAAAACGTCCCCGGCCGCCTGTGGGAGACCGGCCCCGGCACGTATTACACCGACGCGGGATGCTTCATCACGCAGACCTTCAGTCTCGCCGATTTCGACCTCTCCCGCACCGGGCTTTACCGGCTTTGCTTCTACGGTGAAATATCGGGCAAGATAATAAACGACCCGCCCGAGTCGGACTGCTATATCGAGTTCGAGGTCTCGGGAAGCGCCGAACCCGCACCGGAGCTCTGCGACGACGAACGGACGCTTCGGCTCAAATACCCCTATTACTTCGATCTCGATACGGAACACGGCCTCGACGTCCTCATATGGCAAATGGCGCCGGGCGACTACAGCTGCATGATATTCCCGGGGAGCGGCACGGAGCTTTCATACCGGGAGATGATCGATCTCACGAACGAGGAGGACAAATGGCCCGTGGACACGGAGACGGCGAAGATCATACTCGTCTCGTACGGCCTCCCGCGCGGTCGGGTCCGCCTTCTGCCCTTCGAACACTATCACTCGAGCTACCTGTACCGTATCGACGACGCCTACATGGAAGAGCTCGGGCGCATGTTCTTCGGGGACGGATGAGCCCCGCGGGCATGTGAAAAAATAAATATATAAAATCGCGCAAAACCCCTTGACAGGGGGCGGGGGCGGTGCTAAAATCTATCACATGTTTTTGATGTGCGAACGGCCCCCGAAGGCCGTGAAAAAAACAGGATACTGCCGCCGCACGGTGCGGAAAAGATGAACGCGAAGGCGCTCGTCCATGGGGTCGACACCCCTCGGACGGGCGCCTCTTCAATTTTGCTCGGCAGACTCGGATCATTACGGCAGAAAGCCGGGAAAGGCCGCCCCGTCGGGGCGGGAAAAAGCATATGGCAAAGTACATTTTCGTAACGGGAGGCGTCGTTTCGGGCCTCGGCAAGGGCATCACGGCCGCATCGCTCGGGCGGCTTTTGAAGGCGCGCGGCCTGAAGGTGGCGGCGCAGAAGCTCGACCCCTACATCAACGTCGATCCGGGCACCATGAGCCCGTATCAGCACGGCGAGGTCTACGTAACGGAGGACGGCGCGGAGACCGACCTCGACCTCGGCCATTACGAGCGGTTCATCGACGAGGATCTCACCAAATACTCCAACCTGACCACGGGCAAGGTCTACGCGAACGTGCTCTCCCGCGAGAGACAGGGCGGGTATCTGGGCAAGACCGTGCAGATGATACCCCACATAACGGACGAGATAAAGCGCTTCATTTACCGCGCGGCGGAGCAGACGAACGCCGACGTGGTCATCACGGAGGTCGGCGGCACCATCGGCGATATCGAGGGTCAGCCCTTCCTCGAGGCAATACGTCAGGTCGGCCGCGAGGCCGGCCGCGGGAATGCGGTGTACATCCACGTGACGCTCGTGCCCTATCTAAAGGCCAGCGGTGAGCACAAATCCAAGCCCACGCAGCACTCCGTAAAGGAGCTGCAGAGCTTCGGCATATCGCCCGACATAATAGTCCTGCGCTGCGACGAGCCGATAACCGACCGAACCATATTCGAAAAGATATCCGGCTTCTGCGGCGTGGAACCCGACTGCGTGATAGAAAACCTAACTCTCCCCCATCTCTACGAGGCGCCGCTCTTCCTTGAGGAGGCGCATTTCTCCGACATAGTCCTGCGCAAGCTCTGCATCGAGGCGCCCGCGCCCGACCTTGCCGAGTGGCGCGCGATGACGGAGAGGATCCGCAAACCGTCGGGCTCCGTCACCGTCGCGATAGTCGGCAAATACACCCAGCTGCACGACGCGTACCTCTCCATAGTCGAGGCGCTGTCCCACGCGGGCTACGCGCGCGGCGTAAAGGTCGACATCCGCTGGCTGGATTCGGAGGAGTTCGAGCCCTCGCAGCTCGACGGTGCTGACGCGGTGCTCGTGCCCGGCGGCTTCGGCAGCCGCGGCATAGAGGGCATGATCGATGCGGCGCGCTTCGCGAGGGAGAACGGCATGCCGTATCTGGGCATATGCCTCGGCATGCAGATAATGTGCATAGAGTACGCCCGCAGCGTTTTGGGCTGGGCGGACGCGAACTCCGGCGAGTTCGATCCCGACAGCCCCCATAAGGTCATCGACTTCATGCCCGGCCAGAGCGACGAGGTCGACAAGGGCGGCACGCTCCGCCTCGGCTCCTACCCGTGCGAGGTGACGGAAGGCACCACCCTCGCCCGGTGTTACGGAGAGGAGCTCATTCGCGAGCGCCACCGCCACCGCTACGAGGTCAACAACCTCTTCCGCGGGGAGCTCATGGACGCCGGCCTCACCTTCTCCGGCGTGTCCCCCGACGGACGGCTCGTCGAGGCGGCGGAGGTATCGGCGCTGCCCTTCTTCATCGGCGTTCAGTACCATCCCGAGTTCAAGAGCCGCCCGACAAGGCCCCATCCCCTGTTCCTCGGCCTCGTCGACGCGGCGAAGGCCCGGAGGGAAAAGCTCGGCGGCGGGGAGCTGCGGCGCTTGTAATCAAGCCCGAAACATAGTAGAATAAGAAAAAAACGGAGGCCTTTCAAATGAAAAACAGAAGGTTCTTCATCGCGCTCATCGTTTTCTCGCTCGTGGGGCAGATAGCGTGGGTCGTTGAAAACATGTATTTCAACGTGTTCATCTACAAGATGTTCAACGCTTCCGCAAGGGATATCTCCCTCATGGTAGAGGCGAGCGCCGTCGCCGCGACGCTCACGACGATATTCATGGGCGCGCTCTCCGACCGGATCGGGAAGCGAAAGATATTCATGTGCCTCGGCTACATGCTCTGGGGCGTTTCGATAATCGCCTTCGCCTTCGTGCGGCTCGATCTCATCTCCCCCGCCGCGGGCGGAGCCGCCGCGGCCGCAAGTCTCGCCGTGACGATAGTCATAATACTCGACTGCGTAATGACGTTCTTCGGCTCCACCGCCAACGACGCGGCGTACAACGCGTGGCTTACCGACATGACCGACAAGTCCAACCGCGGCCGCGCGGAGGGGATAAACTCCATGATGCCCCTCGTCGCGATACTAGTCGTGTTCGGCTCGTTCATGGGCTTCGACCTCGACAAGGCCGGGAGCTGGACGGCCATTTACATCATCATCGGCGCCGCGGTGCTCCTTATCGGCGCGCTGGGCTTCTTCATAGTCGACGAGGCGCCCGCGAAGGAGCGTGACGAGCTCGGCTATTTCGGGACGATACTCTACGGCTTCCGCCCCTCCGTCATGCGCGCGCACGGGGAGCTGTACTTCACGCTGATCGGCTTTATCGTGTTTAATATCTCGATACAGGTGTTCATGCCGTATCTCATAATCTACTATGAAAAGACCCTCGGCATGACGAATTACGTGCTCATATTCGCCCCCGCGATTATCGCCGCCGCCGCGGTCACCGCCCTGTACGGCAAGGTCATCGACCGGCGCGGTTTTTGGGGCTCGGTGTTTCCGTCCCTCGGCATGCTGACTGCGGGATACGTGCTGCTCTGGCTCTTCCCCGGCGTGATAAAGGCCGAGGGCGCTGCCGCGACAGTGCCCGTGTTCATCGGGTCGCTTCTGATGCTGTCCGGCTTTTTGACGGGCATGGCGGTATTCGGCGCGAAGATCAGGAACGAGACCCCCGAGGCGATGGCGGGCCGCTTCCAGGGCCTGCGCATAATCGCGCAGGTGCTCGTGCCCGGCGTGGTCGGCCCGGCGATAGGCGCGGCGGCCTTAAAGAACGCTCCCACCGTCACCAACAGCGACGGCACGACCTCTTTCCTGCCGTCGAACGTCATATTCATAACCGCCCTCGCTGTCGCGGCGGTATTGGCCGTCGGGCTCGTCATCGGCTTCGCCGTATCCCAAAAGCATGAAAAAGCATAACCGCAACAAGCTCTGTACCGAGGCGGGCGAACGCCTCTCCCTCGATCCCTCGATCATCCCGTGGGACGAGTATCCGCGTCCGCATATGCGGCGCAGGGAATGGATGAACCTCAACGGGCTCTGGCATTTCGAGACCGAGAGCGGGTACAGCGGGAGCATCCGCGTGCCCTTCCCGGCGGAGAGCCTTCTTTCCGGCTTCAGCGGCGAGCTCCGTTACGGCGAAAAGCTGACTTACCGGCGGACATTCGCTCTGCCCGAGAGCTGGCGCGGGAAGCGCGTAAGGCTCAACGTCGGCGCCGCATGCCGCGAACACACGGTGTACGTTAACGGCAATTTAGTCCGCATGGAGAGATATTCCTATTTCCCCAAGACGGACGACGTCACCGATCTGCTCCGCGCAGGCGAAAACGAGCTCGTCATAGAGTGCGTGAACGACCTCGACCCCGTTTTCCCCTACGGCAAGCAGAGGATAAAGCGCGGCGGAATGTGGTACACGCCCTGCTCCGGCGTCTGGCAGACGGTCTGGCTCGAGCCCGTCCCGGAGGAGCACATACTTGATATAAGGACAAGGCAGGACGGCGCGGATCAGATAGTCAGCGCGGTCGGCGCTAAGTACGGCGAGGTCCTCTGCGAGGGAAAAGCATACCCCCTCGTGAACGGCGAATGCAGAGTGCGCATCGAAGACCCCCTCCTCTGGTCGCCCGAGGAGCCGAATCTTTACGATTTCACGGTGAGAAGCGGTGAGGATGAGGTCAGCGGCTATTTCGCCTACCGCACTGTGGGGACGAAAACCGTGAACGGCGTGCCGCGCCTCTGCCTCAACGGCAAGCCGTATTTCTTCAACGGCCTGCTCGATCAGGGCTATTTCTCCGACGGCCTCTGGACGCCGGCCGAACCCGCCGAATACGAGCGCGACATACTGAAGATGAAGTCCCTCGGCTTCAACATGCTGCGGAAGCACATCAAGATCGAGCCGGAACTCTTCTATTATTTCTGCGACAAGCTCGGCATGGCGGTATTTCAGGACATGGTGAACAACGGAAGATACAGCTTCCTGCGCGACACGGTGCTGCCGACCGCGGGAATAACGAGGCTGCGGGACAGGCATATCAACCGCGGGAGCTCCCGCGTCGTTTTCGAGGAGCACATGCTCGGCACAGTGCGCCTGCTCTCCTCCCACCCCTCCGTCGTCTGCTGGACGATCTTCAACGAGGGCTGGGGCCAGTTCCGCGCGGACGATATGTACGGGCGGCTAAAGTCGGAGGACGCATCCCGCCCCATCGACTCGACGAGCGGCTGGTTCCATCAAAAAAGGACCGACGTCGACAGCCTGCACATCTATTTCAAGGGTCTCCGCCTCGGCAAAAGGCGCGATCTTCCGCAGGTCGTTTCCGAGTTCGGCGGCTACGTCTGGAAGGACGACGAGCACAGCTTCAACCCCGACAGGACCTACGGCTACAGGATATTCAAAACGCGCGGCGGGTTCGTGAACGGCCTTCGCCGGCTGTACCTTGACGAGCTCGTCCCCCTTGCGGAGCGCGGCCTTTCCGCCGCCGTCTATACGCAGGTCTCCGACGTGGAGGACGAGACGAACGGCCTGCTTACATACGACCGCCGCGTAATGAAGGTCTCCCCCGAAGAGCTCGCGGATATCGCCAACGCGCTGAAAAAAGCGGGCGGCTGACCGCGTTTCCGTCCCCGCCCCTCTCCCATCCGAACACCTTGACGGGAGGGGGTCTCTTGTGGTATTATTTTTTATAGGATCTCATTCAGCTTTTTTTACACGGGCAGGGGTTTTTATGGATATTTTTAACGTGATCTCGCTTCTGGGCGGACTTGCCATGTTCCTTTACGGAATGCGCCTTATGGGCGACGCTTTGAAGGAGAACTCCTCCGGCACGCTGAAAAAGGCGATGAGCAAGGTCACGAACAACCCGCTTAAGGCGTTCATACTCGGTCTGCTCGTCACCGCGCTCATACAGTCCTCCACGGCCACCATCGTAATCACCGCCGGCCTCGTCAGCGCGGGCATACTCACGCTCCACCAGTCGATTGGCATAATCGTCGGCGCGAACGTCGGCACCACGGTCACGGGCCAGATAATCCGTCTTTTGGATATCGACTCCTCCGGCTCGACCGTGCTCCGCTTCTTCCAGCCCTCCACCCTCGCGCCGATAGCGCTCATAATCGGCGTCGTGCTGATAATGAGCAGCTTCTTCAAGAACTCCCGTTCCGTCGGCAGGATCGCCGTCGGCTTCGGCATACTCTTCTCCGGCCTGCTCAACATGACCGGCGCGGTCAACAATCTCGCCGAATCCGGCGTGATCGAGAAGCTTTTTCTCGGCCTCGGCAACAAACCCATACTCGGCTACGTCACCGGCGCGGGCGTCGCGTTCACTCTGCAGAGCTCGTCGGCGACCATCGGCATACTGCAGGCGATCTCGTCCGCCGGCATGCTGCAGTTCAAGGCCGTCTACACGGTGATCGTCGGCGTCTATCTCGGCGACTGCGTGACCACCGCGATAGTCATCTCCATCGGCGGCAAGCCCGAAGCGCGCCGCGTCGGCATACTGAACATTCTCTACAACCTCTGCAAATCGCTGCTCGTGCTCGTCGGTGTTACCGCCGCGCACAGATTTGGCCTTCTGGACAAGCTGTGGGAGGCGCCCGTCAATTCGAGCATAATCGCCAACACCAACACCGTGTTCAATCTGGCCTGCGCTCTCGCGCTGCTGCCCGTGATGGGCCTGTTCGAGAAGCTCAGCCGCCGCATAGTGAAGGACAGGCCCGAAAAGGAGGGCCGTTACAAGTCCGTCACCGACACCCTGGATCCGGTATTCTTCAACACCCCCGCCCTCGCGCTGCAGAGCTGCTACAAGACGCTGCTCGCCATGTTCACCGCCGCGAGGACGAATATCGAAAATTCCTTCGATCTCCTCAAAAAATACGATCCCGCCGCGCATAAGGCGATGCTCTCCGAGGAGGACGAGATCGACCGTATGACCGACCGTCTGAGCAATTACACGGTCGAGTTCCTCCCCCATCTGCAGATGGAGAGCCACGTCGCGATACTGAACCAGTATTACAAGATAACCTCGGAGTTCGAGCGCCTCGGCGACCACGCGGTCAATATCGCCGCCTATGCGGAATCCCTCGATAAGAACAGCACGAAGTTCTCCGCCTCCGCGATATCCGACCTCGCCGTGCTGGAGAGCGCGCTGATGAACATACTCGACGAGACTGAGCAGACCTTCTCGAAGAGGGACGTCGACGCCGCCGCGCGCATCGAGCCCCTCGTGCAGGTCGCGGGCGACCTCATCACCGTGCTGCGCCGCAACCATCTGAAGCGCATGAGCACAGGCGAATGCAACTCCTACGCCGACACGACGTTCACCGACCTGCTCGTGGAGTTCCAGCGGATCGCCGACGTCTGCTCCAACGTCGGCGTGGCGACCGTGGTCCGCGTCCATCCGGAGCTTGCCGATCACGAGCACCGTTACTTCGAGCACCTGCACGCCGGCGGCGACGAGAGCTTCAACACCGCTTACGACCGGGCGTATCAGAGGTATTTCTCCCTGCTCAACCGCCCCTCCGGCGAGCCCCTTCCCGAGGCGGGCGGGACCGCGCCCGCGCAGGGTCAGGCGGATCCCGAGGGGGAGCCCTCCGCCGGATGAAAAAAATATGAGGGAAGCGCAGAGCGCTTCCCTTTTGTAATGCCGTTTTTTCCTTTCGGATACGGGGTTTTTGCGGATGCGGCCGGGGCCCTGCCCCCGCTCTCTTTTCGTTGACAACTCCCGCCCGGTATGCTATATTATATCTATTATATTAAAGAAAAGTTGCATCAACTTTTTCAAAAGTATTCCAAAATGTCTTGGCGGCAGCGCGGGCGCGGGAGCCCGTGCATGAGCCGAAAAAAGGAGGAATTATGTCAAACGCTTACTTCACCATCAAAAGACCCGACAACGACGCCTTCCGCGGCTATCTGCCCGGGTCGAAGGAACGCGCCGAGCTGAAGGAAGAGCTCGCCCGCCAGTCGAACGAGATCGTTAAGATCCCGCTCATAATCGGCGGCAAGGAGATCTTCACCGAGAAGACCTTCAAGGTCACCATGCCACACGATCACGGCCACGTTATCGCCGAGTGCTCCATGGCCGGCGAAAAGGAGCTGACCATGGCGGTCGACGCCGCGCTCGCGGCAAAGAAGGCATGGGAGGAGATGCCCTGGGAGCACCGCTCCGCGATATTCCTCAAGGCGGCCGATATGATCACCGGCCCCTACCGCAAGGTATTGAACGCCTCCACGATGCTCGGCCAGTCCAAGACCGTGTTCCAGGCGGAGATCGACATTGCGGAGCTCGCCGACTTCCTGAGGTTCGGCGTATGGTCCGCGCAGGAGATCTTCAAGGATCAGCCCGCCTCCATCCCCGGCATCTGGGACCGTCAGGACTACCGTGCGCTTGACGGATTCATCTGCGCCATCACCCCGTTCAACTTCACCTCCATCGGCGGCAACCTGCCCACCGCGCCGGCCATTGTCGGCAACGTCGCGGTCTGGAAGCCCTCCCGCACGGCGGTGCTTTCGAATTACTACTACATGAAGCTGCTGATGGACTGCGGCCTTCCCGCGGGCGTCATCAATTTCGTCCCCTCCAACGGCAGCGACATGGCCAAATACGTCATCTCCCGTCCGGAGCTCGCGGGCTTCCACTTTACCGGCTCCACCGAGGTATTCCAGAGCGTGTGGAAGCAGATCGGCGAGAATATCGCCTCCTACCGCAACTATCCCCGCATAGTCGGCGAGACCGGCGGCAAGGACTTCATTTTCGCCCATAAGAGCGCAAAGGTCCGCCCGCTCGCCGCGGCGCTCATCCGCGGCTCGTTCGAGTTCCAGGGCCAGAAGTGCTCCGCCTGCTCCCGCGCGTTCGTGCCCGAGAGCATATGGCCCGACGTCCTCTCCGCAATGAAAGAGATGATGAAGGAAGCCACGATGGGCGACGTGCAGGATTTCGACACCTTCCTCGCCGCCGTCATCGACAAGGCCTCCTTCGACCGCTGCAAGGGCTATATCGACCGCGCGAAGGCAAGCCCCGACTGCGATATCGTCATCGGCGGCAGCTGCGACGATTCCAAGGGCTGGTTCGTCGAGCCCACCGTCATAGTCTGCAAAAAGCCCGATTACGAGTCCATGGTCAACGAGATATTCGGGCCGATCGTCTCCGTCTACGTCTACCCCGACGACAAGCTCGACGAGACCCTCAAGGTCTGCGACGAGGCGTCCCCCTACGCGCTGACCGGAGCGATATTCGCCCAGGACCGCGAGGCCATCGTCAGGATGGAGAACGCTCTCCTGCATTCGGCGGGCAACTTCTACATCAACGACAAGTGCACCGGCGCAGTCGTCGGGCAGCAGCCCTTCGGCGGCTCCCGCGCCTCCGGCACCAACGACAAGGCCGGCACCGCCCTCAACA
>JAFZRT010000025.1 GCA_017619735.1 Clostridia bacterium
CAAAAATCTCCTCTTTTGAGACGCTTCGCGGTTTTCGGCCGCTGAAATCAAAACAGATCCGAGGATCGACTCGTCCGCGGATCTGTTTTTGATTCTGTTTGCTTTACAGGTCGAAAACCTGCGTCTCCTTAAGTGAATGCACCCTTTTGGGCGGCTCTTTTTCAATACTCGGTCGGGACCATGTCGAGGCCGTATTCCTTCATGAATGCGTCGAGATCCTTCCGGTCCCGTATCAGCATTACCTCGCGGAAGCGGCCTGTCCGCAGGTCTCTGAACCCCGCGACCTTCTCCCCCGTGCAGACGGAGGCGCGGACGACGGGCTTTTCGGCCTCGGGGTCGAAGCCGCGTTCCGGCGCGGGCGGTCTTTTTTTTGAAAACAGGCGGATCATGCGAGCTTGTTGCGCCCCGGGAACGTGTTGTAGCTGTCGGGCTTCCACTCCGGGGTGACGTCCTTCACAGCCTCCGCGGCGGTGACGACGGCGTCGCCGTTGTCGATATCGACGAGCGTGTAGCGGTCGCAGCCCATGCCGAGCTCCTTCATATAGGTGAGCTGGCGCAGGCCGCGGCGGGTCTCCATGCGCTCGATCATGTGCTTCCCGCCGCCGTCGGGCAGGTTGTAGATAAGGTCGACGCAGGCGCTGTCCGCCGCCAGTATGTCGAGCGACGCGACAATGCCGACGTCGGGCGTAGCGACGGGCTCCGCCTCGGCGCCCTCGCAGTCGCAGGAGACGGACATGTTGCGCATCACGTTGATAAAGCAGATATGCGGCGCGAAATGATCGACCGTCGCCTTGGTGCTCTCGGACATGCGCTCCATGAGCTCCTCCTGAGCTATCGACCACATGTTGTCGGAACCCTCGTGGGTGTGGATCTCCTTCTTGCCTATCCTGCCGTCCGCGCAGCCGATGCCGATGTTCTTGTTCGACCCGCCGAAGCCGCCCATGGTATGCCCCTTGAAATGGGTAAGGACGAGCAGCGAGTCGTAATCCAGCATGCCCTTTCCGACGTGCATCTCGGAGAACCACTTGCCGCCCCGGACGGGCAGTGCGGCGACGCCCTCCGCGTCGGTGATGTCGACGGGACAGAAGGTCCAGCCGTTGATCTCCAGCGTCCTGCGGTGATCCTCGGTAGTGTAGCGGCTGCCCCGGTAATAAGTGTTGGTCTCGATTATGGTCGCCTCGGGCAGGCGGCTCGTTATCAGCTCCTTCACCCACGGGCGCGGGATTATGTTGGGGCCCTCCGCCTCGCCGGTATGGAGCTTTATCGCCACCCTGCCTGTCAGCACGGAGGATACGCGGTCATAGATCTTTTTGAGGCCCTCCTCCGAAAGATCGCGGGTGAAGAACACGACGGAGCTTCCTCCGCTGCGCTCGCTCATTGGGACGTACTTGTTCCCGTCGGAGCCGGGAACGGGTCTGTGCTCACACATGGCAGGTATGCTGCGGCTTTGCAGTGCAAAGCCCTCCTTTCATCTCGATCTTCACGGCCTCCCCCGCGCCTGCCGGTAACTCCGCGTTGCCCGGGGGATGCATCTGTGATACAATACATATGATACCATATGTACAGGGCATAAAGTCAAGAGCCGATGCGGCCCGAAAGCGAACGATCATGAAAAAAACACTCCATTTTGCAAAAATATACGAAATAACCGCCGCCGTTATAATGGCGGCGCTCGTGCTGCTCGCTCCGGCGGGCTGCTCGAAAAACGTCCCGGGCCCCGACGCGACCGCGTCCCCCGCCGCGACGGAGGCGCCGACGCCCGAGCCGACGCCCACGCCCGATCCCGTCCGCGCGGAGGCCCTGAAAAGGGCGGAGGAGCACGGGCTGCCGGAGGAGGACGTCCGCGGCGAATACGGGCTGTTCCTCGCCTTCGCGGACGCCGTCGACGGCAACCCCTCGATAGGCGGATACGCGGACATCGTTTACTGCATATTCCCCGTGATAGCCGACAACTCCGCCTACATCGACACGGAGCATATCCTTGGCCGGCTCGCGTCGCTGAGCTTCACCGAATGCGAGCTGCCGCCAGGCACGGCGGGGCAGTATCGGGCCGATTCGAACTCGATACTCATCAGCCCGGATCTCGGCGAGAGCGACGAGACCCAGCGCCCGTCCGTGATATTCCACGAGCTGATGCACTTTATCGATTTTTCGGCGAGCGGGGAGGAGTGCGCGCTCTATCTTCTGGACGGCGTGCGCCTCACAGCGGACGAGTTCCTGGCGCTGCCCCTCGACGATCAGATAAGGGCCGTGATACTGTACGGATCCGATCCCGTATTGGAGGGCTGCGCGGAGCTTTACACCGCCAAATACTTCGCGGGGGCCGTGCGGTCGTATTTCGATGCGTGCCAGTTCATGACGGGGCTGGAGTACATCATCGGCACGGAGAGGATGAACGAGCTCTTCTTCAGCATGGATTCCGACGCGCTCTTCGCCGAGCTGTTCCTTGACGCGGGCTATTCGCAGGACGAGTATTACGCCGCCGCCGCGTCGCTGAACTGGCTGACGAGCCCTGCCTACAGGCCGGCGGACTATATCAGGCCGGAGGATATCCTGATAGACCTCTACGAGCATGAGCTGGGCGGCGGCTGGCAGACGGACGAGCCGTTCCTTTACGTGCTCAAGGCCATAAACGGCATTGCGTGGTCGGGCTATGAGGAGTCGAAGCACGCGGAGTTCCTCGCCTCGATCGAGTTCGGGACCTGGGAGCAGTATGAGGAGTTCGAGGCGAAGGTCTACGCCGATCTGCCCTTCAAGCCGGACGTCAGGTATCTGCCCCCGAACGCGGTGATACGCGACGGCCGGTTCACGCTCTGCGCCATCGCCGCGTGGACGGATCCCGAAACTCAGAGGACTGTCCACGGCGCTGTGATCGCGGAATACGATTTCGACGCCGAAAAGCCCCTGAGCTATGAGATGATCGACATGGACGCCGCGCTCGAAAAATACCTCGGCGGGCGGGCGAATGAATGATGAACGATCAAGGCCCCAAAAGCGCTTCCGCGCTTTTCTTTTTGCCCCTCATCCGTCGGCTCCGCCGCCACCTTCTCCGCCGGTGGGGAGAAGGCAGAAAAAGGACGCCGCCACCCTAAATGCCGCGATCCTTTACATCCGCGCTGATATGTAATTGTTTTTGAAAAAACAGGGAACCTTTTCCCTATCTCATGCGTTATATAAGTGTAACCAAGTGAACGGCGTTCACAAAAACCGAGGAGGTCAGCATGAAACGCATCATCTCATTCGCACTCATACTCATCATGGCGTTCTCCCTCGCCGCCTGCAGGCAGCCCAAGGACGCGGCCGTCGATCCCACCGACGCGCACAAGCCCACCGAGGCCGTGACGGAGCAGCCGAC
>JAFZRT010000026.1 GCA_017619735.1 Clostridia bacterium
CGCGCTCGTCGTCTGCCACGGCGCCGTCATAGGCTTCCTGCGCGCCGCCGCCGAGGGGCTTCCCTTAAACGACGTCCGTAAGTTCATTCCGAAGAACGCCGAGCTTTGCGAATTCACTCCCGAAATGATGGAGCGGATCGCGGCTTACGGCAAGGAGCAATAATTTTTCAAAGGGGCTTAATGCGGCCCCTTTTATTTTATATGTAAGATTTTTCTTCGCAGCGTGTTTATAATGGCGAATCGATTCGATCTGAGGTGCGCTTATGAGGGATGAAAAGCTGCTCGAGCTTATAAGGGCCGACGCGAACGCCGGCATGGAAAGGCTGATACGGGAGTATTCCGGCCTTGTTTTCACCGTATGCCGCGCAAGGCTCGAAAGAGTTTGCGACTCCTCCGAGATAGAGGACTGCGTTTCCGAGGTGTTCTTGAAGTTCTATGCGGGGCTCGGGGCTTTTAAGCCGAAGGCCTCGATAAAGACCTATCTCTGCGTCCTCGCGAGGAACCTGTCCTTAAACTGCCTGCGCAAAAGAGGGGGCGCGGTCCCCCTCGAGGGGCTTTCCGTAGAGCTTCCCGCGGGCTCCGACGCCGCGGAGGAGGCGGTGAAGAGGCGGCTTTTTGAGCAGGTGCTCGACGAGATTAAGCGCATGGGCAGCCCCGATTCGGAAATACTCATCCGAAAATACTATCTGGGCTATGATTCAAAGACCATCGCGAGGGAGCTCGGCATGACGGTCTCGAACGTCGATACGCGGGCGCACAGGGCGATGGCAAGGCTTAGGAAGGCATTGGGTGAAGAGAATGGAAATAAGCATTGAAGAGCTTTTCGATAAAGCGGAGCCGGAGCAGCTTGAGAGCCTGCTCGCGGGAGTTGAGGCAAAGCGCGCGAAAGCGGGCGAGAAAAGGCGCGTTATCGCCCGCGTGACGGGCGAAAAGAAGAAGCGCAGCCCTAAAATATGGATCGCCGCCGCTGCGGCCGTCGCGCTGATCGCCGCCGCTTTCTTAGGCGTCGCAATATTCACACGCCGCCCCGTCATCCCCGCACAGCCGCAGAACAACAGCGTCGAAATGATAAAGCGGCTCGAATGTTTCGATCGCATAATCTGGAGCGATTCCGATGCGGACGATCCTCATATAGAGCGCGCGCCGGATGGGCCGGTGCTCTGGAACGGCGTTTACGTGGATGAAAGGCTCTATGCCGCGCTCGAAAGCGCCTCGGACGAGGACGTATTCGCAGTGATGCTGAGGTCGAAGCTCGGCGCCCTTGAATTCGAGGATTTCGTATTCGAGGGAAAGACCGGCGCCGAGCTTATCGAGGAGGAGCAGGAGATAAACGAGGTGGTACGCGAGCTCGAAATATTCGATTATATCTCGGGCGGCAGCCTCGATACGGTCGATCCGACTATGATGTGGGAATGGCTCAAGGCGGAGGGCGCCTTCGAGGAAAGCATAAAGCCCGACTGCATAGAGCGCTTCGGGCAGGAGTTCCTGGATCGCTACTGGTCGGAGGAGGGCGGCTTCGACAGGGCGGCGATACTCCGCGATAAGGAGGAGCAGAAGAAGCTCAAGCAGGCCGCGCACGAAAGATCCTTTGCCGCCGGCGCGGAGTTCGGGTTTGAGAAATGCGAAACGGCGATAATCTCCCTCTATTACAGCGGCGCTGCCGATTATTATTACATCGGCAATTATCACGACGGCGAGGATGGCGGAAGAAGCTACTATATCGCGATCGTCACCAAGGCGCAGCTCGCCTCCGCCGCAAAGATGATAAAAGGACGGGGACTCGATTCGCGGTTCGATTTCGAGAACGCCTGCTTCACGATGGTGAAGTACCCCGCTTCGGAGATGGACGGCGCGGTCATCGGCTTCTTAAGAGCCGCCGCCAAGGGGCTTCCCCTGAACGACGTGCGCGCTTTTATCCCCGGCAACGCGGAGGTCGTCGCGTTCGATGAAGCGGCGATCGCCCGCATAGCAGGCCGGTGAAGGAATGACGGAGAAAGTGAAAAAAATAAAATGAACAGACATGATCATTACAGATCGTTATTGGCATTGATGCTCGTGCTGATAATGGCGCTGAGCCTTTTCGGATGCACCCCAAAACAAACGCAGGCAGATCCAACGGATGCGCCGGCAAGGGAAACGGAGACTGCGCGGCCCACTGAAACCGCGGAAGCGACCGGGGATGCGGATGAGGAATGGCAGACCGTTGAATCGAGGAGCCGCCGTGAGGAGCTCTCTGATTCGGCAATGGCGGTCCTTGAGGGCAGCATGAAGGCCGACGAGATAGAGCCATGCACGGACTACAACGGCGGGCTAATGTGCGGAGAATGCTTCCTGCGCCGCGGCACGGAGGAGGGAGAGGACGGCTTTTATGCGTACGATCTCTGCCTTAGCATGAGAAGGCAAAAGGACGGAAAGTACGAGACGCGCTATGAGTGTGCGGAGCCGTTTGCTTGCTTTCCGGCCGAGACTTTGGAGCTCGCGGAAGCAAGCCTTGCGGACCATACCAAAGCCTATCTCGGGCTGGATGTTATATTTCAAGAAGGCGACGGCATTATGCCCATGAGAGGCTACGCCGGAAGCGATTGGTTCCTTTTGATGAACAGCGAGACGACGCAGGGGAAGAATGTGCATACCATTTGGCGCACGGACGACGGGGAGTCCTTCTATGAGTTCGGTCATAACAACGACTTTATCGGAGTCGTCACCGGCGCCTGCATCCTCTCCGGCACAACGGGCTTCCTGTGCCAGACGGAAATGCGGAGCCAATACAGCTGGTTCAGGGTCTTCGGCACCTTTGACGGCGGCGCGACCTGGCAGGATATGGGCTTGGAGATCCCCATGGAGAGGGAGGGCTGCCCGCTGCTCTATTCGACGGCGTTCGCGCCGACCTTTTTTGGCGACAGGGGCGTGGTGTTCGTAAGCGCCGTATATGAGGACTGGAGCTTCAGCACGACCTACGGCTTTATCTCGTCCGACGGCGGAAGGACTTGGACGCTGTCGGAATGAATTGAAAATGAAAGGAAAAAACGCTGCAAAGGGTGCATTCACTTAAGGAGACATAGGTTTTCGGCGGTGAATCAAAACTGACAAGCAACAAAAAACCGAGAGTGCGAATAACCGCACTCTCGGTATTCTTTTTCCGCCGAAAACCGCGAAGCGTCTCAAACAGGGATGGGATTCGTAACCGAATCCCATAGTAATTATATACCCCTCATTCGTCACGCAGCGACTGCGTCGGCGCGTGACACCTTCCCCACCCGGGGGAAGGCTGGGAGATTTTTGTGCCGGGCAAGGCGAAAAGCGCAGGAATACTTGGAAAGTCTTTCGAGCATTTTCAACGCAGCACGGCGCAAAAAGATACCTTTTGAGGCTGTGTATCTTTAAGTGAATGCGCCCTTTGCAGCGTTTTTCATTTCTGCCTATTATCAGAACACGTCCTTCTCGACCTTTTCGGGCGGGGAGTCGAGGCGTTCGGGATTGTTCAGCATGCGGCGGAAGGTCTTGAACGCGGAGGCGTAATAGTAGCCGTCGCAGATGCGCTCGTCGGTGACTATCGTGTAGTCGATGTACTTGCGCTTCACGGGCTGCCCGTCGTCGCCGACCTCGGTCACGGTGCGCCTCGCTCCGAAGGCGATGAACGCGGGGATGTTGCCGAAGTCGTAGAGGTGATGGAACACGGGCGGTATGCCCAGCGAGCCGAGCGCCGTTACGAACACGGAGCCGTGGAAGGGGGAGAGCTTCATCAGCCACCGCGGGAGCTTGCCGAAATAGTCGAGCGTCTTCAAAAGCCATATGAGGAACTTCTTGATGACGCCGGGCACCGCGTTGACGACCCCCGCGAGCGCGTCGAAGTTCGAATCGAGGGCGGGCTTTTTCGCTTCGGCGATGAGCTCGCTGTACTTGCGGTAGATATCCTCGGCGGTATCGTCCGGCTTGAAGTAGACGCTGATTATGGTCTCCGGCGCGTCGGCCTTAAGACTCTTTTTGACGGTCATCTGCAGCTCTATCTCGTCCCCGCGGGAGTAGATCCTCTGCCCGCTTATAAAGCGGTTGCAGGCGGGGTGCTGCGCCAATACGCGGACGTACGCCGCGGCAATGACGTGCAGCGTGCCGAAGCCGTCGAGGCCCTCCGCACGCTTTTTCCTGATGTAATCCTCCATGCGGGTACATTCGACGCTGTCGCGGAAATAGGTCGCGGCGCCGTTGCGCGTTGGCATTATGTAGATCGCCACGCCGTTTATGGGATCGAGCGACCGGATGAGGCGGCCGTCGGGCCTGTCGCCCCTTCTCGGGCGGAAATCCCCGCTCGTGATCTTTTCAAGCGAAACGGAGGCGATGAAGAGCGCCCCCATCATGAGGAGGACGCTTATCTCGGGCATGGAAGCGAAGAAGCCCGGCTCGCCCTTTATCCAGCGGGGCAGATCGAGCGCGAAGAGGTGCACCGCGAGCGGTATGCCGAAAACGAGCACGGCGGGCAGCTTGGTCTTTATCCTCGCGCCGTTGGCGGTCAGATCCCATATCACGAAGGCGGCGGCATAGAGCACGATGCAGAGCGCAAGATGCCAGCCGGACTTCACCTCGTCCCCGAACTTATAGAGCCAGACGATCCTCGAAATGAAGAACGCCGTGCCCAGAGCCATGCCGAAGCCCGTCTTGTACAGGCGGTCGCGGCCGTTGACGATGAGCCGCACGGCGACTATGAGGCAGGCGGCGACGGGGAGTATCACCGAAAGGAAGAACCACCAGCCGTTGGCGGAGGTCCTTGACGGCGAGGAGGCGAACGGGGAATCGAAGAACGCCTCGAAGAGCAGTCCTTCGGCGCCGTCCATGGCGAAATACGCTATGCGGCAGACGGCCGCAAGCAGCAGCAGTACCGCGGCGATCCACACGCCGGGGTTTTTCCTCGAAAGGCCAAATGTAGTATAACGGTTATCCATGCTCACATTATATCACTTCGGCCGCGTTTTTCAAGGTGTTTCGGGCAAAAAAATCGTTCCCCGGGGGCGGAGCCCAATCTTGCCGAATGCCCGCGCGTGTGGTATAATCAGTTGAATAAACGCCGGAGGTCAATATGAACCGCATTTCGAAGGACGAATACTATCTCGGCATAGCCGCGGCCGTCGCGCAGCGCTCCACCTGTCTGAGGCGCAGATACGGCGCGGTCATCATCAAAAACGACGAGATCATCTCCACTGGCTACAACGGCGCCGCGAGGGGCGAGCCCAACTGCTGCGACGAGGGCGAGTGCTGGCGCGCGCGCAACAACATCCCCCACGGCGAGCAGTACGAAAAATGCGTCGCCGTCCACGCGGAGCAGAACGCGATAATCTCCGCGGCGAGGCGAGACATGCTCGGCTCCACGCTCTATCTCGCCGGCTTCGACGAGAAGGGCGAAATGGCGAACCCCGCGCCATGCGTCATCTGTTCCCGCCTCATAAAGAACGCGGGCATAAAGGAGATCGTCGTAAGGACCGAAAACGGCGTTGAAAGGAAGAACGTATGCGAGTTATAGAACCGAGCTTTGAGGTGATCACCCCCGTCGACACGGAGGCGATACTCCGCCATATCGAGCTCTGCGGCAGGGTCTGCTACAAGTCCGAGGGCAATATCTGCGAGGGCAGCGCCGAGCGCCTGATAAAGAGCATGCTCGACCGCGGGCACGAGAGCCCCATCGAGCATTTCTCGATAAGCGTGCGCGTCGTCACCGACCGCGGCGTCTCCCACGAGTGGGTGCGCCACCGCATCGCCAGCTATTCGCAGGAGTCGACGAGATACTGCAACTACGCCAAGGACAAGTTCGGCGGCGAGATAACCTTCATCCGCCCCGCGCGGCTCTTTGAGGGCACCCCCGAATACGAGGCGTGGGCCCGCGCGATGGAGAACGCCGAGAAGAGCTATTTCGAGATGCTCGATATGGGCGTCACGCCCGAGACCGCGAGGAGCGTGCTGCCGAACTCCCTGAAGACCGAGTTCATCTGCACCATGAACCTGCGCGAATGGCGGCATTTCTTCGAGCTGCGCACGTCGCCTGCGGCGCATCCCGATATGCGAGCCGTGGCCTGCCCGCTGAAGGAACGCTTCGCAAAGCTGCTGCCGGTGTTCTTCGCCGACTGAGAAAGCGAACATATATTCATTTGTCCCGCCTTTTTTCCTTGACAACAGGGGAAAAAGGTGGGATAATGCGTTTTGGAGCCCGCAGGAACATGTGGGCAAATATTTGTTTTAACGGAGATATGGCACTTATGGAAAAGATCGTCATCGCTTTGGGCGGCAACGCCCTTCAGGAGGCGGGCATGCCCGCGACCGCCGCGAATCAGCTGGAGGTAGTCGAGAAGACCTCCGAGTACATCGCCGACATCATCGAGCAGGGCTACACCGTCGCGCTCGCGCACGGCAACGGTCCGCAGGTCGGCCGCATCGTGCTCCAGAACGAGACCGCGAATTCCGTCACGCCCGCCATGCCCTTCGACGTGTGCGGCGCCATGAGCCAGGGCTATATCGGTTATCATATGCAGCAGGGCCTCGAAAAGGTGCTTCGCCGCCGCGGGAACAATACCCGCGTCGCCACGATAGTCACCCAGGTCGTGGTCGACCGCGAGGATCCCAAGTTCAAGAATCCCTCCAAGCCCATCGGCCCCTTCTATTCCGAGGAGGAGGCGAGGGCGCTCGAAGCCGAGCGCGGCTACGTCATGAAGGAGGACGCGGGCCGCGGCTGGAGGCGCGTAGTCGCTTCCCCCATGCCCATCGAGATAGTCGAGCTCGACGCCGTCAAGTGCCTCATGGCGGGCGGCTTCGTGCCCGTTACCGTGGGGGGCGGCGGCATCCCCGTATATAAGGACGAGAACGGCAACTACGTCGGCACGGCCGCGGTCATCGACAAGGACCTCGCCTCGGAGCGCCTTGCCGAGGACATCGACGCCGACGCGCTGGTGATACTTACCGCCGTGGAGAAGGTCTCCGTCAACTTCAAGAAGCCCGATCAGATCGATCTCGACGTGCTCACGATCGAGGACGCGGAGCGCTACATCGCGGAGGGCCAGTTCGCCCCCGGCTCCATGCTGCCGAAGGTCGAAGCAGCCATGAAGTTCGTCAGGTCGAAGCCCGGCCGCAGAGCCATCATCACGAGTCTCGACAAGGCCGTGGAGGCCCTTAAGGGCTGCGCCGGTACCACTGTGAAATAAAGGGATACGAGCATTGCGGCCCGCGGGAGCGGGCCGTTTTTCTATGCCGTCAGGGCGCGCACCGCCCATGCGGAAAGGGCCGCGCCCGCGGCGAAGCCCAGCACGGCGTAAAGGCGCGGCTCGCCGCCGTTGGCGTAAAGCAGCGACAGCGCGAAAACGGCTGCCGTGCCGAATGCCGCGGCGGCGTCGAGCAGTATGAACAGCGCGAGCGGAAGCGCGCCCGCGCGCCTGCCCTTCAGGCGGCGCGTGCAGAGCCGGCGGGGGAGGCGAATGAGCGCCGCGGCGGCGCCCGCCGTCAGGCCTCCGCGCAGGAGGCAGAGGAGCACCGGCAGCTCCGCGAGGGCGCTCCGCATCAGCGGAACATCCTCGAAAGGAGCGAGCCGCGCTTCTCGGGCGGGTCGTCGTATTCGACGGCGCATATCTCGCCCGAGACTATGACCTGCCCTTCGGCAAGGTCGAGCTTGGTTATGTGCAGCTCGCCGCCCTCTATGAGCATGCCGCCGTCCTGCGTCATCAATACGACCTCGCTCTCGTTGAAGCTGCCCACGTCCGTGACGCCCGTCACGGTTATCAGCCCGCGGTCGTCGATGTGCACGCTGTGCCGGCGCGGCCGCAGATCGCGGGTCTCGTTCGTTCTGAGCTCGTTCATGCTTTCAGTCCCTTCCTTTGCGGCTTTTTCATTTCGCTTGATAATATTTGCCCGCCCCGCGCATTATTACGCAGCCGCGCTTTTTTGCGGCCGCACGGCGCTTTTTCGGCATAAGCCAACGCATTTTTCGCTTGACAAACGGCATACTCTTGTATTAGTATGGAGGCGGAAGGAAACCTCATTTCTTTTTTCGCTTCACATATAAAGACCAAATAAAGGGAATAATCGACGTATGGGCCTCTGCGCCCGATCATTTCTGTACTATCGGGAGAGATTATGACAAGAGAATTGCTTATGGAAAAGAGCCTGGGCGATCTGCGCGGCATCGCGAAGACCGTCGGGATAAAGTCCGTCACGAAATACCGCAAGGCGGAGCTGATCGACCTCATCGAAAAATGGGCGAGCGAAAAGCCGCAGCCCGAAAAGGCGGAGGAGCCCCCCGCGGCGCAGCCGGAGGTCGACTATACGCCGCGCAGGCGCGGCAGGCCGAGAAAGGCCATGAACGATCCCACACCGGTAAAGGCCGCCCCCAAGGCGGAGCCCGCGCCGGAGCCAGTCAGCGACGCGCCGGACGACGGGCGCATACCCGACACCGACATACCGAGCGTGCCCGCGGCCGCGCGCAGGCAGGATCAGCGGCAGCGCCGCTTCGACAGGCCCGCGAACCGCGACGACAGGAACCGCCGCGCGCAGGGGAACCGCTTTGCCGATCGCCAGCCGAGGGCGGAGCATCAGCAGGCGTTCCAGCAGGAGGGCTATTACAACTCCGAATACGGCACGAGCAATCCCGCCGTGCCCGAAATGCTCGAGGGCGGCGAATGCGGCGACACGGAGGGCATACTGGAGGTCACGGGCGAGGGCTACGGCTTCCTCCGCTGCGACAACTACCTGCCCGGCCCCCGCGACGTTTACGTCTCCAACGCGCAGATACGGCGCTTCCGCCTGAAGACCGGCGACAAGGTGACGGGCAAGACCCGCCCCTCCCGCGAGCAGGACAAATACATGGGCCTGCTCTACATCACCGCCGTCAACGACGCCGCGCCGGAGGACGTCGCGCAGAGGCGCCCCTTCGAGGAGCTCGTGCCGATATTCCCCGACAGGCGGCTCACGCTCGACAATAAGTCCGCCAAGGCGGGCGAACGCCTCGCAATACGCCTCATCGACCTCATGGCGCCTATCGGGCGGGGGCAGAGGGGCCTCATAGTCAGTCAGCCCAAGGCGGGCAAGACGACGCTGCTCAAGAACATCGCCAACGGCATCTCCGCGAACCATCCCGACGTGGAGCTCATAGTCCTCCTCATCGACGAGCGTCCGGAGGAGGTGACCGACATGCAGCGCAGCATAAAGGGCGAGGTCGTGTATTCCACGTTCGACGAGCTGCCCGAAAGGCATACCCGCGTGGCCGAGATGGTGCAGGAGCATGCGATGCGCCTAGTGGAGCAGGGCAGGGACGTGGTCGTGCTGCTGGATTCGATCACCCGCCTTGCGAGGGCGTACAACCTTACCATCAACCCCACGGGAAGGACGCTCTCCGGCGGCATGGATCCCGGCGCGCTCTACAAGCCCAAGCGCTTCTTCGGCGCGGCGAGGAACATCGAAAACGGCGGCTCGCTCACCGTCATCGCGACCGCGCTCGTCGAGACCGGCTCCCGCATGGACGACATGGTTTACGAGGAGTTCAAGGGCACCGGCAATATGGAGATACACCTCGACCGCAAGCTCTCCGAGCGGCGCATATTCCCCGCGGTGGACATTTACAAGTCCGGCACGAGGCGCGACGAGCTGCTGCTCTCCCCGGAGGAGCAGGAATGCGCCAACGGCATACGCCGCATGCTCGCAAGCGGCAACACCGCCGACGTGACGGAGCAGGTGATAGAGCTTCTCAACCGCACGGAGACCAACGCGGAGCTCATGGCCGAGCTCAAAAAGGTCATGGGCGCCTACGGCTCGCAGGGATACACGCTCGGCAGAGGTTTCAGCAGATGACGATCGAATAACGGAAAAGCCAAAAAAGAGGAAGCCCCGCAGTCTCCTGCGGAGCTTTTTGTTTTGCTTCCTCTCGGCCGTCGGGGAGGGCTGTCTCAGCACTCCTCCATGAGCTCTTCGGGCGCGACCTTCAGTATGGCCGCAAAGCGCTCGGCGATCTTTCTCGAAACGGGACGGTTGCCGCACATGTATTTGTAGATGATGCTGCGGCCGACCCCGCATGCCTCCGCGAATGTCTTGCCCGTATAGCCCTTCTCGCGCAAAACCCGGCGAAGCTTGGTCATTTATGAGTTCCCCCCTTAATGCTTTATTGAATAAGGCATTCTCATAAATGCATTATAGCATCGGGCTTTGAGGAAAGTAAAGAGTAAAAGGCCGCAATAATTACAAAACGGAGACATTTGTTACAGTTTGTTAACAATTTGAGACGATTTTTTTACTTCCCGGCGAGTTTGTCGGCCGCGCGCTCGTATTCGCGGTACTGCGCCTCGCTCAGGCCGAAGGTCTGGCGGAGCTTTTTGAGCGCGCCCTCGGGGCGTCTGGAGATGCAGCTTCGCAGGGCGGACACCTCGCTCTCCCACTTTTCGTAGGAGGAGGGCATGTGCCAGCGCTTGATGTGCCGCGCCATTTCGGGGCGGTACTCGGAGACGAGCGCGTCGAACACGGAGAGCGCCCTTTCCTTATTGAAGCGGTACTTGACGAAGTAGATGTAGCGGGTGATGAACGCGTCGCGCCAGCCCTTGTTCTGCTTCAGCGCGCAGAAGATGTCCATGCGGGTGATGTAGCCGTGCGCGGAGGAGACGCCCGAGGGATCGAAGTAGGCGGAGAGATTGCCGCCCGCGGAGGCGTTGCCGAAGAGCGCGTAGTCGGAATCGTAGAGCACGGGGCGCCACTTCACGCGGTTGTCGTTCGTGTGCCAGTACTTCTGGTTGAACATGTCCCAGTCGTAGAAATACGTCCTCGCGATGAGGTAATCCATCACGCAGTCGACGTCGACGAGGCGCTTCAGCTTCGCGTAGTTCTCCTCCTTGGAGAAGTCGAGCTGCGAGCACATGGTGAACATCTCGTTCCACTGCGCCTTCGTGCCGGCGATCATGTAGCCGTTGCGCCGCGCGATCTCCACGGTATCGCGGCTTACGCCGTGATGGGAGGCGACGTAGTCCTCGTTCATGTTCTCCTTGAGGTCGTATATGCCGCGGTATTCGCCGTTGATGTAGACTATCACGGGCTGAACGTAGGACACGTCGAGCTTCATGCCGCGGCAGATGCGGCTGATGTACGCGTCGCGGATGTGGGCGTAGTCGGCGTCCTGCCCGCTGTTGCGGAGCGAGAGCGAGCGGAAGCTCGTGACCTTGCAGCCGTCGAAGAAGGGGAAATCGACGCTCGAGCGCCCGTAGCCCGCGCGGAAGAAGAGCGTCAGCGATTTCTGCGGGTAGAGCGCGGTGGAAGCGCCGCTGACCCTGACGCCCGCGCCGGTGGTCAGGGCGAGGCGGCCGTCGACGTAATACTCCATGCGGCAGGCGACCTCGTCGCCCTTCGTGACGGCGCCGTTCTCGTTGACCGAGGCGCGGTACATGCGGGAGTAGTCGGATCCGCTGAGCGAAATGCATACGACGGGCAGCGTGTGCTTGCCGCCGAAGACGTAGGTCGAGTACGCGGCGGGGCTCGGGGCGCAGCCCTCGCGGAAGGCGCGCGCGGATATCACGCAGCCGGACGATACGGTGATGGGTCCGGAATAGAGCTTCGAAGAGGAGGTCGGCATGGAGCCGTCCGTCGTGTATCTTATCGAAGCGCCGGCGGTGGAGGTCGTTATCGTCAGCTGAAACGCGGAGGTGTGGTAGAGCGAGGTGACGGAGAACACGGGCTCCGCGGCCATGCCGGAGAGCGGCGCGCCGTTCTTATACCCCTTCGTGGGGGAGGAGAAGAGGCGCCTTTCGCCGTCCCCGGAGCCGGCGGCTCTGCCGCTCGTCATGCCGGGCTCGGTTACGCCGGTTTGAAACACGTCGCGCACCGCGCCGTTTTTATCGATGAGGTAGAGCGTGTCGCCCGTGTTGGAAACGGAAAATGGCGCGGTGTATTTGCCGGATCTGCCCTCGCGGCAGGTGATGACGAGGAACCCGCCGGAGGAGAGGGTGCCCGAAAGTCGGAACTTGTCGGGCTCGTTCACGTCGTCGGTCAGCCGCCAGCCGTCGAGCTTTATGCCGGAGGACGAGCCGTTGTAAAGCTCGACCCAGTCCGTGCTGCCGCTGCGCGCGGGGGCGACGGCGCATACCTCGCTTATATAAAGCGAAGCGGCGTCAAAGCCGCCCGCGTCCGCGTATTTTTCAAGTCCGTATGTGTTGTTCGGCCCGTTCGGGGTGGGCGCCGTGTAATAGCGGATCTCGCTGTTCCCGTTGCGGCCGACGGAGATATTGGGGGAGAGATCCTCCGGTATCCCGATCGTGTCCCTGACCATGCCGTCGAGCGTGGAGAGGACTATCGTTTCGCCGTTCGAGAGCTTGAACGGGGCGTGTATCTCGCCCTTGGAGCCCTCCTGCCCGGAGAGGAATATGAGCGCATAGCCGCCCGGCAGCAACGACACCTTGGGCAGCTGCCACTTCAGGGGATCGGCGGGATCGTCGGAAAGGTAGAAGTCGGACATATCGACGGGGGAATCCGTGGGGTTCCAGAGCTCGACCCAGTCGCTGCGGTCGCCGTACATATCGGTAATGCCGTATTTGTTGTCGGCAAGGACCTCGTTTATTATCAGCCGGGCGGAGCCGGGGTCGGCGTCCGTCCACTCTATCGCGGGGAAGGTAACGTCGGAGTTCGCCTCGCCGCGGGTCGTGCGGCTCGTGTAGGCGGCGCCGTCGCCCGCTCTCACGGCGGATACGCCGCGGGGCATGGCGGGATCGAAGGAGAACGCGTCGACGGTATCGCCGAAGCCGTTGAACACGAACAGCGTGCCGTCGCCGCTGCCCAGCTTGAACGAGGCGGCGTGATCGCCGTCGGCGCCGGTAAGGTCTATCACGACGAGCCCGCCGGGAGCAAGCTCCTCATCGGGCATGCGCCATTTGCGGGGCGAGGCCTCGCTGTCGGAGAGATAATAATCGGAGAGCGTTATCGGCTCGCCGGAGTCGTTGACGAGCTCCGCCCAGCCCTCCGGGCCGTTGACGAGCTCGCTGACCTTCAGCGCCGCGGGATGGGGCACGGAGGCGGTCGCTTCCTCAACGGTGGGGTATACGCCGGAGTTGGGCGCGCCGAAAGTCGGGGCGGCGCAGTAGCCGTAAACGCCGTTCTCACCCAGCGCGTAGGAGACGTCCTCCGGCAGCGCGGGCACGTCGACGGAGATCAGGCTGCCTTTCCCGTCGGAGAGCCAGAGCCGCTCGCCCGAGCGGGAGATGCCGAAATGGGCGATATGGAGCCCCTCGGGCGCGCCGACGGAGGAATCGGGCGCGCAGAGCACGCAGACGAAGGCGCCGGGCTCGACGACGGTGCCCGCGGGGAATGTGAAGCTCTTTTTCATGTCCGGGCTCTCGCCTATCTTCCACCCGGATATGTCGGCGGCCTTACCGCCCGTGTTGCAAAGCTCGATCCAGTCGGGGGAGCCCAGCGCGGGGTCGGTGAAGGAGTGCGAGTTGGAGGAGACCACCTCGCTGAATACCATGCCGGAGATCCCCTCGGGAGCGGCGGTGACCGCGGGCTTTTCCGTGACCGGATCGGCGGGGCCCGACGGAACGTAGGGCAGGCGGCAGCCGGACAGGGACAGCGTTATAAAAGCCAGCGCTGCGAGCGCGGCGGCGACGGTGGTTTTCAATAGTCTATGGCGCATATGTGCCTCACGCAATATGTCGAAGATCGACGTTTTTTGATACCAACACATTATACCACGGTTTCGGAAAAAAGCGAGAGGGCGAAGGCGCTCCGCCAAAGCTTTTTTTCACATTTGTTTTGCCGCTTCGGGGCGGCAAAATCGCTATTCCCAAAGACGAACGGATGTGATATAATATTCTTTACGGGGAACGATGCTCCCCGACGACGTGCAAAGGGAAATATCCATGCGTTCATTCTGGAAAAAGCTCATCGCCGGCTTCGTGATCGGCGTGGGCGCTATAATACCGGGCTTCTCGGGCGGCATACTCGCCGTGTCCATGGGCCTCTACAAGCCGACGATCGACGCCGTCACCGGCTTCTTCAAGGCGCCGAAGAAGAACCTCGCGTTCCTTCTGCCCCTTGCGATAGGCGGCGCGCTGGGGTTCCTGCTGTTCATGTTTCTGCTCGACTGGCTCTTCGCCGATTTCCGCACGGCGGTCATCTGCGTATTCGTGGGCCTCGTCGCGGGCTCCATGCCCGCTCTGCTCAGGGAGTGCAACGAACAGGGCTTCAGGAGGAGCTATCCCCTCTGGTCGGTCCTGGGCTTCGCTGCCGCCTTCGGCCTTATAATAATGGGCCTCGTCACGAGCGCCGGCGCGCAGAGGGAGGTCACTCCCCTGCTCTGCATGATAAGCGGCGCGATAATAATGTCCGGCGTGCTGCTGCCCGGCGTCAGCATTTCGTTCATACTGCTCAATCTCGGCGTGTACGAGAGCTTCCTTGCGGTGTTCACCGCCCCGCCCAAGCTCTTCGCCGCGGCGGCGGAGGCGGGCAAGGGCTTCTGCGAATGCATCGCCGCGTCCCTCGCGACGGTGCCGTACATGCTTTTCGGGCTGCTTGGCATGGTGATCATCGCCGTACCGATGCTGCTCCTCGTCAAAAAGGTCATCGACAAATATCACGGCCCCGCCTACTATCTGATATTCGGCGTGGTCGCTGCAACGACTCTGGGCTGCGTGCTGCAGGAGACCGTCTCCGTCTGCGCGGATCCCGGGTTCGTTTTCGCCTGGTGGAAGCCCGTCGTATGGGCGGCGCTCTTCGCGGGCGGCATGCTGCTGAGTCTCTCCACGGAAAAGTTCATGCGCTATAAGGAGGAGGAGCCCCTCCCCGAAGAGGCGTACGCGGAGGAAGAGGGGACCGGTTGAAGCGTCGGCGCGCGCCGGCGGGAAAGGCAGGGGGAAAATGCTCAAGAGGATCGACTGCAGCGGCGAGCTGCACATGATCGGCGGCGACGGCACCGTCTGGTGCGCGGATCTGCGCGATATCGAGGACAGCCTGCTCGACAGATACAGGGGCACGGCGCGGATAGTGTACATCGATCCGCCCTTCGGCACGGGCGGCGCGTTCGAGTTCCGCCGCGGCAGGAAGCAGATCGCCTATACCGACAAGCTCCCGGAGGAGGAGCATATCGCCCTCATACGGGAGGCGGCGAAGCTCGCGCACGCGCTCCTCGCCGACGACGGCACGTTCTTCCTGCACGTCGACTACCGGCTCTCGGCCAAATGCCGCCTGCTCTGCGATGAGATATTCGGCGCGGACAACCTCGCCAACGAGATAATCTGGGCGTACAAGTCCGGCGG
The DNA here is from genome assembly GCA_017619735.1 of Clostridia bacterium. Classification (GTDB taxonomy): domain Bacteria; phylum Bacillota; class Clostridia; order Christensenellales; family CAG-138; genus UBA3857. The sequence goes on from JAFZRT010000026.1 coordinate 15,249, forward strand.
AAGGTCGAAAAACGCCTTTTCGAAGAAGCACGACACGATTCTCATGTACCGCAAGGGCGAGGAGGCGTATTTCGATATCGAGGCGGTGGGCGTGCCCCGCGGCCCCGAAAGGCGCAACCACATGCGCCGCGGCACGGATGAGGACGGGCGCGTGTTCTACTCGATACGCACGGGCGGCAAGGAGTACCGCTATTACGAGGACGACCTCGTGTACCCCTCCGACGTGTGGGACGACATCGAGCATCTGCATCAGCGCGACCCCGAAAGGACGGGCTTCGTCACGCAGAAGCCGGAGGCGCTGATGAGGAGGATGATACTCTCCTGCTCGCGGGAGGGGGACACCGTGATAGACCTCTTCGGCGGCAGCGGGACCACCGCGGCTGCGGCGGCCAAGCTCGGGCGCAGATACGTGACGGTCGACTGCGGCAGGGTCGCGGCGGCGGTGACGAGGCGCCGGCTCATCGAGCGCTGCCTCAAGATGCGCCTCTACGATTCGGTCAGCCCCATGACCGTCGAGAACGAGCCGGAGACCGGATGCGAGATCGATCCCGCGGCGTACCTCGACATGGAGGAGAAGGACGGGCTGCTGATACTCACGCTCAAGAAGCTCCCCGCCGACAGGACGCCCTATTACGCGGCGGTCGGCACGGTGAAGGACGGCGTGTTCTCCGCCTTCGATTACAGCATCGGCGTTAAGCCCGGCGAAAAGACCGTGCTCAAAAAGGGCGAATGCCTCCACCTCGTCAACGAGGACATGGATCAGGCGTTCTTCCTTTATGAATGAAATCAAATGATGAAAGCCGCTCAAAGAGCGGCTTTTTTGACACATCGGAAGAAATATATTTTTCGGCCGGCAAAAAAACGCGTCACAAACGGCCGCGTTTTGCGAGTTTAGAGGTGTGAAGGAGGCGGAGCTATGGACGACAGCGTGATAACCGGTCTTTTCCTCGAGCGCTCGGAAGGGGCGGTTGCGGCGCTTGCCGAAAAATACGGCGGCGCCTGTCGGCGGCTCGCCTTCAACATCACGGGCTCGTATGAGGACGCGGAGGAGGTCGTGTCGGACGCGTACCTCGCCGTGTGGAACAGCGTCCCGCCGGAGAGGCCGGAAAAGCTCGGCGCGTTCGTTCTGCGGATAGTCCGCAACATAGCCGTGAGCCGCAGCAGGGCGAACCTCGCCGACAAGCGGGGCCGCGCGGTCACGGCGGTGTACGACGAGCTTCGGGACTGCGTGCCGTCGGCGCGGAGCGTCGAAGGCGAGCTGGAGGCGGCGCAGCTCATGGAGGAGCTGACGCGCTTCATACGCGGGCTGCGGAGGGACGACCGCATGCTGTTCGTCCGCCGCTATTGGTATCTGGACCCGACGTCGGAGCTTGCGAAGGAGGCCGGCCTCAGCGAGGCCGCCGTGCGGGCGCGGCTGTCGCGGATGAGAAAGAAGCTCAGGAAGCACCTGGGATCGAAGGGCGTGGAGGTATGACCGCCGCCCCTTGAACTGCCGAAAGGAGACGATAATGAACGAAAAGGATATTTTCAGCGCGATGGGCGGCATAGACCCGCAGCTCATCGAGGAGAACGCCGGCGTGAAGCGCGCGCGGCGAAGGCCGGGAGCGGCCGCCGTGATCGCAGCATGCCTCGCGCTGCTGCTGCTTGCGGGGACCATGGCGTATCTCGGCGCCGCGGAAAGGGCGTCCGATATGCCCCTGTTCTACGCAGTGGACGGGCGCCTCTACAGGCGCGCGACCGACGCCGCCGCGATATTTTTGAGCATGCTGCCAGCCTCCTGCGGGAAGGGCGAAAAGGGCGAGGCGCAGGCCGTGCAGATCACCGAGGAGGCCCTGGCCTCCGATACCGAGCCCGCGGGGACAGAGCCGGGCGGGGAGGATCCCGATAATACGGATGAGCCGCAGAGCATGACCGTCACCATCAACGCCAACGGGCTCGAAATATCGTGCGATATAATCTGGGCGAGCACGGACGGCAGCGATTTCATATTGACCGCGTACACCGCCTACAGAAGTTGCAAATATGCCGAGATAATGTATTCCGGCAACTTTAAATCTGGCACGGCGAACAGCGTTACCGTGTTTAAGGACGGCGAGGAGGCGCTGACAGACGACGAGGGCAGAGCCGCCGAGAGCATATTCGCGAGCGCGGAATCCATAGGCGGTTCCTACTTCTATGAGATGGTGTTCGGCGTTTCCGATCCCGAGAAGGTGCAGGAGCTGCTCGATAAGACCGACTCCGTTGAGCTAAAGCTCGTGCTTGAAAAGGACGGGCGCACCGTGACCTTTATAATGACCTATTACCCCGAATACGGCATATTCAAGGATCACGAATGCTTCTTCGAGCTGACGGAGGAGAACGCCGCGGAGCTGAACGGGCTGCTGGGCATAGGCCGATAAAACAAGGCCGTAAACGACGAAAAAGCCGCGGGGCTCGCCCTGCGGCTTTATTCTTCCGTTTTGCTCTTCGGCGGAGGCGCGGCAGCGCTCCTCGCCCCGCTTCACACTATCTCCCAAACGAACACAGCGCTGTCGGACAGGCTGACGTTCTCGGGAGAGATGCCCATATCGAGGGACGCGCATTCCTCGTTGGCTGCGCCGCGCATCTTGGCCGCGCCTGCGTAGCGGGTGGGGGAGACGAAGCTGAGATCCCGCCAGTCGTAGACGACGGACAGGAGCCGCCCCAGCCCGACGTTCGAAGCGGCGGCCAGAAGCTCCGCCTTGGCCCTCGCGTTCCCGGCCGCGCTCTCGAGCAGCGCGTCGGAAGCGCTCTCGCGGTCCTTGACGGAAAAGCTGATGTAAAGCTCGGGCTCCGCTATGCAGCGGGAGATCGCGCCGAGCACGAGCGGCAGTCTTTCGGTATCGAAGCCGAACTCGAGCTTTAGCTGATGCTCGCATACGTATCCCGCGAATACCTGACGGAACTGGCCCCTCTCCTCGCGGACGGATTCGTATTCGGTATGCACGTCGAAGGAGGAGGTCTTGAGGTCGTCGCGGCCGAAGCCGACCTCCGAAAGCGCGCTCCTCAGCGCCTCCTGCAGCTGCGCGGAGCCGCGCATCGCCGTCTCGTAATCCTTGTCCTTTTTGCGGATGGTGAGCATTATCGTAATAAGATCGGGCGCAA
>JAFZRT010000027.1 GCA_017619735.1 Clostridia bacterium
ATATAAGCATTAAGTGTAAATCGGGCGGAGGCCCGTGATCGGAGGCAACAAGATGAAAAAGATCGTGCGCAAATCGGTCGTCCCGCTCTACGCAGCCGCGGGAGCGTGGCTTCTCTACGCACTGCTGTTCCCTCTGTACCGCGTGTCCCACTTCATAACCGCTGTTATCGTGACGGCCGCCGTGGGATTCGTCGCGCGGCTCATATTCCATGATAAGGAGGAGGAGGTCCCCGAGCCCGAACCCAAGCCCGAGACCACGGGCAACGAGGCGCTGGACAATATGCTGAAGGACGGCCGCCTCGCCATCTCGGAGATGAAGCGTCTCGACGATGCCATCGACGATGAGAAGATCAGCGCCGATATCGTCCGTCTGGAGGAGATCAGCGCCAAGATATTCGATCACGTAAAGGCCAATCCGCAGAAGCTGCCGCAGATAAGGAAGTTCATGAACTACTATCTGCCCACGACGCTGAAGCTCCTCAACGCCTACGACCGCATGGATCAGCAGGGCATAGAGGGCGAGAACATCAGCTCCACAAAGGAGGGCGTCGCCGGCATAATGGACAAGATTGTCAAGGCCTTCGAAAAGCAGTTTGACAGCCTCTTCGGCGACCAGGCGATGGATATCTCCACCGATATCACTGTGCTTGAAAACATGATGGCGCGCGAGGGACTGACCGACGACCCCATCCAGAAGGTCAAGGCGGAGCAGAAGGCCCGTGAGTATGCGCGCATCAACTTCACTGACGATTGAGCGAAAGCCAGATCATAATTCAATCCATCATATAGAAAGGAAGATCACCATGACCGAGAACAAGATCCCCGAACTGACTCTGGAGCCCACCGCTCCGACGATCGACATCCCGACCCTCACGCTCACGCCCGAGGTGCCGGACATGCCGGAGGATAACAAGACCGCCATCGCCCCCGTGGAGATGGACGAAAAGCTCCTCACGGAGGAGGAGCGCAGGGTCGTCGAGGACTTCGCAAAGAAGATCGACGTCCGCGACACCAATATGATACTCCAGTACGGCGCCGCCGCGCAGAAGAACGTCGCAAGCTTCTCCGAAAACGCATTGAGCAGCGTCCGCAACAAGGATCTCGGCGAGATCGGTGAAGACCTGAGCAAGCTCGTCACCGAGCTCAAGGGCTTCGGCGGCGAGGAGAAGAAGGGCCTCGCGGCGCTCTTCAGGAGGAGCTCCAACAAGCTCGAATCCATGAAGGCGCAGTACACCAAGGTCGAGGCCAACGTGGAGAAGATCTCCCAGAACCTCGAGAACCATCAGATCACCCTTCTCAAGGACGTCGCGATGTTCGACCAGATGTACGACCTCAACCTCAAGTACTACAAGGAGCTGACGATGTACATCCTTGCAGGCAAGAAGCGCCTTGCCGAAGTGCGCGAGGGCGAGCTCGAGCAGCTCCGCAAAAAGGCGGAGGAGACCGGCCTTGCCGAGGATGCGCAGGCATACAACGACTTTGCGAATCTCTGCACCCGCTTCGAAAAGAAGATCCACGATCTGGAGCTCACGAGGATGGTTTCCATACAGATGGGCCCGCAGACCCGCCTGCTGCAGAACAACGATACCCTGATGATCGAAAAGATCCAGTCCTCTCTGGTCAACACCATCCCCCTCTGGAAGAGCCAGATGGTGCTTGCCCTCGGCATGGAGCACGTTAGCCAGGCGACCGCCGCGCAGAACGCCGTTACCCAGATGACGAACGAACTGCTCAAGAAGAACGCGGAGCAGCTGCAGCTCGGCACCATCGCCACCGCCAAGGAGTCCGAGAGGGCCATCGTCGATATCGAGACCCTTCAGAACACCAACCAGAAGCTCATCGCGACTCTGGATGAGGTCATCAACATCCAGCGCGACGGAGCCGAAAAGCGCAAGGCCGCCGAGGCGGAGCTCGGCCGCATAGAGGGCGAGCTCAAGCAGAAGCTGATGGAGATGCGCGGCTGATCCAAAGGCGGAAGCGACCGGGTAATTACAGCCGTTGATCCCCCGAAAGGAATGTCAGATGAAGAAGTTTTTCCAGAACAGGACAGTCGCATGGATACTGCTCGTGCTCGTTATCGCGGGAGCATGCGTGATCGGCTTCAGCCGCAAGGCGGCGTTTGAGGCCAAGAAGACCACCGAGCTCCTCGACGTCAAGTATTACGAGTGGATAAACGACAGCGCGGATCTCCTGTCCTCCTCAACGAAGAGCACCGTCAACGATTACAACAGCAGCTGGAACAGCAAGTACTACTCGGTGGTCGCAGTGGCCACCCTGCAGCGGCTGAACGGCTGGACGGAGTCGGATTACGCGAAGGCTCTGGGCGAGAAGTGGGGCCTCGGCTCCGCCGATATGCTCCTGCTCATAGTCAAGGAGGGCAACTGGTACATGGCCTGCGGCGACACCGTCGCGAGCGTCATGACCGTCAGCCAGCAGAACCGCTTCCGTCAGGCCATCGACGAGCCCTATTATAAGGGCGACTTCGACGCTGCCACCGTCGCCTTCTTCCGTCAGGCGGACGCGTTCTACGCGGAGGCCGGCATCAACGGCGGCTCCAGCAGCAATATCGGCCCCGGCGAAAACAGCTTCAACGGCGGCGAGATCGACTGGACCAGTCTCATATTCCCCCTCAGCTGCATCAGCTGCATGAGCTGCGGCAACGTATCGTTCTTCCGCGTGCTGATACTCGTTATCATCATCTACGCGGTGTGGTCTGTGCTGCGCGGACGCGGAGCCCGCATGCATGATTCGGCCGGACCCGTCCGCACCACTCCCGTCAACATGGGCAGGACCACAGTGCACCGCGCGCCTTCCTCCCGCCCGACCCCGAACACCCAGCCCAGGCACACCGTGCCCTCCAGGCGCACGAGCGACGGCTCCGGCTTCGGCCGCAGCGGCGCGTCGACCGGCCGCGGCTCCTTCGGTTCCTCCGGCGTCGGCTCCTCCGGCCGCGGCTCCTTCGGGGGCAAAAACGGCGGCTTCGGCGGAGGCAGGAGAGGATGACAGACATAATAAAACCCCCGGCTTATGCCGGGGGCTTTTTCTTTTACTTCAGTTTGTCTATGAACTCCGAGAGCCGCTTTTCGTTCTCCGCGGAGGGGCGCTTCACCGGATCTGTCAGCACGGCGCAGGCCTCGAAATCGGATATGCCGGAGAACGCCTTCAGCTTCTCCAGCGCCTTGTCCGCGCCACCGCCGCTGAACGACAGCAGCACCGCCACACGTTTTTTAATGAGCCGGTCACGGTTCTCGAGCACGAACGTCCTCATGGGCGGGGTGAGATTGCTCGCCCAGACGGGGGATGCAAGCACCACGCGGTCATAAAGATCCGCGTCGAAGGGGACGGGCTTGAGCTTCGGAGTCTCGCCCGTGACGGCGCTGCGGCCGCCCCGCAGGAACTTCATGAACCCCTTTTCGGGGTAGGGCTTCTCGGGCTCGATGCGTATGAGATCCGCGCCGAGCGCCTCCGAGATCTTTTGGGCGGCGTATTCGGTGTTGCCGCTCATGGAGTAATAGACTACGGCCGTCCTCATGCGTTCTCCTCGGTGAGCGCGCCGTCGGTCTCGCCGATCTTCTCCGTCGCACAGCGGCAGATGACCGCGACTATGAGCATCGCGATACCCATGCCCACCTGCGAATAGCCTGCGCTTTCAAAGGGGAACTTGCCTACGGCGGGGACGTAATTGTATGCGATCCTCCAGCCGATATCGCAGATCAGGAATGCGGCGACGCTAAGAACTATTGTGACGACGCCGAGGCGCTTAAGCTCGTCGGCGAGCTTGAAGCGGAAGGGAGTGCCCTCCTCGAGCTCGTGCTTGAAATAGCGATAGGCGAGCGTGGATACGACGATCTCCGCAACGAGGGCGATTATTCCGCAGATCATGGTAGCGATCACATACTCGTAGGTGACTTCCTTGTCGAGCTGGACGAGCTGCGGATCGATATTACCGAGGTCGGCGTTCTGAAGGAGTATCCAGCTTCCGAGGCCGAGCAGGCAGAGCACGAGCCCGACGATGCAGAAGATCTGGACTATCTTGGAGAGCACCTTGCCGATCTTGGCGAGGACCTGTATGGTTTTGAGACTTTTCATTGTTGACCTCCGTTAAGTTGTTCTGAGGTAATTATAAATCAAATCGCTTTAAGGAGCAATATATATTTGACACTTCTTCCCGTTGGGTCTATAATTGATTTGGTATGTAAGTACCCAATTAAATAGCGGAGGTTCTATAATGCCCACTGTTTTTGAAATGAGCCGTGAGGAGCTTCAGGAGCTCTACGGATCCGCATCTGCAAGGTATGAGGAATGCAAGGCCATGGGCCTGAAGCTCGACATGTCAAGGGGCAAGCCCGGTCTGGAGCAGCTCGCTCTTTCCGACGATATGCTCAACATGTTTATCGATCCTTCCGAAACGAAGATGGACGGGGTAGAGGCCCGCAACTACGGCGAGCTCATGGGTCTTCCCGCATGCCGCAGGCTCTTTGCGGAGCTCCTGGGCGTGAAGTATGAGCAGGTCTTCGTCGGCGGCAGCGCATCCCTCGAGATGATGTACGACGTCATTGCGAAGGCGTATACGCACGGCCTCCTGCATTCGCCCGAAAAATGGGCGAAGCTCGACCGCGTCAAGTTCCTCTGTCCCGCGCCCGGCTACGACAGGCATTTCACCATCTGCGAATCCTTCGGTATGGAGATGATAACCATCCCCCTTCTGGAGAACGGTCCCGATATGGATATGGTGGAAGAGCTCATCAAAGACCCGGAGGTCAAGGGCATGTGGTGCGTACCCAAGTACTCCAACCCCGACGGCGTCGTCTTCAGCGAGGAGACCGTCTCCCGCATCGCAAACATGAAGCCCGCCGCGCCCGACTTCCTGCTCATGTGGGACAACGCCTACTGCGTGCATGAGTTCGAGGGCAGCTTCATACCCTTCGTCAATATACTCGAGGCGTGCCGCCTTGCCGGCAATCCCGACATGGTATTCGAGTTCGCCTCCACTTCCAAGATAACCTTCCCCGGCGCGGGAGTATCCTGCTTCTGCTGCTCGGAGGACAATATGGCTTACATGAAGAAGCTCTGGAACGCCCAGATAATCTCCTATGATAAGCTCAATCAGCTCCGCCACGTCAAGTTCTTCGGCAACGCCGCGGGCGTCATCGCCCACATGAAGCGCCATGCCGCGGTCTTAAAGCCCAAGTTCGACATAGTCCTCGACACCCTTGAGGAGGAGATCGCTCCCCTCGGCATAGCCACATGGCACAAGCCGACGGGCGGCTATTTCGTGTCCCTCAACACCATGGAGGGCTGCGCCAAACGCGTGCATCAGCTCTGTAAGGAGGCGGGCGTCGTGATGACCGGCGCCGGCGCGACATTCCCCTACAAGAACGACCCGAAGGACTCCAATCTGCGAATTGCCCCCAGCTTCCCGCCCTGTGACGAACTCGCTCAGGCGATGCAGGTGCTCTGCCTTGCCATCAAGATCGCCGCGCTCGAAAAGCTGCTGAACAAGTAATATCAATTTTCAAAGAAGGACGGAAAAAACTATGATGAAAATGATGGATGCTCTTGTAAAGACAGAAGCGGGCAAGGGCCTCACCCTCATGCAGGTACCCGTTCCCGAGGTCCACCACGGCGAAGTGCTCATCAAGATCCACAAGACCGCGATCTGCGGCACGGACGTGCACATCTACAACTGGGATCCGTGGAGCCAGACCCACGTGAAGCCCCCTCTCACGATCGGCCACGAGTACGTTGGCGAGATCGCGGCTCTGGGCGAGGGCGTGGAAGGCCTTGAGATCGGCCAGCTCGTCTCCGGCGAAGGCCACATCACCTGCGGCCACTGCCGCAACTGCCGCAGCGGCAAGAGCCATCTGTGCGCCAAGACGGAAGGCGTCGGCGTGCAGAGGAACGGCGCTTTCGCGGAGTATATCTGCATCCCCGCGCGCAACGTGATCCCCATTACCTGGGACATCCCGGAGGATATCATCTCCTTCTTCGATGCGTACGGCAACGCGACGCATACCGCGCTCATGTTCGACGTGATCGGTGAGGACGTGCTCATCACCGGCGCCGGCCCGATCGGCATGATGGCCGCCGGTATC
>JAFZRT010000028.1 GCA_017619735.1 Clostridia bacterium
GCCGTAGCGGGCGTACCTGCCGTAGCGGGAATACCTGCCGTAGGCGCCGTAGCCGTAGCCGCCGGAGCCGCCGTCGGCGCTGTTCAGAATGTAGCCCAGGAACACCGCGCGGCCGTTGGACAGATGGTTGAGGCCGTCGAGTATACGGCTCTTTTTGGTGTACTCCTGACGGATGACGTAGAGCACGCAGTCGGCGAGATTGCTCAGCACGACCGCGTCGGCGATGACCGAGGCGGGCGGCGAGTCGAGTATTATGTAGTCGACCCTTTCAAGCAGTTCGTCTATCAGCCCGCGCATGCGCTCGGTGCCGAGGAGCTCCGCCGCCTCGTCGGAGGGGGTCTTGCTGTTGAGCACGAGCAGGTTTTCCGACGGCTCGCTTATTATGTCGTCCAGCCCGGCGCTGCCGCGCAGGTAATCGGAGATATCGGCGGCGTCCTTGTTCGCCAGCTCGCCCATTGCGGAGGGCTTCCTTATGTCGCAGTCGAGGAGCGCGGTCTTCTTTCCGGACAGCGCGAAGGACATCGCGAGATTGGTCGCGGCGGTGGTCTTGCCCTCGCCGGGCATGGAGCTTGCCACGAGTATCACGCGGTAGCCGTTCTCCCTGCAGAGCCTTTCCGTGCGGGATCTGACGAGGCGGATGGCGTCGCAGAAGCTCTTCGACGCGTCGGGATCGGTTATCTCGATCCGGGAGGTCTCGCCGCGGCGCCTGCGCCCGATGTAGGGCAAGGAGCCGATGTTGCGCAGGTTCAGCATCGTCTTGAGCTCGTCCGCGCTCTTGACGGTGGTCCTCGTCAGTGTGGAGAGGACTATTATGAGGAGCGCCGCCGCGCAGCCCACGGCCACGCCCTTCGCGAGCTCCGTCTTATAGGATATGTCGTTAATCGGCTTTTCGGGCAGCCCCGTTTCGGAGATCAGCGTGAGCTCCGTATTGCCGACGACGAAATCCGCCACCTTCGGATAATTGCTTATCGCGGACTTCAGCACGTTGTACGAGGTCTGCGGCGTGCGGGAGAACACGTTCATCGTAAAGAGGTTCGTGTCGCCGACCGCCTGCGCGGTGATGGTCGCGGGGATCTCGTCGAGGCCGAGGTCCTGCATTATAAGGTTGTTGAGCACGTCGCTCTTGAATATGTAGGGGAAGGTGTTCGAGAGCTGCTTCGCGAGGTTGATGGAGTACGTCGCGCTGTTCTTCGAGCTCATGTTGGTCACGTTGACGGTGAACGTCGCGGAGGCCTGATAGACGGGGTTGAATACGCTCCTCGCACGGAGGCAGAATATCGCGCAGAACACGACCGAGAGTATCACCGGCAGAAAATACAGCCGCTTTGCCGCGTCGAGTATGTCCTGACCGAAATCGGCTAAGCTCTTCGGCTCAATGTTGGCGGTCTCGCTGACGGCGCTCCTCATCTCGGCGCGCTCCGAAACGGGCTCCATGCCGTCCCTGTTCCTGCGTTCGCTGTTATCGGCGCTCATCGGGCTCGCCTCCTTCCTCCGTACCGGAGATGTCCCCGCGGCGGCCGTATCGGGCGGTCTCGCCCCAGGGGCCTCTGCCGCCCGGCGTCGTCCTGTAGCTTTGCGCCTGCTGCCTCTCGGCGGAGGAGGAGCTCAGGAACTCCAGCGGGTATACGTTGTTGAATATGCAGCCCGGAAGATCCGTGCCGCTCTGGCTTATGGAGTCGATGCACTCGTTAATGCGCTTCGCCCGCGCGCCGCCCTGCTTTATCACGAGCAGCGTGCAGTCGGCGATCTCCGCGAAGCATTCCGCGTCCTTCGCCAGCGCCATGGGCGGAGTGTCGATCACGATGTAGTCGAAATATTCCCTCGCCCTGTCGAGGAAGTCCTTCATGAGCCCGGAGCCGATGATCTCCGTGGAATTGGGGATCTCCGTCTTGCCGAGGAGCAGGCTCAGCGTCGGGATGCTGTCGTGCACGGGTATCTCGCTCATGTCCGCGCGGGAGGTGACGAGCTCGTCTATCGCCTTGCCCCGGCGGATGCGGGCGTTCATTATCTTATAGAGCGCGGGCTTGAGCATATCGCCGTCCATCAGCAGCACCTTTCGGTTGTTGAGCGCGAGCGTGATGGCGGTGTTCGCGGCGGAGGTCGTCTTGCCCTCGTTTTCGAGCACGGACGACACCATGAGCACCTTGTGGCCCTTCTGCTTCATGAGGTATTCGAGGCGCGTCCTGAACAGGCGGTATGTCTCCGCGAAGCGGAAGCTCGTGGTGGGATTGGTGATGAGCATGCTCGTCTTCATGCCGCGGAGCCGCGAACGGAGGGATATGTTCTTCCGCTCGTGGTAGATGGTCGCGAGCGCGGGGCAGTCGACCCTCGTCACGAGGTCGCGCTCGGTCATTATCTCGTCGCTCATTATCGACACGACGGCGATGACGAGTATCATCGCGGCGGCGGCTATCGCGGTGACTATCAGCACCTTAACGCCCCTGTCCATCTGCTTGACGGGCTCCATCGGCACGGTCGGCGCCTTCAAAACGTCGAGCACGGCGCTGCCCATTATGGTATCGGAGACGATGTGATGGTACTTTATCACGGCGTTCATCTCCTCGAACGCGAGCTGCGGCGAGGAGGCCTCCACGCCCATCTGTATAAGGTTGGTGTTTTCGATGCTCTTTGCCGTCAGCTCGCCCCCGAACTCGTCAAGGCCGATGGACTCGGCTATCTTCTCCCGCAGTACGGGGCTTTCGAGCACGTAGGTAAAGGAGTCGGCGAGCTTCGACGCGACGACGAGGTTGGAATAGACCTGATCCGCGCCGCCGTCCTTGCTCGTGACGACGAAGGTGGCCTCGGTATAGTACTTCGGGGCGTAGCGCTCCGATACGACTATGTAGGAGATCATGGCCGCGATGATGCAGCCGATGAGTATTATCCACCAGCTGCGCGCGATATTGAAGAGTATGACCTCCGGGCTGATGTTGGACTCGTCCGGATCCGCGATCCTGCGGCGGCCGTTTGCCGAGCGGTAGGTCTCCATCAGCGATCCACCTCCGTTACTATGACGATGAGCACGGTGGAGCCGTAATACTCCGCCCTGTTCTCACAGGTATAGACTATCCTGTATACGCCGGGGGTCTTGTAGTCGACCTCCGACGCGTCGACGGTGAGCGCGCCGCCCTTATACTCCGAGATGTCGTAGAGCACGCCGCCCAGATACACGCCCGAAACGAGGCTCATCGGGTCGACGTAGCCGTACATGTCGGCGTAGACGAGGTAATCGGTGAGCCGCACCGCGGGTATCATGCGGGATTCGGTGTAGGTCCTTTCGTAGACGTCGATCTCCGCTTCGAGCACGGAGACGTCGCCCAGACTGTTGGCGACCCTGAACTCCACGGGATGCACGCCCACTGAGTAGACGTCGTCGTTGGGATCCTTCAGTATCATCTTGACCCTGTCGGAGATATCGCCGTCGACGCAGTCGTACGCGCGGACGCTCGACAGAGGATCGAAGCTCGACGAATGGTTGAACTCGAGCGGGCCTATGAGGCGGAAGCGCGGGCTCGAATAATCGGTGAGGAACAGATGGCGCGTCAGCTTCGACACGTTGTTCGCGGAATCGAACGCGGCGTAGGTGACTATGCAGTGATCCTTCTCCACGAACTGGGAAACGCTCTCCACGACGAGGCTGGAGGTGATGTCGCCGTCCTCCGCGTCCATTGCGGTAACGTCCCTTAACAGCACGCCGGGATCGGAAAGGTTTTCGACGCTGACGTAGATGCTCTCCGTGGGGCAGATTATCGTCGGCTTGCCCCTGCCCGTCCTGTACTGCTCCTGCCAGAGATAGATGAGGAAAACGACCGTGACTACGGCCAGCACGGACAGGAGGAACGTCAGTATGCGTTTGCGTGTTTTTTTCATTGTGCGCCTCCGCTCGGGAGCCGCGGCGGGGATCATCCGCTCCCGTGCCGCGATATTCTCTCAAATGTAGATGATATCATAAAAATCCGCCCGTGTCTACCCGAAATTGCGCGGCGCATTCCGTGATGAGCCCAAAGGCGCGAAAAAGGCGGCCGGGATACCTCCCCGCCGCCCCGCGGTGATCGCTTTATCAGTATTTGCGCCAGGTCATGCGGTCGACTATGCCGACATAGCTCTGTATGATCTTGACGACCTTCGTGCTGACGTTGGCGTCCGAATAGTCGGGCGCGTGCACGCCGTCGTCGCCGTTCGCGTGCATGGCGACGGCCGTATCGACCGCCTGCAGCACCTGCTGCGCGGTGATGCCGCCGATTATGAAATTGCCCTTGTCGAGGGATTCCGGCCTCTCGGTCGAGGTCCTTATCGACACGGCGGGGAAGCGGAAATAATCGGCCTCCTCCGGCAGAGTGCCGCTGTCGCTGACGACGCAGTACGCGTTCCTCTGCAGGCAGTTGTAATCCGCAAAGCCCAGCGGCTCGTGCAGAACGACGTTCTCATGGAAGCGGAACCCGCGCTTCTCGATGAACTTGCGGCTCCTCGGATGGACGCTGTACAGCACGGGCATACCGTAGCGCTCCGCCATGGCGTTGACGGCGTTCATCAGCTCGAAAAAGCTCTTTTCGGAGTCGATGTTCTCCTCGCGGTGGGCGGAGAGGAGTATGTACTTTCCCCTTTCGAGCCCGAGCTTTTCCGGCGCGCGGGAGGCGTTTATCCTGTCGATGCTGCCGTCCAGCACCTCGCGCATGGGGGAGCCGACGACGTAGACCCGCTCCTTCTGCACGCCCTCGGCAAGCAGATACCTGCGGGCATGCTCGGTGTAGCAGAGGTTGACGTCGCTCGTGTGGTCGACGATGCGGCGGTTGATCTCCTCCGGCAGGTTCTCGTCAAAGCAGCGGTTGCCCGCCTCCAGATGGAACACGGGTATCTTCAGCCGCTTTGCGGGTATCACGGACAGGCAGGAGTTGGTGTCGCCCAGCACGAGCACCGCGTCGGGCGCGAGCTCTGTCATCGCCGCGTACGAGCGGGCGATGATATTGCCCAGGGTATCGCCCAGGGTCTCCCCCGCCGCGTCCAGATATCTGTCCGGCTCGCGGAGGCCGAACTCCTCGAAGAACACCCTGTTGAGCGTGTAGTCCCAGTTCTGGCCCGTGTGGACGAGTATCTGATCGAAATACCCGTCGCATTTTTTGATAATGCTCGACAGTCTGATTATCTCCGGCCTCGTGCCGAATATCGTCATCAGCTTAATGCGGCTCATTCAGCCCTCCTCAAACCTTTTCGTGAAATGTATCGGGTCTTTCGGGGTCGAACCTCTCGTTCGCCCAGATGACGAACACGAGGTCCTCCTCCCCGGTGTTCTCTATTGAATGGGTATAGCCCGGGAGCATGTCGACGACCTTTATCTCCTCCGCGGAGACCGGCAGCACCGCCGTTTCGCCGCCGCCGATTCGCCTCTCCCTTATAACGCCCCTGCCCGAGACGACGATGAACTTTTCCGCCTTGGTGTGATGCCAGTGATCGCCCTTGGTCATCCCCGGGCGGCAGACGTTGACGGAGAGCTGCCCCGCGCCGCCGAGGTCGAGGAGCTCCGTGAAGCTCCCCCGCTCGTCGCGGTGGGTCAGCGTCCCCACGCCGATATCGTCGGCGGGCACGAAGGAGAGGTATGCGGAGCAGAGCTTTTTGACGAACGGATCGGAGCAGTCCGTCACGCGGCGCCCGCGCCTGTCGGCGTCGAAGCGGCGTATGAGCTCCGCTATCTCGCCGAGCTTGCGCTCGTATACGGTATCGACCTCGCAGTATCCGTCAACGGAGCGTTTCTCCCCCGCTATGCAGCTTATGATCTCGTCCACCACGTCGTCGATATAGGCGAGGCGCAAAGTTTTTTCGCCGTCGTCGATACGGATGGGAAGGCCGTTCGCGATATTGTGGCAGAACGTCGCGACTGCGCTGTTGTAATTCGGGCGGCACCATTTGCCGAATATGTTGGGGAAACGGTAGATATAGGCCTTCGCCCCGACCGCGCGGCAGTGCTCCAGCACGGCCCTTTCGGCGGCGAGCTTCGACCGCCCGTAGGGATTGTCGAGCTCCGCCTGTACCGAGCTCGAAAGGAGCACGGGGCATGAGCTGCCCGCCTCACGCAGCAGGGAAAGGAGCTTTTCCGTGAAATCGCGGTTGCCCGCGTACTCCGCGGGATCCTTCGGACGGTTGACCCCCGCGAGGTTCACGACGAAATCCGCCTCCCGGCAGAAGCCGGCGAGCGTATCGTCCCCGCAGCCCATATCGAAGCGCATGACCGAGATCGGCGGCGCAACGGGAGAGACCCGCCGCTTCCCCGACGCGATGTTGTCGAGCTCCGCGCAAAGGTTCCTGCCGACGAAGCCGTCGGCTCCCGTGACGAGTATCCTCATTCGGTCTCCCCCTTCCTCCCCGCTCCGAGGCGGGGCCTTCTTACTGAATAATCTTAATCTTCAAACGGTTTTTTGTCAATAGCGATCGCCGCTCCGCTTTGCGGCGCGGGATCGTCCGCTCCCGCCCCTGCTGCCGCCCGTCATGTTGTTTTCGGCAACAATCGGAGGCGGTAAAGCGATCCGGTATTCCCCGTTGACGCGCGGCGGAAACTGTGGTATCATTCGTTCATGACGTTGCGCGGGGCGTTTGTTGTTTTGAACAACATCCCCGCGTTTCACGGGCAGGAGGTTTGCCGAATGAAAAAGCTCGATACGGAGGCGCTCGCCGCGCTGGTGGTCGCCGAAAGGAAGAAAAGGAAGCTCACGCAGGCCGCGCTCGCCGAAGCCGCGGGCATGAACCGCTCCATGCTGAGCCGTCTCGAGGCGGGCGGATACGTCCCGTCCGTGCCGCAGCTCGAAGCGCTTGCGGACGCGCTCGGCTTCGATCCCGCGGGGCTCTTCCGCGAAACGCGCGGGGGCTGTCTTCCCGACGCGCCGCGCCGCAGGATCGCCGTGGCGGGCCTCGGCTACGTCGGGCTTTCCGTCGCGGTGCTGCTGGCTCAGCACAACGACGTTACGGCGGTCGACGTCGTCCCCGAGAGGGTCGACAGCATCAACGCCTTCGTCTCCCCCATAAGGGACGAATACATCACGCGCTACCTCGATGAGGCGCGCGAGGGCAGGCGCAGTCTGAGTCTGCGGGCGACGCTCGACGCCGAGAGCGCGTACGCCGACGCCGACGTCGTCGTTATCGCCGTGCCCACCAATTACGATCCGAAGCTCAATTTCTTCGACTGCTCCGCGGTCGAGAGCGTAATAAAGCTCGTCCAAAGCGCGACCCGCGGGCGGGAGGATAAGCCCACCGCAGTCATCCGCTCGACCGTCCCCGTCGGCTACACCGAGCATATCGCGAAGGAGCTCGGCGCGGAACACCTGATATTCAGCCCGGAGTTCCTGCGCGAATCGAAGGCCCTTTACGACAACCTCTACCCCAGCAGGATAATCGTGGGCGCGGGCGAAAAGGACCGCGGACGCGCTGAGGAGTTCGCCGCGCTCCTGTCCCGCGCGGCGCTCGATCCCTCCGTCGAGACCCTCGTAATGGGCAGCGCGGAGGCCGAGGCGGTCAAGCTTTTCGTTAACACATACCTCGCGCTGCGCGTGTCCTTCTTCAACGAGCTCGACACCTACGCGGAGATAAAGGGCCTCAGCACCGCCGCGATAATAAAGGGCGTATGCCTCGATCCGCGCGTGGGCGATTACTACAACAACCCCTCCTTCGGCTACGGCGGCTACTGCCTGCCGAAGGACACGAAGCAGCTGCTCGCCAATTACAGCGACGTGCCCGAAAACCTCATACAGGCCATAGTCGACAGCAACCGCACGAGAAAGGATTTCATAGCCGACCGCGTGCTGGAGATCGCGGGCACCTACGGCAACAGCGAGGAATACTCCCGCGAGAAGGAGTCGCGCCAGAGGGAGATCACCGTCGGCGTGTACCGCCTCACCATGAAGGCGGATTCCGACAATTTCCGCCACTCCTCCATACAGGGGGTCATGAAGCGCATAAAGGCGAAGGGCGCGAAGGTCGTGATATACGAGCCGACGCTCGGCGACGGCGGCACCTTCTTCGGCAGCCCCATCGTGAACGATATCGAAAGGTTCAAGGGCATGTGCGGCTGCATCATCGCGAACCGCTACGAGCGGGTATTGGACGACGTTAAGGAAAAGGTCTACACCCGCGACCTTTTCGGGAGGGACTGAAATATGGGAAAGACGAAACTCGATCTTGACGGCAGGACGGTGCTGGTGACGGGCTCCCCCGGGTTCATTGGCGCGAACCTCGTTATGAAGCTGCTCCGCACTATGGGCTCCGGCACGGTCGTGAGCATGGACGACATGAACGGCTATTACGACCCGAAGCTCAAGGAATACCGCCTCGGCCTCATCGAAAGGGCCGCGGAGGGCTCCCCCGTGCGCCACGTGTTCGTAAAGGCGGATATCGCCGACGCGGAGAAGGTCTCCGCGGTGTTCGCCCGTTACCGGCCCTCGATCGTCGTGCACCTCGCCGCGCAGGCGGGCGTGCGGTACTCCATAGAAAACCCCGCGGCCTATATCGCGAGCAATATCGGCGGGACGTTCAACGTGCTGGAGGCGTGCCGCAGATACCCCGCGGAGCATCTTGTGTTCGCCTCGTCCAGCTCCGTCTACGGCGCGGACGCCAAGATACCCTTCTCGACGGACGACAAATGCGACTCCCCCGTATCGCTCTACGCCGCGACGAAAAAAAGCTGCGAGCTGATGGCCCACAGCTATTCCAAGCTCTACGACGTCCCCGCGACGGGGCTCCGGTTCTTCACCGTTTACGGCCCCGCGGGCAGGCCGGACATGTTCTATTTCTCCGCGGCGGAAAAGCTGATCTCCGGCGGGAAGATAAGGATATTCAATCACGGCCGCTGCATGCGGGATTTCACCTTCGTCGGCGACACCGTCGAGGGGATAATGCGCATAATGCGCCTCGCCCCCGAAAAGAACAAGGGCGCGGACGGGCTGCCCGTGCCGCCTTTCGCGGTCTACAACATAGGCGCGGGGCGGCCGACCGACCTTATGGAGTTCGCCCGCACTCTGCACGGGGAGATGATCTCGGCGGGGCTCCTGCCCGAGGGGGACTCCCTCGAGGAGCATATCGAGCTCGTCGGCATGCAGCCGGGCGACGTCCCCGTGACCTACGCCGACTGCGCCGAGTTCGAGCGAGTCACCGGCTTCCGCCCGCAGACCTCCGTGCGCGACGGGCTTCGTGCCTTCGTCGGATGGTATAAGGAATATCTCGGGAAATGACGGATAAAGCAAAAGGAGCATCTTGGGCGCACTGTGTAAGGAAGCTGCTTTGGCAGTTGTATGTAACCATGTCCACCTCATCCGCCTCGCTGACGCTTGGCACCTTCCCCTCGAGGGGAAGGCTTGAGGAGCGCCCCGGCCAAGGGCTTCCCCTTGAGGGGAAGCTGTCAGCCGCAAGGCTGACTGATGAGGTGTCAAACACAATGCTGCGTTGTTGTACTTCGTGGAATGTCCATAAGGAACCACGCAAAAACGATGCTTTGAGCGGAATAATAACCATCTAAAAGGATAGGAAACAGGCGTGACTGCAACGGTCACGCCTGTTTTGTCGCTCTATTCCGGATTTTGGGGGGCAAATTCCGATGCTCGCTATGAATGTGGACAAGGGAACTCTTGTGTATAACCAAAGTCAGAAGCATCCCTACAAACTGGAATTTGTTACCGGCAGTTTATAGCTTCAACACTGCCGGGACCTCATCCCAACCCTTCGGCTTTTCTTTTTCCTCAAATCCAAATGAACTGTACAGGTTTCTCGCCACCTCGTTTTCCGGTTCATAGGAAAGCCAGCAGCACTCCGCGTTCCCACAGGGCTTGGTTCTAATATAATCCAGCGCAAGCCTCATTGCTTCTCTGCCGTAGCCTTTCCCCTGATACTCCTGATCGATCATAAAGCGCCACACCAGATAACTGCCGGGGATATAGTCCGGTATTTCGTCTTCCTCGCCAAAAGCCTTTTTGGCATATTCAAGGTCCGGGTAATAACCGATCATTAAGAATCCGACTGGTCTGTCTTCCAGATAGATTCCGAACGGTAAAGCATATCCCTTTGATGCAACAGCGGCATACGCTTCTGCAAGGCTGTAAACATTGCTTGCCACGTAACCCTTCTGGGACTCCTTTACCTTCAGGTCAATAAGGGAGTCATAATTCCAGTAATCGACTTCTACAAGTCTGATTTTTGTTTCCATGATATGATCCTCTTTTCATTGCAATCTTTTTTGTTTCCTTAGATCCGCTTTTGCAGCTTGTACTTATTGTGCCCGCTCGGATAGTCTTCAAGCGTGCAGTACAATGTATAACCAGACTTCTTAAAGAAATCTATGTTCCAGTCGCGGGCGTCGATCATCACGATATGAGCGCCGCTTCTCTTTGCTTCCTGCTCGATATCCGAGAGAAGGTTGGAACCTATGCCCTGATTGCGGCGAGGCTCATCCACCCACAGCATTTCAACAAAAGCGATGTTCCAGAAGTTCACGCCTGCAAACCCGGCGGCTATTGGGTCACCGTTATCATCCTGAATCTTCCTTCCGATCCATTCAAAGTCATGCACAGCAGGCACCTGTGACCAGTTGTATTCAACGAGTTTATCGTCAATGTACTCGGCGTCGTCCTCATCACCGGGCTGAATTTCAAATGCGCAGGATGTGGCGGCGCTCTCATCGAAAGGATCGTCAAGACTTTTTATCATATCATAGTGTGTATGACCCTTTGTCGGGCAGTCCCCGATCGTACCACATACCGAAAATCCGAATTTTTCATAAAGTGGTCTTGCCTGAAAATCAAAGGTGCCGAGAGTCATGAAACGACAGCCCTTTTCTCTTGCGGCACGCTCCGCCTCGCGGATCAGGGAGGAGCCGATTCCCTGCCTGCGGCACTTTTCTTCCACCCACAGAATATCGAGATCCGCAACTCTCCAGCAGTTGATAATAAGATTGCACCCGGCAATAATGTTGCCGTCGCTGTCAGTAACCTTGAATACGACCAATTCATCCTCGATCGCATCTTCAAAATCTATCTTTGAATCTGTGATCGCATTGAGCTTATCCGCGATAAGCTCATCGTCACCTTCAACGCATGGTATAATGCTATATTGCATTTAGAGTTCCTCCATAAA
>JAFZRT010000029.1 GCA_017619735.1 Clostridia bacterium
ACAGCGGTGAGAACGCCGAGTGCCGCCAGAGCGATGCCGATGATCACGCTGCAAAGATACGGCATTGCAGGGATTAGCGAATAGGGGCTTGCGCCGACGAGCATGCAAATACCGACAGCGATAAACGCAATAGATGCGATGAGGATCACGACGCCGCAAGCGGCAAGCAGCAGGTAGAACAGTGCCACAAATATATCGAAAAAGCCCAGCCCAATCTTAGTCATCATACCACTCCGTTGACCAACGGAGGCGGCGCCTCTTTCAAACTGCAGTGCGAGCTGCTCCGGATTACCCAGCTTGGCGGCGATTTCTTCTTCGGAATAGCCGTCAGCCAGCTTAAAGGAAAAATGCTGCTCATATTCTTCAATGATCTCAGCAGCGTCAGATACTTGATTCTTCTCCAAAACGGAGGAAAGCACGGAAAGAAATTCATTTTTAGTCATTATCATCATCCTCCAATAGTTTTTCTATTGCGTGAGCAAAGTCAAGATACTCAGCTTTGTCACGCTCAAAAGTTTTTCTTCCCAATGTAGTGAGGGAGTAATACTTGCGGGGCGGTCCGCCGCTCTCCTCCTGCAGGTACGTTGTCAGCAGACCGTCGCTTTTGAGTTTCCGAAGGATCGGATACACGGTGCCGTCCGCAATATCTATCTGGCTGGAAAGATACTCGGATATTTCGTAACCGTAGCAATTTCTTTTCTTCAGCAGAGACAGGACACACAATTCCAGTACGCCTTTCTTATACTGTGCGTTCATGCAGCATTTCCTCCTTCCGTTTGTATAAATCGTTATCTACTATTAGATTATATCCAATAGTTGGCGGTTTGTCAACCACTTTTTTTAAATGACTCTATTAACGTCCGAGTCCTGCCTCCTAAACCCTTTTGTTCTTTCTTTACAGAGCAAAGAAACTCAAAAAGTACACCATCGTCTTTGACCGTTTTCGAGCCCTGAAAGCATTAAATCGGGCTCCGAAGCAGTCGATCGACCGCCCCAAAGCCCGATTTCACCGTATTTTGCCTATTTTTCGCCCAAAATGCAAGAAAAAACCTCTCTTGTCTTGGTAGACAAAAGAGGTTTCTTTGATGGCTCCCCCTGTTGGACTCGAACCAACGACACTGCGGTTAACAGCCGCATGCTCTACCGACTGAGCTAAGGAGGAATATCTCTTTTCGACGCAGACTATTATACTTCAGCCTTTATAAAAATGCAAGCCCTGTTTTCAAATATATTGTACTGCTGCGCAACGCCATCCGCGTATCGCTATTTTTCATGCAAATATTGCATATTTCCGCGTTTGGGCATATAATGTCAATACTGTTCGGAGGTGTTCGGATGATAACGCTCTTATCGAAACTGTTCATAAAAAACTGCAGGGAGTATTCAAGGCCGGAGGTCCGCCGCGCATACGGCGTGCTCTGCGGCGGCTTCGGAATATTCCTCAACATAATTCTGTTTATCGGCAAGCTGATCGCGGGCACGATAGCGGCGTCCGTCGCCGTCACCGCCGACGCGTTCAACAACCTCTCGGACGCGGGCAGCTCCGTGGTGACGCTCATCGGCTTCAAGCTCTCCGGTCAGAAACCCGATCCGGAGCATCCCTACGGTCACGGACGGCTCGAATACATCTCCGGCCTCATAGTCGCCATGGTCATTATCGTCATGGGCTTTGAGCTGCTGCTGTCCTCGATAAAGAAGATTGTTTCGCCCGAGCTCACGGAGTTCTCATGGCTCGCCGTGGGCATACTCGCGGCTTCCATACTCGTCAAGGCGTACATGTTCGTCTACAACCGCCTTACCGCAAAGAAGATCGATTCCGTCGCCATGAAGGCCACGGCGACCGACTCGCTCACGGACTGCATAGCGACCTTCATGGCTCTTATGGCGATGATCGCCGCCAAGCTCTGGGGATGGAAGATCGACGGCTGGTGCGGCGCCGCGGTGTCGCTTTTCGTCATGTATTCGGGCTTCACCGCCGCTAAGGATACGATAAGCGTGCTTCTCGGCCAACCGCCCGAGAAGGAGCTCGTCGAGGATATCGAAAGGACTGTCATGGCGCACGAGGGCATACTCGGCATTCACGATCTCGTCGTGCATGATTACGGCCCCGGACGCATGATGATGAGCCTCCATGCGGAGGTCCCCGCGAACGGCGACGTGCTGGAGCTCCACGACATGATAGACAATATCGAGCGCGAGCTCAATCGGAAATTCGACTGCGAGGCGGTCGTCCATATGGATCCCATCCAGAACGACGACGAGACCACCAACGCCCTGAAGGAGGAGGTCAAAGCCATACTCAACAGGATCGATCCGGAGCTCAAGATGCACGATTTCCGCATAGTCCCCGGCAATACCCATACGAACGTCATATTCGACGTGATCGTCCCGTTCAAGTATCCCATGACCGATACCGAACTGAAGACCAAGGTGGGGGAGGAGCTCGAGCTTCTCGAGGGGAACAAATACTACGCCGTCATCAACGTCGACAAGGCGTACGTGTAAGGAATAAGGCCATCATGCGCTCTGCCGCGGACTGCGGCTGGGCGCTTTTATTATTGCCAATCGTATCCGCATTATGGTATAATCATTGCATGCAGATAAAGGCGACGGTCAACCGAATAAAGTTCAGAGGCGACAGCGGATGGACTGTCATCGATTTTGTCGACGAGACGAATCTACGCTTCTCCGGGGTGGGCATGATGCCCTCCGTTTACGAGGGAGAGACACTGGAGCTCACCGGGGAGTGGACGGTACATAAAACGTACGGGAAACAGTTTTCTGTGCAGAGCTGCAGCGCGGCTGCCCCCGATTCGGAGGAGGCCGTGCTTCGCTATCTTTCGAGCGGCATGATAAGGGGCGTCGGACTCCCGACCGCAAAGGCGATAATCGCAAAGTTCGGCGACTCGGCGCTCTCCGTTATAGAAAACGAGCCGGAAAAGCTCAAACTCATTTCCGGCATAGGCAAAGTCAAAGCCAAGATGATACACGACTCCTACATGGAGAAGTTAGCCGTCAAGGATATCTATTTCGGCCTGCAGGAGATCGGCCTCTCCATGAACCAGTCGGCGAAGATACACAAGCTGTACGGCGACAGCTGCGTCCAAATGATAAAGGAGAACCCATACCGCCTTATCGCCGACGTCGAGCAGATCGGCTTCAAGACCGCGGACAAGATCGCGCAGAACGCCGGGTTCGACCATGATTCGCCTTTCAGGATAAAGGCCGGAATTAGGCATGTATTGAACGAAGCGAAGAACGACGGCAACACATGCCTGCCGAAGGAAACGCTTATTAGACGCGCATCCGAAGACGTGCTGGGAGTGGACCTTCTCCCCGTAGAGAGCGCGCTGGAGGAGATGACGGTGGGCGGCGAGCTCGTCGAAAAGCATATTAGCGGCGAGGATCTCGTATTCCTCTCATACCTCCACTATTACGAGATGCACAGCGCGGTCGCACTTTTCGATATCATGAACAGCGCATCCGTACTGCCGCTCACGGACATCGACGGCGAGATACGGAAGCTTGAAAAACGGCTCGGCATAGAGCTCGATGAGAAGCAGCAGAACGCCGTCAGAGGCGCTTTTGACGAAGGCGTGCTCATCATCACCGGCGGCCCCGGCACGGGCAAAACGACGATCCTGCGCTTTATAATCGAGATCATGGAGGACATGGACCTGAAGCTGGAGCTCGCGGCCCCGACAGGACGCGCCGCAAAGCGCATTACGGACACCACCGGCAGGGAGGCGAGGACGGTCCACCGCCTTCTGGAGTACGGCGGATACGAGCTTGAGGAGTTCGCCAAAAGCGAGACGGACCCGATCGAAGCTGACGCCGTAATAGTCGACGAGATGAGCATGGTCGACGTATCGTTGTTCCACTCGCTGCTTCGCGCGGTTGCTCCGGGCACGCGGCTGATAATGGTAGGCGATTTCGATCAGCTACCGCCGGTAGGCGCAGGCAACGTGCTCCGTGACATTATCCTTTCGGGGACAGTGCCCGTCGTACGATTGACCGACATCTATCGGCAGGCCGGCCGAAGCATGATAGTTTTGAACGCGCACAGGATCAACCGCGGCATGATCCCCGTGATCGACAGCTCGGAGTCCGATTTCAAGTTCATCAGCCGCCCCGGCATGACGGAGGCCCTCGACACCGTGGTATCCATGTGCAGGGACCTATACAGGAGCGGCAGCGAGGGTGAGGTGCAGGTCTTGGCGCCCATGAAGGGCAACGTCTTAGGCGTCGTTAACCTTAACCAGAACCTGCAGGCGGCCATAAACCCGCCCGCGCCGGATAAGGCCGAAAAGCGTTACGGCGAAACGGTCTTCCGCGTCGGCGACAGGGTCATGCAGGTCAGGAACAACTATAAAATGGTGTGGAAACGCACGTCCTACGGCAAAGCATCCGAGGACGGAGCAGGCGTTTTCAACGGCGATATCGGTACGATAATGGAGATACGCGGCGACGGATCCGTCGTAAAGATACTCTTCGACGACGAGCGTCTGGCCGAATACGGCAATTCGGAGCTGGAGGATATCGAGCTCGCGTATGCCGTCTCCGTGCACAAGAGCCAGGGCAGCGAGTTTTCGACCGTAATACTGCCTCTCGTTTACGGCCCGCCCATGCTCATGAACAGGAACATACTCTATACCGGCGTCACAAGGGCGAGGGATCACGTCTATATCGTCGGATCGGCGAAATGCGTGGAGGCCATGGTCAGGAACGTATCGGGAACGAAGCGCTACAGTGCGCTCGAATACTTCCTTCGTCAGATGAAGGAGACCGACGTATGCTGAGATCGTTCGCAAAGAAGCTCCTCGCGGCGCTTTTCCCGCCCGACGCTGTCTGCTGCTCCTGCGGGAGAGAAGCTGTCGTCGACGAAAGGGGCCTTTGCCCCGACTGCGCGGCAGGGATAGAGGTGTTCAACGACGCGCCTATCCTGAAGGATATCGACGGCTATACAGCCCCTTACGTCTATAACGACGTCTCTGCGCGCATGGTCAAGCGCCTGAAATACGGCGGCGCATAGCATATTGCCAAGCATCTTGCCGACGCGGTATGCATCCCCGCCGAGTGGGAGATCGACGCGGTCGTGCCCATCCCGCTGCATTTCAGACGCTTAAGGAAGAGGGGCTTCAACCAGAGCGAACTCATCGCGAAGCACATCGTCGAAAGACTCGGACTGAAGCTCGGCGCTTCGCTCGTCGTAAGGCGGAAGGATACCAAACAGCAGACGCGGCTTTCGGACGCGGGCCGCAGACGGAATATCAAGGGCGCATTTCTCGCAGACGGGAGCTGCAGAGGCATGAAGGTACTGCTTGTGGACGACGTAAGGACGACAGGAGCCACGCTCTGCGAATGCGCGAAGGAGCTCAAGGCCTGCGGCTGCGAAAAGGTCTATGCCGCTACGGTCTGCTGCGTCGATCCGAATCGGAAAGGAGATCCCGGGTTTTGAGTGAGATAACATACAGAAGGATGACTGTCCCCGACGTCAAGCGCGTCGCCGAGCTGGAGAAGATCTGCTTCTCCAGCCCGTGGAGCTACAACTCGCTCCTGGGCGAACTGAGCAACGACGTCGCCTATTACGTCGTCGCCGTCGACGACGGCGAGGTATGCGGCTACGCGGGCGCATGGATCATGTTCGACGAGGCGCATATGACGAATATCGGCGTCGAGCCCGGCCACAGGAACAGAGGCGTCGCGACCAACATGATACTGCATCTCATGCGCGAGGGCATGAAGCGCGGCGCGGAGCGGATGACGCTCGAGGTCAGGGAGAACAACCACACTGCGCAGCGGCTATACGCCTCGCTCGGCTTCGCATACGCGGGGATGAGGAAGCGCTACTATTCCGACACGGGCGAGAACGCGCTCATCCTTTGGAACGACTGCATAATCGATACCTACGAAAAACATTGCGGCAGCGACCGCTTTACATTCATCAAGGAGGACTCAAACGATGCTCAAAGCTAATTTCAACGCGAAGAACGCGCCGGAGGCGATCGGCCCCTACTGCCATGCGGTGATGGTCGGTAAGATGATATTCACATCCGGTCAGCTCGGTATCAACCCCGAAACGGGCAAGCTCGCGGAGGGCGTTGAGGCACAGACCGTTCAGGCGCTCAACAATCTTAAATCCGTTCTGGAGGAGGCCGGCTCCGGTCTCGACTGCCTCGTGAAGACCACCGTGTTCGTCAAGAACATGAGCGACTTCCCGCAGGTCAACAAGCTCTACGGCATGCTCATACCCAAGCCCCATCCCGCGAGGAGCTGCGTTGAGGTAGCGAACCTTCCCGCAGGCGGTCTCGTTGAGATCGAGGCCATGGCCGTGATGCGTG
Organism: Clostridia bacterium; assembly: GCA_017619735.1. Lineage (GTDB taxonomy): Bacteria > Bacillota > Clostridia > Christensenellales > CAG-138 > UBA3857. Next base: position 6,342 of record JAFZRT010000029.1, read on the forward strand.
TTTGACGATAAGGATCCAAACAGAATCATCAATTACCGACCGCTGTTCATAGCAGCGGCCGGTATCATCGCGGGGACGGCGGCGTATCAGGCGCTGTTCGATCTTCGCATTTCCGCTGCCGCCCGAATCATCGTGCTCGCGGTATTCGGCCTGCTCGTCGGCGCGCTTTGCGTGTACTCCGCCGTCAGGCGCAGAAAGACCGCGTTCATATTCGCGGCGGCTTTCGTGTTGGCTTTCGCGAGGATGGCTGCCGCCGTTCCGGACAATGTCGTTGCTGCCGAATACAATGTTACCGGCGTAGTCTCGGAAGTCTCGGAGACCCAAATCGGCACCGTGACGCTGACCGACGTACGGCTCGACGGTAAGCATCTCCGCTATAAAATGAGGCTAAAGGCCGAGGGGGAGACGTTTTCAGTCGGAGACGAGATCGAAGCCGTTTGCCTTGTCAGCGAGCCGAACAGGTCGTTCGGGTCCTATGACGAAAGGATGGACCTGCTGTCGAAAGGCATATCGGCAAAAGCGGAATGCCGCTCGGCCTCGGTCGTTTCGACTGACCGCCTGCCTGTGAGGCAGCGCCTGCTCTCGGTCAAACGGCTGATACACAGCCGGATATTCGAGCTGTTCCCGGAAAACGCTCCCGTCGTCGCAGGATTCCTGCTCGGCGAAAGGTCAGGCGTCGACGAGGCCGATTACGAGAGCTTCCGACTGACAGGGACTGCGCATCTTCTCGCGCTGTCCGGCTTCCACGTCGGCATTATCACGGCGCTGCTTTTCCTTATGCTGCCAAAGCGCTTTCCTTGGCTGAGGTTCATCGTCATCGGCCTGTTCCTGATCGGCTACTGCGCTTTGACCGCATTTTCCGCGTCGCTCGTACGCGCGTCGATAATGTGCATGTGTCTGCTGCTTGCCGACGCGGCGGAGCAGCGGCGGGATGCTGTATCCGCGCTTTCGCTCGCCGCCATAGTCATACTGGCTGTATCGCCCTACATGCTTTGGTCGGCGGGGTTCCGCCTGTCCTTTGCGGCGACTTTCGGCATACTGCTCGTGACCTCCGGCGGCGCATTCTCGAAGAACAGGCCCGTCAACAGGATCTTTTCCGCGCTCGCGGTGACCTTCGGCGCTACAGTCGCGACAGCGCTCATCAGCGCCCGGTATTTCGGGATTTTCACGACCTACGGTCTGATCGCCAACGCCTTTGCTGCGCCTGTGTTCTCCGCGGCGGTCACACTCAGCTTCGTTTCGGTGCTCGTCGGCATACCGTTTCCGGCAGTCGGCAGGGTAATGGCTTTCGTACCGGACAGGATGATCGGCTTCGCCATGCTCGGGCTTCAGCGGATACAGTCGCTCCCGTACGCATGCCTCAACGTCGTTTCGCCCTCCGCGCTCAGCGGGATACTGGTGCTCGTCATGATGTTCTGCATATCGCCGTATGTGCTGCGCCCGCTCAAAAAGCGGCTCGCGTTGACCTCTCTTGTATTTTTGCTGTTTACAGCAAGCGTCGCAGCGGATATAATTAGATCATGAATCACAGCGATTTCTTCAAGCTTATAAAGCAGGGCGTCCCTTGCGGCTTCTATCTGCTGCACGGGGAGGAGGAGTACGTCAAGGCGCAGGCGGTAAAGGCCGTTGAGAACACGGTCGATCCGGATCTGCGTCCGTTTAACGTATCCGTTTTGAACAAGCCCTCCCCGCAGGAACTGAACGAAAGCTGTGAAACACTGCCCCTGTTCGCGGATAACCGCATAGTGATAGTCTATGAGCTTGCCGACGGCACAGAGGCGTCAAAATACGTTCCCGTTTTCGCCGGCTGTCCCGCGGAAACGCTTCTTCTTGTCGTCTTCAAGGGCAAGCTCCCCGCCAACAGCGCCATACTGAAATATGCGAAGAGCCGTGACGCGGAGGTCGTTTTCGACCGCCTGTCGCTCTATGAATGCGCCAGATGGTGCATGAAGCATATGAACGAGGCGGGCGTGTTCCTCCCGCAGGACGTCGCGCAGCTGCTCGTCAGATCCGTCGGCGACGAGATGACCAACCTCGTCAGCGAGACCGACAAGCTCATCGACTACGTCGGCAGCGGGAACGCTGTCACGGCGCAGGATATCTCCGTCTGCACCCGCGCGGCGCTCGACGTCAGGATATTCGATATGCTCGATATGTTCACCTACGGCAAAACGGGCGACGGCCTCATCGCGCTCCACGCGCTCATGGACGAGGGCAACGAACCCATGAGCATCGCCGCGTTCCTGTCAAGCCGGTTCAAGCTCATGCTCGAGGCGAGGAGGGGCATCGACGCCGGCCGCCAAAAGCGCGATACCGTGGCGCAGATGGAGGGCAACAAATACGCAAATGAAAAGGCCTTCGACGCCGCCCGGCGCTTTACGCAGGCGGAGCTTCTCGGCCTTATAAGCGATCTTTCCGACACCGCTTTCATGAAGATAAGCGGAGCCGCGAAGGACGATAAATACATTGAGCTCGTGCTGCTGAAGCACGATTGGAGACAGTACCCGGTGTGATACCGCCAAAAAGTTCGAATGGCCGCTGCATGCGCAGCGGCCAATTTCGTTGGGTCGATCAATAACGATAAACCTTATTTGGCAGCAAGCTTCTTGGCAAGCTGAGCCTTTTTACGATCGGCGACGTTCTTATGAATAACGCCCTTAGCGGCAGCCTTATCCGCCATGCTGACAGCCTTGGTATACGTCTCGTTAACGAGTGCCTCATCGCCGGACTCCAACGCCTTGTCGAACTTTTTAACAGCGGTCTTATACTGAGAAGTAACGATGCGGTTGCGCAGATTCTGCTTCTCGGTGACTTTGACGCGCTTGATAGCTGACTTTATGTTTGCCAAATCGGTTCACCTCCTATAAAAATCTCGAACAGAAGCATTATACCACCGTGAAATGCTTAATGCAAGCGGTTTTTTTAATATATAGCACGAAAAAGCGATATATTGTTATCGCTCGCGGCGCATACTGGACTTTGATACCTGTATCGTCGGAGGACAGCATGAGCATTTATACCGATCTTGCAATGGAGGCAAGGGAGCTTCATCCCGGCCTGACGGGAGTGACGGAGCAACGTGAGGAGCGCGAAGGGATAGTCATATCCCGCATACGCATAACCGGACCGTCCGCGGCGGAAAAGCTCGGCAAGAGGATGGGGAACTACGTTACGATAGACGCGCCGGAGCTTGCGGAAAGGCCGCCCGAGCTGATCGAACGCACGGCAGGGGTACTCGCGTCCGAGCTTCGAAGGATGCTCGGGAACGAGAAGGATAACATGACCGTTTTGACAGTAGGCCTCGGAAACAGGGCAGTGACGCCTGATTCGCTCGGGCCGCGCACCGCGGAAAGGGTTTTCGTTACACGGCACATAAAGGCGCAGTTTCCCGATGCGTTCGATCATCCTGCGGTATCGTCCGCGTCATTGGCTCCGGGAGTGCTCGGAACTACGGGCATAGAGACCAGCGACCTCGTCAAGGGAGTTTGCGAAAGGATACGGCCTGACGCGGTGATAGTCGTCGATTCGCTTGCGTCGAGGAGGGCGGCGCGCATCAGCACGACCATCCAGCTTTCCGACGCGGGTATCGATCCCGGCTCAGGCGTCGGCAACATCCGCGCGGGGCTGAACAGCGATATCCTCGGCATACCCGTTATCGCGGTCGGTGTGCCTCTTGTTGTCAAGGCGTCGACGATAATCCGCGACGCGATCGCCTCTATCGCGGATAGGGCGGGCATACGCGGCGCGGAAGAAAAGCTGGAAGCGCTTGCGGAGAGCGCCGCGGAAAGCGAGCTCGACGGGCTCATAGTGACCCCGAAGGATATCGATACTATAGTTAGCGATATGTCCGGTCTGCTCGCGGAAGGCATTAACCATGCGCTCTTCGGCGAATATCACGACGAGATAATGACCCTGCTCACATGAAAAGACCCGCCTCGGGCGGGTGCGCCGTCGGCGGGAGCTGTTCATTTCATTAGCTTTTTTATATGCTCTGCATCGGGAGTCACGTATACCGTGCGCTGATGCGAATAGATGACCATTCCGGGCTTTGCTCCGGAGGGCTTTTTGACGTATTTCACGAGCGTATGATCGACGGGCACCGTCGCAGAGCCTCGCGCCTTGGAATAGTATGCGGCGAGCATAGCCGCGTCGTAGAGCGTCGTATCGGGGATATTGGAGCCCTTTTTGATGATCACGTGTGAGCCGTGCGTGTCCTTTACGTGGAGCCATGTGTCCTCCGGCGCGGCAACGCTCAGCGTCAGGCGATCGTTTTGCCGGTTGTTCTTGCCGACGAGTATGTCGACGCCGTCGCGGGAGCGGAAGCAGTACGGCTTGGACGGGGGCAGCTTGGCCGGGGAAGCGGCGCGCTTGCCCTTCCTTGCGGCGTCGTCCGAAATGTAGCCGCCCGCGATGAGCTCCTGTCTTATCTCGTTGAGCTCCGATTCGCCCTCGCAGCAGGTGAGTGTGTAGAGCAGTTCCTCAAGATACGAAAGCTCATCGGCCGTCTTACCGCGCATGTCGAGCGCATGCTGCCGCGCGAGCTTCGCCTTGCGGTATTTCGTGTAATACTTCTGCGCGTTATCGGCGGCGGAGAGACGCGGATCGAGCGGTATCTCGACCGCGGCGGGCGGATCGGAATAGTAATCCAAAACCGCGGCGGATGAAGAATGCGGCGGTATAGCGTAGAGGTTTGCTGTCAGGAGCTCGCCGTAAAGACGGAGCTTCTCGTTCTCCTCCTCGCCGGATATCGCGGCGGAGAATATGGACAGCTTCCTTTCGAGCTTTGAGATCGCGTTCCTTATAACGTGCTCGTAGGAGGAGGTGCGGCGCTTGATACTCTCCTCGGCCGCTCGGCCGAGATAGAACGCGCAGACCGCTTCTGACATTGTGTTGTATCTGTCATATGCGGATCCGTCGGCGGGCGCGAACGGAAGCATCGAAACAGGCGATCCGTCCGCGGTGACGACGCAGGGCGTGAAGCGTCCCTGCGCGAAGTCGGAATAGAAGCCCCTGAGCCGCTCCGACAGAACGCCGATCCCGCATTCCGGCCAGCCGAGCGACGTCAATAGCTTTCTGGCAACGGCGGGGGAGAGCCCGTAGAAGTTTTCGGAAAGCGCAGCCTCGGGTTTTACCGCATTTACAAGGACTTTTTCAAAAACAGAAGCGTCGGCAGAACGCGGATCGAGCTTTTCCTTCGAGGGCGGATACCCGTATCTCACATGCGGGAGCACGAGTCTTACCGACGAAACGGATGGGCTGACGCGCTTTATCGCGTCGATTACCAAACCCTCGCCGTCGACGAGTATTATGTTCGAATGCCTGCCCATTATCTCACAGACGAGGCGTATCCTGACCGTATCGCCGAGGTCGGAGTAGGTCTCTATACCTATTTCCACGACCCTGTCCATGTTCGGCTGATCGACCGAAACTATCCTCGCGCCGGTTAGATACTTGCGCAGCAGCATCAAAAACGCCGGCGCCTCCGCGGGGGATGCTTTTTTCTCGTCGGTCAGGACGATCCTGCAGTTTTCGGGCGAAGCGGAAATCAGCAGGCGGCTGCCGCCGACTGCTGAATGTATCGCTATTACCAGCTCGTCCTTTTCGGGCTGCTGGACTTTTTCTATGCGGCCGCCGATAATGGCTTTGAGCTCATATACGACCGCCGAAAGAGAAAGACCGTCCATTAAACTATCCTGTTGCGAAGAACTCCGATGCCGCCTATCTCGACTTCGACGATATCGCCGCGCTGCATGGGGCCGATGCCCTCGGGAGTGCCCGTAGCAATTATGTCGCCGGGCAGCAGCGTCATGCACTCCGTAATGTAGCAGACGAGCTTGTCCACGGAGTGCGTCATGCAGTCGGTGGTCGAATGCTGACGCACTTCGCCGTTGACCCTCGTTTCGATGGGAGCGTGCATCGCGTCGAGCTCGGTTTCGATATGCGGGCCTATGGGGCAGAACGTGTCGAAGCCCTTGCCTCTCGTCCACTGCGAGACCGCCTTCTGGATATCCCTCGCGGTGATATCGTTAAGGCAGGTATAGCCGAATATCACGTCGCCGGAGCAGCCGGGCTGCACGGCGCGGCATTTCTTGCCGATGACGACGCCGAGCTCGCCCTCGTAATCGAGCCTGTGGCTTATGGAGGGATAGACGACGTCATCGTTATTGCCGACGATGCTCGTGCTTGGCTTCAGGAAGAGCAGCGGCTCTTCGGGCTGACCTTCGCCCATCTCGTCGGCGTGTGCGCGGTAGTTCTTGCCGACGGCGACGATCTTGCTGGGCTCGGCGGGGGGCAGGAGCTTGACTTCGGAAAGATCGTATTCGCGGCCTTCCTTCTCTATGCCGTCATAGGGCTCGCGGCAGAGTCTGATGACCGTCTGCCCGGAGAGTATCGCGTAGAACTGCTCGTTCTGATATTCGGCGCGGATTATTTTCATGATTCTTTCCTCAGCTTGCCGCGGGAGTGCCGTCCTCGGGGACGGACTCGGATTTAAGGACGTAGGTGGGGCCGGCTTCCTTACGGACGGCGGCGGTGGTGATTATTACCTTTTCGACGTCGTTGCGGGAGGGAAGCTCGTACATGACGGGGAGCATGACGTCCTCGAGTATCGCGCGCAGGCCCCTCGCGCCGGTGTTCCTGGCGATGGAGATCCTCGCGACCTCAAGCAGCGCCTCGCGCTCGATCTCGAGCTTTACGCCGTCCATCTCGAAGAGGCGCGCGTACTGCTTGGACAGGGCGTTTTTGGGCTCCGTGAGTATGGAGAGCATGGCCTCCTCGTCGAGCTGCTCTAGCGTGACGATTATGGGCACGCGGCCTATGAACTCGGGAATGAGACCGTACTTCAACAGATCCTCGGGGAGGATGTTCTTCAGTATCTCGCCGATATCCATGTCCACGTTGGAAACGACGTCAGCGCCGAAGCCCATGGACTTTTTGCCGATACGCTTCTTTATGATGTCCTCGATGCCCGCGAACGCGCCGCCGCAGATGAAGAGCACGTTCGTCGTATCGAACTGTATGAACTCCTGATGCGGATGCTTCCTGCCGCCCTGCGGAGGAACGGAGGCGACGGTGCCTTCGAGTATCTTGAGAAGCGCCTGCTGAACGCCCTCGCCCGAAACGTCGCGGGTGATGGAGGGGTTCTCGGACTTTCTGGCGATCTTGTCGATCTCGTCGATGTAGATTATTCCCTTCTGCGCGCGCTCAACGTCGTAATCCGCGGCCTGCAGCAGCTTGAGGAGTATGTTTTCGACGTCTTCGCCAACGTAGCCGGCTTCGGTCAGAGAGGTCGCGTCGGCTACGGCGAAAGGGACCTTCAGTATCCTTGCAAGGGTCTCGGCCAGAAGCGTTTTGCCGCAGCCGGTCGGCCCGAGCATTACGATATTGCTCTTGGAAAGCTCGACGTCGTCCGCCTTGGGCTCGGCGGAGATGCGCTTGTAGTGGTTGTAGACCGCTACGGCGAGAGCCTTCTTCGCGTGTTCCTGACCGATAACGTAGTCGTCGAGGACCTTGACGATGTCGACGGGCTTGGGAAGCTCCGAGATCTCGGTTGCTTCGACCTCGTAATCGTCGTCGATGACCTCCTGACAGAGCGCGATGCAGTCGCTGCAGATGAATACGCCCGGCCCGGCGATGATCCGCTTGACCATATCCTGCGTCTTCCCGCAGAAAGAACACTTGACTATGTTTTTGTCATCGTATTTTGACATTTGATTCTCCTGAATAGTATTGCTTATCCTCAGCGCCTGGGAGCGACTATCTCGTCGATGAGACCGAAGGAGAGTGCTTCCTCGGCGGAAAGGAAATTGTCGCGCTCGGTGGCTTCCTCGATAACGGAAAGCGGCTGACCCGTCCTTTCGGAAAGGATCTCGTTGAGCTTTCTGCGCATCTTGACGATATGATCCGCGTGGATCTTGACGTCGGAGGCCTGACCGTATGCGCCGCCGGAGGGCTGATGGATCATGATCTCGCTGTTGGGGAGGGCCTTGCGCTTGCCCTTCGCGCCGGCTGCAAGGAGGAACGCGCCCATGCTTGCGGCAAGGCCGACGCAGATGGTGCAGACCTCGCACTTAAGGTAGCGGATCGTGTCGTAGATCGCGAGACCCGCGGAAACGGATCCGCCGGGGCTGTTGATGTAAAGGAAGATATCCTTATCGGGATCGTCGGCTTCCAGGAACAGGAGCTGAGCGATGATGAGGTTCGCCTCCTCATCGGTGATCTCGTTCCCGAGGAAGAGTATGCGGTCCTTCAGAAGGCGCGAGTAGATATCATAAGAGCGTTCGCCCTTATTGGTCTGCTCAACAACGATAGGCACAAGACTCATTTGATCATTTCTCCTCATTCTCGGCAGGCGCTTCGACCTTGGTTATGACTGCGTTCTCCTTGATAAGACGGACAACAGCTTCATAGAGAGCGGACTGCGCGTACTTCATGCGGTTCTCGGGAAGGAGCTCGTTCGCGATCTTCTCGGCGTCCCAGCCCTTCGCACGCTCGGCGTGAGCTTTGACGGCTGCCTCGAAATCGACGTCTGCGGGCTCGATCTTCTCGGCGTCGATGACGGCCTGGATGACGGTGCGGGCCTTGATCTGATCGCCGGCCATCTTGTGATAGCGCTCGTGGAGCTCTTCGGCGTTGGTGCCCATGTACTCGGCGTAGTTGTCGAGGTTCATGCCGTAGGCCTGAAGCTGATGCTCGAGGTCATGGAGTTCGGCGTGCGCTTCGGCAGAAACGAGATCGGGATGGATCTCGACCTTGGCGTTGTCGATGACCTTCTGCAGAGCGGCGGACTCGAAAGCGATCTCGCGGTCCTTTTCGAGCTGTACGCCGAGCTCGCGGCGGATGTCGGCCTTAAGCTCGTCAAGGGTCTCGAACTCGCTGGTCTCGGAAGCGAACTCGTCGTCGAGCTCGGGAAGCTCCTCATAGGAGAGCTCGTGCAGCTTTACCTTGAATACGGCGGGCTTGCCGGCAAGGTGCTCGGCCTGATACTTTTCGGGGAAGGTGACGTTGACGTCCCTTTCCTCGCCGATATTCATGCCGACCATCTGCTCCTCGAAGCCGGGGATGAACTGATGGGAACCGATCACCATGGAGTACTTCTCGGCAGTGCCGCCTTCGAACTGTTCGCCGTCGCAGAATCCCGCGAAATCGAACACGGCGGTATCGCCGAGCTGAAGGGGACGGTCTTCGACGGAGACCATACGGGCCTGATCGTGACGCCTCTTATCGAGCTCCGCCGCGACCATTTCATCCGTAACATTATACTCCTGCATGGGGACCTCTATACCCTTGTACTCGCCGAGCTCACAGGTCGGCTCGAGCACGAGGACGGCGTCGACTACGCAGCCGTCGGTCTCGGAATAGCTTACGATGCTGTACTCGGGGGCAAGGGCGGGGAGTATCTTCTGCTCCGCGACTGCGTCCGCGCAGGCCTTTTCGACGGCCATATCCAGCTCTTTATCCCAGAAAGCGGCGTCGCCGTACTGCTTCTCGATCATCTTGCGGGGGGCCTTGCCGTTGCGGAAGCCGGGCATGGCGTACCTTGCGCCGATGCGGCGGTATGCCGCGTTGAGGGCCTTGACGTATTCCTCAGCGGAAAGCTTGAAGGTCAGTTTGACTTTGCCGTTTTCGATAGTTGTTAATTCAGACATATATTCCTCCGTGATAGGGGCTTTTGCCCTTTTGTTAACTCATTTGCGGGGCTTCGTTATTCACCCCGTATTAAACTATAATACCACATTTCGGCGCTTTTGTAAATCGGCAAATCCCGCCTAAAAACAATATATGTATGCATTTTATAGGATAAAAATGAGAGAATATCAAAAAACTGTTCACAAACGGCGTGAAACATGATAGAATTATAAAAAGAAAAAGGGGAGGGAAAAGCGCTTTTCGGCGCGGTCCGATATGATAATCACCGAACTTATTGAAAAGAAAAGGGACGGCGGCGAAATGACCGCCGAAGAGCTCGAGTTCCTTATCGGCGGTCTCGTCAATAAGGAGGTCGAGGACTGTCAGATGTCCGCGTTCATGATGGCCGTATGCTGCAACGGAATGACGGACAGGGAGATATCCGATCTCACTATGACCATGATGCGTTCGGGCGATACGGTGGATCTTTCCGACCTTCCCGGTGTCAAGGTCGACAAGCACTCCACGGGCGGCGTCGGCGATACCACGACGCTGGTCACGGCTCCTCTCGTCGCTGCATGCGGCGGCACCGTCGCCAAGATGAGCGGACGCGGGCTCGCGCATTCCGGCGGCACGCTCGATAAGCTCGAATCCGTCCCCGGCATCAACGTGGAGCAGCCCCTTGAAAGGTTCGAGCAGATCGTGCGTGAAACGGGCATCGCCGTAATAGGCCAGTCCGCGAACCTCGTGCCGGCTGATAAAAAGATGTACGCCCTGCGCGACGTCACGGGCACGGTCAAGAGCATACCGCTCATCGCTTCCAGCATCATGAGCAAGAAACTGGCCGCCGGCGCGGACGCCATAGTTCTCGACGTGAAGACGGGCAACGGCGCGTTCATGAACACGCTCGACGATTCCAGAAAGCTCGCGCGGCAGATGGTCAGGATCGGCGACGACCTCGGCAGGAAGACGGTCGCGATAATAACCGATATGAACCGGCCCCTCGGCATGGCGATAGGCAACGGCCTCGAAATGAAGGAAGCGATCGACGTGCTTCAGGGAAGGATACCCCTCACGGATCCGCTCGTAAGCGTATGCCTGACATTGGGCGCGCAGATGCTCCTGCTGTCGAAGCTTGCCGAGACGCGCGAGGAGGCGGAGGAGAAGCTCAGGGATGCGCTCGTCTCCGGCCGCGGCTTTATGAAGCTCAAGTCGATGCTAAAAGCCATGGGCGGCGACACCCGCTACGTCGACGAGCCAGAACTGCTCGTCAGGACCTCGCGCATAATCCCCGTCTATCCCGTGAAGAGCGGCTATATCGGCAGCATCGACGCGAAACAACTCGGCCTTGCGGCGTGCCTGCTCGGCGCGGGCCGCCTCAGGAAGGAGGACAGCGTCGATCCCGCGGTCGGGATACTCATGAACAAGCGCTACGGCGACCGCATAAGCGAGAACGAGCCATACGCTTATCTGTACGTAAACAACGAGGACCGTCTCGACGAGGCGCTTGCGCTCATCGAAGCGGCAGTTTCGATCTCCGACGAAGCGCCTGCGGAAATGCCCCTCGTTTACGATATCATCGAATAAAAGGACCGAGACTTGAAAACATCTGATTTTTACTACGATCTTCCGCAGGAGCTCATCGCTCAGTCGCCCTCCGAAAAGCGCGACATGTCGAGGCTCCTCGTCTATAACAGAAAGACCGGCGTCATAGAGGACAGGGTATTCCGCGACGTCATCGAATATCTCCGCCCGGGCGACGTTCTAGTCCGCAACGTGACGAAGGTCATCCCCGCGAGACTCTATGCCAAGCGCGAGGGAACGGGAGGCGCCATGGAGTTCCTCCTGCTTAAGCGCGTCAGCGAGACCGATTGGGAATGCCTCGTAAAGCCCGGCCGCAAGGCGAGGAAGGGCAGGACTTTCGTCGTAAACGACGAGCTTTCGGTGACAGTGCTCGATCAGCTCGAGGACGGCAACAGGATAGTCCGCCTGAACTACGAAGGCATCTTCGAAGAGGTGCTCGACCGCGCGGGAGAAATGCCGCTGCCTCCCTATATCACCAAAAAGCTGGAGGACAAGACCCGCTACCAGACCGTCTATGCGCGCGACGACGGGTCCGCCGCGGCCCCCACGGCAGGCCTACATTTCACGGACGAGCTGCTCGATAGGATAAGGGAAAAGGGCGTGCTCATAGCCGACGTGCTGCTCCACGTGGGGCTCGGTACTTTCCGCCCCGTATCCGCTGAGAACGTGGAGGAGCACCATATGCACTCCGAGTATTACAGCGTTTCGGAAGAGGCCGCGGCGCTCATAAACGGCGCAAGGGCTAACGGCGGAAGGATAATATCCGTCGGCACCACCGGCTGCCGCACGCTCGAAAGCTCCGCCGACGACAGCGGCATAGTTCACGCGGGCAGCGGATGGACCGATATTTTCATTACTCCCGGCTATAAGTTCAAAGCCGTCGACGCGCTGATCACCAACTTCCATTTGCCGGAGTCGACGCTGCTGATGCTCATCAGCGCGTTCAGCTCCCGCGAGGAGGTAATGCGCATCTACAAGCATGCCGTCGAGGAGAGGTACAGATTCTTCTCATTCGGGGATGCGACGCTCTTTCTGTAATAACGCAAAGGAAACGCTATGAACGAGAACACCGATGCAAAAGCTCCCGTGACTTACGAGCTCATAAAGACCTGCGCGCAGACCGGCGCGAGGCTCGGCGTACTGCATACGCCCCACGGGGATATCGAGACGCCGACCTACATGTGCGTTGGCACGCAGGCGACGGTGAAGGCGATACTCCCCAAAGACCTTGAGGAGATCGGCGCGGGGATAGTCCTGTCGAATACCTATCACCTGTATCTGAGGCCGGGTCATGAGCTCGTCAAAAAGGCGGGCGGCCTTCATGAGTTCATGCAGTGGCACGGCCCCATGCTCACCGACAGCGGCGGCTTCCAGGTATTCAGCCTCGCCGCAATGAACAAGATAAAGGAGGACGGCGTCGAGTTCTGTTCGCACATCGACGGCAGCCGTCATTTCTTCACGCCCGAGAAGGTCATTGAGATAGAGGAAGCGCTTGGAGCCGATATCGCAATGGCTTTCGACGAATGCGCGCCCGCGGGCTGCTCCTACGATTATACGGTAAAGGCCATGGAGCGCACTCACCGCTGGGCGGAGCGCTGCAAATCGGCGCATACCCGCCCGGATCAGGCGCTGTTCGGCATTATCCAGGGCGGCATGTTCGGCGACCTGCGCATCGAAAGCACGAAGGCGCTTACCGATATGGACTTCCCGGGATACGGCATCGGAGGCCTTTCCGTCGGCGAGCCCAAGCCCGTCATGTATGAGATGCTCGATACGATCAGGCCTTATCTGCCCGTCGGCAAGCCCCATTATCTGATGGGCGTCGGCAGCCCCGACTGCCTCGTCGAGGGCTCCATGAGGGGCGTCGACATGTTCGACTGCGTGATGCAGACGAGGACCGCGAGGAATGCGCTCGCAATGACTTTCGACGGCAAGAAGAGCTTGAAGCAGCTGCAGTACGCGGAGGATTTCACGCCCATTGAGGAGGGCTGCGACTGCTACGCCTGCAGGCATTTCACCAAGGCGTACATCAGGCACCTTATAAAGGCCGACGAGATGCTCGCGGCTCAGCTTATCACGATACACAATCTGCGTTTCTCATACCGGCTTATGGAGGGCATAAGGAACGCCATCCGCGAGGATCGGCTCCTGGATTACAGGAACGAGCTCATGGCGCGCGGCACTTTCGATTGACGATATGGAGAGGACAGTTACAGTACAGACAGAATACGAAATGATGCTTCTCGGACGCGCTGTCGGGTCGAGACTCTTTCCCCACGCCTTCATCGCCTTCTTCGGCGGGCTCGGCGCCGGCAAGACCACCATGACCAAGGGTATCGCCGCGGCGCTCGGCATAGACGGTATCCTCAGCCCCACCTTCACGATAGTTAGGCGTCACGAGGGAACTCTCGCGCTCGACCACTTCGACGCATACAGGATAGAGGACGCGGATGAGCTCACCGCCATTGGATACGATGACTATCTGGCGGGCGACGGAGTTATCGTCATGGAATGGTGCGAAAACGTGCCGGACGCGCTCCCGGAAAAGCGGCTCGAGATACATATAAAGGGCAGCGGCTCCGACCCGAGAGAGATCACTTTCCGCTCTTTCGGCGAGGAATACGACGCACTGCTCGAGGAGGTGCTATGCTGATACTCGGTATTTCGACGTCATCGAAGTATCCCTCCGCTGCCGTTGCGAAGGACGGAGCGATCCTGAGCTCCCGCAGGGATCAAAGCGGAGCGTCCCATTCCGCCGTGCTCATGGACCTCATCGAAACGGCCGTCATAGACGCCGGAGTTTCCAAAGACGGCCTTGACGCGATAGCCGTCGATATCGGCCCCGGCTCTTTTACGGGCGTGCGTATCGGCGTGTCCTGCGCAAACGCCATGGCGTCCGCGCTCGGTATCCCCGTGATCCCCGTATCGTCGCTCGCAGCGCTTCGCCGACTGACCGACGGTCAGGGCTGCGTCTGCGCGCTCATCGACTGCAGGAACGGCAACTGCTACGCCGCGGTCTATGAGGACGGGGAAGAGGCCGTTCCTCCCTGTGCGGCGGTCACGGAGGAGATCGTATCGAAGCTCCCGAAGGATGCGAAGACGGTCGGCGACTGCCTGGGAAACAGCGACCGTCCCGATGCGGAGCTCGTGCTTGCAGAAGCCTTCGCGAAAATGATCACCGCGGACGAGGCGGTGCCCATGTATCTGCGGCCCTCGCAGGCGGAGCGGATGAAGAAGAATTGACACCTCAAAACGAAATCACAGAAATAGATCCGGGGATGATTCAGATATCCCCGGATCCTTTTTGTTCTGTTGACGACTTCCCAAAGAAAGCGCCTGATCATGCGCGCCGTATTCAGGCGCCCTTTCTCAATTCCATTTCCTTGTATTTGAGATACGTCGCGTAGCCGCCCCTGATATGGCGTTCCTCCTTGTTGATCTCGAGTATCGCGGCGACCGCGTCGGCGAGCGCCCTGTCGATCTGACGCAGCCGGAAAGTGACGTCCTTGTGCACCGTTGATTTCGATACCCCGAACTCCTTTGCCGCCGCTCTTACCGTGGATCCCGTTTCGATGATGTACGACGCGATATCGAGCACGCGCCTTTCGATGTATACTTCCATTTTCAGCATATTCCTTTCGCCGTCTATCGTCTAAAGGATATGCCGCAAACAGTCCGTTTATACAAAAAAGCTCCGCGCAGCTGGCGGAGCTTTGACAGAAAGCATCATGTATCGTGGTTGACGGCTTTGGGAGGAAGCTCCAGCGCCCTCGGATCGCGGAGGTACTCGGAGAGCCGCCTGAAGGCGAGCGCGTAGTAGCTGCCCGAGCAGATCCTTTCGTCCATCACCACGCCGAAGGGCATGCACTTTTCAAACTCGATCTGTCCGTTCACCCTCTTCGGCACCTCGCGCGTGTTGCCCATCGTGACGATCATGCTCGTCGTGCCGAAGTCGTAAACGTGATGGAATATGTGATTCGTGCGAATGCTCGCGAGGTTCGAAATGACGAAGCTCGTGTGGAAGGGGCTGGCCTTGATTATGGAGCGGGGGAGGAACCCGAACTTGTCGAGCAGCTTGAACATGCAGACGCCGAAGCGGCAGAGGCCGGGTATCTTCAGAAGTACTGAAATGAGCTTGTCCGTCGCGTTGGTGTCGCCGGTCTCTCGGTTCTCGTCAACGTACTTGTCGACGATCTCCTGCACTTTGAATATGTCGTCTTCAAGATCGAAATACATCTTGTTCATGGTGCCGTCGAGCTGACCCGGCTTCAGTACGACCATGCCGACCGCATATTCGTTCCTCGCATATATGGTCTTGTTGACAACGAAGCGGTTGAGGAAGGGGTATTCGGCGGTGACCCGGAGGAAAGCCGCAATTATCACGGCAAGGTGGCTTATGTTGTGGCCGCGGCTCCTTACGTCGCGAAGATAGCTCTGTATCGGCTCAAGGGGTATGTTGAGCTCTATCGAATTGCACGCGTCGGAACGCTTCGCCATTATGTGCGCCGCAACAGCGTACATGGGGGGTATGTTCTTTATCTTTTTTCCGTCGGCTCTCATGTTATGGATCCTTTCGTGGATTGTCGGGTTAACACCGCAAACCGATTATATCACAGCACTGTGCATAAGTAAATACTTTTTATCCGAAAAACGGGTGCGCGCGACTTATAAATATAAGAAATTATATTGTGCTGCGCATGTTGCCTTTGGACGGTATTGGGGGTATAATGATATTTGTATCAAAATGCACGGAGGTCCGTTTCCTTGGAGCACAGCGCCGAGTTCAAAAGAATAATGAAAGCCAGAAAGAAGAAGGAGATCAAGCGCAGGCGCAATATGGAACGCGCTATACTGGCCTGCGGCGCGGTCGTTCTTGCGCTCGGGCTCGCGCTCGTTGTTCTCGATCTTCTTATCAAGGGCGATCATAAGTGCGCCGTCAGGGAATACAAGGAAAACAACTGGGTAAATATCGAGACCATCCCGGGCGGGAAATCCTACCGCGGCATGAGCGACGGCGAGGAGTTCGGCTATATCGACAACGGCACCTGCTTCGGCGGCATATACGTCGACGGGGTCGAACTGAAGGGCATGACCTATGACGAAGCGAGGAACGCCCTCGTCAAGGTCGTCGAGGATAAGCTCAACGACATCAACATCGTCGTCACCGTGGGCGACGCCTGCCTCGCGCTGAGCGCAAACGACTTCAACGTCTGCGTCAACGTCAACGAGATACTGGACAGCGCGTTCAAACTCGGACGTGAGAACATAAACGACTTCGCCGCCAATTACAGGAAGCAGAAGCATCTTGAGGAGAACCCCGTCGAGTACCATATCGAGTACGTCATGGACAGGGAAAGGATAGCACAGCGCGTTGCGAACATCGCGGAGTTCGTCAACACGAAGCCCAAGGAGCCCTACGTCACGGTCAGCCAGCGTCCCTCCGCCAACTCCAATTCCTCGTCCTCCGACGATTCTCCCATCATTAGGGATAACGATACGATAGTCCAGACCGTCTACGCCAACAACGGCAAGGCGATCGGCTACATCTATTACAACCCCGGCAGGAACGGCTTCGTCCTCAATGAGGAGGATCTTATCGACAGGATCACCAACGCATTCGAAAACGGTGACATGGACTGCGTCATCTCCGCCGAGCTGGAGGATACCCCTCCCGAGAAGACGCCGGCCGACATCAAGGATTCCGTCGTTCAGATCACAAGCTATTTCTCCGATTTCGACCATGACGAGAAGGACATGAACCGCTGCCGCAATATCCAGAAGGCGGCGGGCATACTCAACGCCTGCGTCGTAAAGCCGGGCAAGGAGATCAGCTTCAATAAATACGTCGGCCCCAGGACCGAGGCGGGCGGCTGGCTCCGCGCGAAGGGCATAGTCAACGGCAAGGAGTACGAGGACAGCCCCGGCGGCGGCATCTGCCAGGTATCGGGCACCCTTTACAACGCGCTCCTGCAGTGCGGGCCCAACAAGATCAAGATCACGCAGAGGCAGCACCACAGCTGGCCGAGCTCCTACGTACCGTTCGGGCTCGACGCCACCGTCGATACGAACGGCCCCGACCTCAAGTGGAGGAACGTGTCCGATACCGCGCTCTACATTTTCACCTATGCGGACGTAAAGCACGGCAAGATGCACGTTTACATCTACGGCATCCCCGAGGAGGACGGCTCCTATTACGAGACATATGCCGAGGTGATCGAAGAGGTCCTTCCCGAAGAGCCCCTCATCATCGAGCAGCCGATGTGGCCCAGCGGCTATCAGCGCACGACCATCACGGAGAGGATAGGGTATAAGACCAAGGCGTACCTCAAGCATTTCTCCAAGGATGGCGAGCTCCTCAACACCATCTATCTCTACTCTGATTACTACTACCCCGTGCGCGGGGAGATCACGGTCGGCACAGGCCCCTCGTATCTGCCCAAGCCCGGCAGATCCTGATTCGTTCAAAGCGGGCTCCGGCCCGTCACGATATGCAAAAATAATGAAAGGGACTAAGTTCTAAAATGGATTACACTAAGCTTATTGTCAAAGCAGTTCAGGACGTACCGCCTTCCGGCATCCGCAAGTATTTCGACATCCTGACCGATAAGACCATCAGCCTCGGCGTCGGCGAGCCCGATTTTCCCACTCCCGAAGCCATCAGGCAGGAAGCGTTGGAGCGCCTGTCCCACGGCCGCATCCCGTACTCCTCCAACAGCGGTATGCCCGAGCTCCGCGAGCTTATCAGCAAATACCTGGACGCCCGCTACGGCGTACACTATGAGGCCAACGGCGAGATACTGGTCACCGTCGGCGCCAGCCAGGCGATAGACCTCGCGATCCGCGCCCTCATTACCAACGGCGACGAGGTCATAATCCCCGAGCCCACCTACGTCGCGTATAACCCCGGCGTCATTTTCGCCGGCGGCGTTCCCGTGAACGTCATCACCACGGCCGACAATAAGTTCAAGCTCACCGCCGAAGCCCTCAAGGCCGCCATCACCCCGCACACCAAGGCGCTGCTGCTCCCGTTCCCCAACAACCCCACCGGCGGTATCATGGAGAAGGAAGACCTCGAAGCCATCGCCGACGTGCTCCGCGGCACCGATATCCTCGTTCTCGCCGATGAGATCTATTCCGAGCTCACCTACGGCGGCAAGCAGCATGTTTCCATCTGCTCGCTTCCTGGCATGCGCGAGCGCACCGTCGTGCTGAACGGCTTCTCCAAGGCGTTCTCCATGACCGGCTGGCGTCTCGGCTACGCCGCCGCTCCCAAGCCCATTATCGCCGCCATGACGAAGATCAATCAGCTCACCATGCTTTCCGCCCCGACCCCCGCGCAGTACGCGGGCATCGCCGCTCTGAGGCAGGGCTTTGAGACCGATTGGCGCGACATGAAGGCCATGATGCATGAGTACGACCGCCGCCGCCGCGTCATCATCGACGGCTTCAACGAGCTGGGCATGACCTGCAACGAGCCCGAGGGAGCGTTCTACGTATTCCCGTCCATCGCCGTTTCCGGCCTCAGCTCCGAGGAGTTCTGCGACAGGCTCCTTGCCGAGCAGGACGTCTGCATGGTGCCCGGCACCGCGTTCGGTCCCAGCGGCGAGGGCTACGTCCGCTGCTGCTACGCCACCGATATAGAGGATATCAGGGAAGCCCTCAGGAGGACCAAGGTATTCCTCGAGTCCCTTAAAAAGTAAACAGCCCCGTCCGGATACTGCGGCCGTTTATCAAAATAACAGTTGACAAACGGCCGGGAAGTATTTACAATTAGCGGGTATATTTATCCACAGAAGGAGAACCACAATGAAACTCAACAAGGCGATCGTCCGAATTCTTGCCGTCGTTATGATCGCGGCTATGTCCGCCGGTCTTTTCGGCTGCGTGAGCTCGTACAACACCAACCCCACCGTTGCCAAGGTCGGCAATCAGAAGCTCGGTCTTGAGCAGTATCTTTCGCTTTACAACAACACCGATACAAGCTCCAACATTTATTATATGTACCTTCAGTACGGCGCCATCACCCGTGAGCAGTACTCCAAGTACATCCTCGAAGAGCTCGTGAACTACGGCGTGCAGCTCGACCAGATCGAGAAGCAGGGCGTAAAGCTCGACGATGAAGAGGAAGCCAAGCTCCAGCAGGACGTCGAGGATACCGTCAAGGAACAGGTCAACAAGAACTTCCTCGATAAGGTCGATTCTTCCATCACCGACGAGGCCGCCAAGTACGAAGCCGCCCTTGAGCTCCTCAAGGCCGACCTCAAGAAGAACGGCGTCAAGTTCGAGGATTACCGCGCCAATATCGAGAAGAACCTTCGCACCACCGCCCTCATCAGCAAGCTTCGCGAAGTCAACATCGCCGACGTTACCGTTTCCAACGACGACGTCAAGAAGTATTTCGAGGACAACGTCAAGACCACCATCTCGGCCTCCGATTTCAGGACTGCGTTCAACAACTTCATGACCGCTTCCACCACGATCGCGCCCCTCTTCATGCCCCATCCCGAAAGGGCCGTTGAGGACGATCCCGAGACCACCGATAAGGACGAGTCCAAGGACGCCGATCCCTACGGCGAGTTCTTCTCCGTCGTGCATCTGCTCATGAAGTTCGAGACCGGCGCCGGCGCCGACGTCACCGACCTTGCTGAGTATGCCGCCGGCGATAAGACCCTCACCGACAAGATGAACGAGTTCGAAGCCACCATCGGCACCCTCACCACCGAGGATTTCATCGCCAAGTGCTTCGATAAGGATAGCAACGACGATGCGGGCATGCAGCAGACCGCTTATCAGTACTTCGGCTATCTCATGCAGGCGTCCATTCTCGATTCCTACTACAAGGGATTCGGCTACGCTTCCATGAAGCTCAAGTTCGGCGAGGATTGGGAACCCGTCAAGGACTCCGAGACCTCCACTGCCGAGCCCGAGACCTATGACGTCAAGTTCTTCGATCTTGCCGACGGCGCCAAGATCGTCAAGGTCTACACCACCTCCGGCGCTCATTACATCATCCTGAACCCCAACGACTGCTTCAGCATGTACGATGACGACGGTTATCTCATGGTCCCCCTTTATGAGGACGATAACCCCGTTACCGCCGGCGAAGGCATCCTCACCGCCAACGGCGGCCATATGACCCAGGCGCAGCTCGACGCGATCAACGCGATCCTCGCAAACGTCAAGGAGCCCGTTGAGGAGGAGGCCCAGAAGGATACCGAGACCGAAACCGAGGAGCACAAAGAGGAGGAGCCCTACACCCTCAAGACCCTGTATGAGAACATCCGCGATGCCAAGCTGACCTCCATGCAGAGCGAGGCCTTCAACAACAAGTTCAACGAGTGGAAGGAGAACACCAAGATCGTCCGCTACGAGAACATCATCAAGTCCTTCGGTCAGGGCTGATAACGACCCGGATCATACCCGCCTGAAAAAGGCGGGTTTTTTTGTAAAAAGGGGTTGACAAATGAACATAACTGTATTAATATTGTTAATACAGTAATAACACAAAGGAGGACGCGAATGTTTACGATCGACAAGATGTCCCGAATACCGATCTACGAGCAGCTCATAAATCAGTTCGAATACTGCATTTTGAGCGGCGACATAGGTGCGGACGGGCAGCTTCCATCGGTCAGATCGCTCTCCCAGGCACTTAACGTCAACCCGAACACCTTGCAGCGCGCTTTCAACGAGATCGAGCGCAGGGGACTGTGCTACACGGTCCCAGGCAACGGAAGATACATCTCGAAGGACGCGCTCGACAGGCTGAAGGAGGCTGCCTTGGAGCAGACGGCGGAGCTCGAAGAGCTGCTGACCGAGCTGAAGGGCAGGGGAGTGGCGAGATCGATGGTCTCCGATATAGTGGAAAAGGTCTACGGACAGGACAATAACAATGAAGGGACGGTGGTCAAAGCATGATAACCGCGAATCATCTGACAAAGAAATTCGATTCGTTCACTGCGCTGAATGAATTGAACTGCAAGATCCCGGAGGGATGTATCTACGGCATGGTCGGCTCCAACGGCGCCGGCAAGTCGACGCTGCTGCGCCTTATCAGCGGCATTTACAAAGCGGACGGCGGCTCCATAGAGATAGACGGCAAGGACGTTTACAACGATCCCGAGGTCAAGAAGCGCCTCGTATTCGTTCCGGACGAGCTGTATTTCCTGCCGCGCTCCAATATGAACAGGATGTCGAAGCTTTATTCCTCGGTGTACGAGAACTTCTCGTTCGATAAGTTCAGGAAGCTCACCGAGACCTTCAAGCTCGATCCCAACGCCAACATCGCCACGTTTTCAAAGGGCATGAGGCGTCAGGCCGCGACGATACTCGCGCTGTCCTGCAACGCCGACTACATTCTCTTCGACGAGACCTTCGACGGGCTCGACCCCGTCATGAGGAACCTCGTCAAGAACCTTTTGTACAACGACGTGATGGAGCGCAACGCCACCGCCGTCATCACGAGCCATTCTCTGCGCGAGCTGGAGGATACCTGCGATCAGCTCTCGCTCCTGCATAAGGGCGGTATCATTTTCGAGAGCGATATCGGCAACCTCAAGACCTCGCTCTTCAAGGTGCAGGCCGCTTTCCCCGACGAATACGACCGCAGCCGCTTCGAAGGCGTCGAAATGCTCTCCTTCTCGAAGCACGGCAGCGTATCCTCGCTGATCGTAAGAGGCGACAGGGACGAGACCGCGGCAAGGATCAAGGCGCTGCATCCCATACTGTTTGAGATACTGCCCCTCTCTTTGGAGGAGGTATTCGTCTATGAGATGGACGCTCTGGGCTATGAGTTCTCCGAGGTCCTGAAACAGGAGGTGGAATGATGAAACGCTTCATTCATAAGGGCTATTTCACAGAGATATTCAGGCAGCTGCGAGTTGCCGGCATTGTCTCTTCCATACTGCTGATGCTCGTCAATCTGACGACTTTCATATCGCTCGCAACGATGAAGGCCGCCAACGCATATTCTTCCGGTTTCAACGCCATCCCCGCCGGAGCGACGCTTGCCAGTCCCATGAAGATCTTCGTCTATGTTATGGGTATCGAGCTCACGTTCCTCGCGTTCGGATGGATGAACAAGCGTTCTTCGAGCGATTTCTATCACGCCGTGCCGGTAACGAGGACGCAGATGTACTGGTCGACTTTCCTTGCGATACTCGCGTGGATGTTCATTGGCCTTACCGCATACGCCGCAGTTCATGCGCTGCTTTACATGGTGTTCGGCGCTCCGTTCAACTATCTGCTGTTCCTGTGCGTGTTCGTAAACATGCTCATAGGCGCTGTTGAGGTCTCCGCCGCGTCTGCTATTGCATGCGCGATCTCCGGCACACGCTTCGTCAATCTCTGCGCGACGATCGTCATACTCTTCGCCCCGCGCTTCATGCTGACGGTGCTGTCCGGCTTTGTGGATATCGTCGCTCCCGACGACACGCTCTGCGTGAATACGCTGTCGATACTGTTCGATCCGTCGTACAACATATTCGCGGTGCCGTATTCCTCGCTCATAGCTTCGCTTTCGTCCATCGGCCTTGCCTACGTGGACTATGCCAACGGCTGGGCGATGCTTTACTGCTTTGCGTATTCCTGCATACTGGCAGTTCTGGGCAGCCTTGCTTTCAACAAGCGCAGGTCGGAGGCCGCCGGCATCCCGACGACGAACAAGCTCTTCCAGGGCGTAATACGCACGGCGGTCGGTCTGCCTTTCCTGCTCGTGCTCGTTTACATCATACTCGATTACGGCGAGATTCCGAGCATACTATCGCTCGTGATATTCATTCTGCTCGCATTCGTCGGCTACTGCCTGTATGAGCTTATCTCGACCAAGAGCATCAAGAAGACCGCAAAGGCAATGCCCCTGTTCTCGATCTGCATAGGCATAGCGGCGCTGTATCTCTTCCTGCCCTATCTCATAAATATTGCAGAGAGGAACATCAACGTATCCGAGCAGAACATAAAGGGGTACCGCCTTGCCGACAGCGACAGGGAAGACGTGATCGCAGAGCTGCTCAGCTCATATATTGACAACGACAGCTATTCTTCCGTCAGGTCAAAGAATATCGAGTTCAACGATCCCGAAAGCATAAAGATCATCGCGGCCGCGTATGAGCGCAGTACGACCCGCTATAAAGAGGACGGAAACATGAATCCGGGAGACAGGCAGATGTCTGTCAGGATCAACAGGAAGCACGGCAGGGATATCACGAGGAACCTGTACTTCACTGACGCCGAATACACCCTCCTTGATCAGCTCAGGACCCGGAATGCCGAATATGCCGACGCGCTCTACAGCTTCCCGAAGGGCAGGCTGTACTGCTACTGCGGAGAGCTGGGAGCCGCCGAAATGAAGGAAGTCACGGAGCTGTTCCGCGAGGAATACGAGAGCCTTTCGAATTATGACCGAGTGGACCTTTGGAGGAACAACGGCTATGATTTTGAGTCGCTGAGCATGAACGTTATCGGCTGCCTAGGCGCTGATAACTTCTTCAACCGGTACAAGTTAGGCGAAAAGACTCCGAGGACTTACCGCAGGTACGTCGAGCTCATTAACGAGAAAAACGGCGAGAAGGTAAAGGAAGGCCTCAAGACTATCATGGGGTGGATGGAGAACGGTGATACCGATATCATGTTCGACGTCCTCATCGGCGCGGAGCGTTCTATCGACAGGTGGTCGCTCGACAGCTATTATTCCGACAGGACGAAACCGCTCAAGGATACGCTGCCGGACGTTTACAGGATCGTCGAGATACTGTATTCGGCACAGCTTACCGCGGATACTTCGAATGGGACCCTGATAAAGGTATCCTGTTACGGACGCGGCGCGCAGAGCCTGATGGAGAATCTCTTCAGCGACTGCAGCATAATGCTCGATATTTCCGAATCCGACAGAGAGTTCATCGAGGAAACGATAGACAGTCTGTACAACAAGCCCGATGACGTGATCTGGGATTACGAGTAAGGCGACAAACAAAAAAAGCCCTGCCTGCAGCAGGGCTTTATTGTTGCTGTTCACACTCCGACGGCTTCTCCCAAGACCTTGCCTATGGAGTCGTTTATTACAAGGTCCGCAAGACTGTCATATGGCGTAGAGGACTTGTTGATGAGCACGAGCCTGTCGCCTCTGTAATAATCGATCAGGCCGGCAGCGGGGTAGACCTGAAGGCTCGTACCGCCGACTATCAGCATATCCGCGCGCATTATGTGCGTCATAGCGCCGCTGAGCGTGTCGTAATCGAGGCCTTCCTCATACAGCACCACGTCGGGCTTGACTATACCGCCGCATTCGCAGCGGGGAACGCCTTCGCTCTTTGCTATGAACTCGTCGCCGTAGAACTTGTGGCAGCGCATGCAGTGGTTACGCTTGATGGAGCCGTGGAGCTCGTACACGTTTTTGCTGCCCGCCATGGTGTGCAGACCGTCTATGTTCTGAGTGGCGACGGCGGTGAGCTTGCCGTCCCTTTCAAGTTTGGCAAGGGCGTAATGCGCAGCGTTGGGCTTTGCGTCGCCGCTCATGAGGAGAGTGCGGTAGTATTTGAAAAAGACGTCGGGATGCCTGTCGAAGAACGAGCGCGAAAGCAGCGTTTCGGGCGGATATCCGAAATCGCGAATTGCTTTGAATATGCCGTTCTCACTGCGGAAATCGGGGATGCCGCTTTCGGTCGATACACCGGCTCCTCCGAGAAATACGATCCTTCCGCTCGCTTCGATCATTTCTTTCAGCTTCATTATCCCGTCCATATTAGCACCGCCTTTCGTGTTCATATTATTGATTATACCGCATACGCCGCTTTTGTCAACGAAAAGCGCTGCGGAGCGCCCCGGCGCCTACATAATCCTTGAAAAAAAGGCGCGGATATGGTATCCTTAATGCATAACGAAAGGGAGGATATCTCTATGTGTCAGTATGATTACGATATAGCGGTGCTGGGCGGCGGTCCCGGCGGTTACGTCGCGGCGATAAGGGCTGCGCAGTACGGAAAAAAGGTCGCTCTCGTAGAGGCGAGGGAGCTTGGCGGCACCTGCCTCAACCGCGGCTGCATCCCCACAAAGGCGCTCCTGCACTGCGCCGAGGTATATGAGCAGTCGGCCGGCGCATCGGCATTCGGCGTGAACAGCGGCGAGGTCGGGTTCGATTTCGGCAGGATGGCGGAGTTCAAGCAGTCCACCGTCGACAAGCTCGTTTCCGGCATAGGCAGCCTCGAAAAGGCGCACGGCGTAAAGGTCATAAAGGGCTTCGGCCGATTGACCGACAGCCATACCCTCGACGTCGTACAGCCGACCGACGAGCATTTGACCGTCACGTTCGACAAGCTCATACTCGCTACCGGCTCTTCGCCCGCGCGTCCTCCCATAGAGGGCATTGACGGGCAGAACGTCGTTACCTCCGACGATATCCTTTCCATGACCGAGCTTCCCGAAAGCTTCGTCATAATCGGCGGCGGCGTTATAGGCATAGAGTTCGCAACGCTTTTTGCGACCCTCGGCAAGCCCGTCACCGTGATAGAGATGATGCCCTCCATACTGCCCGGAGCCGACGCGGACGTTGTCAGGACCTGCCTGAGGGTGCTGAAGAAGAAAAAGGTACAGATCGTCAACAACGCCAAGGTCACGAAGATCGAAGACGGCGAGACCGTTACCGTCAGCTATGAGCTCAACGGCGCCGTAAAGACAGCCGAGGGCGCCTGCTGCGTGGTAAGCGTCGGACGAAAGGCGGAGACCCGCGGTATCGGACTTGAGGAGATCGGCGTCGAGTTCAACAGGAACTTCGTCGTGATTGACGACCGCTGCAGGACAAATATCGAAAACATCTACGCAATAGGCGACATCACCGGCAAGATACAGCTCGCGCACGTTGCCTCCGCACAGGGCCTCATTGCCGCCGCAAACGCCGCAGGACACGACGAGGTGATGGACTACTCTGTAGTGCCCTCCTGCATCTACACCAGCCCCGAGATCGCTTTTGTGGGCCTCTCGGAGGACAAAGCGAAGGCAATGGGCATCGAGTACAAGCTCGGTACTTTCAACGTCGCCGGCAACGGCAGGGCGATGGTGATGGGGGAGAACCTCGGCATAGCCAAGCTCATATCCGATATGGACGGAAAGCTGATCGGCGCGCAGCTCATGTGCCCGAGGGCTACCGACATGATCGCGGAGCTCGCCGCCGTCATGAAGCTCGGCGGATCAGTAAAGGACGTTGCCGATACGATCCATCCTCATCCCACGGTCAGCGAGGTCGTCATGGAAGCCGCCCACGATTGGAAAGGCCTCTGCTGCCACGCTATGCCGAAACGGAAATAACAGAAATGAAAAGAGACCCGCGGGCTTCCGCGGGTCTTTTGCTTTACTCTTACAACACTATCTCCTCGCCGGAGCGGATCCTGTCGACGAGCTTCTTCGCAGTGCACAGATCGTAAACGAAATCGTTCGTGAACTCCTGCCTGCGCAGAAGCGCCGCCGGATGATAGGTCGGGATAACGTAGAATATCCCGGCTTTTTTAATCTGCCCGCGCTGACGGGATATCTGGATATCCCTGTCGTAAACGTATCTCGCCGCGATCCTGCCGAGGCAGACAATGACCTTGGGCCTGACGAGAGCTATCTGCGCACGCAGATAGGGGAGACAAGCCTCCGCCTCGTCGGGGAAGGGATCGCGGTTCTGCGGAGGACGGCACTTCACTATGTTGCAGATATAGATGCTCTTTCGCTCGAGCCCAACTTCCTCCAGAAGATAGTTGAACAGCAGCCCCGCCGCCCCTACGAAAGGAACGCCCTGCTCGTCCTCCTCGCGGCCGGGACCCTCGCCGATGAACATTATCTCGGCATGGGGATCCCCGTCCGCAACGACTATATTGGTGCGCTTTTCGCAAAGCCTGCACTTCGTACAGTCCCGGAGCTCGTTATAAAGGGTGTCCCAATCGAATCTCAGAGTTGCCATTTTCAGCGGTTAAGGTAGAACGTGTGCGCTCTGCGGGAGATATCGCAGGTGACTTCGTAGTTGATCGTGTTGACCATAACGGCTACCTCCTCGGCGGAGATGCCTCCGTTGCCGAATATCACGACCTCGTCGCCGCGCTTTACGTCGGAGCCGGTCACGTCGCACATGCACATATCCATACACACGCGGCCGATCTGAGGGAAGCGCTGACCGTTGATGGTCATTATCGCCTGGTTGGTGAGTCTCCTCGGGAAGCCGTCAGCATATCCGATGGAGATAACTGCGACCTTCATGTCATGCTCCGCCTTAAAGAGGCGCCCGTAGCTGATGGTGGATCCGGCGGGTATGTCGCGGACGAGTGCTACGCGGGATTTGAGCGTCATTACGGGCTTCAGCGGGCCCTCCTGGGGCTTGCTGTCGGGATACATGCCGTAAAGGATGATACCCTCTCTGACGTAATCGAAGTGCAGATCGGGATATTCCATTATCGCGGCGGAGTTCGAGACATGGCATTTCTCGATATTGATGCCGCGGGCGATAAGGCCGTTCCTCACGTCACAGTAGTTCTTATACTGCGCCTCGGTGTAGCTGTATTGTTCGGGGACGTCGGCCACGGCGAAATGCGTGTAGAGACCGACCGCGTTGAGGTGGGGCAGATTGTAGATATGCTCCGCGTCGTCTATGGCCTTGTCGATGACCCTGCGCCCGCCGATATGACCGTGCGCGTAAAGACCGATCCTGCCCATACCGGTATCGATCTTGATATGGACCTTGATCCTGACGTGAGCTTCCTCGGCGGCCTTGTTGAGCTCGTCCGCGTGCGATACGTCGACGACGGTCTGCTCAAGGTCGTAATAGGAGAGCTCCTTTACGAATATCGCGGGCGTGTAGCCCAGTATCAATATGGGTATGCTTATGCCGTTTTCGCGGAGCTCCAAGGCCTCCTCGATGCAGGCGACGGCGAACATGTCCGCGCCGTTATCCTGCAGGTATTTGCCGCATTCGACTGCGCCGTGACCGTATGCGTCGCCCTTTATGACGCATATCACGGGCTTGCCCGAAACGCGCTTGGCGTATTCGAGATTGGACTTCATGGCCGCAAGGTCAATTTCGGCCCATGTGCGGTAGCGGAGGTTGTTCTGGAATGTCACATTGTGAACGAACATTTTTCTGCCTTTCTTATTTCAGGTCGATATAATGCCTATCGACATATTTGCTTGTGAAGAGGTGGAGGAGCGCGCCGTAATCCGGTATGAACCTCACGATATCGCCCACCTTGTATTCGTGCGAGCAGGCGGTAAGGTTGACAATGAGGTGATCCGAGCTCGCGCCTATTATCTCGACCTCGGGATCAAGGGGGGTCAGACCGTCGACAGAGACGTCCTGACGGCCAATGCCGAGTATCGCGCGCTTCATGATACCGCGGTCGGGATACTCTAGGTATTCGCCGAACGCGTTGGGGCCGGACCTTCCGATGGGCTTCGAGGGCTTTTCCTTCAGCTCGACTATCTCCGCTTCGAGTACGAAGCAGTCGGTAAACAGTCCGGGAACGGGCTTGCCCGTCGCCGTGTCGTTGCCCAGAACGAAGCTTTCCCCGAGGCGCAGATGATTTATCCCCGCGGGGACTGAATGATCGACGAGCATCCCCATAGTGGAGGAATTGCCGCCGGATACCACGGGTATCTCGGCTCCGAGTTCACGCCTCAGCATTTCGGCCGTTCGTACGAGGCCGCCGAGATTGTTTTCATCGGGGAGTATGCCGCCGTAGCATGTGAGATTGACGCCCACGCCGTAAAGCTCCAGCGCTTCGGAATCGTTAATTAGCTTTGCCGTTTCTATTATAGAGGCGGTGTCGGTGTTGAATATGCCCTCGCGAAGATCGCCCATATCGATCATGAGTATAGCCTTATGGCGGCGGCCGATTTTCATAGCCGCCTCGTTCAGCAGGGCTATCGTCGCGGGCTCGCTCTGCATGGATATCTCGGAGCAGGAGACGATCCTTTCGGCCTCGGACTGCATGCCTATCCTCAGCAGCAGGCGGGGCTTGCGGACGTTCATGGTTTCGAGGTTCTGCGTCCTCGAATCCGCGAGCATCGCGGCGGAGCCGGAGTCGATGAGCCCGACTATCCTCTCGTCGGCGCAGAAGACCTTCGTGACTATCGCGGCGTCGATGCCGTTTTCACGGCAGAGCTCCAAAAGGAAATCGAGGTTATGCTTCAGTTTGTTCAGGTCAATGCTGACTGCTGGATACATTTCTTCCGCCTTTCGTTCAGTTGATTCCGAGACTCTGCTTCATCAAAGAGAGAGCCGCTTCCGGATACTGCTTGCTCAATACGCCGAGCGAAGCCATTATGTAATCCGAGTCGTACAAAAGCTCGAGCACCGAGGGCTTGGGGAACAGCATCATGCCGTTTTCGTTCGAATCGGCGATCCTGCGCATTATGCGCTTCCTGTCGGGGAGCCGGGTCAGCGCACCGCCCGTTGCCACGAGGTATTTGAGCTTGGTAAGGTCCTTGCCCTCGGCTATGGTCTGGCGGCCTCTCGGCGTGTAGATATAGCGCAGCGCGCCGGCATGGCGCTCGATCGAGGCCAGACCCGCGGCGAGGCAGAGCCGCTGTGTGAGCTTGAACTGCTCCGGAGTCTCGGGTATGGGCTTGTAGTATTCCATGACCGCATCGATATCAAGACCGAGCTCCTTCTGCAGCTTGTCTCGGCCTATCATGTCGATCACGTTGTGCGCGTTGACGTACATGCCGAGGTCGCCCTCGACAGTGCGCTTTGCAAAGGGTTCGGGAGTTGTCTGTATCGTCGCTATCTCGTCGCTGCCCGCGGTGACGGAGTGCACGTCGGTTGTTGCGCCGCCTATGTCGATGACGGCAAGATCGCCTATCTCGTTGTAAAGGAGCTGCGCCGCTTCCATGACCGCGCCGGGCGTGGGGATGATGTTTCCCTTTACCATGTCGCGGACGTGCTCCATGCCGGCGGCCTTTATTATATGCTCCTCGAACACCTTGTGTATTATCCTTCTCGCGGGCTCGATGTTCAGAAGATCGAGCTTCGGATAGACGTTTTCTGTTATATAGAGGGGTATTTCGGTCCCCTTGAATATCTCGGTTATTATGTGATGATTCTGAATGTTGCCGCCGTAGATGACCGGGACCTTCAGCCCCGAAGCGGCGATCTTCTTCGCGTTCTCGACGGCGGTCTCACGCTCGCCGTAGTCGGTGCCGCCGGCGATGAGTATGAGGTTGGGATTGATCGCTTTTATGTCCTCGATATCGTAATCGGACATAATACCCGCGGTAGCATGCTTGATTATGGCTCCCGCGCCGAGTGCTGCGGCACGGGCGGCCTTGACAGTCATATCGTAAACGAGACCGTGAACCGTCATGCGAAGCCCGCCGGCGGCGCTGGAGGTCGCGAAAGCGATGCCGTAATCTATACTGTCGGCGCCGAGGTTCTTCGCAAGATCGTCTATTGCCGCGCTCAGGCCAACGCGGACGTCGCCCTCCAGAACGGAGGTGGGGGCCTGACCCTGCCCGATAAAGCGCGGCGAATCGGTGTCGATGCCGCTGAAGGCATTGACGAGAGTGGTCGTCGATCCTATTTCGTAAACGAGTACGTCGATATTCATAAGGTTATCCCACAAACGGGAACCGCCGTTTTCACAGCGGCTCCCGCGTTTCGTTCATTGATGGGGGAGAGGGTCACATCTTGCCCTCTTTTTCCATCTCCCATCTCTTCTTGATAAGGAACGTGGCGTTGTGCACGCCGTGGCTGCCGCGGCCGAAGCCCTCGTCCGCGCCGGCTTTCCTGGCGAGCTCGGGCGTGACCTGCGTGCCGCCCGCGATGAATATGATCTTATCGCGGATACCCATTTCGCGGCAGATCTGATCGATCTTGGCGATGTTCTTGTAATGGATATCGTCGTGGCTGATTATGGTCGAAGCCATTATCGCGTCGGCGTGGGTCTCGATAGCCGCGTTGACGAGCTTCTCGGGCGGGCAGGAGGTGCCGAGGTATACGACCTCCATGCCGTATTTCTCGATGCCGCCGTGCTTGATGTCGATGATCTCGCGGAGGCCGACGGAATGCTCGTCTTCGCCGACTGTCGCGGCGACGATCTTCATGGGCCTGCGCTCGATATCCTTGCGGATCTCATCGTCGGAGAGCACGTCCGGCTCCTTGGGAATCACGAGCGAATCCACGTCGATATCGAAGGGCACCTTGCCCTTGACCTCGATGCGCGTGCCGTCCTGCGGATGCATTATCTCGCGGGAGATGACCTCGCACTCGACAAGGTTCATGCGCTTCGCACATTCCAGAGCCGCGGCTTCGGCGATGGCCTTGGGAGCGGGGAAGAACATGGTGAGCATCACGGTACCGTCAGCGAGCCATTCCATTTCGGGACGGATCTTCTTGCCGCCGGGGGTGAACTCCTTGGAATCGGCCATACGGACGTTGACGTTGTCGTTCTCGTCCAGCTCGTCGATGTAGATGATCTTATCGGGATCCTCTAGCGTGCAGCCGCCTATGAGAGCGGCGGGATCGGCGGGATCTCCGCCGTACTGCTCGACGTTGTTGTACCCGTAATGCGCGGTAACGGGAGCCATGTACTGCTTGTCGCGCTTGACTATCGTGCCGGCGCCTATGCCGCCGTTGATCTTCCTTGCGATACCGTCGCCGTTGCGCTCGGGATAGATGCCGGAATCGACGAAGAAGCCCTCTTCCACGGCCGCGAAGTAGCCGCCCAGTTCAAGCATCTCCTCCATGAAGAGGATCGCCCTTTCCTTCAGCTCGCGGGCCTTCTCACGCAGATAGCCGTCCTTCTTCAGCTCGACCATGTCCATAAGACCGTCCATACCGATCAGCGCCTGCTTCGCGGTGTCGCACGCCTCGATATTGTAGATGTGCCAGGGCACGTTTCGGCCTTCGTCCGGGGTGATGGTGGACTGGATGTCGGCGCTCGTGAGCTTCGATATGACCATGTTGAGAACATGGGTGACCGTCGCCTCACGGGTGGAGGACTCGATGTACTTGGTGTTCATCTGCGCCCTCATGCGGTACTCGTGGAAGAGATCGCGCAGCGCCACGGCGTAAGGCAGATCCATGTGGATACAGGGCGCCGGAGTCGCGGTCGGGGGAACGGTGGAGAGGCAGATGTTCTTTTTGGGAACGCCGACCCTCGCGGAGAATATTGCGTTGATTCCGTGCTGCACCATGAGCTCGGGCATGACCTTCCACGCCTCTCTTGCGGTGGCGTTGGCGTTGTGCGCGCCGTCGATCTGCGCCATGCCGGCCCAGGCGATGAGCTTCTTCGATTCGCAGGCGTCTACGAAGGAGCGCATCATGTTGATATTGCGGTAGATGACGTTGTACTGCGGATCCTGATGGACGCCGTTGACGCCCTCCTCGGCGAACATTACGGCGATATCAGGTCCTGCGACGCCGGAAACGTAGCTGTGATAGTTGATGGGCCTTCCGACCTCATCCTCGATCATGTCGAGCGCCTTGCGCTGTGCCCTGACCTGCTTTCTCGTGATGGGGACGCCGCCCATGCCCTGGGGAGTGCCCTCTATGAGGCCGTCAAAGTGGCTCTGACCGGCGGTGCGGATGACCATGATATGATCCGCGCCGTGATGAGCGGCCATGCGCATGCGGCGGATATCGTCCTCGAAACGGCCGGAGGCGATCTCCGTCGTGATGACGGGCGCGGGCTGAGGATCGATGTCGCCGAAGTAGTGAGCGGGGGGAAGGGGAACGGAGCTCTTCAGCGGCTCGGTGGCTTCCAAATACTCGAACGGTCCCATTTTGAGGCCGGGGACGGGCTTGCGCCAAGTCCAGCCCCTGCGGCGGGGACGGTACTTGTCAAGATCCTTCAGGATCTCCGCTACGTTGATGGGTGCATCGGGAGAAAGTTTGTAATCGCTCATTATTCGTTACCTCCCTTGAAGAGATCGGCCGCATCGTCCCAGAGACGGCCGTTCACGAGCTCGAGGCCGGCGGGCCTTATGTCCATGCCCTTGGCCTTGGCAAGACGGTAGACCACGTTGCCCGCGCCGTAGCACATGAGCGAACGCTCGACGCATCCCTCGACAATGGCTTTCGCCTCTATGGAGGAGAAGCCCATGCGGAGCAATACGGAACGCTCGATGGCGGGGGAGGTGTACTCCTTGCCCATCTGGAGAAGAGGATCCACGAGCTTGTTCGCAAGCTCCCAGAAGCGCTGCTCGATCTGCTCGTCGGTGAGATCCTTCAGGTGCTCATGGCGATTTTTGAAATCGTCGTCACGTTTCATAACTGTTGTCCTCCGTGTTGGTTTTCAAAGTGAAGCGACAGCGTCGCGGACGAACTGCTCGTTCGTGTTGGTCTCCTCAACGAGGAACCTGATATCCTCATCCGTGAGCTCGTCCTTGCGGGAGCCGACGGCTCTCTTGATCCTGGATCTGCGCATATGGTCGAGATCGAGGTCGGTCACGCGGATGAGCGAGGGGTGAGCGGGCAGTATGATGTTCTTGCCGGGTATCTCATCCTTAGGATCGCC
Organism: Clostridia bacterium; assembly: GCA_017619735.1. GTDB lineage: Bacteria > Bacillota > Clostridia > Christensenellales > CAG-138 > UBA3857. Next base: position 40,031 of record JAFZRT010000029.1, read on the forward strand.
GAAATGGATGTCGATGCCGTTCTGACGGGCGAAGGAGAGCTGGGGATTGAGGTGCTTGCCCGCGCCGGTGTATTCGGTCTCCTGAACGACAATGCACTGATCGCGGTCCATGTCCTGAGCGAGGCAGAAAGCCGCGGCGAGGGAAGTGTTTCCCGCCGGACCCTTCTCAAGGCCTTCGAGCGAGGCGAGGCATTCGGTGATGTAGAACACGCTGCCCTGTGTGACGGTCACGTACCTGTCCATGTAGCGGAGAGGCCTTGCGGCGCTCCTCGGCACGTCGGAATGGTCGGGATTAACGGTATAGGGAACGCCGAAGCCGGTGTGGCCGGTGGTGAAGCTCTTCTTGTTGAACTGGCTGTCGCTCGCCATGTGCAGACCGGAGAGGTTGACGGAAGCCGCAACGACCTTTGCGCTGCAGCCGGCCTTCCTGAGGCCCCTTGCAGTGCCGGTGAGGTTGCCGCCGCCCGCGTTCGTGCAGACGACCACGTCCGGATCCCTGCCTATCTTGGCACGGAACTGCTCCGCTATCTCATAGCCGAGCGTTTCGACGCCGGCGATTCCGAACGGGGTGTAGAGGGAAGCGTTGAAATAACCGGTCTCCTCGAGGAGCTGGAGCACCGTGGAGAAGAGCTCGGGACCGACTGTGAGCTGGACGACCTCGGCGCCAAGCGCTTCGCACTTGCGGGCCTTCTCGATTATCTCGGGCTGACCCACGCCCTTCGAGTCGTAGCATTCCTGAACGACGATGCACTTGAGCCCCGCCATTGCCGCGCAGCACGCGACGGCAGCGCCGTAGTTGCCGCTCGTCGCGGTGACGACGCCCTTATAGCCGAGCTTCTTCGCCTGATAGACGCTCGTGCAGGCACGGCGCGCCTTGAACGAGCCGGAGGGGTTGGACGCCTCGTCCTTGATGAATATGCGCGCGCCCTTACCCTCGGGAGCGCACTTGCGCGCGAGCTCGGTGAGGTTCTTGAGCTCGATCAGCGGGGTGTTGCCGATCGAGAACATGGACTGTACGCGCCTGATCTCTTCGATGGTGTAACCGGTGGCTTCCATCATGGCCTCGTAATCGAAGCCGATGCCGGGCTTCTCGAACTTTTCGAAGTCCATGCCGACCGCGTTCTTTATGATCTCGTTCTTGCGGGCCATTATCGCGTCATAGCTGTTATCCATCAGTCTTCACCTCCGAACGTGATCCTGCGTACCTGGTCGCCGATCTCCAGCACCTCGGGTACGAAGAATCCGAAATTATGCTCGAAATAGGGGTTGACCTTAACGACGGTGCCCTTCGCGTGACGGCCGGTGCGGGTGACGACCTCCGCGACTTCGCCTATTTCGGCGTCCTCGGTGAGGTGGCCCTTTACCCACATCTCAAGAGGATTGACTTTCGTATCCTCGGGAAGAGCGGAAGAGCGCTCCTCGGGCGGCAGAACGATGTTGTGTATCTGCACCCAATCGCCTTTCTTTGCCATAATTACCTCCAGTATGATAAAGCTTGGGAAGTCGGCTTAAGCGCCGGCTTCCCGTCATCTATTATTTCTCTATATAGTCGCGGAAGTCGCCCATGATGGCATGGGGAACGGGCAGATCGATCATGGTCTTCAGGCCGGGTTTGGCGTTGATGACGTGGGGGATCATGTTGACGCACATCGCGATCGTGCCGAGGCCGCCCTCGACTTCGGGGGTGTTGGCAACGTGGATTGCGGGAGTGCCCTCGATAACGACGTAATCGCCGGTATGGGTGCCCTCCATCTCGGGCTCGATCTGCTGGGGATGGATGAGGTCGATCTTCATCTTGCCGTCGACGTAGGCCTGCGCGGTCATATTGACGCCCGCGACGTTGCCCGCGGCAGCGAAGCCGTAGGGAGCCTGACGGTCGACCTTGGTGACGATGGGCGCCATCTGCTTCTCGAACTTGTCGATCTTCCAGCCGAGAGCTTCGGCGATCATGCCGGCGGACTCTTCAAAACCGACGTGACCGGCGAGGGTGCCGTCCTCAACGCCCTTGTTGAACTCGTCGACGGTGATGCCGATGCCCTGCTCCTTCATAACGGCGGGGCCGAAGGGGGAGAGGGAGTTGACACGCTTGCACATAACGGATTCGACGTCGATCATGCAGCCGGAAAGGCAGATGGCGAGAAGGTCCATCATGAGGCCCGGGTTGATGCCGGTGCCGAGCACGGATACGCCGTTCTCCTTCGCGATGCGGTCGAGTTCCGCAGCGAGCTCGGGATGCTGCGCCTTGGGATAGCTCATCTCCTCGGCGGTGGTGACGACGTTGATGCCGTTTTCGAGAACGAACTTGATCTTCGGGAACACGGCGGGTACGAAGGAATCGGTCGCGACGATGGCTACGTCCGCGGCGCCCTTGTAGATGACGGTGTTGATATCGTTGGAGATGAGGACGTCCTTCCTTTCGCCCCTCTCGATGCCGAGACGGTCGAAAATGCTCATTCCGTTGAGCTTATCCCACATGTCGCAAACGCCGGTGATCTCCACGCCCTTTTTGCCGAGGAGCATCTTTGCGATACCGGAACCCATCGCGCCGAAACCCCAGATAGCAACTCTAACATTTTCCATAATTGACCTCCGTGAAATTGATTCAGTACAGTATTTTTCAAAATACTCCCAAATACAAATTATATCATATGCATTATGCATCTGCAAACCCAAAAGGGAACGGAAAAAGATTATATTTTCAATCAAAACGAGCTGTTGCAAAAGGCAGAAATGATCTGTATAATAATGCTGTTAGGTTTATATCGATCCAAATCAACAGGAGGAACAGAACATGACCAAAAAGCTGATCGCGATACTTGCGGTGCTTGCGATGACTTTCTCGCTCGTTCCCGCTTTCCCGGCTTCCGCTGAGCCCGAAGCCGATGTCACCGGCTCCGGCGATATCATATTCGATACCGACCCCGCCGGCGGCTACGAGGGCGATTACGTCGTCATCTACAACCCCGCGACTTCCGCTTATACGAGCTATTCGACGGGGACCATGACCGGCCTTATCGAGACCGAGGTCGATCCATATGCCAAATCCGCCGGCGTTCCCGTATCCGACGAACCCGTCAGGATCGACGTTGACGGCCTAATCGCAGAGATTGACGCTCAGAGGCCGAAGACCGAGCCCCCCCTGGCGGAGAGGACATCCTATAACGTGGGCGACGTGCGCACCTTCACCATCAGCAACTACAGCCCGGGTTCCTCCAATCTGAGCTTCAAATGCCTCGCCAAGGGCGATCACTGCTACGTCTGGACCCCTTCCCAGAACGTGCAGAATTACTATCCCCTCGACGTGATAGATCCGAGCTACGCACAGCTCGTCTGCAACGAATTCGAGAGGAACTACGCCCTCATGAACGTCTCGTTCGGCAACCACTCCAACGGTTCCAACGGCGACGGCAGGGTACACCTCATGTACTACAATATCGACGACGGATTCCAGCCCGGCGTCAGCAACAGCTATGTCGCGGGTTATTTCTCCTCGTACGATTTCTCCACGAACGGCCTTCCGATGATCCACGTGGACACGTACCCCTGCGTCTACTACGTCAACACCTCCGGTCAGGAGATCTATCAGCTCGAAAACTCCTACAGCGTATTCTGCCATGAGTATCAGCACCTGATCAATTATTCCCAGACCGGCGGCATGGACACCTGGCTCAATGAGTGCATGAGCGCCGCCGCGGAGGAGATCTGCTATCCCGGCTCCAGCGTTATCCCCAGGATACAGAGCTGGGAGAATTATTACTATTCCACCAACGGCGACTGGCTCAATCCTCCTCACGAATTCGCTTACAACCCCAATTACGAGCTCCATAACGGTTACTCCATGTACGACTGGAGCAACTACATTAACTACGTTCTTCCGCTCTATGCGCAGGTCTCGCTGTTTGCACAGTACCTGTTCACGCACTACGGGAACCCCATATTCAGGAGCATAACGCAGGCCTATAACTCCTCCGGCAGCACGGTAACCGCCATTGCGAACGCCACAGGCGGCAATACGGCCGAGATAGTCAAGAACTTCCGCATTGCGCTCGTAGCCAACGATTATGCGGCTTATGACGGCGAGTACGGCTTCATCCCGCAGGAGGGCTACGATCCCGAGGAATATCACAACGTACAGAATCCCTACGATCTGCTGGCGCCCGTCATATTCACCGGTACGAGCTGCTCGATTTCCGGCGGCGGCGCGATCACCGTCAAGCCCGTTGGCGGCGTTTACAATCCGCCCTCCGGCGCGGCTTCCGGCCTCGTCTACATCGGCATCACGAGGGTCACGAACACCGAGCCCGTCGCCCTTGAGGGCATCGAGCTTTCACAGTCCCAGGCGACGACGTACGTCGGCAATACGATATCGCTCTCCGTCGTGCGCACCCCCTATAACGCCAACAGCTTCTCGACGACTTGGACCAGCACCAATCCCTCCGTCGCCACCGTCGCCGGCGGGGCGAGGTCTGCGACCGTTACCGGCGTTTCAGTCGGCAGGACGACCATCATTTGCCGCGCGACCGACGATATAACCGGCAACACCTATACCGCAACGGCCATAGTCGACGTAAGGAACTTCCCGACGCTCAACGAGGCGCTCAACGTTTCCGGCGGCACGCTCAACTTCACCACGGCGGGCTCTTATCCCTGGGTCGTCAATCTCGACGGCGAGAGGGCTTACGCCAATTCCGGCAACGCAGGCGTCAACGATTCGAGCTCCGACGTTTCTACCACCGTCCACATGCAGGCGGGGGAGACGCTCTCCTTCGAATGGGCCGTCAGCAGCGAATCCAGTTATGATAAGCTCAAGTTCTACGTAAACGGTGCGGAGACCGCCTCCATTGACGGCTCGGTGAACTTCTACACCTACACCTACACAGCCGCGTCCACAGGCAATTACACCTTCAAATGGTCTTACGTCAAGGACTATTCCGTGAACAGCGGCTCAGATATGGGCTATCTCGACAACGTCGCTTACAGCGGCGATTCGCTCTCGGTGCTGCTCGGCGACGTCGATCTTGACGGCGACGTCGACACCGCGGACGCACTGCTGATACTCCGCTACGCGATGAATCTGACGACGTTCACCGACGAGCAGCTCGCGAGGGCCGACGTCGATCAGAACGGCAGCGTCGACACAGCGGACGCGCTGCTCGTACTCAGGCAGACGATGCAGCTGAACTGAATCGCAAAGGCACAGAAAAAAGCCCCCGATCGGGGGCTTTTCTTTATTACATCAGGCCCATTCGTTTTTGCTTTGGGGCTGCCTTATCCCGCTGAGTATGCCTTCGTAGGTCCAGAGGAACCACTGCTGAGTGGAGGGCTTGTTGCGGAGCACGACGTATCTTTCTGAATCGGCGCCCGAGGAGCGGAGGAACAGCCGCAGATAACCTTCGCCGAACTGATCGCGGCTGTGGGCAAGCTCCATCACGTTAACGGTATAGGGAACGGATGGGGTGTAATCGTTCTCGGGAGAGGTCCCCTCGAAATAGGAACGCGGCACGTAATCGTTCCCGTCCATGTATCTGTCGCGGATGAACGATATGTCGCTTGGCACAAGAGGACGCGGGCCCTTGAGATAGTTGATCATCTCCAGCGCGTTGTCCTTGTTGTGCGGATACTCGCAGAAAGCGGCGACGGCGAAAGCGGCGACCCAATACGGATCTTTCAGGTCCGCGCCGGGGAGCGACTTGAGCTCGTCAAGACTTTCGGGAAGCTTGACGAATACGCGCGGGAAGGTATTGTTGATCACGGCGCCGTTAACAGCTTCGGCCGCCTTTTCGGATATGGCGTTTTTCAGCGCGGAGCCGACCTTTTTCAGAAGATCGTCAAGGAAACTCATGGATTGCACCTCTTTCTTTTGTAATTCTTTTTATATATTATCATATCCCGAAGGATAATGCAAGACGGAACCAAAGCGGAGGCGGGGTCTGCGTAATCGATAATTCGTAAAGCTTCCGCAGCCATTCCTGCTCGAAATCCGTTTTTGCCGTGTTATCCGCGGGGAGCAGCCCTATCGCCGATAGCGTGCTCTGCGCTTTTATCGACAGAGCGTATTCGATGAAGCCCGCGGCGTAGGGGAGCTTCTTTTCGTCGATCCCGACGAAAAGAGCGAGATACTGGTATTTCAATGTGCCCTCGATCGGTTCGGCCTCAAAATACGGACATTTTCCCATTAGCTCCGCACGGTAAAGATCACCCGTTCCGCGGATATCGCATATGCAGGAGGCCGTCTTTCCCCGTCGGAACTCATCGGGCGTTCCGGCGGACTCGGCAAGCGATGATAATTCAGCGTTCAGCGCGGCTGTTGGATCGTACACGAGAAAGCTGCCCGAGGCGCAATAGGGGAGAGCATACGTTTTTTCGATCTCTCGGACGAACGTCCGAAAGGCCTTGCCTGCAAATGTGTCCCCGGAAATGCTTATGACGTCCGGCCTTGATCCGCGCGAAAGCTGCTCCAGCGCGTCCTCCGGGGAATAGGAGCTGACGTTGAAGTAAACGCCCGCGTAGCCCTTTGAATATCGCTCGGCGCGCTGCTTCAGCCAGTTTCCCAAGCTGCCGACATAGGGCCTGAAATCCGCGATATGCCATACGTCGATGATCACCGCGGCGCGTCCTGCGTCTCGCTGCAGCCATTGACGGTACCTGTCCTCGTGCAGTCCGTCCGAGAACCATTTCGGCGAAACGCAGACATAAATAGCCGCTCCGATAAGCGCGATCAGCCCGATCAGACGCTTTACAAAGCGGTTTTTCCCTTTGATTTTATTATTTTTTTCCGTATCTTCCATACGGAAAACTATGCGGAAGGCGACCGGATTATTCCTCCGTATTGTCGGGGAGGCGGGGGAGAAGCTCGTCTTCTTCGGCGCTTTCCCCGCGCAGCTTCACGATCTCCGCCGCCATGCGCCGTCTGTCCTCGCTCATTGCCGCGTAATGCTTCCTCGTGGTGTTGACGTCCTTATGTCCAAGCACGTCCGCGACCAGATATATGTCGCCGGTCTCGCGGTAGAGCATCGTTCCGTATGTCGATCTGAGCTTGTGCGGGGAGATCTTTTTGAGCGGCGCGGCTATCTGCGAGTATTTTTTGACGAGCATCTCGACGGAACGGACGCTCATGCGCTTTTTCTGCATGGAGAGGAAAAGCGCCTTTTCGTGGCCCTCGGCAGGGATGATGCTATCGCGGTAGATCATGTACCTGAGCAGCGCCTGTCTCACCTCGGAGCCGAATACTATCTGCTCCTCGTTGCCGCCCTTTCGTGTGATCCTGACCTCGTTGGACATGAAATTGAGGTCGTCGATATCGATGCCCACGAGCTCGCTGATACGCATGCCTGTTCCCAGAAACAATGTAATAATTGCCGTATCACGCACTGCGTTCATCTGATGATATATTTTTTGCTTCTTCGTCAGTCCGTCGCCGCTTTCGACCGTTTCGAGGAGTTTTTCCATCTCGTCCGGCTCAAGCCGGATTATCGGCTTTTCGTGAAGTTTCGGAGTGTCGACGAGGGCGGGGGCGTTGTTCTTTATGCGCTCCTTTTTGTAAAGGTATTTGAACAGCGCGCGTATCGCCGAGAGCTTGCGCGCTTTGGCTCGTTCGCCGTTTATCACGAGCTCGTCCTTGTCGTCGTCCGGCTGATACAGGGATACGTATTCGAGATAACACTCGATGCAGACCGAATCCACGCGTTCCAGCACCGAATAATCGATCTGCCGCATGGTTTCGAGTCCATGACAGATATCCGTACCGAGCAGATACGTGAAAAACGTCTTGAGATCGACCGCGTATCCGTAGCGCGTCATGATGCCGGTGGTCAGTTCGATCCCGCGGAAAAACTCCGTGCAGCAAGGCGGAAGCGACGAAACGAGCTCGCGCAGCTTCAAAGTGTATTTCTTGGTTTTCTCGATAGAGTATTCGCTCATGGGGAAGCCTCCTTTGGTGCCTGCCTCATTATAACACAACATTGCGTTAAAGACAAGTTTAACGCAATGTTGAATCGAGAAATATGCAAAATATATTATTTTAGTCCTCCGGAGAGGGCTCGGGCGTTTTTTCCGGCTCCATGGCCGCTTTGAGCTTTTTTATCTCTCCGCGTGCAAGTTCGTCGCAGCGGTTGTTGAACTCGTTGTCCGAATGGCCCTTGACCTTATGCCACGTGACCTTGTGCGTCCGCGTGAGCTCGATCATTTTTTCCCAGAGGTCCTTGTTTTCGACCGGCTGCTTGTTTGATTTCTTCCAGCCGTTTTTCATCCAGTTGTACAGCCATCCCTGATTGAACGTATCGCTCAGATAAGCGCTGTCCGTGTATATGTCGACTTCGCAGCTTTGCTTCAGCGCGCTTAAGGCCATCATAGCTGCGGTTATCTCCATGCGGTTGTTTGTTGTTTCAATCTCGCCGCCGGAAATCTCCTTGCGCGTGGTCTTATACATCAGTATTGCGGCCCATCCGCCCACGCCGGGATTTACCGAGCAGGCGCCGTCCGTGTAGATCGTGACCTTTTTCATGCTTCGAGATTATAATCCACGGTGAACAGCGGCAGTCTGTCTTCGACCTGCCAATCGCCGTATACGCCGCAGTGAGCCGCACCGATCTCGATATGCAGCATGGCTATTCCGCAGTCGATCCCGCCGTAGCCGAAGTTCTTGGAAACGCAGGCGATCTGCATGGAATCGGTCATAACGTCGAACTCCCAGGGCTGGGCGTTCCTCGCCGAAGGCGCAAGCCTGCCGCACTCGATCGCGCATTTCTGCCAGTCGGGCAGCTTTTTGAACGCCTCGTCGTCGAGGCCCGTAAGATTATATATTGTTTTGCGCGTCCTCTTGTGGGAGGGCTGCATCTCATAACGGCCGATGGAGATCATGCAGCGGAGCTTTTCGCCCTCGTTCAGACGAATGAACGATTTTGCGAGCGCCTTGTTGTACGAAAGGCCGAGCCAGCAGGTGCCGTAGCCCATGGCGGTACACTCCAAAACAAAGGCCTCTCCGACGGATCCGACCATGTAATCGCTTTCGTTCCCGCGGGAGATTATGGCCGCAAAAGTATCGGTGCCGCTTATGGTTTTGCCGATTATCGCGTCGAAAATGCCGTCCTTTTTGCCAACGACGATCCTAACGTCGTCAGTGCTCAGATACTGCGCGGCCTCCTTGAGATCAAGGAGCTCGTCGCGGGTGACGCTGTCGGAATATTTGCGGACCGAGACCCTTTTCCTTATCGCCTCGTACCATTTTTCCATTGAAAGTTCCACTGCTGCCTCTCCCCCGTCCTTTTGTTATTTGTTAAGAATTTCATTAAGAAATTGTCCTGTGTAGCTGTTTTTGACCTTTGCGACCTCTTCGGGCGTCCCGCAGGCCACGACCGTGCCGCCGGCGTCACCGCCCTCCGGCCCAAGATCGATAATGTAGTCCGCCGTTTTTACCACGTCGAGGTTATGCTCGATGACCAGCACTGAGCTGCCTCCGTCGCAGAGACGCTGCAGTATCTGGAGCAGCCGTTCCACGTCGGCAACGTGCAGGCCCGTCGTGGGCTCGTCGAGCACGTACAGCGTGCGGCCCGTGTTCTTCCTTGCAAGCTCCGTGGCGAGCTTTACGCGCTGCGCCTCGCCGCCCGAAAGCGTCGTTGACGGCTGACCGAGCTTGATATAGCCGAGGCCTACGTCGCAGAGCGTTTCGAGTTTCCTGGCTATCTTCGGAAGGGGCTTAAAGAAATGATAAGCCTCCTCGGCGGTCATGTCAAGCACTTCCGCTATGGTCTTTCCCTTGTAGCGGACTTCGAGCGTTTCCCTGTTGTATCGCTTGCCCTTGCAGACCTCGCACGGGACGTAAACGTCGGAAAGAAAATGCATCTCGATCTTCAGTATCCCGTCGCCGGAGCAGGCCTCGCAGCGGCCGCCCTTGACGTTGAAGCTGAATCTGCCGGCGTTGTATCCGCGCAGCTTCGCGTCGGGAGTCTGCGCGAAAACGTCCCTTATAAGGTCGAATACTCCGGTATAGGTCGCGGGATTGCTCCTCGGAGTACGGCCGATCGGCGACTGGTCGATGTCGATTATCTTGTCGAGATGCTCAAGGCCCGTCATCGAATCGTGATCGCCGGGGCGGATCCTCGCTCTATTGAGATCGCGGAGCAGCCGTTTCTTGATTATCTCGTTAACAAGGCTCGATTTGCCCGAACCGGAAACGCCGGTAACGCATGTGAACACGCCGAGCGGGACGTCGACGTCGATGTTTTTGAGGTTGTTGACTCGCGCTCCCTTTACGGAGAGCCATTTGTCGGATACCATGCGCCGATCCTTCGGGATGGGTATCTCGCGCTTTCCGGAAAGGAACTGGCCGGTCACGGACTCGGGAACGGCCATAATGTCTTCGAGCGTGCCCTGCGCGATGACTTCGCCGCCGTGTTCGCCTGCGCCGACGCCGATATCGACGATGTGATCTGCGGAGCGTATCGTCTCCTCGTCATGCTCGACGACTATGAGCGTGTTGCCCAGATCACGCAGGCCGCAGAGCGCGTCGAGCAGTTTGCGGTTGTCGCGCTGATGCAGACCTATGCTCGGTTCGTCCAGTATGTACAGCACGCCGACGAGGCCCGATCCGATCTGTGTTGCGAGGCGTATCCTCTGCGCCTCTCCGCCGGAGAGCGAAGACGACGCGCGTGAGAGCGTAAGGTAATCGAGCCCGACGTTTACCAGGAATCCGAGCCGCGAATCGAGCTCCTTTACGATCTGTTCCGCTATCATGGACTCGGATCTGGAGAGCTTCAGACCGCGGATGAAATCCCTTGCCCTGCGGATGGACATATCCGACACATCGGCTATCGACAGCCCGCAGACGGTCACGGCGAGCGTTTCGGGCTTAAGTCGTTTGCCGTGACACGCGGGACACGGCGTGCTGCGCATATAAGCCTCGAGCTCCTGCTTGGACCAATCGGACTGCGTCTCCCGGTAACGCCTCTGCAGATTGGGTATCACGCCCTCGAAGGGAGTATCGAACGATCCGCTGCCGTATTCCTTCTGATACTTCACGTGCAGGCGCTTTTCGCCCGTGCCGTAAAGCAGCGCACGGCGGCCTTCCTCCGGTATTTGGTTCCACGGGGTGTCGCCGGTGAAGCCGTATTCCTTCTCTATCGCGGTGAAATACATGCTCGCGATGGTGTTCTTGGAATTGCTCTGCCAGCCGGTCACCGATATCGCGCCTTCGTTGAGCGAAAGCGACGTGTCCGGCACGACGAGCTGCTCGTCTATGGTAAGCGTGAATCCGAGGCCCGTGCACTCGGGGCATGCGCCGAACGGGCTGTTGAATGAGAACATCCTCGGGGTAAGCTCTTCGATGCTTATGCCGCAGTCGGGACAGGCGTAATTCTGCGAGAAAAGGAACTCCTCGCCGTTTTCGAGCACGACCTTTGCAAGCCCTTCGCCGAAGCTGAAAGCGGTCTCAAGAGAATCCGAAAGTCTCGATGCTACGCCGGGCCGCACTATAAGACGGTCGACTACCGCGTCGATGGTGTGCTTCTTCTTTTTGTCGAGATCGGGCACCTCGTTGACGTCGCAGATGACCCCATCGACCTTGACCCTTACGTAGCCCTCCTTGCGGATGCGTTCAAGCACGCTCTTGTGCTCGCCCTTTCTGGCGCGGACAACGGGCGCGATAACGAGTATCCTCGTGCCCTCGTCAAAGTCCATCACGCGGTCGACGACCTGATCGATGCTCTGCTTTTCAATGGGCTTGCCGCACTGCGGACAATGCGGATGGCCAATACGCGCGTACAGCAGACGCAGATAATCGCTTATCTCCGTGACCGTGCCGACCGTCGAACGCGGGTTGTTGGAGGTGCTCTTCTGATCTATGGATATCGCGGGCGAAAGCCCTTCGATATGGTCGACGTCGGGCTTATCCATCTGCCCCAAAAACTGGCGGGCGTAGGCGGAAAGCGATTCGACGTACCTTCTCTGCCCCTCCGCGTAGATCGTGTCGAACGCGAGCGAGGACTTGCCCGAACCGGATACTCCGGTGAACACTATTAACTTGTTCCGCGGGAGCTCGAGACTGATGTTTTTGAGGTTGTTCTCCCTCGCTCCCTCTATGTAAATGCTGTCCCTCATTTTCTGGTCCTCTGCCTTGCTCTCTTTTTGCTGCCGACAGTGCCCGGCGCGGCGCGCCTTGCTCCGTCGGGTTCTCTGCCCTGGAGACGGAACAGTTCGTCGCGCAGTTTTGCGGCTTCCTCGAACTCGAGCTCCATAGCCGCCTGACGCATCTGTTCGGATATGAGACGGATGCGCTCGGCGCGCTCCTCCTCCGTCATCCCGTCCTTCGACGGCTTTGCCTTGGAGCTGATCTCTATTACGTCGTGCACCGCCTTTTTGATGCTCTGCGGGGTGACGCCGTGTTCAAGGTTGTACCGCATCTGCTTTTCACGGCGGCGGTTGGTCTCGTCTATCGCCCTCTGCATGGAGTCGGTGACGGTGTCGGCGTACATTATAACGCGTCCCTCCACGTTCCTTGCGGCTCGGCCGATCGTCTGAACGAGCGAGGTGGTCGAGCGCAGGAAGCCCTCCTTGTCTGCGTCGAGTATTGCCACGAGGCCGACCTCGGGAAGGTCGAGCCCCTCCCTTAACAGGTTGATGCCAACGAGCGCGTCGAATTCGCCCAGACGCAGATCCCTTATTATCTCCATCCTCTCGATGGTCTCGATATCCGAATGCATGTATCTCACGCGGACGCCCATACCGTCGAGATATTCCGTCAGCATTTCCGCCATTCGCTTCGTAAGGGTCGTTACGAGCGTCCTGAAGCCCTTTTGAGCGGTTTTGCGTATCTCCCCGAGAAGATCGTCGACCTGGCCCGAAACCGGCCGTATGACGATCTCGGGGTCCACAAGGCCGGTCGGCCTTATTATCTGCTCCGCGATCTGCGACGCATGCGAAAGCTCGTATTCCGCCGGAGTTGCGCTTACGCAGATGAGCTGCGACACCCTCTGCTCGAATTCGTCGAAAGTCAGCGGGCGGTTATCGTACGCGCTGGGTATGCGGAAGCCGTATTCGACGAGCTCCGTCTTCCTCGACAGGTCGCCGCGGTACATGGCCCTGAGCTGTGGCAGAGTGACGTGGGACTCGTCGATGATCGTGAGGAATCCCTTCGGGAAATAGTCCATGAGCGTGAACGGGGGCTCCCCCGGCTTCCTGCCGTCGAAGTATCTCGAATAATTCTCTATGCCCTGACAGTAGCCTATCTCGCGGATCATCTCCATATCGTACGTCGTGCGCTGCTCAATGCGTTGCGCTTCGAGCAGCTTGTTCTGCGCCTTGAACTCCTCTGCGCGCGCCATCATGTCGCGCTTGATCTCGCTCAGCGCGTCCTCGAGCTTTTCCTTGTCGGTAGCGTAATGCGTCGCGGGGAATATCACGACGTGGGCGAGCGTCCGCAGCGGCACGCCCGTCAGAACGGAGATCTCGGAGATGTTCTCTATCTCGTCGCCGAAGAGCTCTATCCTTATGGCCTTCTCGTATTCGCTCATGGGGAATATCTCGATGACGTCGCCCTTGACGCGGAATGTGCCTCGGGAGAAATCCAGCTCGTTGCGCTGATACTGCATGTCCACGAGCTTGCGCAGTATCGCGTCGCGCTCCGCCTGCATGCCTATACGCAGAGACATGCTCATCCGCATGTATTCCTCGGGGCTTCCGATAGCGTAGATGCAGGAGACCGAAGCAACGATTATGACGTCCTTCCGCTCCTTCAGCGCACAGGTCGCGCTGTGACGCAGACGGTCGATCTCCTCGTTTACGGACGACTCCTTTTCGATGTATGTATCAGACGAGGCGATATAGGCCTCGGGCTGATAGTAATCGTAATAGCTGACGAAGTACTCGACGGCGGAATCGGGAAAGAACTCGCGAAGCTCCGAGCAAAGCTGCGCGGCGAGGGTCTTGTTGTGCGCTATGACGAGGGTGGGCATCTGCACCTTTTCTATGACCTTTGCCATGGTGAAGGTCTTGCCGGAGCCCGTCACGCCGAGCAGCACCTGCAGCCTGTCCCCGCGCTTTACTCCCTCCGCAAGCTTTTCGATCGCCTGCGGTTGATCGCCCATCGGTTCAAAGGGCGATACGGCCTTGAATACGTCCATCTATATTGATTCTCCCTAAATGATCTCAATATGCATTATACCACCAAACGGCCCCGCATGGAAGCACTATTTCCCCGTTTCCCGAAATTGGACGGGCTCCCAACGATCCACGATTGAACGGCGGCTGACATGAATGGTATCATAGCTTCGGAGGTGATAAAATGCTAAAAACCGTTCTGTTCGTGCTGTATGCGCTCATGATACCTCTCGTGCCGCTGTGGGGCGTCCGTCATTACAGACGGAACAAAAACGGCTCGAAGGAGATCGTATGCTGGGTGCTCTTCGCGGTGCAGACGCTCGTATCCGTCGGGAGCATAATATCGTATGTATAAACAAAAACCGACCGCGCTGTGCGGCCGGTTTTATGATTGAACGGTTTATTTTTTCGCGATGCTCTTTTCGCCGATGCGGATGAGCATGACTATCGCCGGGCTGAGTATGAGGTTGATCGCAAGCTCGAGTATGAAGTTGAAGCCGACGAGGCCGACGATCATGAATGTCCCGACGTTGGTGCCGCCCGCCCATTCGCGGATGGTGTCCATGAAGAAGAGCTTGCAGCCGAGAAGGAATATGCCCGTGTTGACGATGGGGCATATCGCAGCGGAAACGAATACCGCGGCGGAGACGTTGAGCGTGGGCTTCTTGATAAGATCGTAGGCAAGCAGCGCGGCTCCTGCGACGGCGAGTATTATGCCGATCACTATGAACGGGGTGCCGGGATGAGGATTAGCGGCTTCAGCGCTCCTGACAGCGGCCATAACGTCCGTGGGGAGCGTGCCCGCGTTCTGCTTTTCGCCGAAAATGATGCAGAATGCGCCGGCGCCGAGCATGAGCAGACTCGCAATGGCAAGAGAGAGCCGTCCGGTGGTCTCGTGACCGGAAAGGAGCTTGTAAACGAGGCCGGATACTGTGCCCGCGAGGATGCCCTTCGCAAGAACGGTCACGACCGTGCCGAAGGGGTTGATCGTAAGGAACGTGTTCGCGTCTCCGGAAAGGAGGACGACCACGCCGAATACGAGACCGAGCCATGCGCCCGCACCGATGCCATAGAGGGCGGCGCCGACTACTATGGGCATGAGGACGAGGGAAATGGAGAAAGTGCCGAACCTTATCGAAGCGCCGATGAACTGGAGCACAACGACGATGGCGGTGAGAAGACCGAGGCCCACGAGCTTGTAGGTGTCGAATCCCCTGTTTGCGGAATTGGATCTGGTCATAGTATGATTCCTCCGAAAATGAATTGGTAACGACAGGGCAATTATACAATTCGGCGGCCTGCTTGTAAACCGCTTTCTAAAGCATATCCAATATATTTCGGCTATTTAACCGGTTCGCAGATGACGGTCAGCAGCTTGTCCGTCTTGGAGTATTTGAACTCCGCGAGCCGAATGCCGTAAACGAAGCTCGCTTTGGACGCGCCGCCGTCGGCTATCTGACCGAGAGCCGCAAGCACTTTGCTGCCCGCGTCCTCCGCATCGGGAGGCGTCTCGACCTGTTCGAGGCATAGCAGGATCTCGTCCGCTATCGCTTCGAGCATTGCGGTCATTTCATCCGTCCGGGATGGATCGGGAGTCGAGATGTCGGTGTTCTCGAACATGTCCTCCGTCGCCTCCGGTTCTTCCGGCAGAGCGAGAGTGCGGACTATCTGCATGCAAAGTACGCCCGATCTGCAGTAGGCGCTCACGGTCGCGTAAGTCCCGTCTGCCGCGCTCTTGAAGGAAAGGGACGACATGTCCTTGCCGTCGGTGTACTCGCCGCCGAGCTTTTCGGCAAGGCCGTGTATCGCCGCGAAGCAGGGATCCTCCGTAGGGGCGGCGGGAGCGTCTCCCGCGGTCAGACCGTTCTTGCCGAAAACCGCGCAGAGCACGATAAAAGCGGCTACGGCCAAAACACAGACGACCGGTATCACGGTCCTCTCGAGCCGGAGGCGCTTTTCTATCTTTGCTTTTTCTCCGCTGTTCCTGTCAGACATTGTTATCGGGAAAAGGGCGCGCAGCCGAGCCGCGCGCCCGCTTTAACGTCATATGACGACTACGTTCACTATGTTGCGGATCGCGATGAACTTCTTTAAGGTCTTGCCCTCGATCCACTGGGCAAGATCGGGATTCGCAAGCACGAGCTCTTTGAGATCGTCCGGCGATATATCCGCGGGAACGGTCATCTTCGTACGGAGCTTGCCGTTGACCTGTATGCCGAGCTCCTGCTCGTTCTTGACGAGAGCCGCCTCGTCCCACTTGGGCCACGCGGCCTTGTAGATGGGCTCGAAGCCGAGCATCTCGTTCATCTCCTCGGCGATATGCGGCGCGAACGGATCGAGCAGTATGAGCAGCGTCCGCATCTCGTCGCGCGTAATGCTTCCGTTCGAATAGATCTCGTTGACGAAGCTCATCATGCCGGCGATGGCGGTGTTGAACTTCATGCGCTCGATATCCTCCGTCACCTTCTTGATGCAGGCGTGGAGCGCGGCGCGCATTTCGGGACGTTCGCCCTCCCCCTTCACCATGTCCGTCATACGCCAGACGCGGTCGAGGAATCTGCGGCAGCCCATAACGCCGGTGGTCGACCAGGGGATAGTCTGCTCGAAGGCGCCGATGAACATCTCGTAAAGTCTGACCGTATCCGCACCGAGGTCGCGGCAGAGGTCGTCCGGATTTATGACGTTGCCGAAGGACTTGGACATCTTGCGCCCGTCCTCCGCAAGTATCATGCCGTGGCTCGTGCGCTTGAGATAGGGCTCGGGACAGCTGACAACGCCGATATCGTAGAGGAACTTATGCCAGAATCTCGAGTACAGCAGATGCAGCGTCGTGTGCTCCATGCCGCCGTTGTACCAATCGACGGGCATCCAGTAATCGAGCGCTTCCTTGGAGGCCAGCTCGTTGTCGTTGTGCGGGTCGCAGTAGCGCAGGAAATACCAACTCGAACCCGCCCAGTTGGGCATGGTGTCGATCTCGCGCTCGGCGGGCGCTCCGCATTTCGGGCAGGTGGTGTGGATCCAGTCGGTCGCCCTTGCGAGAGCGGAAGAGCCGTCGTCGGCGGGCTTGTAGTTGTCGATCTCCGGCAGGGTCAGCGGGAGCTGATCCTCGGGGATGGGCACCCAGCCGCAGTGTTCGCAGTAAACGAGGGGTATCGGCTCGCCCCAGTAGCGCTGACGGGAGAAGAGCCAGTCGCGCAGTTTGAAGTTGGTCTTCTTGTGGCCTATCCCCTTTTCCTCCAGGAAGGCGATGATCGCCTTCTTGGCCTCTTCGACCTGCATGCCGTTGAGGAAGCCGGAGTTCACCATGACTCCGGTCTCGCAGTCGGTAAACGCCTCCTTTTCTATATCGCCGCCCGCGACGACCTCGATTATGGGGATGCCGAATTTCTTCGCGAACTCCCAGTCCCTCGTATCGTGACCGGGGACCGCCATTATGGCGCCGGTGCCGTAGCCCATGAGCACGTAATCGGAGATCCATACGGGTATGGGCTGACCGGTGCAGGGATTTATAGCGTAAACGCCCTCAAGGGGCACGCCGGTCTTTTCCTTTGATAGCTCGCTGCGTTCGAAATCGCTCTTGTGGGAGGCCTGCTCGCGATAGGCAAGCACGGCGTCCATGTTCGTTATGCGGTCCTTCAGAGCTTCGACAAGGGGATGCTCGGGAGCTACGACCATGTACGTCGCGCCGAAAAGCGTATCCGGCCTCGTAGTGTAGATCTTCAGCCCCTCGGGATAGCCGTCGATGGCGAACGTGACCTCCGCGCCGGTGCTGCGGCCGATCCAGTTGCGCTGAGTGGATTTTACGCGCTCGA
Source organism: Clostridia bacterium (assembly GCA_017619735.1). GTDB lineage: Bacteria > Bacillota > Clostridia > Christensenellales > CAG-138 > UBA3857. The sequence continues at coordinate 57,934 of JAFZRT010000029.1, forward strand.
TGAAATCGACCTTGTCCAGATCGTCGATCAGCCGGTCGGCATAGGCGGTGATCTTCAGCATCCACTGGCTCCTGACCATGCGGATAACCGGCGCGCCGCAGCGCTCGCAGGTGCCGTCGACGACCTCCTCGTTCGCAAGGCCGACCTTGCAGGAGGTGCAGAAGTTGATGGGAAGCTCCGCCTTATAGGCAAGCCCCTTTTCGAAGAGCTTCAGGAATATCCACTGCGTCCACTTGTAGTATGCGGGATCCGAGGTATAGAGCTCCCTCGAATAGTCGAAGCTGAGGCCCAGCATCTGCATCTGACGGCGGAACACGGAGATATTGCGCTCCGTGACCTTCCTGGGGTGCTCGCCGGTCTTTATCGCGTAGTTCTCCGTGGGCAGACCGAAGCTGTCATAGCCGATCGGGAAGAGCACGTTGTAGCCCTCAAGCCGCTTTTTCCTCGCTATGACGTCGAGCGCCGTATAGGGGCGCGGATGCCCTACGTGAAGTCCCGCGCCGCTCGGGAACGGGAACTCGATAAGCGCATAGTACTTGGGAAGAGAATGATCCTCCTTCGCCTCAAAGCAATGCGCTTCGTTCCATTTTGACTGCCATTTCTTTTCGATGGCGATATGGTCGTACCTGTCTGCAGCCATATTCTTCTCCTTAACAAAAAATAAGCCCGTCCCCCATAGGAGACGAAGCATGATTTACTCCGCGGTACCACTCCGGTTGATGCTTGAAAAAGCACCCGCTCGATCCGGTTAACGCCCGGCTGCGCCCTCCCTATCGGAATGACCCTCGGCAAGGGGGCTCCGCGGCGAGCTTCGATACAGACTCCAACCGTCTTGCACCGACCGACGGCTCTCTTGATGCGGGTCCGATACCTACTTTTCCGCTTCACTGCCTTTATTTGGTTCGGTCTATTATAAAACCTCGATCGCGGAGTGTCAAGTGCATTTTCGATAAAAAAGCGCCGGTCGCCCGACGCGGTCGTGTTTTCAGTTCTCCATCTGCTTCCCCATAAAGCCGGCGGCGGTCTCGCAGACCTTTATCTCCGCCTGACCGAACTCGGCCCCTTCCTCACGGGAGAGCAGCAGCACCGCTCCGATCGGATCGCCGGCGGAGATTATCGGTATCACTATTTGCGCGGTATACCTTCCGCCATCGTCGTCCGCCGTCACGGGAAGCAGGTCCTCCCCCGCCTTCGCGCTGGCGCAGACCCTCGTACGGTCGTGCATGAGCTGCTCTATCGCCTCGTTCACGGGCCGGTCCATGAGCTCCCTTTTCCCCGCGCCAGATACGGCTATCACCGTATCCCTGTCGCATATCGCGGCGATATGACCTACTGACTGATGTATCGATTCCGCGTATTCCTTCGCGAAATCTCCGAGCTCCCCTATGGGCGAATACTTCCGCAGTATAACGCCGCCCTCGCGGTCGACGAATATCTCAAGAGGATCGCCCTCCCTTATGCGGAGCGTGCGCCTTATCTCCTTGGGGATCACCACGCGTCCAAGCTCGTCGATCCTTCTCACTATCCCTGTTGCTTTCATAACGTTCTCCTCGCGTTTTATTCTGCATCTATTATCCCATGCGTCGGGCTGAATTATTCTTTACAAATCTTTTACTTGACATATTGCGGGGCGGCTTATATAATTGTGCTTATCAGATAAGCACAATCAAGGAGGATAAAATGAGTCTGCTCACTGTGAAGGGATTGACGAAGAGTTATCCCGGATTTACGCTCGACAAGGTATCCTTCTCCATAGAGCCCGGCTATATCATGGGCTTTATAGGCAGGAACGGCGCGGGCAAGACAACCACCATGAAGGCGATGCTGAACCTTATAAAGAAGGACAGCGGCGAAGTGCTCTTCGACGGAAGGGACTATTTCGAAAACGAGATGGAATGCAAGCAGCAGATAGGCTTCGTCAACGGTGAGTTCAGCTGCTACCTCAAGTCAAAGCTCAGGACTATCGCGGACGTCACCATGCGCTTCTACGACGAATGGGACGAGGCGCTATACCGCGAATACCTCAGAAGGTTCGACCTTGACGACAACAAGCGGGTGAGCGAGCTTTCGGCAGGCATGCGTGTCAAGTTCGCGCTTGCTCTCGCGCTGTCGCACAATGCGAAGCTCCTCATACTCGACGAGCCCACGAGCGGGCTCGATCCCGTCTCCCGCGACGATCTTCTGGACGTGTTCCGCTCCGTAATAGAGGACGGCCGGCACAGCATACTCTTCTCCACGCATATTATTTCCGACCTCGAAAAGTGCGCCGACATGATCACCTATATCAAGCATGGAAGAATACTGGCTTCCTGCGACGTCGAGAGCTTCAAATCGGGCTATCTGCTCGTATCGGGCGAATCCGCGGATCTTGCCGAAGCCGGCAGTTATCTGTTGGGCGTCAAAAAGCACGCGTTCGGTTTCACCGGGCTCATTAGGGCGGAGGACGCGGAGCGCGCAGGCGGTCTCAGGACCGCTCCCGCCGATCTTGAATCCATCATGATCTACATCGAACAGGAGGCCGAAAATGAAGGATCTGCTCTATAAGGAATACCGCCTCTGCATGCAGCCCATAGTCTACATATTCTTCGGCTTCGTGCTGATGCTGCTCATACCGAGTTACCCCTACACTATCCCCTGCTTCTTCATCGGTAACGCGATATTCAATTCGTTCCAGGTGAGCGTCGGGAACAACGATTCGCTGTTTACCGCGATGCTGCCCATCGCCAAAAAGGACGTAGTAAAGGCGAAGCTGTTCTTCATAATAAGCATACAGCTGATAATGCTCCTCCTCTATGTCCCCATGATCGCGCTGAACAACGCCCTGTACGACGGCTGCAACAACGCGGGCATCGACGCGTGCCCCGCGCTTATCGGCTCCTGCTTCGTGCTCTTCGGCCTTTTCAACGTCACCTTTCTCCCCTGTTTCTACAAGACGGGCTACAGGACCGGACGCGCTTTCCTGATATCGACGATAGTCGTATTCGCATGGATCGTTCTTTCGGAGGGCTTCTTCATCGCCGCCAGAGCAGCAATGGATCAGGCGCCCCTGTTCAACTGGATCGAGACGCATATCGACTGCAGGGCGGAGACAGGAGCGCAGTGGTGCGCTCAGCTGATCTACACTGCGGTTGGCGCTTTGATCTGGGCTGCGCTGTCTAGCGCAGCTTTGGTCAGATCCGCAAAGGCCTTTGAGAAGGTGGACGTGTGATGCGCCTGTCGGTACTGCAAAACAGTCCGATACCGGCATATAAGCAGCTGTACGATCAGATATTCGCGCAGATAATCTCCGGCGAGCTCGAAACAGGGGCGGCGCTCCCGCCCATCAGAACGGTTTCGAAGGAGCTCGGGATCAGCGTTATCACGGTCAGGAGCGCGTGGGACGCCCTTCTCTCGGAAGGACTGATAGAAACGCGCGCCGGGAGCGGCAGCTTCGTAGCTGAGCTCAGCCGCGCGGAAAAGGAACGTCTCCGCCGGAAAGCCCTGCAAAAGCCGCTGTCGGAGCTCGCGTCGGCCGCAAGATCGCTCGGGTTCACCGCCGCAGAGACCGCGGAAATGGTAAAGGATCTGCTTTGAAAACAAATGAATACGCCGCGCTTTTATGCGCGGCGTTTTTCGTTGTCATGTTCAAAAGCTGAACTTTATCTGATCCGTATCGGGGAGCCCGCTGAAGCAGCCGAGGGCTTCGAGCTTGTCCATTATGCTCGTATTGGCTTTAGTGCGGATGGCGAAATCCTCCTTGGAGGAGTACTCGCCGTCCTTCGCGGCGCTCTCTATGAGTACGGCCACGTTCTCGCCGAGACCTGCGACCGCGGTGAACGGCGGACGTATCTTCCCGTCCTCGACGGTGAACGTCTTCGCCTTCGATTTGTAGAGATCGAGAGGCAGCAGATCGAAGCCGCGCATGTTCATCTCGGCCACGACCTCGAGTATCGTGATGGCGTCCTTCTCCTTCTGGTCGGGCTTGTCCTTGGACTTCAGCATCTTCAGGTTTGCCATTACGTTGTCAAGGCCGCCGCGGCAGAGCTCGATATCGAACGTGTCTGCCCTGACGGTGAAATAGACGGCGTAGAACTCGAGCGGATAATGCACCTTGTAATACGCTATGCGGAAGCTCATCATTACGTAAGCGGCCGCATGCGCCCTCGGGAACATGTATTTGATCTTCTTGCAGCTGTCGATGAACCACTCCGGAACGTCTATGGAGCGCATCATCTCCTCCATCTCGGGCTTCAATCCCCTGCCCTTTCGGACGCTCTCCATCGTTTTGAACGACAGGGACGGATCGCCGCCCTTGGAGATGAGGTAGTTCATGATGTCGTCGCGCGTGCAGATGACCTCCATAAGCGTCGCGGTGTGATTCTGCACGAGAAGCTGGGCGTTGTTCGTCCAGACATCGGTGCCGTGGGAAAGTCCCGCTATCCTGACGAGCTCCTCCATCGTCGTGGGACGGGTCTCCATTAGCATACCGCGGACGAAGCCCGTGCCGAACTCCGGTATCGCGAAGGAGCCGACGTCCGCGCCGAGCGGCTTGAGACTGACCTTCAGCGCCTCGTCCGTGCGGTAGATGGACATGGTCTCCGGATCGTCGAGCGGGATCGAACGCGGATCGAGGCCCGTCAGATCCTTCAGCATCCTGAGCGCCGTCGGATCGTCGTGCCCGAGTATGTCGAGCTTGACGAGCTTGTCATCCAGCGCGTGGAAGTCGAAATGCGTGGTGACGCTCCCGCTGTCGTTCTTGTCGGCGGGATGCTGCACGGGGCAGAAATCAAATATCTCGTAGTCCTCGGGGACTATTACTATTCCTCCGGGATGCTGACCGGAGGTCTTTTTGACGCCCAAACAGCCCTGTACAAGGCGGTTTATCTCGGCCTCGGACTTCTGCAGGCCGTTATCCTCGCAGTAGTGCTTAACGTAGCCGTAAACGGTCTTGTCCTGCACTGCGGAAATGGTGCCCGCACGGAAGGCGTGGCCTGCGCCGAACATCTCCTCCGTGAAGTGATGCGCGACCGGCTGATACTCGCCGGAGAAATTGAGGTCGATATCGGGCGTCTTGTCGCCCTTGAAGCCGAGAAATACCTCAAACGGGATGTCGTAGCCCTCCTTTTTGAGCTTCGTGCCGCAGTTGGGGCAAAGCTTGTCGGGCAGGTCAATACCGCAGCGGGAGGTCGCGTCGGAAACGAATTCGCTGTATTTGCAGTTGGGACATAGATAGTGCGGCGGAAGCGCATTTACCTCCGTGATGCCGAGCATCGTCGCGACGAAGGACGAGCCGACGGAACCACGCGAGCCGACGAGATAACCGTCGCCGAGGGATTTGGAGACCAGCTTCTGCGCAACCATATAGAGCGACGAATAACCGTTGCCGACGATGGATTTGAGCTCCTTGTCGAGTCTCGCCTGAACTATCGGAGGGAGCGGATCGCCGTAGCGGCGATGCGCCTCGCCCATCGTCATGCTTTCCAAGATCTCTTTGGCGTTGGGGAGTTCGGGCGAATACGTAAACTTTTCGTCGAGGAACGGATGCAGCTGTTCGCCGCAGTGGTCGGCAATGATGCCGGGATTGGTGACGACGACCTCCTTTGCCCTGTCCGCTCCGAGATATGCAAACTCCGCGAGCATCTCCTCGGTAGTGCGGAAATACAGCGGCGTCATGCGCATCGCGTCCTTATATCCCTGCGAATGAAGCAGTATAGAGCGGTAGATCGCGTCGTCCGGCTCGAGGAAGTGCACGTCGCACGTGGCGACTGTGAGCTTGCCGAGCTCGTCGCCAAGATCGACTATTCGCTTGTTGTACGCACGCAGATCGTCCGCGGTGAGTTTCGATCCGTCGGCCTCGACCATGAACATGTTGTTGTCAAGGGGCTGTATCTCGAGATAATCGTACCAGCCGGCGATACGGCGGAGCTCTTCATCTCCGGCGTTTCGGACGACCGCGCGGTAAAGCTCGCCCGCTTCGCACGCGGAGCCCAGAAGTATGCCTTCGCGGAGCATGTTGAGCAGGCTTCTCGGTATGCAGGGGCGTTTGAAATAATACTGCAGATGCGAGTAGGAAACGAGCTTATATAGGTTCTTGAGGCCGGTCAAGCTCGTTGCGAGCAGTATGATGTGGAAGCGCTGGAGCTTCTTGTAATCGGGGAAACGCCTGTCCCAATAGGATATCCCGTGAACGTTCCTCTCCTTGAGCTCGTCGATCAGCGCTGAGATGAGCTCGCGCAGCTCCTCGGCGTTCTGCTCGGAGGGCCTTTCCGGAACGGACTCGTATCTGCCGGAGATCGGCGCACATCCGCTCTCCATGCTGTAATCCTTTATGTCGAGATGCGCGTTGAGCTCGAGCTTGTTGAGGTCGACGTATTCGAAAGGCACGTCCTCCTCTCTTTCGAGCACGGACGCGAGCTCATTGAGCGTGTTCTCGTTGTAGGCGGCCAGTACAGACCCCTCGGCAAAATCGAGCAGCATCCTTACGGCTTCCGCCGGATCGGGAGCATTTCCCGTTAGGGATTCGGGTATCGAGCAGTTTTCGACCGCCCATCCGGGAGCAGACGAGCCGGGATCTGCGAGCGTCGTGAAACGGCCGAGCACCTCGCCGTTATGATCGAATTTGACTGCCGAGATCGAATAGACGGATGTGCCCGCCGCCGACGTCTGGCTCGTTGCCGCGACGGCCGTATAGGGCCGCTCGCCGTAATCGTGTATGACGGAATCGCTGACGAGGTATCCCTCGCAGCCGAATATGACCTTGATATTGTTCTTCTTTGCGGCCCTCATCGCTTCAGGCAGGGAATGGACCACGCCGTGATCGGTGATGGCTATGGCCTTGTGGCCCCAGTTCGCGGCGACTTCGATGACCTCCGACACCTTGGTCAGGGCGTCCATCGTGGAGGCCTGAGTATGCAAATGCAGTTCGACCCTCTTTTCTCCCTCCGGAGCGTTGTCCTTGCGCTTCACCGCGCCGCAGCGGTTTATGTCGTTCGCAAGAAGCACGTAATCGCGGGAGAACGAGTCGTATTTGTAGTTTCCGCGGACGATGATGAGATCGCCGGAATCCATTATGCTCTTTATCTTGTCCTCTATTGCGGGGGCTTTGTCGGAATCGGGGAAGAACTTGACCGTGACAGTATTAGTCTTGTCGGAGAAATCGAGCTTGAATATCGTCCTCGATTTGTCCCTCGTCTCGGTGACCTCATAGCTGATCACCGAACCCATAGCGGTTGCATTGCCGGTGGTCTCGCCGAATTCGTTCATCGGGGTTATGTCGCGTTTGACTATCTCCTTGCCGATTATGATATCTGCGGGATCCATGCCCTTCTTCTGAGGACGGCCCTTTTTCATCTGTACCGGGAAGGAAGGCGTTACATCCTGCTTGAAGGCGAACAGTGAGGAGGTATCACGGCCTATGCAGCGGTCTACGTCGACGGGCTTGAGCTCGGTTATCGCCTCGTCCTCGTGGAGCTCCAGGGCAAAATGCCAGCCCCAAAGCTCACTCGCTTTGGATCTGAACTCCGTCACCATTTCGGGATGTATCGCTTTTATGACCTCGGGCGAGGCGTGTACGGAAATAACGGTGTTCCCGTCGTCGGAGCTGCTGACCGAGACAGAGGAGTTTGCGACGACCGGGAAAATCTCGGGCGAGAGCTGCCCCCAAGCGTTGCTTATGAAATCGGCCTTGTCCTCATCCTTCAGTTCTGCGAACTCGGCAAGAGCGTCCTTGAAATCGAACCGGTACTCGACGCTGTCGGTCATGAGCTTGTCGCGGATCACGCTTTTTATCGCTTCGATCTCCTGCGGGAGGAGCATCTTCAAAGCGGAGACGTCTATCACGTACGTCCCCGTTGAGGATAGTCTTACCGCGTGCATTATCTTAAACGCGGATCTCTTCTGCAGCTCGCTGCCGAGCTTTATGTAGTCGCGATCGCTCATTCAAGCTCCTTGATAACGTCGTTTATGAATCGGTCCACCACTCCGGGCAGCCTGTCCGAATAGCAGAGCTCACCCTTCTTGAAAACAACGGCGTTGACGCTGCCGAAAGCTATGCCCATATCGGCCTCTCTGGCTTCTCCCGGGCCGTTTACGGCGCATCCCATGACCGCTATGCGCAAAGACTTGTCCGTTGCGGGAAGCGCCTCCTCGACCTTTCTGACGATCGAGGCGAGGTCCACCCTCGTCCTGCCGCACGTGGGACAGCTTACGACCTCCACGCCGTTTGAACGTAGACCCACAGCTGTCAGTATGTTCTTTGCGGCGTGAACCTCGCGGACGGGGTCGCCCGTCAGCGAGACCCTTATCGTGTCGCCTATGCCGTCGAGCAGCAGCGAACCGATGCCTATAGAGGATTTGACGACGGCGGAATCGCTCATGCCGGCCTCGGTAACGCCGAGGTGCAGAGGATAGGGCGACCTGCTCCGCATGAGCCGGTTGGCTTTTACTGTCTTCGCGACCGTGGAGGCCTTGAGGGAAACCACTATGTCGCGGAAGCCGCATTTCTCCAGTATGGCGACGTGGGAGAGCGCGCTTTCGACCATGCCCTCCGCCGTAACGCCGTATTTTGCCAATATGTCCTTTTCAAGCGAGCCGCCGTTCACGCCGATCCTTATGGGAACGCCGTGATCCTTCGCGCATGCGACGAGCTCGCGCACCTTCTGCTCCGAGCCGATGTTGCCGGGATTGATTCGCACCTTGTCTATACCGTTTTCGATCGACTTGATCGCAAGCCGGTGATCGAAATGGATATCCGCTACGAGCGGTATATGAGTGCGCTTTCTTATCTCGGGTATTGCCTCGGCGCACTTCTCGTCATAGACGGAAAAACGCACTATCTCACAGCCAGCGTCTTCGAGAGCGAGTATCTGCTCGGAAGTCGCCTCCCAGTCGCGGGTGTCGGTGTTCGTCATCGACTGAATCGTGACGGGGGCTCCCCCGCCTATCGCCGTATTCCTGATCCTGAAACTGACAGTATCCATATCGACCTCAGCTGAACATCCCGTTGAATATCCCGCGTACGTCGCCTATGGTGACGTAGATCATGAGCAGTATCAGCAGGCCGAAGCCTATCATGCTCAACGTGTTCTGCACCGCGCGCGGGACGGGTTTTCCTATAACGAGCTCGATGAAGTCGAAGAGCAGATGACCGCCGTCCATGGGAAGTATGGGGAGCAGATTCATTATGCCGAGGCTCATCGAGATCAGTATCATAATAACGAGCAGGTAGTAAACGCCCATGGAGGCCATTTTCATTGTGATCGCCACGGTCGCTACGGGGCCGGAGAAATCTCCCTGGTTAAAGCCGTTCCGGAACCCGTTGGCAATGGCTTCGAAGGTCGTTTTGACTATCGTGCCCATAAAGCCGAAGCCGCCCTTCAAGGCGCCCCAAAGCCCGCATTTCTCATAGGTTTCGGTGACGCCCATGGAGATCCCGAGAAAGTTCCGCTGCTCCTTCTCGCTGTAGATATCGGGAACGAACAGTTCGACGGTCTCATCCCCGCGCAGCACGGTCATGGCAAGGCCTTCCGCGGGAGCGGATCCGATAGCGGCGGAGATCGCATCGGTCTTTTCTTCAAATGATTCGCCGGAGTTCTCGACGTCAGCTCCGTTGACGAACAGTATCACGTCCTCCGGAAGCACGCCCGCCTTCTCTGCCGGGCTTTCCTCCGTAACGGCGTTTACGGTGATCGCGTAATCGCCGTTGCCGTATCTCAAATAGTCACGGTTGCCGAAGCAGAGGAGCATTATTACGGACAGCACGTACGCCAGCACGAAGTTCATGAACGGGCCGGCGAAAATGACTATCATCCGTTTCCACGGCTTCTGCGAATTGAACGAAACTGCGTCTATGGGATCGTCCTCCTCGCCGTAGAAGCGGCAGGCGCCGCCGAGCGGGATCGCGCGGAGGGCGTAGTTAATGTCCTTCTTTTTGAACTGGAATATCGCGGGACCGAAACCGATGGAAAAATCGAGTATCTTGAACCCGAGCAACCTTCCCGCGGTGTAATGGCCGAGCTCGTGGATGAATATCATCAGAGCCAGCACAAGCAATGCTATGAGAAAATAGAGAATGCTCATATAAACCTCTTTACGCGGTATTCCCGCGCGAGCCGTCTTGCCGTTTGATCGGCATACAGCAGTGCGTCGATATCGTCTATACGGAATGCGCCGATGCCGTCCATGACGTATCTCACGCAGTCCGCGACGTCGGTGAATCTCAGTTCTCCGTTAACGAAGCGCGCGACGGCGGCCTCGTTGCCGGAATTGTACGCGACGGGCATGCTGCCGCCCGTCCTCAGCGCTTCATAAGCCATGGTCAGAGCGGGGAAACGCTCCGCGTCGGGCTCCGTGAATGTGAGCCCCGCGAGCTTCGCAAGATCGAGCGGCGCCGCCGGCGAGGGCTGCCTGTCGGGATAGGTGAGCGCATACTGGATGGCGAGCCGCATATCGGGCACGCCGAGCTGCGCAACGACGGAATTATCCGCGAACTCGACCATGGAATGCACTATCGACTGCGGATGGATCAGTACGGAGATGTTCTCCCCCGGCTGATCGAACAGGAACGCCGCCTCCATGATCTCCAACCCCTTGTTGAACATTGTAGCGGAGTCGATGGTTATTTTTTTACCCATGCTCCAGTTCGGGTGCTTCATGGCCATCTCGGGGGTGACGTCCGCAAGCTTCTCGATGGGGTGATCCCTGAAAGCTCCGCCGGAGGCGGTCAGAATTAGCCGCTTCACATCTTCCTTTTTTCCCGCGGACAGGCATTGGAAAATCGCGCTCTGTTCGCTGTCGACGGGGAGTATCCTTCCCCCACCTTCCCTTTGCGCGGCCCGCACGAGTCCGCCTGCGCAGACCACGCTCTCCTTGTTCGCGAGAGCGACGGTCTTGCCCGCGCGCAGCGCCGATATCAGCGGGAATGTCCCGCTGAAGCCGCTGACGCCGTTGACGACAATATCTATGCTTTCCCGAGAGGCGATATCCCAAACGGCATTTCCGGAGACCACTTCCTTTTCGGGGAATGCTTCGCGGACGGCCTTTGCTGCCTCCTTGTCGAAAACGCCGACGATGCCCGGATCGAATGCTTGTATTTGATGCGCGCCGAGCTCCGTATTGGATCCGAATACGATCGCTTCCACGCAAAACTCCTCACCGTGCATCTCGCACACGGAGAGAGTCTGCTTTCCTATGGAACCGGTCGAACCGAATACAGCTATCCTTTTCATTTCAAATGATTCAGCGGATGAAGTAGTGGAAAACTACGGCGACTACCGGCGCGAACACCATAGCGCTGTCGAGCCTGTCCATAACTCCGCCGTGCTTGGGGAATATGGAGCCGAAATCCTTTACGCCGGCCCAGCGTTTGAAGGTCGAGGCGAAGAGATCGCCCATCTGGCCGACGACCGCGCCGACAAGGCCGAGACCCACGAGCCAGCCCCAGTGTACGTTGAGCCCGAAGAGTCTCTGCAGGAAGTAAACGAGTATGCCGCCCATGGGGCCGCCGACGAGACCCGCGACGAAGCCCTCGACGGTCTTCTTGGGGCTTATAGCCGGACACAGCTTATGCTTGCCGAACTTCATGCCGAAGAGGTACGCGTTGTTGTCGGCCATGCAGGGCCCCGCGAACACCATCATCAGCGCGACGCGCGAAACGTCCGTTCTGTCGAAGCCGAAAAAGCCGAAGCAGAGCAGGAGCGCCAGCGGATACAGCATCACCGAAAGCGTGGCGACGGTGTCCTCCTGACGGCGGTTCTTGTTGAGTATGCGGTCGAACAGTATGCAGAGGAAGCACACGACGTAGAGGATCGGCAGATACTTCGGGAAGAGGAACAGTATAACGTACTGCAGTCCCGCCATCAGCATCAGCGGCACGAGGAATACGTGTATCTCCTTCTTTTTGAACATCCTGCTCATCTCGATTACCGCGAGTATCGAGAAAACGGTCAGAGCGGCGACCTGTACCCAGCCGCCGAAGATCACGATGAGAGCAAGCACGGCGATAAGCCCTATTGCGACGATGGTCCTGATGAGTAGTTCGCTCATTATTCCACGACCTTTCCGAAGCGCCTCGTGCGCTTCATAAACTCGGCGATACAGCGTCTGAACTCCGCCGTATCGAAATCCGGCCAGCAGACCGGTGTGAATACGAATTCGGCATATGCCGCCTGCCAGAGCAGGAAATTGGAGAGCCGCTGCTCCCCCGCCGTCCTGATGATGAGGTCCAGCTCCGGCTGACCGCTCGTGTATAGACTGTCTGAAACGAGCTCCTCGCCGATCTGAGCGGAGGGTATTCCGGAATCCACGATCCTTTTGATCGCCGATACGATCTCCGCTCTCGAGCCGTAATTGATGGCGATGCAGAAATTGAGGCCTTCGTTGTTCTTCGTGCGCTCGATCGCGTCCACCATGCAGGCCTTGACCTTCTGCGGGAATGGTTCGAGATCGCCGAGAGCGACGATCCTGACTCCGTTGGCGTCAAGCTCGTCGATCTCCTTTTCAAAGTATTCGGTCAAAAGGCCGAAAAGCGCGTTGACCTCCGCGATGGGCCTTCGCCAGTTCTCGGTGGAGAAGGCGTAGACGGTCAGCGTCTTTATGCCGAGGCAGTGCGCCTCTCGCACTATCTCATGCAGGGCCTCCATGCCAGCCCTGTGCCCGAAGGAGCGCGGCATAAGGCGCTGTTTGGCCCATCGGCCGTTGCCGTCCATGATTATCCCGACGTGTTTCGGACGATCGCCCGAGAGCCCCATTTCGGCAAGCTCGGCGTCGGTGTATCGTTCGTAAATGCGCATGTTATCCCCCTTCAAGGGTCAGTTAGCTGAAACGGCCGTCTTAAAAATCGAGTACGCAAGGTAAACGGTATTTTCCGATTCGACCAAGCGTACCCTTATTACTCTTTTATCGTCCCCGTCGGGTACGCCCTTCTTTGAGCGTACCTCGCGGCTGACGACAGTATAGCCTTCGGCTGTGAGGATATCCTCGGCGAGCCGAAGCTCAAGCCCGCGGACGTCCGTCAAAACTCCATTATCTCCTTTTCCTTCTCGGAAGCGATGCGGTCGATCTCCTTGATGGAATCGTCGGTGATGTCCTGCGCTTCCTTTTCGAGGTTCTTCTGATCGTCCTCGGTGATCTCGCTTTCCTTCTTCTGCTTCTTCAGGGTCTCGTTCGCGTCGCGGCGGATGGACCTGATCGCGACCTTGGCCTCCTCGGCCTTTTTCTTGATGGTCTTGACGAGATCCTTGCGGCGCTCCTCGGTGAGCTCCGGGAAGACGAGGCGGATAAGCTTGCCGTCGTTGGTGGGATTGATGCCGAGATCGGACTTCTGTATCGCCTTTTCAACGGCGGGGATCATCTTGGGATCCCAGAGGTTGATGACGAGGAGCCGGGGCTCGGGCGAAGAGATGTTGCCCATCTGATTTATGGGAGTGGGCGTTCCGTAGTAATCGGCGGTGATGCGCTCCAGAAGCTGGGGGTTCGCACGGCCGGCCCTGAGGCCGCCGAGGTCGCGCTTGAGGACGGCGATGGTCTTGTTCATTTTTTCAAATGCGATATCGATAACTTCACTCATGATCAATTACCTCCTTGCAGATAGTTTACCGAAGTATTTTATTAGATACGCGGCCGGTTGTCAACCTTAAAATGGTGTCCGGCCGTACGATCCGGGATCAGGAAATAACGGTGCCGACGTTCTCCCCCGCGGCCGCGCGGACGAAAGCGGAATCGTCCTCCATGGAGAATACCACGATGGGCATTCCGGTATCGCGGCAGAGCGTGATCGCCGTGAGGTCGGTCGCGCGGAGCTGCTTGGCGATCACCTCGTCATAGGTCAGCTTGTCGTACTTGACGGCGGAAGGATCCTTCTTGGGATCGGCGGAATAGACGCCGTCCACGTTCTTTGCGAGCAGCATCGCGTCGGCGTGGATCTGCGCCGCACGGAGCGCCGATGCGGTATCCGTCGAGAAGAAGGGCAGGCCAGAACCGCAGGCGAATATCACGACCTCGCCGCTGTCGAGCGCGCTGTTCGCGAGCCTGGCGGAATAGGTGTCCATGAACAACTCGATCTGGACTGCGGAGAGCACGCGTACCGGGACCTTCAGGTCGATGAGCGCGTGCTCGAGCGACATCGCGTTTATGGCGGTCGCGAGCATGCCGATAGCGTCAGCGCGGTTGCGGTCCATGGAGCCGGAGTCGCGGCCGCGCATGATGTTGCCGCCGCCGCAGACGACGCCCACCTCAACGCCGGCGTCGTGCAGATCCTTTATATGCCTTGCGGCGATCATGACCTTTTCACTGTCGACGGGCGCGCGGTCGGAGCCCAATACTTCGCCGCTCATTTTGAGAAGGATACGCTTATATTTCAGTTCCATAACATGCCTCCCCTAACATTATCGATGTATTATATCATACCGGGGAGCGTTTGAAAATAACCTTTCTGTAAAAATCGGGTAAAATCCTGCATGCGTGCAGGCGCTATATGCGTAAACGACGGCGCTTTTTCAGAAATATATATCTCTTGAAAAGCTTTTTTTCGAAAAAACTGGGTTTACACCGACCGCCGATTATGTTATTATGTTAATTGGTGTGTTTATGCGCCCGAATTGATAACTATAACCGTTAGGGGGATAATACCGAATTATGAAGAATTACCAAGCTGACGCTATTCGCAACGTCTGTGTCCTGGGACACGGCGGCGAAGGCAAGACCACTCTGACCGAGGCTATGCTCTTCAACGCCGGTCTGCTCGACCGTATGGGCCGCGTTGAGGACGGCAGCACCACCACCGACTATGACGCGGAAGAGACCAAGCGTCATATCTCCATCAGCACCGCTCTCGCTCCCTTTGAGTGGAAGGACTCCAAGATCAATCTTATCGACGCCCCCGGCTTCTTCGATTTCTATGGCGAAGTTTACGAAGCTATGGCTCTTGCAGACTCCGCTATCATCCTTTGCAGCGCCGTTTCCGGTCCCGTCGTCGGCACCGAAAAGGCCATGACGATGTGCTCCAAGGCCGAAATGCCCCGCATGCTCGTCATCAACCAGATGGATAAGGAAAACGCCAACTTCGACAAGACCATGGAAGCCATTAAGGAAAAGTTCGGCATCTCCGTCGTTCCCATCCAGCTCCCCATCGTCGAGAAGGGCGCCTTTGTCGGTTACGTCGATCTTATCAACATGACCGCGAAGATGTTCGACGGCAAGAACGAGAAGGAAGTTCCCGTTCCCGCCGCTCTCCAGTCCCGCGCCGAAGAGCTCCGCGAGTCCCTCATGGAGGCCGCTGCGGAGACCGACGAAGAACTCATGATGACCTATCTCGACGAGATGGAGCTCAGCCATGACGATCTCGTCAAGGGCATCAACATCGGCGTTCTTTCCGGCATGCTCACCCCCGTTTCCTGCTGCTGCGCCGCTCCCAACGTCGGCGTCACCACGCTCATGGACAACATCGTGAAGCTCCTGCCCACCGCCAACATGTGCAAGGCCCGTCCCGCCGTCAACGCCAAGACCGGCGAACCCGTCGAAGTCAAGATGGGCGGCAAGCTCGCCGCGCAGGTCATCAAGACCGTTGCGGACCCCTTCGTTGGCAAGATCTCCATTTTCAAGGTCTACTCCGGCTCCATCTCCGCCGCCGTCACTCCTTACAACTCCACTCAGGATAAGACCGAGAAGAGCGGCAACGTGTTCATCATGCGCGGCAGCAAGACTATCCCCGTCGACGCCGTTGTCGAGGGCGATATCGGCGCCATGGCGAAGCTTCAGTTTACCGCGACCGGCGACACCCTTACCGATCCCGCCGAGCCCGTCAAGTTCGATCCCATCGACTTCCCCATCCCCTGCATCTCCCTGGCCGTTACCGCCAAGAAGTCCGGCGAAGAGGATAAGGTCTTTGCGGGTCTCAACAGGCTCACCGAAGAAGATCCCACCATGCGCATCGAGCGCAACGCCGAGACCGGCGACGTCCTCATCTGCGGTCTGGGCGAAATGCATATCGACGTCATCTGCGCAAAGCTCCGCAACAAGTTCAAGGTTGAAGCGGCTCTCTCCGATCCCCGTATCCCCTACCGTGAGACCATCCGCTCCACCGCCTCCGCCGAAGGCAAGCATAAGAAGCAGTCCGGCGGCGCAGGTCAGTTCGGCGTTGTTCAGATCAAGTTCGAGCCGCTGCCCGACGGCGACTTCGAATTCGTTGATGCCATCGTCGGCGGCGTAGTTCCCAACCAGTTTATCCCCGCCGTTGAAAAGGGCCTTGTCGAGGCCATGAAGAAGGGCGTTCTTGCCGGCTATCCCATGATCGGCGTCAAGGCCACCCTGTACGACGGCAAGTACCATCCCGTCGACTCCAAGGAAGTTGCCTTCAAGTCCGCTGCGCGTCTTTCCTATAAGGCCGCCTGCGCGAAGGCCAGCCCCGTCCTTATCGAGCCGATCTACCGCTATGACATACAGGTCCCCATGGATTACATGGGCGATATCATGGGCGATATCAGCCGCCGCCGCGGCCGCCTGATCGGTTCCAATCCTCTCTCCGACGGCCTGACCGAGGTCATCGCCGAGGCGCCCCTTTCCGAGATGTTCAAGTACGCGACCGACCTCAGGTCCATGACCCAGGGCCGCGGCTCCTTCCGCAGCGAGTTCGTCCGCTATGAGGACGTCCCTGCCAACGTCGCACAGAAGATCATCGAGAACGCCAAGAAGGAAGAGGACGAAGAAGAGTAATCCCAAAGCAACAAAACTGCTCCGGTTTCCCGGAGCAGTTTTTCTTTGCACTGTATTTGTGATGTCTTATGCCGAAACAAGCTTCAGGAACTTGGCGTCGTTCATCTGCTCGTTCGTTAAGTACTCGCCGTTTCGGAAGAGAGCGTAATTCGTTACCGGAGTTGGCGCGTTCTGTGCCTCATCCTTTGTCTGCAGCTTTATCGCCTTGAACGGTATCCCTTGCTCTGCCGCGGTCTTTTCGATTATGGGAACGTACTTTGCGTTGAACGGGCACTGATCGGTGTAATAGAGCACATACCCTTGTTCGTCGATATGAGGATGCTTTGCGCATTCCATGAAACGCGGCTTTTCGGAGCTTTCGGAGAACGGCAGATACCAGAGCTGGATGCCGCAATCGGATTCGTCGCTGACGGAAAAGCCCTTATATTTCAAGTACTTCGGATCGGCGAGGAAAGGTTTTTTCTTGGCGGAGGAAAGAATGCAGAGGCCCTTCCTCCCCTTCTCCTTGCTGTCTGCAATGCATGCGTTGAGCAGATCATTCGAATAGCCATGCCCTTTGAAGGAGCCGGAGACCCACAGACAGTCGATGTACGTGTATCCATCGGCTTCTATGGGGATCCATGCGTTCTCGGCGGGTATGTATTCGATAAAGCATTTTCCGCGCTCGATGCTCTTCAGGAATACAAGACCTTCGCTGAACCGCTCCAGCATCCAATCCTTTTTCGAAGCGACCTGAACATCCTTGTTGTTGGATATAGCACAGCAGATGTGCTCTTTGTCGATGTTTTCCGCGGTTACTCTGATATAGTCCATTTTATTCGTCTCCGTTCCGATATTGCTACCGCCGCCGGGGATGCGCCGTCTGTGAAGATTATATCAGTATCTGGGCGATAACACAAGATTAGAATGTGAGAAGGGATGGATTCGCCCGCCTGCGGGCGGTCCGGGGCCTGCTCTGACCATCCACCGGATGGGGATGGATTCTGAACCCCCGCTTCGCAGTTACTTGTTTGTAATATAAACTGTATGAGCGAAGCTCTGTGAGATTTTCTGCGAAAATCTCGATGGTTCAGAATACTTTGTTCCGGCGAATAAAAGATCACGGCGCTGTGCACCGTGATCTTTTATTGGTGGACGGGGATGGATTCGCCCGCCTGCGGGCGGTCCGGGGCCGGCTCTGACCATCCGCCGGATGGTCATTCACTCCCGGCCCTTCGAATCCATTACATAACATGACCAACAAAAAAACCGGCATGCGCCGGTCTATTTGTTGGTGGACGGGGATGGATTCGAACCATCGTAGTCTGTGACAACGGATTTACAGTCCGCTCCCTTTGGCCGCTCGGGAACCCGTCCGTATTCGATTGCAACGATGCTATTATACATGATTTTCGCGGTTTGTCAACACACATTTTTCGTCTTTTTTCGATCATGTCATTGCCCGCCGCCCCGCATGGTGTTATACTTATCAAGAAGAATGCTTCATTCAATAAGGAGGATTTCAGATGAAAGAACTGTTCGGCGCTGATATCACGACGCTCAGGAAAAACGACGAATTCGACTGCGTCGGTTACGAAACCAAAAAGATCTCCGATGAGCTCAACGGAAGTATCGAAGCCCTTTCCGACAGCGCAGAAAAGTTAGACGAAGAGACGTCGCTGCCCAAAGCTCTCCGGATACTTCAATGGGCGGCCGGTATTGGCGTATTGCTGATCGCCAGCGGGATCATCCGCAATATAGGCGATCTTCCGTTCTCGCAAATGTTCGCCAACGCACCGTGGCTCTTCGTTGTAGCCGGCATACTCGCCGTGGTCTGGGCGGCTCTCTTTATCGCCTCCATCATGAAGAAAAAGAGCGTTGCCGAAACGGGTGTGATCGATGATTTCAAACAGGTCGTGGACGAAACGCTTGAAAAAGCCATGGCGGAGCTCAACGTTCCCGATAACGCCGAAAAGATCGACGCGCTTCTTTACAGGTACAAAACGAAGAACGGCGAAAACAAGATCTTTGATTATTCGCTTATCGGCCATTTCACGAACTCGACCGCTTACGTCTTCGGTCAGAACGGATGCTTCTGCATATTCGACGGCGGCAGCAGATTCGATATCCCTATGAAGGATCTGAAGCGGATCGAGATCGTAAGAAAGAAGATGTCTCTCATGGGCTGGAACAAGGACGTGGATTTCAACAAAGAGCCGTACAGGGAATACACCATGCCCAATGAGGACGGTTACGGCAGGATATGGCTCCGCTCGCACTGCAGGCTGATATTCGACCTTCAGGGAGAGGAGTTCTGTTTCCGTTTCCCCGAATACGATCTCGGCGCGGTAGAGGCGATCACCGGCTTGAGAGCCGAAGAATGAGCCGCGCTCTTTACACGCCGCGCGCAATGGTTTATTATCAAACTGCAATCGATCGAAAGGAAATATGATCCATGGGCATTATTTTAGGTATCGACGTAGGCGGTTCTACTACTAAGATCGTCGGTCTCAATCCCGACCGCACTCTTATTTCCACCATGATGGTCAAGGCGTACGATCAGCTGACCTCGCTTTACGGCGCTCTCGGCAATTTCATGGATACCAACGGCCTTCCGCTTTCCGGCGTCGAACGCATCTATATAACGGGCGTCGGAGGATCATACCTCAGCGGTAATATCTACGGCATACCCACTCACCGCGTGCAGGAGTTCTCCGCTATAGGCAAGGGCGGTCTATGGCTCTCCGGGCTTGATAGCGCAATAGTGATCAGCATGGGAACCGGCACCGCCTTCGTGAAGGCGGATCTCGCCGCGGATTCCTATAAGCATCTGGGCGGAAGCGGCGTAGGCGGAGGCACTCTCGTCGGCCTCGGCCGCAGACTCACCACCGCGGAGGATTTCGACGCGCTCTGCGTGCTCGCGGAAAAGGGCAGTCTCAAAAACGTCGACCTCACCATCGGCGCTATCTCCAAGGAGAGCATTTCGACGCTCGGCGCGGACATCACCGCGGCCAACTTTGCGAACCTCAACAGCTACACGACAGAGGCGGATATCGCGTTGGGCCTTATCAATATGGTACTCCAGACGATATTCTCTCTCGGCATATTCGCCGCTCGCGGCACCGACTGCCCCGACGGCCCCATAGTGCTCACGGGCTCGCTTACCGACCTCAAGCAGATCGATTCCACCATCGAGAGCTTCGGTCTCCTCTACCCCAACAGGTTCATACTGCCGCCCAAGGCTGTTTTCGCTACTGCAATTGGCGCAGCGCTTCACGGCTGCTGACAAAATATTGTGATTATATTTTCACAAATACTGTTTTTTTCAACAAGATGTGGTATAATGTATTAAATAATGCTGACTTCTGGAGCAAATCATGTTCAGGATCATTAAATACATTGCCACTGCGATAGTATCCGCAGCCGCGATATACGTAATCGTCAAGACCGCCGGCGCCGCCTACAACGCCGGGATGAACGACTATACCGCAAAAATAAACGCCGACGTGGAAGCCAAGCGCGCTGAGCTTGTTTCCAGCGGCGTTTTTCATGAGGGAGTAACCGTAAACGGCATCCCGATCGGCGGCATGACCTACGATGAAGCGAGGAACGCACTTCGCGAATTTGAAAAGAGCATGGTCGCCGACGTCGGATTTGAGCTCAAGTACGGCGATGATCAGACGCTGGAGATAGGCCGCGATTATTTCACGATCGGCTACAATACAGATGAGATACTTTCCGAAGCCATAATGCTTGCCAGCGACGGCGAGCTTGAGGCGATAAGGCAGCAGATAGACGACCTCGCCGCTCACGGCAAAAACTACGAGATCGAATATGTCGTCAAGATCGACGCGGATCGCGTTATAGAAGAAGTCACCGCCATCGGCGAATCCCTGAAAAAGTCTCCCAAGAACGCCAGCTGCAAACCCAATCCCGACAGCGTCTACAACGGCGGCGACAGGTTCACCTACAAGGCCGGCAGGAACGGCTACGAGCCGAAGACCGAAGAAGCTATCGAGGAGATACTGTCCCGCGCGGAGGCAGGCGATTACGGCACCGTTGTTCTCGAGGGCAATATAATCGAACCGGACATCAAGCTCTCCGACCTGCAGGGCAAGATAGTCAAGCGCTCCTCCTACCGCACGAGCTTCGCCTCCGGGCAGTACGCAGCGCCCAACCGCGTGTTCAACATCATCAAGGCGAGCGGCCTCGTCAACGGCACGGTGCTCCCGCCCAAGAGCTCCAGCAATCCCGACGATAAGCGCTACGTATTCTCCGCCAACTCCACCCTGGGCGACAGGACCGAGGCGCTGGGCTGGCTGCCCGCTCCCGGCTTCGTCAACGGCGGCGCCCGCAGCGAAGACTCCCCCGGCGGCGGCGTCTGCCAGGTATCGAGCACGCTTTACAACGCCGTCATCCGAGCCGATCTGCAGATAGTCTACCGCATCAACCATTCGTCTCACGTCGGCTACGTGCCCTGGGGCCTCGACGCGACGATCGACACCGGCAGGATCGACTTCAAGTTTGCCAACAACACGAAGAATTACATCTATATCTTCATGTGGGTCAACGAAGCGAAGCAGACCGTCAACTGCGAGATATGGGGCGATCCCTTCCCCTCCACATTCGACAAGATCGATTTTTATGCCGAACTCGTTGAGGAGACTCCCCCCTCCCCGACCGTATACATCCCCGACTCCTCGCTGACGGCGCCGTATTGGTTTGTCGACAACGAGGCGAAGACCGGATACAAGTATCAGTCCTATAAGCAGTATTACAAAAACGGCGAGCCCGTTGGCGATCCTATAAGGGTCGCGTCGTCCGAGTACAGGATGCACCCGAAACGTATCCACGTATGGCCCGGGTTCAATCCCGATTACGACATACTCTATCCGTATTACAAGATAGACCCATATGCCGAAGAAGAGCCGTGATCAGTTCTTGGTCCTCGGCCTGAAAATCAAAGCAGTCAAATAGCCGAACACGATCGCCGCGGAAACGCCTGCGGCGGTCGCTTTTATTCCGCCTGTCAGCGCGCCGAGAAGGCCGTCTTCCCGAACCCCGTTTATCGCGCCCTTCGCGAGTGCGTAACCGAAGCCGGTAAGCGGCACCGTTGCGCCAGCGCCGCCGAGCTTTACGAGCGGCTCGTATACGCCGATACCGGTCAGAACCACGCCCGCGGTCACGAACAGAACGAGCACTCTCGCCGGGGTCAGACGTGTAAGACTGATCAGAAGCTGACCGATAACGCAGAGCAGCCCGCCTATGACGAAAGCGAGCAGATAATCCTGTATGCCGCTCAAACGCTCCTCCTTTCGATCACAGCCGCGTGAGCAATCGAGGGTATTGTTTCCCCCTGAAGGCTCGAAAGAGGGCTCAGGAGCGCTCCTGTGGCCACAAACAGTATCCTTTCGAGCACGCCGCTCTCGATATCGGGAAGGAGCTTCGCGCTGAGCACTGAA
The DNA here is from genome assembly GCA_017619735.1 of Clostridia bacterium. GTDB lineage: Bacteria > Bacillota > Clostridia > Christensenellales > CAG-138 > UBA3857. The sequence goes on from JAFZRT010000029.1 coordinate 80,061, forward strand.
GCGCAGCAGCCGCATCCGCTCCCTCCGCACATCACGTTTTGATCCTTTGAGAATATCATCATTCCGCAGTCGGAGTGATTGCGGCTCACGTCGTAGCCCTTCATATAGCAGAGCTCGTAAAGCATCTGCGTACCGAACGACCCGAGGTCGCCTGTCACTATCCTGGTGAAATGCTCGGGCCCTACACCCATATCCTCCATGTGTGCGCATATAGTCGACGCGGCGGCGGGAGCCATTGCCGCCCCCATATTGCTCGCGTCGGTTATTCCGTAGTCCTGGACCCTGCCTATCGTCCCGCCCGTCAGGATAATGCTTTCGTAGTACGCATCGCGTATCTTCGCGTTCGAAGCCGAGACGGCGACAGCCGCGGCTCCCGTGACGGTGCGCTGCGCCGTCGGGGACGACTGCGTTCCCATCTCAAGAGGATAGCGGAACTCCCTTTCCGAGGATGAAAAATGACTGCTCGCACCGCATACAGCAAGCTCCGCAAAGCCGCCGTCTATCAGCATAGCCGCGTTTAAAAGGCCTTCCGCCATCGTCGAGCACGCTCCGTACATTCCCATAAACGGGGAGCGAAGCTCTCTCGCGGCAAATCCCGCGGAGATTATTTGGCTCAAAAGATCTCCGCCAAGGAACAGGTCCATATCGTCAGGCTCCCTGCCGATCTTTTCGAGGGCGAGCCTGACCGCGCTCTGCAGCATACGGCTCTCCGCCTGTTCAAAGCTGTCAAGTCCTATCGTATCGTCCTTGTAGATCACGTCGAACAGCTTGCCCAATGGGCCCTCGCCTTCCTTGCTTCCTACGAAAGAAGCCGAAGAAACTATGCGTGGCTTCGACGGAAGCTTGAAGGACTGTTTTCCTATCTTCTTGTTCATATTACTGCCTTTCGATTTGATACCTGTATTATGAGCAGAATACAAACGGATATGTAAACAAAAAGGAAGGACGTCAGTCCTTCCTTACATTATTCGGCCGTTCAGCCGAGAGCGGAGTACATATCCTCCGCGGCGGATCTTATCAGGTCGAAGCGCTTTTCGGCGATCAGTTTCGGATCGAACAGAGAACTGCTGACGCCGTATGCGGCTGCGCCGGCATCTTCGAACGAACGGATATTGTTTTTCGTAATGCCCGCCACTGCCGCCATCATTATATGCGCGAGAGGCGCGCGTACGGCCTTGAAATAATCTACGCCCAATGCTCCGGCGGGGAATATTTTGACTATATCCGCCCCGAACCGGTGCGCCGCGGCTATCTCGGTAGGCGTTATTGCGCCGGGAATGGATATGAGCGAAAGACGCTTGGTCTCCTCGATCACCTCTTTGTCGGTATTGGGAGAAATGATGAATGCCGCGCCGGACTCAGCTGCGATTATAACCTGTTCCCTGTTCATGACCGTTCCCGCTCCGACAGCCGCATCCGCGGGGAGAGCAGCGGAAAGGGCCCGTATAGCGTCAGCCGTCAGCGAAGAGGGCTTGTCCTGCTCAAAAGTCACTTCGAAAGCACGGACGCCGCCCTCGTAAAGCGCGAGTGCGGCTTTTACGAGATCTTCGCCGTATATCCCGCGGGCTATCGCTATTATCTTTGAGTCAAGTATGGTCTTCAGCGTATCCATTATCCACCTCATCAGTGCATTCCTTTGAATCCGTTCTGCCTGAACGCCTCGTAAACGACGATCGCGACCGAGTTGGACAGGTTCAGCGAGCGCTCGTTCGGCCGCATGGGTATCCTGAATATGCGGTCCCTGTGCTCTGAAAGTATCCTCTCTCCCAATCCGGCGGTCTCCTTGCCGAACACGAGGAAATCGCCCTCCTCATAGCTGACGTCGGCATAGCTCTTCTCGGCGTGTGTGGAGAAAAGGAAGAACCTCGCTCCCCTGTTCTTCTCCTCTACCTCCTCGAAGCTGTCGTAATAGAATATCCGGAGATCCTTCCAGTAATCGAGGCCGGCTCGCTTCAGCTGTCTGTCGTCAACGGAAAATCCAAGCGGACGAACGAGGTGCAGACTGCACCCCGTGACCGCACATGTTCTGGAAATATTGCCGGTGTTCTGAGGGATCTCCGGCTCTACAAGCACTATGTTGAACATCTCAATAAGTCCCTATTCCGTAGAAGAAACAGTTGCCCTCTATCGTCGCGTAATACAGCATATAGCTCGCCCACGTGGTCCCCAGATAAGCTGCCCTGTAGAAGAGCACCTTCTTGGGCAGTGTCGAGCCGTGCTGCTGGAACACGTACCTTGCGGCAATGAGCGTCTGCTCCGTCGCGACCACGCCCTCCAGAGCGGATTCGGGCAGGAACTGGTTATGCTGGAACATAACACCGGGCACGTCGTCTGGGAAATGGCCGGATTCGTTCATGACCCTGTTGAGTATCACGCTGGAGATCGCTCTCAAGCCGAGCTGAGTCGCGCCGGGCGCTTCCACGACGAGGAATCTCGCTACAAGATCCACGTCCTCGTCCGAGAACTGCCCGGGCGATACCGAATAATACGGGAATGGCGTCGGCGTGGGAGTTGCCGTGGGCTTAGGAGTCTTCGTGGGCTTTGGCGTCTTTGTCGGCTTGGGAGTCGGCGTAGGCGTGGGCTTCGGGGTCTTCGTGGGCTTGGGCGTCCTCGTCGGCTTCGGAGTCGGCGAAGGCGTGGGTTTCGGAGTCTTCGTGGGCTTGGGCGTTGCCGTGGGCTCCGGAGCAGCAGTAGGTACCGGCGTGGGAGGCACGCCTATCGTGACGAACTGCTTTGCGATATAGCCGGTATGGCTGCCGACCTTAACGCGGTACCATTCGTCGTTCTCCCCCGTCACCGTGACCTCGCGGCCGTAAAGGAGCATCGTCATAACGGCTCCTTCCTTCGATGGCGCGCGCCTTAAATTGACGCCGTTGCCGCTGACGTAGCCCTGCATCTGTTCAGTATCCTTTATCGGGTGAGGCGACGGTGTCGGCTCCTCGGTCGGCTCCGGAGCGGAAGTCGGCTCGTCGGTAAAAACGTCGGGCTCGGCGGTAAAAGAGCTTTCGGGCATAACGCTCTGTGCGTCGGGAACGTTGAATACGGTGGGGTCGCCGTATTTTCTGCAGCCCGCGCAGAAGAAAATGCATATGAGCAGTGTGAAAGCCAGAAACCTCTTCATAAAACCGATCCCTTTCTGTTTGTCCCCCCGGTTATACTATGTATTTGTTCAGGTCTTCAGTCGTCTTTGACATATTAAGATGCGACTCGACATAAGCCCTGTCGATTACGACGTCTATCATAGGGTGCTCGCCGCTCGCATTGAAGGAGATATCGTCGAGCAGGTTTTCGATTATCGTGTGCAGCCGCCTTGCGCCGATGTTCTCGCTGGTCTCGTTTGCGGCAAAAGCGGCTTCCGCGATCGCGTGCTTCGCGCCGTCGTCGAAGGACAGCCGCACGTTGTCGGTCAGGAGCAGCGCTTCATACTGCTTCGTAACGGCGTTTTCGGGCTGGGTGAGTATCCTTTCGTAATCCTCGACTGTCAGCGCGTTGAGCTTTACCCTTATGGGGAAACGGCCCTGCAGCTCGGGGATCAGGTCGCTGACCTTGGAGACATGGAATGCGCCCGCCGCGATAAAGAGCATGTAATCCGTCTTTACGGGTCCGTATTTAGTATTGACGGTGCTTCCCTCGACTATCGGGAGTATATCGCGCTGCACGCCCTCGCGGGAGACGTCGGCCCCCACTGTGTTGCCCGCGGCCGCTATCTTGTCTATCTCGTCTATAAAGATTATCCCGTCCTGCTCGGCGCGCTCTATCGCGCGGTCGATCACCTCGTCCATGTCGATAAGCTTGTCGGATTCTTCGGCAACGAGTATTCTCCTCGCCTCGGAGACGGGGACCTTCCTCTGTTTTTTCTTCTTGGGGAGCATGCCGCCGAACATCTCGTTGATATTGAGATCGATGCCCATAGCCAGCATGGCGTCGTTCCCGCTGTTGGATTCGGTCACTTCAACGGTGACTATCCTGTCCTCGAGCTCGCCGCGGCGGAGAGCTTCGAGAGTCGTGCGGCGCTTCTCCGCGCGACGGGTCTTCTCCTCCTCGCTGATCTCCGGTTCGGAGGGTTCGGCCTTGGGTCCCAAAAGCATCTGCAGCCCGAAAAGGTTTGCGGCCTTGCTCTGCTTGCTCTTTGCGGAGGGGTCTACTCCGAGGAGTTCCACGAGACGCTGTTCGGCCGCGGCTTCCGCCATCATACGGACGCGCTCGTATTCGCCCTGCTTGCACAGCCTGATGGACGCTTCCACAAGGTCGCGCACCATGGAATCGACGTCCCTGCCGACGTAACCTACCTCGGTGAACTTGGTCGCCTCGACCTTGACGAAAGGCGCTTCGACGAGCTTTGCGAGACGGCGCGATATCTCGGTCTTGCCAACGCCGGTGGGTCCCATCATGATTATGTTCTTAGGGGTTATCTCCTCGCGCATTTCAAGAGGCAGACGCGAACGGCGGTACCTGTTGCGCAAAGCTATTGCGACGGAGCGCTTTGCTTCGTCCTGACCGATTATGTATCTGTCGAGCTGTTCGACTATCTGTTTCGGAGTCAGCATATCAAACCTCCTCCACCGTTACGTTGTTGTTGGTGTAAACGCAGATATCGGAAGCGATGAGTATCGCTTTTTCCGCGATCTCCTTAGCCGGGAGATCCGTATTCTGCTTAAGCGCCCTCGCGGCGGCGAGCGCGTACATGCCGCCGGAGCCGATGGCCGCTATCCCGTCGTCGGGATAAATGACCTCGCCCGTGCCGGACACGATCAGCAGCTCGTCCTTGTCCGCGCAGATGAGCAGCGCCTGCAGCTGACGCATGACCTTGTCGCTGCGCCAGTCCTGCGCAAGAGCAACCGCCGCGCGGGAGAGACCGCCGCCGAACTGCTCGAGCTTGCTTTCGAATCTGTCGCAGAGCGTGAAAGCGTCGGCGACCGATCCCGCAAAACCGACGACGACCTTATCGTTGTAGATCCTGCGGACCTTCTTTGCGGTATGCTTCATTATGGTATTTTCGCCGAGCGTCACCTGTCCGTCGCCCGCTATGGCGCAGCCGGAATCGGACTTGACGGCGACTATCGTCGTACCCTTGAACTCTTCCATATCATATTCCTTCCTTGCACAGTTCATCGATGCGGCCGAGCGCGCGCTGTGCAGCCGCGGCGTAACGCAAACGCTTGTTTTTCGGCGCCTTTTCAAGCGGCGCTATGATGCCGAAAGTAACGTTCATCGGCTGAAAATCGGAGCCGTTGTATTCGGAAACGTAATGGCCCAATGCGCCTATGGCCGTCTCAGCACCGAAATCGATCGGTGGCAGTCCCTTTAGCTTTCTTGCCATGCTGACGCCCGCCGTGAATCCGGAGGAGGCGCTTTCGACGTAGCCCTCGACGCCGGTGATCTGCCCGGCGAAATACAGGTCGTCCCTTTTGATCAGTGAGTAATCGTACGAGAGCTTCCCCGGGGAATCCATGTAGGAATTGCGGTGCATGACGCCGTATCTTACGAACTCCGCGTTCCCGAGACCGGGTATCATGGAGAATACTCGCTTTTGCTCGCCGAACTTCAGATTGGTCTGGAAACCGACCATGTTGAATAATGTGCCATCGCTGTTGTCCTGCCTCAGCTGGACAACGGCGAACGGCTGCCTGCCGGTATTCGGATCCACGAGCCCGACCGGCTTCATCGGCCCGAACGCGAGCGTCATATCGCCTCGTTTGGCCATTATCTCTACGGGCATGCATCCTTCGAATACCTTGGGCGTCTCGAACTCGTGCAGCTCGACTGTCTCGGCCGAGACGAGCTCACGCACGAAACGGAAATACTCCTCGGAGTTCAGCGGACAGTTGAGGTAATCGGCGCCGGAACCCTTTTCATACCTCGACGAGGCGAACACACGGCTCATGTCGAGGGATTCCTTTGTGACTATCGGAGCGGCGGCGTCGTGGAAATGCAGAGTCGTTCCCGTTGCGCGCTCGATGCTCTCTAATAGCTTACCGTCGGTCAACGGGCCGGTAGCTATTATGCAGGGGCCGTCGGGGATATCCTCCGCCTCGGCTTCCTCCACGGAGATCAACGGATGATCCGAGATCCTTTTCGTGACGAGCCGTGAAAACAGAGTCCTGTCCACCGCAAGCGCTCCGCCTGCGGGTACGCGGGTCTTATCCGCGCAATCCATTATCAGCGACCGCATGCGCCGGAGTTCTTCCTTGAGCAGACCGACTGCGTTTTCGATATTGTCCGATCGCAGCGAATTGGAGCAGACGAGTTCGCAGAAGCTGCCGATCTTATGCGCGGGCGAAAGACGGTGGGGCTTCATGTCGATCAGGGTCACGGGTATCCCGCGCTCCGCGATCTGCCATGCCGCTTCGCATCCTGCGAGCCCCGCTCCTATCACTTTTACGCAGGGACCGTCCATCATTCGTCGCTTTCGCTCTTCTGTTTGCCCGTCTGACGCAGTACGAAGCCACAGTTCTCGGTATCGGAGCACTGCTTATAGCTTCCGTTCTTGCCTATCTTTTGCACCATGTACTTGCCGCATTTGGGGCAGTTTTCGCCCGTGGGCTTGAGCCATGATACGAAATCGCATTCGGGGTGGCGTTCACAGCCGTAGAACGCGCGGCCCTTCTTGGTGTGGAGCTTTATAAGATCCGCGCCGCACTTTGGGCATTTGACGTTTATCTTTTCGACGATGGGTTTGGTGTTCCTGCAGGTGGGATAGTTGGGACAGGCGAGGAACTTGCCGAACTTGCCGACCTTATATACCATCATTGCGCCGCATTTGTCGCACTTGACTTCGGAGACCTCGTCGGGTATCTTGACGTGCTCGACGTTCTTGAACGCCTCTTCTACGGAGGACTCGAACGGGCCGTAGAAATCGCTGATGACCTTACGCCATTCCTTGCTGCCTTCCTCGACCTCGTCCAGCTTGGACTCCATATCGGCCGTGAACTTCACGTCCACTATCTCGCTGAAATTGTCCTTCATGAGCTGAGTTACCACGAAGCCCAATTCGGTGGGTATGAGCTGCTTCTTCTCGCGGCATACGTAACCGCGCTCAATAATGGTCGTTATGGTCGGCGAATACGTGCTCGGTCTGCCGATGCCCTTTTCTTCGAGCGTCTTGACGAGAGTCGCTTCGGTATAACGAGCAGGCGGCTGAGTGAAGCGGCGGGCTCCCTTTACCTCGGATGCGTTGAGAGCGGCTCCGGATTCGACTTCGGGCAGAGTGCCCTCCTTCTCCTCCGAATCGTCGGTGGTTTCGGTATAGAGCTTCGTGTAGCCGTCGAAGACCGTGCGGATGCCGTTCGCCCTGTAGGTGCAGGGGCCGGCGTTGAAAGTCAGCTGTGTGGTCTCATAGACGGCGCTGGTCATCTGGCTCGCGAGGAAGCGCTCGTAAATGAGCTTATAGAGCCTGAAGAGGCCGGATCTCAGCTGATCCTTAAGCATGGACGGCTCGAGCAGGAGGTTCGTCGGACGGATCGCCTCGTGAGCGTCCTGTGCGTTGCTGCGGCCCTTGTAGGTGTTGGGACGAGTGGGGACGTACTTGTCGCCGTAGTTCGACTTGATAAAGTCGAGCGCCATGCCCTGCGCCTCCTCGGAGACCCTGACGGAGTCCGTACGGATATAAGTGATGAGTCCTACGCTTCCCTTGCCGCCGACTTCGACGCCCTCATAGAGCTGCTGGGCGAGAGACATTGTCATCTTGGGAGTGAGGCCGAGCTTTCTTGAAGCCTCCTGAAGCATGCTGCTCGTAGTAAAGGGAGCAGGCGCGTGACGGATCTTATCGGCCTTTTTCTCGTCGGCCAATACGAAGGGCACGCCCGTGCTGAGCTTTATGACCTTGTTTGCCTCTTCTTCGTTCCTTATGTCGGTCTTTTCGCCGTTGTAACCGAAGAACTTCGCCTCGATGGGCTTGCGTGCGCGTGGCGCCTGCAGGAGCGCCGTTATCGTCCAGTACTCCTCGGGGACGAAATCCATTATCTCCTGTTCGCGGTCGCAGATTATCCTCGTCGCGACGGACTGTACTCGGCCCGCGGAAAGGCCCTTCCTGACCTTTGCCCAAAGCAGGGGGCTGATCTTGTAGCCGACGAGCCTGTCGAGCACGCGCCTTGCCTGCTGCGCGTCGACGAGATTGCCGTCGATGGGCCTTGCTTTCTTGATGGAGGCCTGGAGAACGGATTTGGTTATCTCATTGAATACGACGCGGCAGTTCTTGGTCGGATCCATCTTGAGCGCGGCGGCAAGATGCCACGAGATCGCCTCTCCCTCGCGGTCAGGGTCGGTTGCGAGCAGGACTTTTTTCGCCTGCTTTGCTTCCTTCTTTATCTTTTCGAGCACGTCTCCCCTGCCGCGGAGCGTGATGTACTTCGGTTCGAAATCGTTGTCGATATCGACGCCGAGCTGGCTCTTGGGAAGATCCCTTATATGGCCGTTCGATGCGACGACCCTATACTTGGAGCCCAGATATTTGGCTATTGTCTTTGCCTTTGCCGGCGACTCAACGATTACCAGTGTGTCAGTCATAATCCTTTTCGTTATCCTTTCGATAGTTCGTTTGCTGTAAATATCTTGCTAAACGCCTTAATAAGCGTAATAACCGTTCGGTAATTGCTTTATTATTCCCGATAATTCCATTTCTGTCAAGTATGTATTCAGCGCGGAGATCTTCATGCCGAGCAATTCGCAAAGCTCGTCGGCGGTCTTTTCGCCGTTTATGAGCGCTTCGCATACCCTTCTCTGCTCGGGGCTCAGCGCCGACAGATCGGCCACCTTTACGGGAGCGTGCCTGTATCCGGTAAACACCCCGTACTCGTACATGATATCGTCGACGCCGAACACCGCCTTTGCGGCGCCGCTCTTTATGAGGCCGTTCGTTCCGACGCTCATAAGGTCGTTTAAACGGCCCGGCACCGCGAATACGTCGCGCCCCTGATCGTGCGCGAAGCCAACGGTGATGCTTGTACCGCTCCTTAAGCCCGCTTCTATAACGAGCACTCCCTTAGACAGCCCGCTTATTATGCGGTTCCTCTGCGGGAAGCTGCCCCTCTGCGGCTTGCTGAACGGTCTGTATTCCGAGATGACGGCTCCGCGCGCGGCTATCTCATCGTAAAGACGTGTGTTCGACGAGGGATAGACGTCGTTTATCGCCGTACCCAGTACGGCCGCTGTGGGATAATCGCAGTCCTTTACGGAAAGAGCGCCTTTTGCCGCTATCGAATCGCAGCCGTCGGCCATACCGGATATGACGCAGGCGCCTTCCTGCGCGAGCTCCCTGCCGAAAAACTCCGCCATTTCCCGTCCGTAATCGGAACACTTGCGCGAGCCGATGACCGCGATCGGGTATTTGACGTCGGATCTCAGCCTGCCTTTGACGAAAAGGACCGTCGGCGGATCGTAGATCTCCCTCAGGAGCTTCGGATAATCCTCGCTGTCACGGGTCACGGCGTAAACTCCGGCGTCTTCCATATCGGAGATCATGGCGTCGATCTCGTAATTCGCACGGTTCTTTATGAGGGCGTTTCTCTGCCGCTCCTTCAGTTGATCTGGGCATCGCAGCGTACGGCCTGCCAATGCATCCTCGAACAGAGCCATAAGGCCGTCGTTCATATAGATCAGCTGATCCGCGGAAGCGACGTTCGACCCGAACACGCTGTTAAGCCATAGCCACGCTCTTTCCTTTTCGGTATAGATCCTCATCAGCGCGATCCCCAGTATTTCTCGTCAAGGCCTCTGTACTGCACGGCTTCGAGCACGTGGGGCTTTCTAATTCGTTCCTCGCCCGCTATGTCCGCAATGGTGCGGGCGACCTTTATGACCCTCGTATATGCCCTTGCGGAGAGCTTGAGCTTATCGTATGCGGCGTGAAGCAGCGCTTCGGCGTCCTCGTCCATTCGGCAGTATTTGCGCATCAGAGGCGTGTTGAGCTGCGCGTTGAAAAGTATGCCCTCGTCCCTGTATCGCGCTCTCTGACGCATCCTGGCGGCGTTTACGCGCTCCCTGACGGAGGCGGAGCTTTCCCCCTCCTGCTTTGATACGAGATCGTCGTAATTGACCTCGTTCATCTCCACGTGGATATCGAGCCGGTCGAGGAGCGGCGAACTGATTCTGCCGCGGTATTTTTCGATCTGCATGGCGGAACAGCGGCATTCCTTCGTCTTGGAACCGTAATTGCCGCAGGGACAGGGATTCATAGCTGCGACGAGCATGAACTCCGCCGGGAAGCTCGTTTTAGCGGCCGCCCTCGTGATCGTGATGACGCCGTCCTCGAGCGGCTGACGAAGCGCCTCGAGCACGGTCGTCGGAAACAGTGGAAACTCGTCCATGAAAAGCACGCCGTAGTGTGCGAGACTTATCTCGCCCGGCAGCGCTCTCGACCCGCCGCCTACGAGCGCGGGTATGGAGGCCGAATGATGCGGCGCTCTGAACGGGCGTTCCGTTACAATGCCGGATCTGCCCTTCAGCTCTCCCGCTACGGAATGGATACGGGTGATCTCGAGCGACTCCTCCATTGTGAGCTCCGGCAGTATGGACGGGATGCTTCTTGCAAGCATAGTCTTGCCCGATCCTGGGCTTCCGATGAGCAGCAGATTATGATTGCCCGCTGCGGCGATCTCCGCTGCGCGCTTTGCGGCCTGCTGTCCCTTGATCTCCGAGAAATCGTAGGGATAAACATGCTTCTGCCCGCTCCATTTGAGCGGCGGAACGGGGGTTATCCTCGCAGTGCCGTTCAGATGCCCGCAGGCCTCGTTGAGCGTCCTTACGGGGAATACGTTCATGTCGGCGAAAAACGACGCCTCCTCCGCATTCTCGTACGGAAGGATTATATTGCGGAAGCCGCGCTCGTGCGCGTCGATGACCATAGGCAATACGCCGGTGACCGAGCGGACTTGGCCGTCAAGAGCAAGCTCGCCGATGACTATGTATTCGTCCGCCGCGTGGAGAGGAAAAACGCCCCGTGCCGCAAGTATCCCGAGGGCTATGGGCAGATCGTAGACCGTGCCCTCCTTGCGGATATCCGCGGGGGCGAGATTGACCAGCACCCTCATTTCGGGATACTGATGACCGCTGTTGGTGATGGCAGAACGCACCCGCTCTTTGGACTCCTTGACGGCGTTGTCGGGCAGACCGACCGTATCCGCGCGCTGCATGCCGCGTGAAAGATCCACCTCGACGCTGATCGGGCATCCGTCTATCCCTATGAGTCCGTAGCTGTTCAGCTTGGCGAGCATTGTCAGGCCGCTTCTCCTTCCTCTTTCCTTTTGAAAACGAAGAGCTTATTGAGAATAAAGTTTACGGGTATGCAAATGCATGTCGCGAGCAGGGAGCAGAACAGATCTCCGCTAACTACCTTTTTGAGCCAGTCGGGGGTGTTCATTCCCATCCAGAAATCGTTGAGATGGAACGCGCTCTTGAAGAGCCATATGAGGCCGAACGATATGAGCAGCACCGCGATATTGACGGCAACGAAGCTCAGCTTTTCGCGCTTGTCCTGCCTGCGCTCCTCGCGGAACGTCCAGCGGCTGTTGAGGATATAGCTGTTCAGAATACCGCAGCCGTATCCTGCGGCTTTTGCCGCATACACTATCCAGCCGCCCTTGAAAACGAGGTTCAGGAGGAACGACACGATGGTATTCACGATCATGTCTACGACGGTGTTGCTTGCGCCGACTATCGCGAATTTTATGAGCTGTATCAGGCTTTTGCCCTTCTGCGGAGCGGAGGCGTTGGTTTCGAGGTTTTCCATTTATTTCAGACCTTATTTCTTGATAATGGTGATCATTTTTTCCGTCACGGGATGCGGCTCGTAATCGAGGAAGCGCCAGCCCATGCGGTAAGTGCGGAGGACTTCGCCATCGGCGTTCTGGATCTCCCATTTATGGAAGGGCACCCACTGTAGCAGAGCGATGTACTCATACGGCACTTCGAGACCGGATATGACCGGGTAGAACAATATGAACATGAATCCGGCCAACGCCATCCAGATATACTTTACCTTGGGCACAAAGCTCTGCTTGAGACCCTTTTCGGATTTTCTGATCGCGTCCGCCTTTTCCCAATAGCCGAGCAGGTATCCCGCTCCCAATGTAATATAGGGCACGGTCGCGAAGAAGTGATACGCATACGTGCTTCTCGGGACGAGCACCCACGGCAGCAGCGAGGAAGCCGCGCAGACGAACAGGAAATACGCTTCGAGCGGGAACTTCCTCCTCCGGAATATGAGCACGAAAATCAGTATAAGCATCGCGATATTGCATGGCAGCCATACGGCCGGATTGCCGAAGGCGCTTATCGTGCCGACGTATCCGTGCGGATTATCGTGACCTCCCACGTAGAACCATGTCGGGCGGAGGTTCGCGAGCCACATCCACCAGGGGGAAGCCGCGGAATGATCCGACTTCAGCTGGCTGTGATAATTGTACATATCCTGCTGATTCTTTATGACGCCGCTGAAATACGTATCCGCCGCGTCCTTCAGTGTCAGCTTTACATCGTCCACGGAAGCGTACTGCTCATAATTGGCGGTGTAGATCTGCGCCTGACGAGCGGGCTTCCACTGCGCTGTATAGTAGCGGAAATAGGAAGCGCTGTAAATGACGGCGGGCACGACGACGAAGAATATCAGGCACCAGCAGCAAAGCGTCAGAGCGTTGCCCCAATACTTCGAAACGAGCTTTCTGTCCTTGTACTTTTCGAGCTTCGAGAGCTTTTTGCTCTTGACGCCCATGAGTATCAGCTTCACGAAGAACAGGACCGCAAGTCCTACTCCGGTATAAAGGCAGATCCATTTGCTCGCGCAGCCGAGGCCGAAGAATATTCCGGAAAGCGCGAGAGGTTTCATCATGCTCTTCACGCTGTCGCCGATGTCCATCGAAATAAACTGGTACATGTAATAAGTCATCAGCAGTATGAAGAACACGCCGTACACGTCGACCGTCGAAATCCTGGTCTGTGTGAAATGCATGAAGTCGAAAGCGAATATGAATGTCGAGAACAGGGCGAGCTTCGAATCCTTCAGTAGGCGTTTGCCGAAGCAGTACATTATCGGCACCATAGCGATTCCGAAGACCGTGCCCATAATGCGCCAGCCGAAGGGCTTCATGCCGAATATGAGTATGCCTACCGCTATTATGAGCTTGCCGAGAGGCGGATGCGTCCACTCGTAAACTGTCTGGTTGTTGATGTGCTCCAACGCGGTGCGGCCGTGATACAGCTCGTCGAAATACATGCCGTTGTAGCAGCTCGTGTATGCGGGGACTGTGTCCTGCTCATCGAAGAGCGCAGCGGCGGACTGATCAACGATGCAGGGAATCTTTTCGCCGTTTTCGTCGAAGAATACGAGCTCGTTCAAAACGAGATCGGGATCGTCCTTCCTGCCGACGTCGCCGCTGATGACCTCGAGCGTTACGCCGGTGGTTTCTGCCGAGGTGTTGTTGCTCAGCTTTGCCCAACGGAACATATGGCCGTATTCAGCGCGTTTTTTGGTCTCGAAGGCGATCTCCTCGTCGCTGTCGGTCCTCAGAACGTAGTTCGTGTAGGAGATGCCGGAGTTCTGCCAAACCTCGGATATTTTGTACGATCCGCCGAACTCTATCCTGACCTTGTCGCCGGCGTCGCCCTTCCACGCATTCGTCGGGAAGCTTAAAGTACCCAGCCTGAACAGCGCGATCAAGCCGTAGACCGCGGTGAGGACAATTATATAGATCCTGTCCTTTTTGGTGAAATGCAGTTTGAGATCGGTGGGCTCCGGCATGGAGTCGGAACGCATATCGAAGAAGGATCTGCCGTTCAGCTCCTGCATCGGCGTAAGCTTTCGCGTCTTGTCATAGGAATAGGTTATTGGCGAAGGCAGGGCTTCCCCTCCCTTATCGGCGCCGTTCCTGTTCTTGAGTACGAGTATGAGTACGACGGCCGCCGCCAGCAGGACGCCGGCTCCTATCAGTACGGCGGGGACTATGCTTCCGCCGCCCTTTTCGACGTCGTCGTCGATGATTCCGCTGTAGAAGGGTATTACGTCGCCGCTCCAGCTTTCGAGCTTTTCTACGGTGAAATCGTCGAACCATGCGTCGCCGTGCGCGACTGCGCTGTATCCGCCGACTCTGCAGGATATCACGAGTTCCGTCTGATTGGGGCCGGTCTTGCCTACGAGCTGAACCTGCTTCCAACCGTTGTCGCCGTAGAGCCCGTCGGATACTGCGATAATATCGCGAAGCGCGATGTTTGCGCCGGCGCCGTTTTCAACTGCCTCGGTCCTTATCCAGCAGGTGAGCTTGTAGATCGTAAGCGGTTCGACCGTTACGGACTGGAACACAGCCGCGTCGTCGTCCTGAAGCGAGGAGATATGCAGGACGCCGCCCCTTTCGGGATCCTGTTCGCATACCGCGAAGGAGTTATCGTAATTGTCGAGATACTCCGCCTCGTAGGAATGGAAGGACCAATACTCGGGGGAGCCGTCGCCGCCGACAACGTCGAATCCTCCGTTTTTGACTATCGCCTCGTCGTCTGCAAGCGTCGGCAGGGCTATTATCATGGCGAGCATCAGCGCCAGTATTGCAAAGAGTTTCTTTTTCACAGCAGCGGGTCCTTTCGTTTCAGCTTGTATTATTATATCACAGCGATCGGGGCTTCCGGCGTCAGCCGTTGTAGCCCCTTAAGGGTTTGTTTCTGAGAGTAAGATCTATCGTGACGTATGTAAACCAGATGAACAGCGCGACATTCGCGAGCGAGCACCAGTAGATGATGCGCTCGTCCCAGTAGAGGCCGTATTCGAATAGCTTGCTGTAATAGAACGCCGCCGCGCAGTTGACGAGCATCGTCGTCGCGTAAGCGACATATGTCACGAGCACGCGCCAGTCGTTATAGAATACGTAAGCGAACATGAGCAGCATCAGCGCGGGGAATATGTAGCGCTCGTGCATGTAATGCCCGAATGTGAATATAGCCGTGAGCAGGTACGCCATTGTTAGCGGCAGAGCGCCCTTGCAGCGCTTATGCCTGACGACAGCGAGCACGTATAGGCCGATGCTGACAATAACGGAAGCCGCCATGAACAATGTGCCCCATTTGCCGTACGTGAGCCCCATGAAGGGAACGTCGACCTTCTTCCAGTTGGCGCCTATCAGCGCCCAGAAATTATAGGCGTTTACGGTCGCGTACTCGTAAGAGGTGGCGGTGCCGTAGTATTTCTCGACGAGCCAGAAGGTGCCCTGATCCCCCCTGAAGGGAGCGGAAACGAGGATTATCACGGCGAAGGCGGCGATTACCGCGGCTACCGTTTCGAAGAAGCGGAGTTTAACGCTGTCCTTCTTTACGCGGAACAGACGCGCCATGCCCTTTTTCATGCTGAACTGCTCGTAGGGATTGCCCTTTATGACGTACAGCAGGTACGCCGCAGCGAACAGCGGGCCGCACATTAGCGCCTGAGGTTTCATTATGATACCGAGGCCGTAAACGAGGCCCGCCCAAATGGGCCTGCGTTTATAGAGCAGGAGTATCGGAACGATGAGCGTTACCGCAAGCGCCTGGTCGATCTGCCCCCATGCGGAGGAGACGTAAGCCATGACGGGAGTGAACGCGACGACGGCCATCAGCGCGACGGCGGCTTTGCGGTTCATTGTCTTGACCGCATAGCGGTAGACGAGGTATGCGCATCCGAGATCCGCGATGATGCAGGGGATCTTCACCATGAGAGCGTGGATATCCGCGTTCCCGCCGACGAGATCGTTAATCCACGACATGGCGCCGAGTATAAGCATGTATCCCGGAGGATAATCGCACCACTGCTCGTAGAAATGCGCGGGGCCGCTTCTTATGACGCGATAGCCCCAATGAGTAAAGCAGTTGATGTCGGTCTTGTGACCGTAGAATATGAGCGAGAGCGCTACCCTGACGGCGAGCGCAATAATTAGTATCACTGCTATCCATACCCCGCCGCCCTTTGCGGTGACGTTCATTGGCTTCTGCGCGAGCAGAACGTGTATGAGCCAGAGCAAAAGGAAGAGGAGCGTCGCAGCGCCGCACCATATGAGTATATCATTCGTCGGGAATTCCGTGGGGACTTTCTTCGTGTCGTCGGAGCTCTTTGCCGGCGCGGCCGTGCCGAAAACGGCTTCGATCTTCGCATCGTCATGCGCCTTTTCGATCTTCACGTCGTCGAACCACGCCTCGCCCTTCGAAAGAGAACCGTGACCGCCGATGCCGACGGATACGGCGAGAGTCTTTTGACCGGAGACAGTTTTTCCGACGAATTCGAGCGTCTGCCAGCCGCTGTCGCCTGTGACGGCTCTCGAGCAGGCGGCGACTCCGTACACGCCGATATTGGCTCCCGCGCCGTCCTCAACGCCGGAAGTCCTGACGATGCAGGTGATCCGGTACGCGGTGTTCTCTTCAACGGGGATCTGCTGAATGAATCTTGCGTCGTTGAGGTCGTCGGTCCTGATATGCGCGATATTCCCATGCTCCGGGTCGGATACGACGTCCAAAACGCAGTCGTCGGGATAATACGCCTCGGTTGTCCACGAAGAGGCGCCGTCGTCGAATCCGCCGTTTGCCACGACGGCGTCCGACCCCGCTTTTTTGCAGGCGGATAAAGCAAAAATCAGCGTTATAAAAATAATGACAATACTTTTTTTGAGTCTCATTCGGAATGCTCCCGGATCAAAAGTATTATCATTATAGCATGTTTCTTTTTATAATGAAAGAATAATTTTTATATCAATATCCCTCGAAGGCGTTTTCGATATAGTTTATTCTCCCTTTTACGGGCACTTCCGCGATATCGAACCGCAGCGTGCAGTCCCTTACGCCGTGTTTTTGACAGTAGCCCTTCGCAGCGGCGATAATGTTCTTTTGCTTCTCGGGACCGACCGCGGACTGCGGCCGGACAGTTGACACGTCCTTTCTTGTCTTTACTTCGACGAACGCGATCACGCGGCCCTTTTTGGCGATTATGTCTATCTCCTTATGACCGTAGGTATAATTGCGTTCGAGTATCCTGTAGCCGTGCAGAAGAAGACGCAGAGCCGTCCTGCGCTCTCCCCTGTCCCCCGTTCTGCGCTTTTCGGTCTTTTTGGTCATATCACACAAAGTTCTTGATAAAGCTTTTTCTGTGAATGGGGCAAGGCCCGTATTCCTTCAGCGCGGCTATGTGCTCGGCCGTGCCGTACCCCTTGTTCTTTGCAAAACCGTACTGCGGATAGAGCTCGTCCATTTCAGTCATGTATCTGTCGCGCTCGACCTTCGCGAGTATCGAAGCGCAGGCAATGGAATAGGACAGAGCGTCCCCGTGTATAATGGGCATTTTCCTGCATGGGATATCGAGGCCTGACACTGCGTCGATGAGTGCCGAGTCGGCCGAGACGCCCATTGCGGAATACGCTTCCGCAAAAGCCCGTTTTGTGGCGTTCAGAATGTTGATATCGTCGATCACGCTCTCGCTGCAGCGGCCGAAGCCGACGGCGATGGCGGCGTCCTGTATTAAGCAGTACAATGACTCGCGCTTCTTTTCGCTGAGCTTCTTGGAGTCGTTCACGCCCTCAATGAGCGGCTCGCGCGGCATTATGACGCAGCAGGTCACGACCGGCCCCGCAAGCGGGCCTCTGCCGACCTCGTCCATGCCGCAGACGATAAGGCCCTCGTCCCACAATTCCCGTTCGTATTTAGTGAGCGCGAAGAGCCGTTTGCTTTCGTCGATCCTTTTACTCATTTTCGGCTTCCGGCCTTTCAAGCGCGATCTTTACGATCTTACCCGCGCGGAATTCGTCGAGCACTATCCTCGCGGCCCTTTCGGTGTCGAATACGCCGCCGGAAAGAATGAATCCGCGGCTCCTGCAAACGCCTTCCAGCATGGCTTCAAGCGAAGACCTGTCCTCGACCGCAGCGAGCTTCGGATAGCGTTTTGCAAGCTCGTCAGGGCATATCCTGTCAAGATCGCAGAGCAGCATTCCTGCTATTTCCTCGACGTTCAGTATGTCGTCGCGTATGGAACCGATGTAGGCGATGTGCTTCGCGCTATCCTGATCGTCGAGCTTCGCCCACAGAAGGCCTGGCGTGTCCATAAGCTCGAGGTAGGGAGATATCTTGACCCACTGCTTGCCGCGGGTCACACCGGGCCTGTCGCCGACCTGCGCCCTTGTCATGCCTGCGAGCTTGTTTATGAAAGTCGATTTGCCGACGTTGGGTATCCCGACGACGATCGCGCGGAGAGTCTTCGATACGCCTTTTTCACGGTAGCGCTTCAGGACCGGCTCCCCTGCCTTCTCGATGAAAGAAACCGCGTTCTTCTTGGCTCCGGAGCCGATGGAAACGAGCTCCATTACACTGACGCCCTGTTTCTGGAAATACCGTATCCATTCGCGGTTCGCCTGAGGAGATGACAGGTCGCACTTGTTCAGGAGCATGACTCTGATCTTGTTTTTGAAAAGCTCTTCGAAGTCGGGATTGCGGCATGCCAAAGGAGCGCGGGCGTCAACTATCTCGACGACCACGTCGATGAGCTTCAGATCTTCCGAAAGCTCCCGTTTGGCTTTCGTCATATGTCCGGGGTACCAGTTGATGGTCTGCATACTAACCTCGATTATAGAAATACCCCGACGCCGTAAAGGGCATCGGGGCACTTTGTTCCGGATTACTTGGTAACGATGCGCTCCTTGATCTTGGCAGCCTTACCCACGCGGTAACGGATGTAATAGAGCTTCGCGCGGCGGACGACGCCGTGACGGACGACCTCTATACGGCCGATGGCGGGGCTGTTGTAGGGGAAGGTACGCTCAACGCCGATGCCGTAGCTCATACGACGGACGGTGAAGGTCTTGCGGAGACCGCCGCCCTGCATCTTGATAACGATGCCTTCGAAGTTCTGGAGACGCTCGCGAGTGCCTTCGACGACCTTTACGTAAACACGAACGGTGTCGCCGATCTGAAGCTTGGGCAGATCAGTGCGGAGCTGCTCTTTTTCAAGTTCCTGAATGATGTTTGACATAGTATTGACCCTTTCATTTAAGACGTTCTTAAACCGACATGCGGTCAGAGGACCATCGCATTAACTATATTATTTTAGCACACATTTCGCCCCTTTTCAAGGGGCAAATGTCTGTAAAACAAGTATATTTTACTCTTTTTCATATCCGAGCTCGGAAAGATAGGCGATATCCTCCTTGGTAAGCTCGGCTCGTTCGAGAAGATCCGGACGCATTTCCAGAGTTTTTTTCAGAGACTGCTTCCTGCGCCATTTGTTGATCTCCGCGTGGTTCCCGTTAAGGAGCACTTCAGGCACGAGGCGGCCCCTGAAATCAGCGGGGCGCGTGTACTGCGGGTATTCGAGCAGCCCGTCGTTCGAAAAGCTCTCGTCCTCTGCGGACTCGGCGCAGCCGAGCACTCCCGGGATGAATCTCGATATGCAGTCGACGAGCACCATTGCGGGGAGCTCTCCGCCTGTGAGCACATAGTCGCCGATCGATATCTCGTCGTCTATGAGCTCCGATATGCGCTCGTCGAGCCCCTCGTAATGCCCTGCGAGAATAACCAGCCGTTCCTCCTTGGCAAGCTCCATTGCGAGCTCGGGAGTGAGCGTCCTTCCCCTCGGCGACATGAGTATCCTTCGCGCGGAGCCGCCTTCAAGCACGGATTCCATGCAGTCGAATATCGGCTGAGGCATCATCACCATACCGGCGCCGCCACCGAAGGCGTAATCGTCGGTATTGTGATGCTTATTGGAGGAATACTCGCGTATGTCGTGCACGAAGAAGGACAGTATCCCCTTCGCTTCCGCGCGGCCGAGCATGCTCGTATGGAGGACTCCGCCGAACATTTCGGGAAAGAGCGTAAGAATATCAATCCTCAAAATAGCCCACCTCCGAAAGCACCTGCGAGTCGAGCACTATGCGCTTGTTCTCCACGTCGACGGAGGATAAAAGCTTTTTCAGAGCGGGGACCATGAGCTTCCTCTCCCCCTCTATCACGTAGACGTCGTTCGCGTTCGTTTCTAGAACGTCCGTTACCCTGCCGAGGTCGGTCCCGTCGTCGGCTTTTACTTCGCACCCGATTATGTCGGAAACGAAATAGTTGCCCTCGGGGAGCTTGACGGCATGAGCCCTGTCCACGCAGAGATAGAGCGAGCGGAGCTTTTCGGCTTCCTCCGGCTTATCACAGCCCGCGATATGCAAAACGACGGAATCGGAGACGTACTTCGTTCCGTCAACGACAACTGGTTCGTATTGCCCGTTACGCTCTATATAGGCGTCGTACAGGCGTTTGAAGCGCGAGATATCGTCGGTCAGAGGATAGACCTTGACCTCGCCTTTTATGCCGTGCGGGCGGAGTATTTGAGCAATACGAAAATGATCCATCGTCAGATGATCTCTACGATATACTTGGTCTCGGACTTGACGGAAGCGGCGCGTACGACGGTCCTTATGGCCTTTGCGATGCGGCCCTGCTTGCCGATGACCTTGCCCATATCGTCCTTGGCAACGGTCAGCTCGATCACGACCGCGTCCTCACCCTGCTTCGATACGACCTTTACGGAGTCGGGATCGTCGACAAGGTTCTTCGCGATATACTCGACGAGTTCGGCCATGCCCTCATTTTTTACAACAGTTTCTTCCATTTTTTACCCGATCATTCAATAGCGCCGGACTTCTTGAGAAGAGCGCGGACGGTATCGGTGGGCTGAGCGCCGTTCTTCATCCAGTTCTTGGCCTTCTCAACGTCTACCTTGATCTCAACGGGGTCGGTGATGGGATTGTAATATCCGATCTCCTCAACGAAAGCGCCGCCCCTGGGAGCGCGGGAATCCGCAACGACGATACGGTAGAAAGGAGCCTTCTTGGCGCCCATGCGGCGAAGCCTGATCTTCAACATAGTGGTGAACCTCCTGAAAAAAATAAGTTTGTTGTGTTTGTATTTATCCATACGGCGAAACGCCGGTAATGGCCTGTCATCAGAATCCGAAGAAACCCTTGCGGGGCTTCTTGCCCTTTCTGAACTTTCCGCCGGTGAACTGCTTCATCATCTGGCGGGTCTGCTCGAACTGATTGAGCAGACGGTTTACCTCCTGAACTGACGTGCCGCTGCCCTTCGCTATGCGGCGCTTGCGGCTTGCGTTCAGCAGATCGGGTTTGTTTCTCTCGGCAGGGGTCATGGAACGGATAATGGCTTCCGTCCTGCCGATGGCCTTCGTGTCGACCTGCGCGCCCTTGAGCTTTGAAGCGTTAAGGCCGGGGATCATCCCGACGAGATCTTCGAGCGAGCCCATGTTCTTGACCTGCTGGAACTGATCGAGGAAATCGTCGAGGGTGAATTCGTCCTTACGGAGCTTCTGCGCGAGTTCGTTCGCCTTCTTTTCGTCGAAGGCCTGCTCCGCCTTTTCGATGAGCGAGAGCATGTCGCCCATGCCGAGAATCCTCGAGGCCATCCTGTCGGGATGAAATATCGCGATATCGGTGAGCTTTTCGCCCGTGCCGGAGAACTTGATCGGCTGGCCAGTGACTTCCTTTACGGAGAGTGCGGCGCCGCCCCTCGTATCGCCGTCGAGCTTGGTGAGGATGACGCCCGTCAGACCGAGCTTATCGTGGAAGGACTTCGCAACGTTTACCGCGTCCTGACCGGTCATGGCATCGACCACGAGGAGTATCTCGGAGGGATCCGTGACTTCCTTGATGGCCGCGATCTCATCCATCATGGCCTCGTCGATATGCAGGCGTCCCGCTGTATCGATTATGACAACGTCGATGAAGTTCCGTTCGGCGTACTCGACGGCGAGCTTAGCTGTCTCGACGGGGTCGGACTGTCCCCTTTCGAACACGGGCACACCGGCCTTTTCTCCGACGATCTGCAGCTGCTTGACGGCCGCGGGCCTGTAGACGTCGCATGCGACGAGCAGCGTGTCCTTCGACTGATGCTTCTTTAGATAGACGGCGAGCTTGCCGGCCATTGTGGTCTTACCTGCGCCCTGCAGACCGGAGAGCAGGAATACCGAGGGCTTGCGGGAGCCGTAATCGAGTCTCGCGGCGGTGCCGCCCATGAGCTTCGTAAGCTCTTCGTTGACTATCTTAATGACCTGCTGCGCGGGCGTGAGGCTTTCGAGGACCTCGCTGCCGACGGCGCGTTCGGTCACCTGATTGACGAACTTTTTGACAACGGTGTAGTTGACGTCCGCTTCGAGCAGAGCAAGGCGCACCTCGCGAAGGGCTTCCTTGACCTCCTTTTCGGTCAGCTTGCCCTTGTTGCCGAGTTTTTTGAAAATATTCTGAAGCTTTGTTGAAAGTCCTTCAAATGCCATTTTCGGTCTCCGGATGCTTTATCGTTCATCTTGTGACGGAGCGGATCGCGTCGATCGCCTTTTTGACCTCGGCGGAGATATCGGACGATCCGTTCAGTGCTGTCTCGAGCTCGTCGGATATCGCGCGGAGCGCACGGTCCTTTTCTATAAGGCCCAGACGCCCGTCCATTTCGCGAAGCTCCTTCGTTGCTCTCGCGAGGCAGTCCCTCACTCCCTGACGTGAAACGCCGACGATGTCAGCAATCTCGGAAAGGGACATATCCTCGTCTGCGCTCATGAGCATCAGCTCGCGCTGCCTTTCGGTAAGAAAAGCACCGTAATAATCGAGCAAAAGTGATATTTTGGCTTTATCCGTCATGCGTGGCTCCGAGCTGCGGTGTTGGTTCTGTAAAGTATTTTAACTTTACACCTCTCTGATTATACACGAAATACCCGAAATGTCAATCATCTTTTCGAATATATTTGATTGTATTGCGATTAAAACAGTTGTATAATTAGCCCAGAAACGAAAAGGAGTGCATTTACGATGAAGCTTGTAATAGACGCATACGGCGGAGACAACGCGCCTCAGGCCGTTATAGAGGGCGTGTGCCGCGCCATGCGCGAATGGGGCGACTTCGATGTGATCCTGACGGGAGACGAACAGGGCATACTTGCGGAGCTTAAAAAGCGCGAGAACGCCGACATGAGCAGGATAAGAATCATCCACGCTCCGGAGGTCATTTCATGCGACGAACAGCCCACTATCGCTGTCAAACGCAAGAAGAACTCCTCCATCGTCGCCGCCATGAACGTCATGGCCGCAGGTGAAGCGGACTGCCTCATATCGGCCGGCAGCACGGGCGCCGTTTTGACCGGAGCTACGCTCATTGTCCGCAGGATCCCGGGCGTAAAGCGTCCTGCACTCGCTCCCGTGATCCCGACGCCGGGCAAGCCGTTCCTGCTTCTCGACTGCGGAGCGAACGCCGACTGCAAGCCCGAGTATCTCCAGCAGTTTGCGATAATGGGATCTGCATACATGGAGGGCGTAATGGGGATATCCTCCCCCGCCGTCGGCCTCGTCAGCAACGGCGAAGAGGAGGCGAAGGGCAGCGAGCTTTCGAAGGCCGCATATGCGCTTCTCAAGGAGACGGATATCGATTTCAAGGGCAACTGCGAGGCAAGGGAGATATTCTCCGGCAATTATGACGTTATGGTCACCGACGGCTTCACCGGGAATGTCATTCTCAAAGAGGCCGAAGGCCTTGCCGACGCCCTCTTCAAGATGCTGAAGCGCGAGCTGCGCTCCTCCTTCAAGACGAAGATCGGCGCAGGACTGGCCAAGCCGGCGTTCAAGCGCGTCAAGAAGACCATGGACTATACAGAGTACGGCGGAGCGCCGCTTCTCGGCATCAAGGGCGGCATAATAAAGGCGCACGGATCCAGCGATGCGAAGGCCTTCGTTTCCGCCATACGCCAGGCCAGACAGTACGTAACGGGCGGCGTTACCGAGAAGATCGCCGAGAGGATCGGCGCGCTAGAGACCTCCGAAAGCAACGATTGACAATTTGACCTTTATGGTTTACAATATCGGGGAATATCCGGGAAAGGTGGTATTTTATAATGTTTGAAGAAATCCGCAATGCCATAGCGATCCAACTCAACGTCGACGAGGAGAACATCACTCCCGAAACGCGCTTCGTTGAGGATCTGAAGGCAGACTCCCTCGATCTCGTCGAGCTCGTAATGGATCTTGAAGAGCGCTACGGCGTTGAGATCCCCGACGAGCAGCTTGCCGAAGTCAAGACCGTAGGCCAGATCATCGAGATAATCGAGAACAATAAATAATACTTCAATGCATGCCAACCGCCTGCATCGATCGACCGGAAAGGCCGGTCGTGTAGGCCTTTGGCTTATATTGGACGCGCTGACAGTATGGTAACCGAAAAATGAAGCTGAACGAGAACAGGATCAACGAGCTTAAAATACTTCAGGAAACGACGGAATACACATTCAACGATCTCGAATTGCTGAATACAGCTCTTACTCACACCTCTTACGTAAAAGGCGAAAACAGGAATACCGGGCACAACGAGCGCCTGGAGTTTTTGGGCGACGCCGTGCTGGAGCTCATTGTGAGCGAATACCTCTTCATCAACAATCCGCAGATGAACGAGGGGCTCATGACGAGGATACGCTCCCGCGCGGTATATGAGAACGCCCTCTTTGACGCGGCCAGGAGCATTGATCTCGGCCGCTATCTGCTGTTAAGCCACGGCGAGGAGCACACAGGCGGACGCGAGAAGCCCTCGATACTCTCCGACGCGCTCGAAGCGCTGATAGGAGCCATGTATATCGACGGAGGTATAGAGCCCGCAAAGCGCTTTATCCTTAGCTTTGCCGTCACATTTATCGAAGACGCGATTAGCACGATATCCGCCAAGGATTTCAAAACGCTCCTGCAGGAGCATATACAGCAGCATCATATGGGCGTGCTCGAATACAACGTGATATCCGTTTCCGGCCCCGATCACAAACGCGTGTTCACGATCGAAGCCGACATAAACGGCAAGCCCTACGGCAGAGGCCAGGGCAATTCGAAGCAGGAAGCCGGACAGAACGCCGCCCATGCGACGCTTATGATGCTCGGCGCTATAAGGCCCGCCAATACGGAGGGAACGCTATGAGACTGACCCAGATCGAGATAAACGGATTCAAGTCCTTCGCAAAAAAGCAGGAGCTCTCCTTCCCCGAGGGCATCACCGCCATAATCGGCCCCAACGGCTGCGGTAAGAGCAATATCGCGGACGCTTTCCGTTTCGTTCTCGGCGAGCAGAGCGCGAGAGCCCTGCGCGGAAAAAAGGTCGAGGATTTCATATTCGGCGGCACTGAAAAGCGGCGGGCGCTCTCCTTCTGCGAAGTGTCCCTTCATTTCGACAACAGCGACGGCGAGCTGAAGACCCCCTATCAGGAGGTCTGTATCACGCGCAGAGCATACCGTTCGGGCGAAAGCGAATATTACATCAACAAGGGCGCGTGCCGTCTGAAGGACATACACGAGCTCTTTCGCGATACAGGCGTTGGCAAGGACGGCTATTCCATAATCGGCCAGGGCCGAGTATCCGAGATTATCTCCGAAAAGAGCGCCGACAGACGCACCGCTTTCGAAGAGGCCGCAGGCGTTATGAAATACCGCGCGCGCAAGGAGGAAGCCGAAAGAAAGCTTCTCAACACGCAGAAGAACCTCGTCCGCCTCGACGACATACTGCTCGAGTTGGAAAGCCGCATCGAGCCCCTGCGCGAGCAAAGCGAAAAAGCCATACTGTACCTTAAGCTTCGTGAGGAGCTCAAGGATCTCGAAGTCAATCTCTATATCTATCAATACGAAAAATCGAACGACCGAATAAAGCAGCTGACAGGCAATCTCGAGCAGATCAAAGAACAAATCGAGCTTGCCGAGGGTTCCGGCAGCGCGTTGGCCGCCGCACTTTCCGAGGGCGAGGAATCCGAAAGGAAGATATCCGCCGCAATAAGCGAGGTTTCTCAGAAGCTTCTGGCCGCTACCGCAAGCGTGGAATCCCACTCCGGCGAGGAAAAGGTATTGAACGAGCGCATAGCCGCGCTTGAAAAGGAGCGCGAGCGCCTCGCCTCCGAATCCGCCTCGGCAAGAGCCGGTATTGACGAGAGAACTGCGCTGAAATCGGAACTCGAAAAGCAGATACTCGTTTTCGCCGCGGACGTTGAATCGGCGGAAAAGGAGCTTGAAAAGGTCGAGCTCTATCTTAAGGAATGCGAAGCCGCTCTCGGCTCCAAAGAGGAAGAACTCGAGGAGCACAAGCAGTCCATGATGGACAGGCTGAACAGACTGTCCGACGCCAAGAGCCGTATCTCGAGGCTCGACGCCATGAAGACCGCTCTGCTCCGCCGCATCGACGCGATAGCGGTCGAGAAAAAGACCGTTGCCGACGAGGGCGAAAAGCTCCGCCTTGAAAACGAGGAGTGCGAAGCCGCCGATGCTCAGCTTGCCGCGGAACGCAAAGAGCTCGCCGAAAAATACGACGCCGCCGTTGCGGACGTGAACGGGATAAATCAGAGGATCTACTCCCTTCGCGAGCAGGAAAGGCGCCTTGACAACGAATTGGAGTCCGTCAGGTCCCGTAACAGGGTGCTGAACGAGATGAAGCGCGCGCACGAGGGCTATTATTCGAGCGTACGCGATCTGTTGAGGGACGCAGAACGAGACACTTCCCTGTCCTCCCTCATCGAGGGCGTCGTCGCGGAGCTTATCTCCGTACCCGCACAGTACGAGACCGCAATAGAAATGGCGCTGGGTTCCTCGCTCCAGAACATTGTTGTTCCCACGGAGCAGGAAGCCAAGCGCGTGATAGAATATCTGCGCAGCAAGCATTACGGCAGAGCGACTATGCTCCCCGTCAGCGCAATGAGGCCGAGGACGCTTACTCCCGAGGAACGCTCGTATATCGACGTTGACGGGTGCTTCGGCGTTGCTTCGGAGCTCATCGGCTTCTCGCCGCGTTACAGGGGCATTGCGGAAAACCTTCTCGGCAGGACCGTAATAGTCCGCGACCTCGACGTAGGCATATCCATCAACAAAAAGGCGCGTTCCTCTTTCAGGATCGCGACACTTCTCGGCGATATCATGAATCCCGGCGGATCCATGACCGGCGGCAGCGCCCAGAAGCGCGAATTCAGTCTTTTGGGCCGCGAGCGTGAGCTCGAACAGCTTAACAAACGCATGAAGGAGATCGCCGTAAGCGCCGAGGAAGCGAATAAAAACATCGAGGAATTGAACGCCAAGCTCGAAGCCGCGAACGCCGTTGTTTCTGAGCATGCCGAAGAACTGCGCAAGCTCGATATCAAGCGCGCATCCTTCCGCGAAAAGCACGACATCGTGCTCCAATACGTCGAGAAGAACCGCCTCAATATGGAGAAGTACGACTCCGAGCTTTCGCAGATCAACGACAATATCGAGGATATCGATTCCCAGTGCCGCGCCGCGTCCGAGCTCGAAAGCGGCCTGAACTCCGGCAACGCCTCCACCGCGGAGGATATCAAGCGGGTACAGGCCGAGATCGTCGCTCTGCGCTTGCGTCAGCAGAGCATTATAAACGACGTTACCGCCGTCAAGGTCCGCCACGTTGCGGCAAAGAAGGAACACTCCGCAGTTGAGAACGATCTTGCAAGGACCGTCCGCGAACTCGATTCGCTCGTAAGCTCCACGCGAAAGAACGCCGAAAGCGCCGAGAGCATTTCTGCCGAGATCGCAGATCACCGCGAAAAGCTCGCTTCTATGAGCGCCGACATTTCCGGCGAGAGGACCGAGGTCGACGCCCTTACCGACGAGATGCGCGCACTGGAAGAGGAGCGTGCGGCAAAGCTCCGCTACGTCGACGAGCTCAGGGAAAGGTGCGACAGGGACGGCGCCGAGCTCAACGAGATGCGTGAGCGCATGCACCGCTACGAGCTAAATCTCAGCCGTCTGCAGATGGAGCTCGACAACATGACCGACAGGATCTGGCAGGAGTACGAGCTTACGTATGAGAACGCACTCCCCTTCCGCCACCCGATCGCCGTCACCGCAACGCACATGAGGGCCGACGAACTTCGCTCCGAGATCCGCGGGCTCGGCGAGGTCAACACCGCCTCCGTGGAGGATTACCGCAACGTCGTCGAGCGGCATGCGCAGCTCAAGTCACAGTGCGACGACCTCAAGCAGGCGGAGATCGACCTGACCGAGATAATTAAGCGTCTGACCGTCACAATGGAAAAGGAGTTTGCAGAGCAGTTCAAGCACATCCGCGAGAACTTCAGCAAGACCTTCACCGAGCTGTTCCACGGCGGCAGGGCCGAGCTCATACTGTCGGATCAGAACGATATCCTGAACTGCGATATCGATATCATAGCGCAGCCGCCGGGAAAGAAGCTGCAGCTGCTGTCGCTGCTCTCCGGAGGCGAACAGGCGCTTACCGCTATAGCTCTGCTCTTCGCGATATTGAAGCTCAAGCCCACCGCGTTCTGCATACTCGACGAGATCGACACCTCGCTCGACGAGGCGAACGTGGACAACTTCGCGGAGTACCTCAAAGCGTATTCCGCTGAGACCCAGTTCATTATCATCACCCACCGCAAGGGCTCCATGGCCGTCTGCGATTCGCTCTACGGCGTATCCATGGAGGAAAAAGGAGTATCGAGGCTGATCTCCGCCCGTTTCGATGAAAACGAGGAGACCGCATAAGGAGCAATATGGAAAAAGAGATCAAAGAAAAAAAGCCCAGATTCTTCGCAAAGCTGAAGCAGGGGCTTGAAAAGACCAGGGGCGGCCTTCTCGGAATGATTTTCGGGAACGGCGACGAGCGTATAAACGACGAGTTCTTTGAAGAGCTCGAGGACGCTCTTATTATGGCCGATATGGGCTTTGAGACCACCGAGAGCATTCTCGATACATTAAGGTCACGCATAAAGGAGGAAAAGCTCAAGGACAGGACTTCCGCCAAGTCGGCGCTCGTCGATATCCTCTGCGACTATATGACGACGGACGAACCTTTCCTCAGCGAGGACGGCGACAACGTACTGCTTATCGTCGGCGTCAACGGCGTCGGTAAAACCACTTCCATCGGCAAGCTTGCCGCCATGTACAAGGCCGAGGGCAAATACCCCCTTCTTGCCGCAGCCGACACCTTCCGCGCCGCCGCAGCTGAACAGCTGACCGTTTGGGCGGAGAGAGCCGACGTGCCCATCATAAAGCACGGCGAGGGCGCCGATCCAGCCGCTGTCGTTTACGACGCCATCGTATCTTACAAGGCAAAGAAAAACGACCTGCTCATCTGCGATACCGCCGGCCGTCTCCACAACAAGAAGAACCTCATGAACGAGCTTGCGAAGATGCGCCGCGTGATCGACCGCGAGCTTCCCGAAGCTCATGTCGAGGTGCTTCTCGTGCTCGACGCGACCACCGGACAGAACGCGATCGCGCAGGCAAAGGCGTTCGGCGAGAGCTGCGGCCTGACGGGCATTATACTGACGAAGCTCGACGGCACAGCGAAGGGCGGCGTCGTGGTCTCCGTCAAAAACGAGCTCGGCCTTCCCATCCGCTTCGTCGGCGTGGGCGAAGGCATCGACGACCTGCAGCCCTTCGACGCGAGAGCGTTCGCGGAAGCGCTGCTCTGATCTGATAATAATCAGGGGAGGATGATATCCTCCCCTTTTTTATGCGCTTTTCTGAACGCCGTTCACGTCTATCACGGTATCGCCTTCAAGCAATAGCTCGTCGACTGTCACGAATACGTAACCGTTCGCCTGCGCTGTCTCTATCAGCACCGGCAGATATTCCTCGATCTTGTATCCGTTGTTGTGACAGAGTATTATGCTCCCGCTGCGAAGCTTCGAAAGTACGGAGTCGAGAATCGCCTGCGAGCTCCTTTCGGGTTTCCAGTCGATAGTGTCGACATCCCACTGTATCGGCTCATGGCCCGATGAACGTACCGTCAGTATCACCTTATCGTTATACTCGCCGTACGGGGCTCTGAAAAGCACGCTCCTCTTCCCCGTTATCCTTTCGAGCATGTCGTCGAGCTTCGAGATCTCTTCGATCATCTTCTGCTCGGATATCTTTGTCATATGCGGATGTGTCATGCTGTGATTGCCAATGGAATGGCCCGCGTCGGAGACGGCTTTCACCATCTCGGGATACGCCTCCGCCCAGAACCCGCAGAGAAAGAACGTCGCCTTGACGTTGTACTTTCCGAGCGTCTCCAGTATGAAAGGCGTTTTGTCGTCGTCCCATGCCGCGTCGATCGTGAGGGCTATCCTCATATCGTCGCGCGATACCGAATACACCGGCAGCTCTCGCTTGAACCCGGCAAGCACCTGTACTTCGTAGGCGTCCGCTGATGAAAGAAGCTTGCCTCCCGCGGGATCGTTATCCCCGCTGAAGGCAAGCGCTGTGGGCTTCGGCTCCGCATTCGCCGACTTCGGAGCCCTTTCGGATCCCGCCGCGGCGACTGCGACTGCCGCGGCAGCGATAATGAGAGCGATGATCGCGGCAGCGGCGATTATGAGCGTTTTTTTGGTTATTACAAGAATCTTCATTTCCGATCCTCCGCATGTTTTTCGCTCAACTATATGCGCGGAGGACGCGGAATAAAACAGGTCATTTCATCACGCGGACGTTCGGCGTGGTCATCTTTATCGTCTTGACGCGGCGGGGAGAAACAATGCGGGAAATTATCCTTTCGCCGTATTCCTCGTCGATCTCCTCAAACTTTTTGTTGGTGGCGATCAGCGTCGCTCTGTTCATGTCCTGTCTCTCGCAGATTATCGACAGTATGGATTCGATTGTCACGTTCCTGATCATGGGTTCCGTGCCGAGATCGTCGATTATCAGAAGCTCCGGGAGTATGTAATCCGGCCTTTCGACGCCGTCCTCGGTGATCGAATCCATCACGGAGCCGATGAGCTTTGAAGCAGTCACCTTGAGCACGGAGTAGCCGCGCTCCAAAACACGGCCGCCTATGCAGTTGAGGAGGAAGGTCTTTCCGATGCCGGGCGCGCCGACGAGAAGCAGGTCGGGCAGATCGTTGTCGGGGAACATGTCGGAGTATTCCAAGCAGTAGGAATAAATGCGCTCCATTGCTTTGTTCTGCCTCGGATCGGAGATCAGATCGTGGCGGAAGCTTTTGAAGCTCTCCCCCGGGTTTATACCGGAGCCGGAAAACATGCGTTCTATCATGTGCTGCTTTATGCAGGAGCAGAGTTCGCTGCCGGCAATACCGGTATCCGCGCAGACGGGGCAGCGATATTTCAATTCCAGATAATCCGAAGGCAGCCCATGCGCGGCAAGCAGATTTTTAAGCTCTTTCTCCTTTGCCGAGACGATCTCCTTAGCGAGCTTTTCGAGCTCTTCGGTCCTGTCGGGAGCGGCCATTATCTTTGAGGAGAAATCAAGCGCCGTTTCGGCGATCTCGTTCCTGAGCGCCTCAATTACCGGATAGTTTTTTCTGATATCCTCCCTGTGGTCGTGAAGCTCGCGCAGAGAAGCGCTCCGTCTTGCGGAGAGCAGATCTTCGGTATCCTTGCCGAATCTCAAACCGTTAGTGCTCATCGTCGTAGAACTCCTCTCCGAGGCTTATCCCGAGCCTCTTAAGGTCATCTTCCGTGTATTTGACGTCGCTGTGAATGTACGTAAGCGAGCGTTTCGATCCGCCCTTCGTGCGGCGCGGATCATTCTTCGTGTTTTCATAGCGTTCCTTGGCGGCGCTCACGGAGGATATGCCCGCGCCGTGCCAGTCGTCGAGGAGCATCTTCATATACGCGAACGGCTTGTCCTTCTTGTTCGCGATATCGGCCGCAAGGTAAATGAGCTCCGCGCTCATCGACCAGTCGGAATACCATTCGCGGAATCTGTCGCGATGCTCGCGAGAAGGCCTCGACTTTATACCGGCACGGGTCAGCGCAGCTCTTGCCAGCTCGGCGATCATGTCCTCTTTTTTCATATCAGCCTCAATGGCGGATCTGTCGATCCTGCCGTTTTCGCGCCAGGAGGTCAGAAGCCCGTCAAGGTATTTGAACGACGGCTTTACTGCCGCTGTCATTTCCCTGAGGGCAAGATCAAGGCCCGCCTCGTCAAAGCCCCAAGCAGTCGTCCACTTTTCGTAAAGCGCTATCTCGTCCTCGGTGGGCACGCGCCCGGACTGGTTCCAGCGCTTCAGTATCCTTGCGGCGCCGCCTGTAAGGCGGTCTTCTTCTTCAAAGTAAGCGGCGACCGATTCATGCGTGAGCGCGCCCTTCGAGGCGATGCTCTTTGCAACCTTGTCCATATATGCGACGGAGACCTTCGCGCCCTTCGTATCGAGGCAGCGGCGGACGATATCCTGTGCTGCTTCCTGCTCGAATCCGAATACTTCGATCCAATCGTAGATCTTCGCGAGCTCAGAGCCCGATAGTATCCTGGTGCCGAGCACCTTCTGGAGCTTGCCTACGAACTCCCCGTATCGGGCGCCGGCAGTATTGACGCGGCCCTTCATCAGCGCGTTCCTGATATTGAGATACCTCACCGCGAAGGGCTCGTTGGAAACTATCTCGACGAGACCGGCGGTCTGCCAGTAGGAGAACGCGGCATAAACGTCTGTATCGGAGCAGCCGAGAGCTGCGGCAATATCCTCGTCGGCGGATTGGAGCCCGGCGGAGATCAGCATGAGCCCGTAGAGATACGCCTTAACGGCGATATCGGGCGCCTGCGGCATGAACTGCGATATGAAAATGTTCTCCACCGGAGTCACCTCCAGCAGTTCCTTGTCCTTCATGAATGCAATGCCGCTCATGGTGGTCTCTCCCCCGCTTTGAGTTTATTTAGTATCAACGTAAGCTATTTTAGCATACCCGAGTTTGTCAGTCAATTTTTACTCCCGTATTTCAAAGGATTTTCTCAATAATATATTTGAAATGCGTCACTCTTTACTGTATAATACATGCAATAAGTTTTGAGAGGAGTTGGTCTCATCAATGGATGATGGCAGTATATGGCGATGTTTGACATCTGATTTGCCATCTTTCGCTCCTTTGCGAGCGGATTCAATATCCCTTCTTATATCGAACGCCGATATCAAGGGAATAATCGTATACGCAGTTCTTTTGGTGCTTTTCCTTGTGATAAGCTCCTATTTTGCGTCTTCCGAGATCGCGTTGGCTTCCGTCAACCGCGTTCGAATGAAGGCCTATGCCGAGGAAGGCAACAAACGCGCCAAGTACGTTATGTACATACTCAACAATTTCGAAAAGGCGCTCACGACGCTTCTGATCGGCAACAATATTATGCACATCGCATGCTCCGCGCTCGCAGTTCTTATCACGCGCAAGCTCTTCGGCGGCACCGGATATCTTGCCGTAGCTCTTACCGCGGCGACGGTCATTGTCACGATACTCGTTTTCCTCTTCGGAGAAATGCTCCCCAAGTCCTATGCCAAGGCCTGCAATGAAAGGTATTCGTTGAGCATAGGCCATTCGCTGTACTTTCTTATGAAGGTCCTCACTCCCCTTTCGGCAGTGTTCACCTGGATCGGCAGCAGCATCGGCCGCCTATTCAAGCGCAATAACGAGACGCCGTCCGTCACAAAGAACGAGCTCGTCGATATTATCGAGACATTCAAGGACGAGCGCGAGGAGGACGACGAGCAGGAGGACGCCACTGCCGAGCTTATGGTCAACGTGCTTCAGTACAAGACCCGCACCGTGCGCGAATGCTATACCCCCTGGGATCAGGTCGAAAAGCTCGACGAGACCATCCCCGTCGAGGAGCAGTTCGAACAGCTCAGCCATACGAGCCATTCGCGTCTGCCCGTCATCAATTCGAAGGGCAACGTGATAGGCATTGTGCTGATCCGCGCATTCTTCCGTGAATACATGAAATCAAGATCCGAGCTGGATCTCGTCGACCTGCTCGACACGCCGTATTTCGTCCGTCCCGATATGCCGGTCGACGAACTGCTGCTGGACCTGAGCAAGAGCCGCAGGCACCTTGCTATAGTAAGCGAGCGCAGCGACATACTCGGCGTTATCACCGTTGAAGACATTCTGGAGGAGCTCGTCGGCGAGATCTTCGACGAATACGACGAGGGCTCCGTTGAGAACGAGGAGGCGGTAAAAGCATGATCTGGGTCGCCTACGCACTTGTTCTTATAATACTTATCCGCCTTTCCGCGATATTCTCCGGCTCCGAGATCGCCTATTCCTCAATGAACGAGATGCGCGTTCGTCATCTTGCGGACGAGGAGAACGATCCCAAGGCAAAGGTCGCGCTGTTCAATCATTCGAGGTACGACAGGCTGCTGAGCACGATACTGATCGGCAACAACTTCGTCAACCTCGCCGCTTCCACTATATGCACTCAGCTGTTCATACGCCTGCTGTATGAGAACGGCATTGTGAGCGAGAACGTCGCGGCCCTGCTTTCGACCGTCGCGCTGACCATCGTGATACTCATATTCGGCGAGATAGTCCCGAAGATCGTCGCGAACTCCAATGCCGACGAGAAGGCCATGAAGCACGCCTCGTTCCTGAAGGTGCTCGGATACGTCTTCTACCCCCTCGTATGGCTCGTAACGAAGATAGTCAAGCTCTTCTCGAAGGGCTGGTCCGATAAGGTCACCGAGGATGCGAACGTCACGGAAAAGGAGCTTTCCGACATCATCGACACCGTCGAGGACGAGGGCGTCATCGACGAGCATACGAGCGATCTGCTTCAGTCCGCGCTCGAGTTCCCTGACATCTACGCTTATGAGATAATCACACCGCGCGTGGATATGGTGGCTGTCGACATCGAGGACGACGACGAGAAGATCATCGAAACGATACTCTCTTCTAACTACTCCCGCATCCCCGTTTACGAGGACACGATCGACAACATAATTGGCGTTATACATCTCAACGAGATACTGAAAGCCATCGCCGACGGCACGCCGCTCAATCTCAGGGAACATATGCTTCCCGTCTGCTACATCCACAAGACGACCATACTCCCCCAGGCGCTGCGCGAGCTGCGTGAAAAGAAGCTGCATCTCGCCATAGTCACCGACGAATACGGCGGAACGATGGGCATACTCACCATGGAGGACATACTCGAACAGCTCGTCGGCGACATCTGGGACGAAACCGACGAGATCGAGGACGAGCTGGTCAAGATCTCCGACGACACCTACGAATGCGACGGAGACATGCGCATCTACGACCTCTTCGATGAGTTCGAGATAGACGACGAGGATTTCGACGACGACAACGCCACGGTCGGCGGCTGGGCCATCGAACAGCTCGGCGGATATCCCGCAAAGGGAGAATCCTTCGATTTCGAAAACCTCACCGTTACCGTCAAGCAGATACAGAACCTGAGGGTCACACGCCTCCTTATAAAGGTGCACGAAAAGCCGCCCGAGGAGGACGAGGACGAGATAGACTGGGAGACAAAATCATAAACCTTAAAAGGGCTTCCCCGCGGGGAGGCCCTTAATAAATATATTGGTATTTTGTATTGACTTTACAATTTCAAACTGCCAAAATGAAACTATAAGGGGCAACACCCAAAAAGACATTGGAGGTCAGTTATGTTCAAAACCATTGAGCAGGCACAGAAATTCATTGTTGACAACAATATCGAGATGGTAGACTTCAAGATGACCGATATCGACGGCCGCTGGAGACACATCACTATCCCCGCTGAGCGTTTCAATGAGGATACCATGAAATACGGTATCGGGTTCGACGGCTCCAATTACGGCTATGCGCCCGTTGAAAACAGCGATATGGTATTCATTCCGGATCTCTCCACTGCAGCGGTCGATCCCTTTGCGGAGGTCGCGACCCTTACCATGAGCGGCGACGCGATGATCATCGACCGTCCCGTCAACCGTCCTTTCGATCAGTATCCCCGCAACGTCATCCGCAGGGCGGTCGAATACATGCGCGAGACCGGCATCGCCGACGAGATGATAATCGGCCCGGAGTTCGAGTTCCACGTATTCGATTCCATCCAGTTCGAGAGCCGTCCCAACTGCGTAAGGTGCGAGATCGACACCGAAGAAGCCGATTGGAACACCGGCTTGTGCGAAGACGGCTTCCAGATCCCCCACAAGGGCGGCTATCACATCGGCGCCCCGCAGGACAGGTATTACAACCTCCGTTCCCGCATGTGCATGCTGATGGAGGACTGGGGCGTTAAGGTCAAGTACCATCACCATGAGGTCGGCGGCCCCGGTCAGCTCGAGATCGAAGTCGAGCTCGCGGACGTCGAGAAGATGGCCGATAACACCATGGTCATCAAGTACGTCATAAAGAACGCCGCAGTCGAAGAGGGCTGCACCGCGACATTCATGCCCAAGCCCATCTACGGCGAAGCGGGCAACGGTATGCACGTGCATATGCTCCTCACGAAGGACGGCAAGCCCCTCTTCTACGATGAGAACGGCTATGCGCAGCTCTCCAAGCTCGCCCACTACTTCATGGGCGGCCTTCTGAAGCACGCGAAGTCCCTCTGCGCGATCACCAATCCTTCCACCAACTCGTTCAAGCGTCTCGTTCCCGGCTTCGAGGCCCCCGTTACGATCGGCTATGCGACTGCGAACCGCTCCGCCGTCATAAGGATACCCGCCTATGCGAAGTCCCCCATGAGCAAGCGCTTCGAGCTCCGCAACCCCGACGGCACCTGCAACCCCTATTACGCATATGCCGCGATACTCATGGCAGGTCTCGACGGCGTCATCAACGAGATCGACCCCTCCGTTTCCGGCTGGGGACCCTACGATTTCAACCTCTTCGATCTTTCCGATGAGGAAAAGTCGAAGATCGACGCTCTTCCCACCACCCTTGAGGAGGCGCTCGACGATCTCGAGAAGGATCACGAATATCTGACCCGCGGCGGAGTATTCCCCGAGAGGCTGATAAAGATCTGGATCGACCGCAAGCGCAAGGAAGCCCGCAGGATCGAGAACATCCCCCATCCCGCCGAGTTCGAACGCTACTACGATCTGTGATCGGAATTAAAGAACTGCCGCTTCATTAGAAGCGGCAGTTTTCTTTTATCCGATTATGCTTTTTACGTGATGCTTTATGAGCTTTCCGGAAACCGGTGAGCGCAGGATCAGATATGTTTCACCGTTCTTTATCCTGACAGACCGCACGAATGCCCGGATAATGAACGAGCGTTCCTCGCACGACAGCTTTCCGATATTCCGCGCTCTTTCAAAGAACCGGCCGATCTCGTCGCGCTTGACCGAAAACAGGTCCTTTTCGGAGGCGATCCTCCTCAGCCGCATGGAATACACGTTTTTGAGGTCGGTTTCATTCTCCAGCCGTTCCTGCAGCTCCGTGCTATAGTCGCCGGAGCACACAAGCCCGATATCCTCGCGGAAAGCATGCAGGAGCTTGTTGTATTCGGCGGCAGCCGGCTCGAAAGCGGCTTCGGCCTGCGCCTTTTCCTTCATTACGAAACCGTTATAGAGCACGTCCGCATTATCGTCAGTCGCCGAAGATACGATCAGTTCTTCGGTTTGGGCGAACAGGGCGTCGAAGTCGGCAAGATAACACGAGGTATCGCACGCGAAGGACGGCGCAATAACGCGCGCGTCGACGATCGGACGGTCGGCCGAGAGCCGTAACGGGAAAACTTCAGTATCGTATTCAGGGGGATAATCCCTCTCGAGCCGTTCCTTTGCGAGCAACCATTTTTCATACGTGACTATCGCAGGCAGATGATAGCCCTTCTTCGACTGCAGGCCGAGGTATCTCTCGTTGCGCAGAACGGTTTTGACCGTCATGTTGCCGAACTTCTTGTTCCTCGTCGAAACGGCTCCGTCGATAGCGCGGCAGATATCCTTGATGCTCAAACCGGCGATGTACAGATCGAATATCCTGTTGACCACGGCGGCGTTCGCCTCGTCGATCACCGCTCTGCCGCCTTCGACCCTATATCCGAAAGGAGGCGTCCTCCTGAAGTCGGAAAACGTGAAATGCTCCGGCATCCGAAGGCCGTACTCCGTCTCCCATTCCACCGCTTTTCCCGTGAAAGCTCTTACGGCGGTCACGATCTCGCGTCGGCAGTCCGATGCGTGCTTTCGTGCATAGATTACGCGAACGCCGTTCCTTTTCAGAAACAGCTCGTTCTCGAGCCGTATGTACTTATCATCGCCAAGGGACGAATACGAATCGATCAGTACGAGGCCGCACGCTTCGAGCTTGACTATGTTCTGCAGCTGGCGGAAGCCCGAATACCCGCATTCGCCGTCTGAAAGAACAAGCATGAGTTTGATCCCATGCTTATCCGCTGTTTCCTGTATGAGGGCACGGCCTTCGTCCGTGCCCCTGTAATAACCTATAGCATCCATCACTTGTTCATGTAGTCGTACATGATATCCATGAAGCTCGGGCCGTAGCTGAGGTACTCGGCAAAGAACTCCTTATGATCGGCTTCGGTAGCGGGAGCCGCCTTGGCGTAGATGTCGGACAGATATGAGTATCCGATGGCATAGCTCATCGCGTAGGAAGGCATCGTTACCGCATATTCGTAGAAGATGTCCGCCGCGGAGGAAATACCGTAGTCCTCCAGATAATCGCTGACGTCGTCTATGTCCCAGCCGTAATAATTGACCTTGATGCTTATGTAAGCGGGCAGGAAAACGTTCGTGAACGTGCTCTCGCTGTTCATCATGACACAGAACTCCCTGCCGATATCGTCGCAGTGCTTGGCTACGAAATCCTCGGTGAATACGGTCCATGCCTCGGCGTAGCCGGTGGGCTCGAGCACCTGCTGGGAAAGGGACATGTTTTCACGGCTCCTCGTATAGAGGAACTGGTACATATGCCCGGGCAGAGTCTCGTGCGCCACGGTCAAAAGATCGTCGGCGTTTTCGGAGGTGGGGTTGATCAGCATCACGTTGTTGTAATAGTCGTCAAAACCGGGGTTGAGATATGCCGCGGGGCTGAAGTCCTCCGCGATATCCTCCGGGACTTCGATATACTTGAGGGAAAAATCGGGAAGCTCTGGATAGTACTTTTCGATGAAGCCCTTCAGCCATTCGACGTTGTTATCAACAGAGCCGAATGAGATATCCTCTCCGTATCTGTCCAGTATGTCGTCCGGGCCGTTGATGATGGCGCGGTACATATCCATATAGCAGTTCTTGCCCATGGCTTCGAGGAGCTCCGCGATACGGTCCATGTCTTCCATCGTCGCGCCTTCGTACCTTGCGTCGAGCTCGAAATACGCCTTCGCGTCCTCTCCCCTGTCCGCAGCGCCGACAAACGGCGTACAATCGCCTCTGTGGGCTTCCAGCGTGTCGGCAAGCTTGGAGTAAGCCGGGAGAACGTATTCGAGTACGGCCGTCCTGTTGCGCGTACGAAGGAGCTCGCACTCGTCGTCCGTATAGCCGTATTCCTTTGCCTTTTCAATGATCTCTTCGAAGTAGCTGATGAGGAAGCTGTCCTCTCCGTTTGCGGCGAAGTTACGGCAGGATTCTATGACCTGATCGAGCGCCGTCTCGCACATGAAGAGGCCGTGCTCCGCCTTTTCGACTTCGAACTGCTCTATCTGCCCCAGGTAACGGGCCATGTCCTCGATCAGTGTGAGATACATCTCAACGTCGTCGGCGTTCCTGATGCTCAGGCAGATCATGGTGAGCGGGAGCATGGAATGATCGCCGTTCACGGGTTCGAGCGGCTCGTCGTAATAGTAGTAGTCCTCGTACATTATCTGGACGTCGAACCAGCGCATAATGGCGTCGTATGCGTGCTTATTGTTCTCGCTGAGGGTATCGTAATCGATGAGCTCCATGCGGGAGAGCATATCGCGGTAATACTCGATGCTCTCGATATGCGCGTCGTAGGAAAGCTCGCCCCAGCCGGGATTGACGTCGGCGGGATCAATGCCGAATCTCGCGGGATCGGAGACGATGAACTGATTGTATGCGTCCGCGCCGGAGGTCACCAGATCGCGGAAGAGCATGAGATCGAAGAGCTCGAAATCCTCGTCGGCTTCGCTCTTATAGCCCTCCGGTATCTGCGTGGGCTCGGGGGCCTCCGTTGCTTCTGGCGTGGTCTCGGAGACGTCTGTCGGCTGTGCCGTGGGATCGTCAGAGGGCTTCTTCCAATACTCCCTGCAGCCGATGGTGAACGCCGCGAAAACGATGGCGAGTATTAAGCAGATGTACTTTTTCATTTTGACCTCCTGATTGTCAGTAACCCAAGGAACTCACGTACTCGTACAAAAGGTCGAGATTGCGCTCGACGAGCTCTATTACGACGATATCCGGATCCTTATCCTTGATGAAATCCGTCTTGTACGGAAAATAGCTGTTCATGTAGAGAGATCCGACCGACTGACTAAGTATCGGCTGCAGCGAGCGGCCGAATGAGTCGTGGTAGATCACCATTACGCGGTCGTTGATGTCGGAATGGGTCTCGACCGTCTTGTCCCTGTCGAAATTGACGGGGCGCTTTGAAGTGTATTCAGCGAACTCCGGATAGATTATCCTCTCCTCCTTATAGTCGGTGGAGGGATAAACGAAATTGTGAAGGTCGCCCGTCCTGTCGATCTCGACGGTATAGGTATAGGCGTCGTGCTGTTCGAGGCCGAACTGCTCAGCAATATCGTTGTAGACGAGCATGGCTCCGAAATTGTTCCAGTGTGAGTCGTGCTCGTAGTAGACCGTCCTCTCCGCCTTAGCCTTCAGCAGTATCGATTTGGCGTCGATAACGCGAACGTTCCTTTCGACAAGCGCCTCGGTCAGCATATCGATATTCCGAGCAGCGTCGGTCGGCTTAAGATACCCGGGCATGTACTCGGGGTAGATGGTCGCCTTATTGGGCGCGGTCATGAAAGCGAATGCGGCGCCGTCCTTCGCAAACTCGGCGGAAAGGTCGGAAAGGTAGTCTGCTATCGAGCTTATCTGCTCCTCCGTGAGCTGATCGATCCCGAGGTAATCGTCAAGCGTTTCGCCGTAGAAGATGTGATGGTTCTTCCCTATCACCGCGTTCGTTCCGTTGAAATCGCGAAGAAGCGCGATATCGGCAATATTGAATGCGGAAACGAGATACTCGCGAAGCGCGAAATGATCCTCAATGTATTTATCGAACTGGGAAGCAAAAACGGGATTTATCTTTCCCTCGTTTACCAGCTTCGGCATCTGAGCCAGAGGCCTGTTCTCACGGTTGGCGTTTTTGAAGCCGCAGAGCATGAGGACCGACGGCGTCATCAAAGCCGCGATCATAAGGATTATGAATACTGTTCTGATCTTTTTCATGCTTTGCTCCGTTAAAACTGCGTGTAGATCGAGGGGTTGTAATTGCCCGAAGCGATAAAGAACAGGCAAATCACGAGCAGCACTGCGGCAAGACCGTATCTGATGCACGCCTGAAGCCTTGGCTTGCCGTCGAGCTTTGCGCAGAGCATCTTCGCAAGCGGGGTCGCGGCAATTACCGCCGCGATGAAAACGGCGATCGTAGTCGGCTTGAAGACCGCGGAAAGGCCCGCAACGGTCGCATTATCAACGGCAAAGCCGGTGAACATGTTCTTTATCATAGCCCATGCGTAAGCCATATTGGGCGAATTGAATATCGCAAAACCGACCGTGACGACGATCATCGTGTACAGCCATGTGACGATCTTCGGCAGACGAAGCTTCGTCTTTTTCAAATAGTTCTCCCCCAGCAGGAACGCACCGTTATAGGCGCCCCAGACCACGAAAGTCCAGTTCGCGCCGTGCCAGAGGCCGGTGAGCAGGAAGACTATCACCTTATTGAGGCCGGTCCTGAACGCTGACTTACGGTTGCCGCCGAGAGGGATATAGACGTAGTCGCGGAACCACCTTGAAAGGGTGATATGCCATCTGCGCCAGAAATCGGTCATGCTGTAGGCGATGTAGGGATAATTGAAGTTCTGCGGGATGGTGAAGCCGAACATGCGGCCGAGGCCGATCGCCATCTGCGAATAGCCCGCGAAATCGAAATAGATCTGCAGCAGGAAGCAGACAGCTCCCGCCCAGGCGTATGCCGCGTTGAGCGAAGACGCCTCGATCCCGTAAACGTAGGCCGTCACCCGGCCCAACGAGTTGGCGATAACGAGCTTCATCGCGAGGCCTATGACGAACAGGCGCAGGCCCTCAGCGATGTTTTCGACGGTGAGCTCCCTCTTTCCGAGCTGCTCGGATATGGCGGAGTAACGGATGATGGGCCCCTGCACGAGCTGTGCGAAGAAGGAGATGTAGAGAAGGAAATCGCCGAAATCCTTCGTCGGCTCTATGTCGCGGCGGTAAACGTCGATGACGTAGCTCAGCGCCTGGAAAGTGAAGAAGCTTATCCCGAGCGGGCTCACGATCTTCGGCGCGGGAAGCGCCGTCCCTAAAAGGCCGTTCACCGAATCGACGGCGAAAGCGGCGTATTTGAAGACGGCGAGCAGACCGATATTGAATATTACGGCGATAATGAGAAGCGGTTTATTGTTCCTGCCCTCGCCCCTCTGCCCCATCCACAGCGCGATAAAGAAATTGACCGCGGCCGAGAATACCATGAGGAGCACATAATAAAGCCCGCCCCATGCATAGAATACGAGGCTTGCGGCTATCAGCAGCCAGTTGCGCACCTTATGCCAGGGCAGGACGAGATACAGCAGGAATACTGCCGGCAGGAATATGAATATGAAATTGGCGGAAGCAAACTCCAAAGATCAGTTCTCCGTTCAGTTGGAATAGCTGGGCGAATAGACGTAGATCTCGGTAACGACGTCGTCGGTGAATACGAACTGTATCCTCATCTCGCCGATGTTCTCGGGATCGGCGGACTTGGTGTAGGTGAGATAGTAGCCGTCGTCGAAGAAGTTGTCGCCGTAGGCTGCGGTCACCTCGTCGCGGGTGGCTCCGACGCCGATGTTCCTCGCGGTGACGAAATCCCCGCCGAATATGCTGAACATCTCGATAATGTCGGTATCGCCGTCGGGAACCGTGCTGACGGTGATGTTCTCATACTGGAAGGTCTTGTCGTAGCCGTTGTAGACGCAGCTTATGGACTCGTTGTACTCGTAGCCGTCGCCAAGAGCGGCAAGTATCTCGGCGCTGTCGACGCGGACGGGGTATTTGACACCGTTGTAGATAATAGCCATATCGAAAGCTTCGTCGAAGGGCTGACCGGCGTGATAGTCGACCGGTTCGTCGGTCACGTCGACTGTTTCGGTGTTTTCGGCCCTCTCGGTATTGTCAACGGGAGCGGCGGTGGGATCCGCGGGCTTTACGGGTTCGTGGGTGCAGCCGATCATAACGGCGGCGAACAGCACGGCAAGAAGGAGCGCCGTGAGCTTGACGATGTTCTTCATTCTTTGTTCCTCCTGAAAGGTAATTACTTAATCCATGCTGTAGCCCAACTGATTGGCCGTATACATGGGGATATCCTTCATATCGAAATCGAGCACTATGAAGGAAAGATAGTTCTCATCGGAAAAATGCCACCACTCGGAATTGATTATCTTGAATCCGCATTCGGTCATTATCCGGGTCATATAGTCCACGTTCCTGCGCTGCTCGGGCGTCCATCCGGCGGAGTTCGACCTGTTGGACAGCGAGTTGAACGTGTGCATCGGGGTCGGGAAATCGAGCTCACGCCCGTCGGGGCCGATAAGCGTCATATCGACGGCGGCCGCCCTGTTGTGGTTCGACGCGCTGTTGTACGGGTTTGCGATGTAGCTCGAGTTCTGGACGATGTCATACAGTATGTACTGTACGGATTTGGGACGGTAGCAGTCGTAGATCTTGATCGTGTAACCGTCGTTTTTGAAGAGCTTTGCCGCTTCCGCGAGCTTCAGCGCTGTCTCGTACTGCAGTACGGGCACGGGCCTGCTGTAGAGCACGTTGCCGGTGAAGTTCTTGTCGGTGCCGAATATCTGATAGATCTCGATATCGGGGATGACGAGGCGGATATCGATGAGCTCGCTCTTGAGCATTATAGGATTGCCGTGCTCGTCCAGCGCGATGTTTCCGTTGTTGTCCTTCTTGTACTCGTACATGGGCGCCATGTATCCGTACAGCGGCTCGTCGGCGGGGACGATGCTCCTGCAGTCGCAGTAGCAGATCTCGCCGTCGAGATAGACCTTGACAAAATCGGCGTCGGCCGCCTCGATAAGATGGACCTTGTCCTCATACCTGAGCTTGCGGACGACCCTGCTGTTCTTGTCCGGTGCGGAATAGATCTTGAGCTCGTTCACGCGGGACTTGTAAAGGAAGGTGACCATCGGAGTCGACGTGGGCTCAGCGGAGGGAGCTTCGGTCGGGATCTCGGTCGGCACAGCGGTAGGCTCGGCAGTCCGCTCCGGCGTCGCGGGCTCCTGAGTTTCAAAAGGAACCTCGGTGGGAACGTACACCTCGGGCGGGGCGAGCTTGCATCCCGACGATAATGCGATGAACACAGCGAAAAGAACGGCAAAAAGCTTCTTCACGTTCAATCATCTCCTTTTAGAGCGTCAACGTCCGTCGGGTCGTAACCCTTTCTCGTGATCTCGGGAACGTCCGGGCTCGTAGTGCCCCTGGGGCTTCCGTTAACGATCTCGAGCTTTGTGCCGGGAGGACAGTTGAAGTAGATGAACTTAGCCGCTTCGGTGACCATCCTCAAGCAGCCGCCGGTATTGGATGTGCCAATTCCCATCTCTCCGTTATAGTACCGCGGCCATATCCTCGAAGGATCCTGCGCGCCGTACAGCGGCGAATGGATGAACAGATTGCCCCAATATGAAGTCGCATACTGGACGCTGCCGCCGAGGCGGAAATCGTACCAGCGGTATCTCGTTTCGGACAGGGTGAAGAGGCCGATGGGCGTCTTGTTCCCGCCGTGGCCGATCCTGTACTGCTTTACGATAACGGTGTAGTTGTAATTCTCGTCCTTGCCGTAAATGGTGAGCGTATAGGAGCCCTTTTCAACGTAAAGGTAATACGGATGCTCCGGATCGAGATCGACGACAG
Source organism: Clostridia bacterium (assembly GCA_017619735.1). Classification (GTDB taxonomy): domain Bacteria; phylum Bacillota; class Clostridia; order Christensenellales; family CAG-138; genus UBA3857. The sequence continues at coordinate 124,797 of JAFZRT010000029.1, forward strand.
GCGTAGGTGTCGGCTCCGGGGTAGGATCGGGTTCCTTCGTCGGCACGGCCGTAGGCGCCGCGGTCTGCTGCACGTTTTCGGTTATATCGACGGCCTCGATATCATCGGGGTCGGGCACATTTTCATGGCACGCGCAGAATACGAGCGGCATAAGGGCCGTAAGCGCTGCGAGCAATATGAATGCTGCTTTTTTGAAAAACTTCATTTCAGTCTCCTAAATCAACAATCAACTTTTATTATATCACATTATTATCCGCAATTCAATCCGAAAACCTATCATTGAGGATTATATTGCTGATTGAACGGGGGCGGCAATTATGCTATAATAATTGTTCGGAGGAAGAAATGAAGCATCTCGTTACAAAGGTAGACGGCGGTTCCATCGCCGATGAGGTAGGCGTAAAGGCCGGCTGGAAGCTTGTGAGCGTCGACGGAAAGACCATCCGCGACGTTATTGATTATGAGCTTTTCACCAATAACGAGTTCATTTCGGTCGTGTTTGAAACCGACGGCGGCGAGACCGCGGTATTCGATATCGAAAAGGAGGTCTGGGAACCTCTGGGCCTCAATTTCGAATCCGGTCTCATGAGCCCCGTCCGTCAATGCGCGAACCACTGTGTATTCTGCTTTATCGATCAGATGCCGCGAGGTCACCGCGACACCCTCTATTTCAAGGACGACGACTGGCGTCTTTCGCTCATAATGGGCAATTACGTGACGCTTACAAACGTCGGCGACGCGGAGTTCAAGCGCATACTCGACAGGCGCGTTTCGCCGCTCTATATCTCCGTTCACGCGACGGACGGCGCCGTCCGCAAGCAGATGATGCGCAGCAACAACGCCGACAGGATAATGGAACGGCTCACGGCTCTGCATGAACACGGGCTGAAGTTCCATGCGCAGATAGTTCTCTGCCCCGAACTGAACGGCGGAGAGATACTGAAAAAGAGCCTGCGCGATCTCTATTCGTTGGCTCCCGATGCGCAGTCCGTCGCCGTCGTTCCCGTAGGTCTCACCCGCCACAGGGAGGGTCTTTATCCGCTGAAGCCGATGAGCATGGAAGATGCGCGCGAGGCCGTCCGCATAGTGGACGAGTTCAATTCCGAGACGCATGCGGAGTTCTTTGCATTCTGCTCCGACGAGATGTATTTGAGAGCGGGCCTCGAACTGCCTCCTTATGAGTATTACGGCCCGTTCGATCAGATCGAGAACGGTGTGGGCCTGTTCCGACTGTTCGAGGACGGAGTGCTCACAGCCCTCGGCGAAAGGTCTCCCCTGCCCGGCCGCGTAAGGATCACCTCCGTCTGCGGCGTGGCGATAGCGGATTGCCTGCGCGGACTGTTCAAAAAACTCCGGCCCTACGGCATCGAGATAGACGTGCTACCCATCAGGAACGATTTCTTCGGGGACAGCGTCACAGTGAGCGGCCTCGTCACGGCGGGCGACATACTTAAGCAGACCGATGGAAAGGGCCTGGGCAGCGCGCTCATAATGTCCGGCTCCATGCTTCGCGAGATGGACGACATATTCCTCGACGGGATGCGCCTTCCCGAGCTCGCGGAAAAGATGGGCATCACCGTAAATCCGATGCCGGCAGACGACGGCGAAGCATTTATCGAAAAACTGTTTGAATTATCCGAAAGGTTATTATCCGAATGAAACCCCTTGTAGCAATAGTCGGAAGGCCCAACGTGGGCAAATCCACACTCTTTAACCGAATAGTCGGCAAGCGTATCGCCATTATCGAGGACACCCCCGGCGTCACGCGCGACAGGATCTACGGCGATGCGGAATGGCTGACGCATTCCTTTACCGTCATCGACACCGGCGGCATCGAGCCCGATACCGAGGACGTCATACTCTCGCAGATGCGCCGGCAGGCCGAGCTTGCGATAGAGACTTCGCACGTCATCATATTCGTTGTCGACGGCAGAGAGGGTCTGACGGCAGCGGATATGGAGGTCTCCGAGATGCTCCGCCGCTGCAAGAAGCCGATAGTGCTCTGCGTCAACAAGGTCGACCACGTCAAGTACGAGGATACGGCTTACGATTTCTATTCCCTCGGCATAGGCGACCCCGTGACGATCTCCGCCGAACAGGGGCTCGGCATAGGCGATCTCCTGGACGAGGTATGCAAATACTTCCCCGCCATCGAGGAGAACGAGGGCTCCGAAGCTATATCGATCGCCGTGGTCGGCAAGCCCAACGTCGGCAAATCCAGCCTTGTCAACGCGCTCCTCGGTCAGGAGAGGACGATCGTATCCAACATCCCCGGCACGACGAGGGACGCCATCGACACGCCCTTCCGCTATAACGAGAAGGATTACGTTTTGATCGACACCGCGGGCATCCGCCGCAAAAGGGCCGTAGGCGACGAGAACGTCGAACGCTACTCCGTTATCAGGTCGCTCGCCGCGATCAGACGATGCGAGGTCGCTCTCATCGTCGTCGACGCTGAACAGGGTCTTTCCGAGCAGGACGTCCGCATAGCCGGCTACGTGCACGAGGAGGGCAAGGCGAGCGTACTCATCGTCAACAAATGGGATCTTATCGAAAAGGATACCCATACCGTCGAGAAGTTCAAAAAGGACATGATAACGGATCTCGCATTCATGAGCTATGTTCCCATGCTGTTCATATCCGCCAAAACAGGTCAGCGCGTACAGCGCGTTATGGAGCAGGCGAACTCCGTTTTGGAACAGGCCTCGACGAGGATATCCACCGGCATACTGAACGACGTTATCGGCGAAGCCGTCACTATGAGCGAGCCGCCTTTCGTCAAGGGCCGCCGTCTCAGGATATTCTACTGCACGCAGGTTTCCGTAAAACCTCCGACCTTCGTCATATTCGTCAACGACGCGGAGCTCATGCACTTCTCTTACAGACGATACCTCGAAAACTACATCCGCAAATCCTTCAAGATCGATTCCGTACCGATAAAGCTCATCATCAGGAACAGATCCGAGAACGACGAAAACTGATCACTCCCCCCGCCCTTTTACCGGGCGGGTTTTTTCTTGCCGCGTCATTTTGTGCGGATCGGCGTCATATCAATTAACTGCGATATGAAAACCGAAGGGAGAAGCTTAATGGAAAGAGCGGAGCTTTACCGTGATATAGCGAAAAGGACGCAGGGAGACATCTACATCGGCGTCGTCGGCCCGGTCAGGACGGGCAAATCCACGTTCATTAAAAGGTTTATGGACACTCTTGTAATCCCCGAGATCGAGAACGAATACCAGAAGGAACGCGTCATAGACGAGCTCCCGCAGAGCGGCTCTGGGAAAACGATAATGACTACGCAGCCGAAGTTCGTCCCGAACGACGCTGTATCGATACGGATCGGGGACGATGAATCGACCGAGCTTTCGGTAAGGATGATAGACTGCGTCGGATACATGGTGAAGGGCGCGCTCGGCGGATCCGAGGAGGAGATACCGCGCATGGTCCGTACTCCGTGGTTCGATCACGATATCCCTTTCGACGACGCGGCTGAGATCGGCACGAGAAAGGTCATAACCGAGCATTCGACCGCAGGCATTGTCGTGCTCACCGACGGCAGCATCACGAGCATAGCAAGGAGCGATTACTCCGCCGCCGAGGAAAAGGTGTTCGCTGAAATCAAAGCGACGGGTAAGCCGTATGCCGTGATACTGAACAGCACGCGTCCAACATCCGATGAAGCCGTATCCTGCGCTGAGGAGATATCGGAAAAGTACGGAGTGAACGTGCTCCCGCTCGACGTAATGAGCATGGAAGCGGGCGGTATTAACGAGCTCCTTGAAAATCTGCTCCTCGACTTTCCCCTGCAGTCAGTGACATTCCAGATTCCGCGCTGGGTAACGGCGCTGGGATATGATCATCCGCTTGTAAACAGCGTCATCGATGCGCTGCGTTCGGCGCTGCCGGATGTATCGAGGATGCGCGATCACGGCAAGCTCGCCGCGGCTCTGACCGGGATAACGGATTACACGGCTCCGGAGCTCAAGAGGTCTACGCTCGGCGACGGCTGCGCATATTATCGGCTGGCTCCGAACGACGACGTATTCTACCGCGTGCTGAGCAGCGAATGCGGTTACGAGATCGCGAACGAATCGGAGCTTATGAGCGCGCTGAAGGACTTCGTCGCCGCGAAGCGCGAGTATGACAGGATCGCCTCGGCGCTGATATCGGCTGAAGCGACCGGATATGGCCTCGTGCCGCCCAAAATAGACGAGATGCAGCTCGACCGGCCGGAGATCGTGCGGCACGGGAACAGATTCGGAGTGCGTTTGAAAGCGCATGCATCCGGTCTGCACATAATGCGCGTGGATATCGAAAGCGAAGTCAACCCTCTTGTCGGAACTGCGGAACAGGGCGAGGAGCTTGCCGGTTATCTTATGAACAAGTTCGAGACCGATCCCGAAGCGATATGGTCTACGAACATATTCGGAAAACCCATTTACGACCTCGTGCGGGACGGCATGACGGGAAAGATCAACAACCTACCCGAGGACGTAAGGATGAAGCTGCGCGACACAGTGAACCGAATGGTGAACGACGGCTGCAACGGCTTGATATGCGTGCTTCTGTAATGAAAAAGCGCGGGCTCAACGCCCGCGCTATTGTTTTTCCGTATCAGAACTTTGCCATTATCTCGTTCAGCTCGTAGAGCTTCTTATCGAATTCGTCCTTGACCTCGATGGCTTCCTCGAGCGCCACGTCGTAGATCTGATTGTGACGAATGCCTACTGCGCGGCCCGCCTTGCCCTCGGCAAGCAGCTCTACTGCCCTTTCGCCGAGCTTTGCGGCAAGCACGCGGTCGAAAGCGGAGGGATTGCCTCCCCTCTGAATGTAGCCGAGCACTGTCGCCTTTATCTCGACGTCCGTATGCTCGCGGACGTATTTGACGAAATCGTCGGCCCTGCCCGCGCCTTCTGCGATCATGACGATACTTGTGAGCTTGCCGCGGAGTTTGTTCTGCTCCAGGCGGTTCGCCGCTTCCTCCCAGGACATCGGCATTTCGGGCACGAGGATCAGATCCGCAGCGCCGCCTATGCCTGCCCAGAGAGCGATATCTCCGCAGTTGCGGCCCATTACCTCTATAACGCCGACGCGGTCATGCGCGCGCATGGTGTCCCTGATCTTATAGATCTCGTTCGTCACGTTGTTTACAGCGGTATCGAAGCCGATAGTGAAATCGGTATAGCCCATGTCGTTGTCGATGGTGCCGGGAATGCCTATCGCGGGTATGCCGTTCCTCACGAGCTCCATGCAGCCGCGGAAGCTTCCGTCGCCGCCTATTACGACGAGGCCCTCTATGCCGTACGCCTTCAAAACGGATATCGCCTTTTTGATGCCCTCGGGAGATTTGAACTCCTCGCTTCGGGCCGTCCTCAGCACGGTACCGCCCTTATGCATCTTGTTCTCCACGTCCTCATGGGTAAGGTAATCGACCCTTCCCTCAATAAGGCCCTTGTAGCCGTGGTATATGCCCATGACCTGCATACCCATTGCAACACCGGTCTTGAACACGGAACGGATGGCACAGTTCATGCCGGGAGTGTCTCCGCCGCTTGTAAGCACACCGATCCTTTTCATACGATACGACCTTCTTTCGGAATGAGATTGCGGATAGATTATATCACAATTATTTCAGCTTTACAAATCTGACGTTGTCGCGTCCTATGAGATTGCCGGCTATCTCTATCAGCTGGTCGGAGCCGCTTACGCAGAGCTCCCTCGGCGCCAGCTGCTGTTTGCCGGTATCCGAATCGAAGAACACGACCTCATGCTCGCCGGGGTATCTTCTCAATACCTGAGCAACCCGTTCCTTTTTGGAGGAGTTTTCGGCGTTGAACCTCAAATACAGGCGGTACCTTTCGGGCTTTTCGAGAGGGGCTACCTCGTCGATCATTACGGTATTCGCCTTATCCTCGCGCATGGAAAGCCGGCCCGTGATCTTCAGCGGTATCTCGCCGGAGAATAGATCTCTGTACTTCGAATAGACCGTCGGGAAAGCCGCGAACTCGACCTGCCCCGTCATGTCCTCGATAACGCCGTACGCCATAGCGCCTACTCCGGACTTGGTCTGCCGAGTATGCACTCCTCCGAGCATACCCGCAACCGTAACGCGCGAATTGTCGCTTATGCCGGACGAACCGTCCGCCTCGGCAAGGCGCTTGCAGTCGGTGGACAGCAGCCGAATTGCGGATTCGTATTCCATGAGCGGATGTCCGCTGATATAGATGCCGAGGGCTTCCTTCTCCATGGAGAGCAGATCCTCGATGCTGTATTCCTGCCCGCCTTTTGGAGCGGACGACCTCTTCAGCGAGGGCTGATCGTCGCCCATCATATCGAACAGCGACAGCTGGCCGGACTCAAGGCGTTTCTTTTCCGAAGCCGCGGCGTTCATCTCGTCCTCGTAGTTCTGCATCAGCCACAGACGGGTGATGCCCATGCCGTCGAAACAGCCGGCCTTTATGAGACCCTCCATCATACGCTTGTTGATGCCTTCGGTCCGCATGAGGAAGTCGCCGAAATCGGCAAAGCTGCCGTTGGTACTGCGCTCGCGCAGCATGGCGTTCATCGCCTCTTCGCCGACGTTCCTTATCGCGACGAGGCCGAACCGTATCGCGCCGTCCTCGACGGTGAAATGCGGCTCCGACTTGTTGATATCGGGCGGCAGAATCCTGAATCCGCGCTTGCGGCAGTAATAGATGTAGTCTGCGATCTTATCTGCCGAGCCGATGAAGCTGTTGATGAGCGCCGTCATCATCTCGACGGGATAATAGTATTTGAGATAAGCCGTCCTGTAGGCGACAACGGCGTAGCACGCGGCGTGCGCCTTGTTGAACGCATATGAGGCGAAATCGGTCATTTCGTCGAAGATCTTGTTTGCGACGGCCGCGGGGATGCCGTTCCTGACGGCGCCGGGCACGGTTATTGTGCCGTCCTCCTCGACTATGCCGTTGATAAAGTTTGCGCGCTCCTTCTCCATTACGTCGTGCTTTTTCTTACTCATGGCGCGGCGTATGAGGTCGCTCCTGCCGTATGAGTATCCGGCAAGGTCGCGTACTATCTGCATGACCTGTTCCTGATAGACCATGCAGCCGTAAGTTGTCGAGAGTATGGGACGAAGCTTCTCGTGGATGTAGGTGACGCTCGACGAATCCTGCTTGCCCTCAAGATAGCGCGGTATCGACTCCATGGGGCCGGGACGGAAGAGCGCGATGCCGGCGATGATGTCCTCAAAGCATCCGGGCTTCATCTGCATCATGAAGTTCGTCATTCCCGCGGATTCAAGCTGGAATATGCCTATCGTGTCGCCGGAGCTTATGAGTTCGTAAACGTTCTTGTCGTCGAAGCCGAGCTTCGAAAAATCGGGCGCGTCTATCCCCCGCTGCTTAATGAACTCGCAGCAGTCGTGTATCACGGTCAGCGTACGCAGACCCAGGAAATCCATCTTCAGCATGCCGAGAGCCTCGAGCGTGCCCATCGGGAACTGTGTAGTGATGGAGTCCTCGTTCCTCTGCAGGGGGACGAGCTCCATTGTCGGCGACGAGGAAATGACTACGCCCGCCGCGTGGGTCGACGCGTGTCTTGGCAGGCCTTCGAGCTTCATGGAAAGATCGAGAAGCTTTTTATACGTTTCGTTGCCGTCGTAGAGCTCCTTTAGCTCCGGGACCATCTCGAGCGCCTGCTTAAGCGTGATCTTAAGCATCTGCGGGATCAGCTTTGCTATCCTGTCTACCTCGTTGTAAGGCACGCGCAGTACTCGGCCGACGTCCCTTACGACCGCTCTTGCGGCCATTGTGCCGAACGTGATTATCTGCGCGACGTGATCCGCGCCGTACTTGCGTACGACGTAATCGATGACCTCCTGCCTTCTCTCGTAGCAGAAGTCGACGTCGATATCGGGCATTGTGATTCGCTCTGGGTTAAGAAAACGCTCAAAGAGCAGATTGTATTTGATCGGGTCGAGGTCCGTGATATCGAGCGTATATGCGACAATGGAAGCCGCGCCGGAGCCCCTTCCGGGGCCTACGGGTATCCCGTGTGTTTTGGCGTAATGTATGAAGTCCCAGACGATGAGGAAGTAATCGACGAAGCCCATCTTCGAGATAACGCCTATCTCATATTCGAGGCGGTCGACGTATTCCTTTCCGGGATCCGGGCCGAAGCGCTTAAGCATGCCTTCCGCGCAGAGCCGGCGAAGGTAAACCTCGTTGTCCATACCGTCCGGGGCCTTGAACTCGGGCAGATGACGGCCGCCGAGCTCGATCTCCAGATCGCACTTTTCGGCAACGAGAGCGGTATTGTGAACCGCCTCCTCATAGCCCGCAAATCGCCTGAGCATCTCCTCTTCCGATTTGACGTAGAACTCCTCGGCCTGCATCTTCATACGGTTGGTCTCATCGACAAAGTGGCCCGTTTGAATGCATAGGAGCGCGTCCTGCGCCTCCGCGTCGCTGCGATCGACGTAATGGATATCGTTCGTCGCGACGGTCTTTATACCGAGCTTTTTTGCAAGCTCAACAAGTCTGGGCAGAACGGTAAGCTGCTCTGGTATGCCGTGATTCTGAAGCTCGATATAGAAATCGTCGCCGAAAACGCGCTTGAGGCGTCGGGCAAGCGCCTCCGCTTCTTCATACTGCTCGTTCAAAAGGTATTGCGGGATATCGCCCGCGAGGCATGCGGAAAGACAGATGATCCCCTCGCTGTGTTTTTCGAGCAGATCGTAATCGATGCGGGGCTTGTAATAGAAGCCGTCGATGAAAGCGATCGAGGACAGCTTCATTAGATTCTTATAGCCTGTTTCGTTTTTGCAGAGAAGTATGAGATGCGCGTGCTCGCGGACGTTGGTCGGTTCGTAAATGCTCTTCGGCGCGACGTACGCCTCCATTCCGATAATGGGCTTTATGCCCTTTTTGCGGCATTCGTTGTAGAAATCTATAACGCCGTACATGCAGCCGTGGTCGGTTATCGCGAGAGCGTCCATATTGAGCTCGGCAGCTCTCGAAACAAGATCGCCTATCCTCGCCGCGCCGTCAAGCAGGCTGTATTCGGTATGTACGTGCAGATGTGTAAAGCTCATATCCTGTGTCCTTCGACGCTTATTTGGCCCGCAAGTCGTCAGCTATACGGGATATCTTCTTCAGTCTGTAATTGACGGCCGAGCGGCCGAGACCCAACAGAGCCGAAAGCTCCGTCAACGTCATTTCGGGATTCTCCATTCGCGCCTTTGCAACCTCATAGAGCTCCTCCGAGAAGCCGTCGGCGCCGAGCTCCGTCATGATTAACGAGATGTCCTCGACCTGCGCGGCGGAGGCCTTGGCTGCTTTATCCATATTTGCGTTGAAGCAGTTGACCTCGCGGTTGGAGTTGTTCGCGGCCTCCCTGATCATGCGCTGTTCCCTGACCTGGAGCATGGATTCGCCTGCGCCCATGAACGTAAGAAAGTCCTCCACGATATCGCCGTTCTTCATGTAGACGATGTATAGGTTCTTGCGCCTCGCCACTCTGGGCGGTATCTCCTTTTCGGCAAGCAGGCGCGCGACCTCGTTGGCAAGGAATTCGCTCTTCAGCACAAGCTCGGCATGACAGCCGGTCTTGGGATCGGAAACCGTGCCGCAAACGAGGAATATGCCGCGAATGAAAGCGCGCAGCCCGTGCTCGCTGTCGAGACCGTCGGGAAGGCGCGTCTCAAAGCTCCTGTCTCCGTTCTCATCGTACGAGATCAGCCCCGAATCAAAGCAAAGCTTATCCATATCCTTGCCGTAAAGGAACAGCTCCGTGTTTCGGGCTTTAAGCCGCTGATGCACGTTAAGGGAGATCTCCTGCGATAGATCGTATGTCCTGCACGCGAGCTTTGCGATGAAAGATATGCCGGACGAGTTCTCGCTGACGTAATGCAGGCCCCACGTGCGTAGCTGACGGGAATACTTCAGGGAAGCGGCGGCGAGCGTCGCGCCGGCAACGAGCATAGCCCCGTCCGAACCGCGGCGGAGCCTGACTTCGATCAATTCCTCTTTTACTTCCCGTGAAAAGGACATCAGAGTTCGAACCTTTCGGATATGGATTCGGCCTCGATAGCGAGGTCTCGGTGTTCGATGGTGACTTCGCCCATGTCGCGGAGCCGTTCATAGAGGGCTTCTGCCATGGCGACAGATCTGTGCCTGCCGCCCGTGCAGCCGAACGAGACCATGAGTCGGCGCTTTCCCTCCTTCTCGTAGGCGGGAATGAGCTCCTTCAGCATCTCGGTAAGCGTGTCGAGGTGCTTCCTGACGAGCGGATCGCTCATGACGTAGTCGAAAACCGGCTTGTCCCTGCCCGAGAGATTGCGGAGCGTATCCTCGTAATAGGGGTTCGCGGTATAGCGCATGTCGAATACGATGTCGGAGTTTAACGGTATGCCGCGCTTGAAGCCGAAGCTCGTTATTACGAGCCGGAACGACTTGCCGGCGCCCTTCGCGCTGAGCGTCTTTTCGAGTATGCGCTGAAGCTCGCGGGGGGTCATGTCGCTCGTGTCGATTATATAATTCGCTCGCTCCTTGACCGGCTCCAGAAGCTCACGTTCGATGAGTATCCCCGCAAGAGCGTCGTCGTGCATGGGATGACGGCGGCGAGTCTCGTTGTAGCGCCTCTGCAGGACTTCGTTGGAGCAGTCGAGATACAGTATCTCATGAGGATCGCTCAGCATATCGAGCGCCTGGAAAAGACGCTCTGTGCTGAAGCGGAAAACCGAAGCCCGGCTGTCGATAACGAGCGCCGCTCTTTCAACGGGCGGGTCGTTGCTTCGGCAAAGCTCGACGAAATTGCCGACAAGCCCGCTGGGCAGATTGTCGACGCAGAGATAGCCCATATCCTCGAGCACGCGCAGCGCGCCGGATTTGCCCGCTCCGCTCAATCCCGTAACGATGAGGATGTTCATATCATTCTCCAGTCAGTGAAGTATTTTGACTTCCGGCTCAAGCATGACGCCGTATTTTTCATAAACCGTGTTTCGGACGATATCGATGAGTTCTAATATGTCGCGTGTGGTGGCTCCGCCGGTATTAACGACGAAACCGGCGTGCTTGCGGCTTACGCATGCGCCCCCCACGCTCGTTCCCTTGAGGCCCGCTCCTTCTATCAGCGCGCCGGCAAAATGTCCCTCGGGACGCTTGAAAGTGCTTCCGGCGGATGGGTAATTGAGCGGCTGTTTGTCGCGGCGTCTTGCCGAATAATCCTCCATCCTCTCCTTCGCGCCACCGTCGTCGGGCAGAAGTTTGAACTCGGCTTCGAGCACCGTCATATCGGGATAAGAATAATCGGATCTCCTGTATCCCAACGCATCGGGATCCGCTTCGATATGCTTCAAGCAGCCGTCCGAATAGTACGTGATGCTGCTCAGGACCTGCTTGATCTCCCCGCCGTATGCGCCCGCGTTCATTGCTACGGCTCCGCCGACGGTGCCGGGTATGCCCGCAGCCCATTCGAGCCCCATAAAGCCGCAGCTGACGGAGTACTTCGCAGCGGCGGCCATAGAAGCGCCTGCGCCGCATTTCAGGATATCGCCGTCCATGCGGAAAGAGCACAGCTCGCCTGAGAGCTTTATAAAGAGCTTATCAAGTCCCTCGTCGGGGATCAGAAGATTGCTTCCGTTGCCAATGAGATAATACGGCACGCCGTTTTTATCCGCATAGGAAAGCAGTCTGCACGCCGCATCGGCGTCCTTCGGTTCGGCGAAAAGCGCTATCCTTCCGCCCGTGCGGAATGTCGTGCAGTCAGCGCCCGTGACGTCCTCTCTGAATGGAACGCCGTGTATCTTCATGTATTCGGCGAGTGCTTCGTAATGCTCCATTGCCTTTGACCTTTCTCTATTCTGCCAAAATACATTATACTATTTTCTTCGTCCCAATACAAGCGCAAATGATTCGGGAAAAAGAAAAAGCCGGGGGCTTTCCCCGGCAAACAAAAGTATTGGGCTTTGATCAGTTGATGTACGTCAGATCAGAGAAGAGCTCGTCCATCGGCACGCCGTTCATAAGCGGCTTTCCGTCCTGACCGAAGGTCACGACGATATAGCCGTCCGCGCCGGATTCGAGACGCACGTTGATGATCCCTTCAAGATCGGTGGATACGGGATAGAGTACGTCTCCCCTGTCGAGATACACCGATTCGTTATTGCCGCCGGAGGTATAGATGCCAACGATAAGCTCATCCGCAACGGTGCACCATCTGCCATCATCGCGGACGACTTCCCACATTTCGCTCGTCTTTTCAAGGACGAATCCACTCCTTGATAAAACATGCTCCGCCGTGCATTTCCAGGTGCCCATCAGGTCGTAATAGCGGCCGATGACAACGGAGCCTGCTGAAGCTGTCTCGAGCCAGCCATCCGCGGCGTATCGGACGAAAGCCGAGGAATCTGCGTTGAGACGATAGCACCTGACAAAATGATCGCATGTGCCGGCGGCAACCGAAACAAGGAGCTCCGCCCTGCCGTCGCCCTTGTTGAAATCGTTGAGATACGCCTTGAGGAACCTCTTTATGGTGAACTCGTCCCTTATGACAGCGCCGTTCTTTCCGACGGTGACTTCAACAGAACACTTTACGCCCGTTGCGCCGGGGATGACGGCGAAATCGATCCTTTCGGGGCTGCCGTCGAAATCGAGATCGCTGAAGATTTTTTTGGAAGAATAGATCCACAGCGGGCCGGAAACGGGCGCGGGCTGATCCGCGGGCTTCGGCGTTTCCGTCGGAACGTCGGTAACGCCCGGCTCTGCGGTCGGCTCGGGGGACGTATCATGACCCGGCTCGGTAGCGTCCGGCCCGTCAGTATCCGGCGGACGATGCGACTGATCGGCGGGATCTGTCGGCGCGGGAGAAGCTCCGTCCGGGGTGACAGAAGGATCGGATGTGCCGTCTGGCTCGGATGCCTCCGTGCCTCGCGGCTCTTCTGTGGTGAGAGCATCCTTCTCGGTCGCGGCGGCGGTTGGGACTGCGCTCTTCGTCGGATCGTCATATATGGGCCTTCGTCCGCAGGAAGCGAACAGAGCCGTTATCATGATAATCACAGTTATTATTGAAATCAGCCTTGCAGCAGTTTGCTTTTTCATTTCTTTCTCCCGATTCGGTTTGCATTAAGATTATAATTCCGAGCCGCTTCTCCGTCAAGTTTTTCGGATCGGAAATATGTATTAACGCTTCCATTTCCTGCCGGAATGTGATACTATAATGCCATGGAAAAGAACAAAAGCAAAAACGAGATAAATACCAAATACGTCGACGTGCTCGACGGCATACGAGCGATTAGCGTCATCATCGTGCTGATATTCCATTTTTGGCAGCAGACATGGATATTCCCCGTCGTCAGCACGCCTATTTTGAGCAGGATCGGGATAAGCCAGATAAACTTCACCCCGTTCGCGAGGGTCGGTTATCTCTTCGTCGACATGATGATCCTGATCAGCGGCTTTCTCTTGTTCCTCCCCGTGGCGAGGAACGCGCTAACCGGCGAACCGCTGACGAAGTGGAAGGATTTCTTCCGCAAACGCGCCATAAGGATACTGCCGAGCTATCTGTTCTGCATAATCGCGCTGTTCGTTTACGAGCTCTCGACAGGCGGCTACGGCACTCCCGTCAACGCGGGCCTTGCCGCAAAGGATCTCATACTACACCTTCTGTTCCTGCATACATGGACCGTACCCACCTACCTCGCCACAAAGCTGAACGTCGTGCTGTGGACGCTTGCCGTCGAGGTGTGGTTCTACATACTGTTCCCCATCTTCGCCACCGTAATCAAGCGCAGAAAGGACGAAAAAACGTCGACAGCCCCCGTCGTCCGCGCCTTGATAACGGCCGCCGTGATGATCGGCATTTCGCTCTTCTACATTTACGGGTACGTGCTCAAAACGGGAAGCGCCTTCTCGAACGGCGTCGACGGGATATTTGCCTCGATCGGCTCCGGCATAAGGTCGAGCTACCTCGCGATGGTAATAAATCAGCTTCCCGCTTTCTTCGGCTCGTATGCGATAGGACTTATAGGCGCCTTCATCTATACTGCGCTTGCTGTGAAGATCAAACGCAAATGGTGGATCGGCGCCATAGGGACGGTGCTTTCGGCTGCGTTCATATGTCTTATCGTCATCATGATAAAGGACTGCGCTTCGCTCGACCTCAATTCAGCGCAGAACTGGCAGATCACGAAGCGGCTGCCTCTGGCGCTCGTATTCATGGGATTCATACTCTCCGCCGCTTTCGCATCGTCCTGGTTCAGATTCCTTTTCTCGAATCCGCTGATGCGGTTCCTGTCGGCGATATCGTACAACCTGTACATATGGCATCAGTGGCTGTGCGTCAAGATCAAGAACGATTGGCGCATCCCTCGCTGGGAGGGCGACACCCCGCCCAATCAATGGGGCACAGCGGCAGGAAAAGCATGGAGCAGCAGGTATGCGATCATCATTACGGCAGCGGCATTCCTGGCGGCAATACTGGCAACGTACTTCTTGGAAAAGCCGGCCGCCGATCTGCTGAACGGCAGACTGTCGATCTACAACGGAAAGCTGAAAAAGAAGAAATGAGCAAAAAAACAGCCCCGCTTTACAGCGGGGCTTAATCATTTGTTCTTATATCCATATGTAAATATCATCGGCGAGCTTTTCCGCGGCCCTGTCGAAGCGGGACAAGACGTCCTCGCCTTCGTCGGCATATTCGGTAAAGACCGCGTGCTTCTCCGGTTCTTCCGCGCCTTCGCCTCTGCAGCCGGCTATCAGCGCAACAGGAACGCCCGCCTTTTCGGCATGTTTGATTATTTCACCCACGGCTTTCCCTTGCATGCTCGTGCTGTCGATCCTGCCTTCGCCCGTCACGACAAGCACCGCGTGACGCAGTTTCCTGTCGAAGTCGGCAACGTCGAGTATCGCTTCCGAGCCGCACATGTACCTTGCTCCGAAAACCGCCATGAGCATCGCGCCCATACCGCCGGCGGCGCCCGCGCCGGGCTCGGAGCAAACGTTCCTGCCGGCATGGTCGTTAAGAAGCTTCTCAATATTGAGCATGCCGTTTTCGAGCTTCAGGAGCGTTTCTGCGGCCGCTCCCTTCTGAGGGCCGAACGTATATGTCGCGCCGTTAACTCCTGTCAGAGGGTTGCTGACGTCGCACACGGCGGTGAAACGGGCCTCGCGCACAAGCTTGCCTACGTTCTCGGCGTCAATGAAAGCGATGCGGTCCATTTCACCCGCTTCGGAGATCTCGTTTCCGTCTGCGTCGAGGAAGCGTACGCCGAGAGCGCGCGCCATACCAATACCGCAGTCGTTCGTTGCGGATCCGCCGAGACATACATAGATGTCCTTCAAGCCCTCGTTCACGGCACGCAGTATGAGTTCGCCGGTCCCGAAGCTTGACGCCTTCAAGGGATCGAGTTCATAATCGGCGCAAAGCGCGAGACCGCTCGCAAGGGCGGATTCGATAATGGCTTTCGTGCCGTCCGCAACGAGATAATCGGCCTTAATGCTGTCGCCGTAAGGCGCGGTCACGGCGACGGTTCTGCGCTGAGTGATTATGCCGCTCTCGATTGCTTCAAGCGTACCGTCGCCTCCGTCGGCGGCGGGAACGGGCACGAGCGCGGTTTCCGGCAGTTTTTTCCTCAGCGCCGCGGACAGCCGTCTTACGGCTTCCTTGGCGGGGACAGTGCCCTTGAAGCTGTTAGGAGCAAGTATAATGGTGTTCTCATAATAGGCGATACGCTCGACGGGCTTTTCCAGGAATACCAATTCACGGGAGCCGCCCTCCGTCCTTCCGTTCTTTGACACGGCGCCGAAATACTCCATATCCGTAAAGGCGCGGATAACGTTATTCTGCACATAGGGATCGCGCGCTTCGAGCAGCGAATGCAGTTTCCCGTCGCCGTCGATCTTCGAATAGAGACGGCGCATCTTTCCGAGCTTGCCGTTCATGAAAACGACAGTATAAACGCCCTCGCTGTCGCGCGGATCGATCTTATTCACTCCTCCGAGGATATGAAGGCCCTCGACGTCCTTAGCGGACAGCGAAGAAGTAAGCTCCGAAAGGACGAGCTCCTTGAAATCTTCGCCGACGCTGTCCTTGAGCGAATCGAATCTTATTCCCAATGCGAACTTCAAAATGTCCATCAACAATCGACCTTTCTAATGTTGTAAACGCCATACGTGACGCCGCATTCCGCTTTGTCTCCCGGGGCTATTTCGCCGGAGAGCAGCGCGCGGCTGACGGCATCCTCCGCGGTGACGGATACGACCCGCTGAATCTGCGCGGCAGAACCGCGGCATGCGGTCACTATCCCGTCGATAACGGAAGGCGTGAACTCGATATCGATATTCTTTCGCTTTATTCGGTCCGTAAGATCGCCGATGCTCTTCTGCACAATCCTGCGAAGGTCGGCGTCCCGCAGTTTCCCGAAGGGAACGACCGAATCGACAAGCGACAGCAGCGACGAAGGAAGCTTTCTCGAAACGGAACGCATTACCCTGTCGCCGCCCTGCAAGCTCTCAGACGTAAAGCCGAGCGCATAGCCTTCGTCGTCGGTATCGACAAGAAGCACAACAACGCTGTTTCTGAAGCTGACGGGACGTCCCTTTCCGTCCTCGATCATGCCTTTGCCGAGTATCTCTGCAAAGAGCGAATGAACTGCGGGCGAGCAGAGATCCGCGGAAATCAATTCGACAACGGAAACGGGGTGCAGTCTTAAATGCTCCGTAAGCACGCCGCCTTTTTCAGCGTCCTTATAACCCGCCGGAGCACCTGTGAGGCGCATCACGGCCGCCTCGTCGGTGAGATCCATGCCGTTAAGCCGAACGGCCGAATTATTGAAAGCGGTCTCGGTCAATCGGCTGACAAGCGTATCTTTACCCGAATGGGACGGGCCGGCAAACACGAACGAGGCGAAGGGCTTCTGCGGATCGCCCAACCCCGCCGCGGATCTTCTCAATACGGCGGCGGTCAGTGCGATCGCGTCGTCCTGGCCGAACACGGCAAAGCCGAGGCGGTCTTCAAGCCCGTTCAGCCGTTCGGCGCCGTATGAAGCGTCAAGGCCTGTCCTTTCGCTTATTACTGCGGAAATATCCTCCGCTGTTACGTGCGGCTGCGATCCCGAAACGCCCTCGAGCTTCTTTTCCTCCTCGCGGAGCTTTTCCGCAAGCTCATAGTCGCCGAGATCAGCCGCCGCCTCGATCCTGCGCCTTACGGAATACAGGTTTTCCTTGTCGGCGTTATCGAGCCTCGCCCTGGCGCATGCCTCGTCCATGAGGTCTATCGCTTTATCGGGCAGACGTCTGTCGGCAATGAACCTTACGGAAAGATCGACAGCGGCTTCAACAGCGCCGTCCTCGATCACCGTCCCGTGATGAGATTCATACTTGGACTTTAGGCCCAGGAGTATGCTCTTTGCCTGTTCGGGCGTCGGCTCGCTCACAAGCACCGGGGTAAAACGCCGTTCGAGTGCGGCGTCCTTTTCGATATAGGCGCGGTATTCGTCGATGGTAGTGGCGCCTATCACGCGAAGCTCGCCCCTTGAAAGCGCGGGCTTCATGATATTGGCCGCGTCGACGCTTCCCTCGCCCGCTCCCGCGCCGACTATGGTGTGTATCTCGTCAATGAACAGTATCGTATTATCGTCGGAATAGAGCTCGTTTATAGCCGATTTGAGGCGCTCCTCAAACTCGCCGCGGTACTTCGTTCCCGCGATCATGGCGCCGAGATCGAGCGAAAGTATCCTCGCTCCGTAAAGCGGCTCGGGAACGTTACCGCCCGCTATCTTCAAGGCAATTCCCTCGACGATGGCCGATTTGCCTACGCCGGGTTCGCCGATCAAGACCGGATTGTTCTTGGTCCTTCGGCAGAGCGTCTGCATGACACGGGCGGTCTCCGTCTCTCTGCCTATGACAGGATCGAGCTTTCCCGTCATGGCAAGATGTGTGAGATCCCTCGAATACGCGTCGAGCACGGGCGTAGAGCTCCTGCGGCTGCGCGGACGCCTCTCCGCGGCGATCTGCTCTCCCCTGCCCTCCGCCGAAGGCTCGTTATACTCTTCGAAATCATTATCATCTGCGCGCTGCTCGGTAAGAGACGCCCTGAGCGCCTCCCTATCGCGGCAAAGCGTGTCGATGATCCTTGCGCCCATGGAATCGCGCTCACGCATGATCGAAAGCAGTATATGCTCCGTGTCGATGAGCTCCGAGTTCATGGACTTCGCCTCGTAAAGCGAAAGCTCCAGTATCCTTTTTACCGTCTGCGTGTTGCCGAAGCTGTCCGTGAAAATGCTCCTGCCGCCGCCGACTACGGTATCGACATAAGGCGATGCGGCCTCCTCAGTGACGCCGAAGGAGATCAGCTTTTTTGCGGTCTTATCGCCGCACTTAATAAGCCCCATCAGCAGGTGCTCGCTGCCGACAAAGCTGTGCCCGAACGATTTAGCGGCCTCCTGCGCGCCGGAAAGCGCGCTTATCGCCTGCTCGGTAAACCTGGACAGTTCCATTCTTGTTAATTCTCTTTCCTAGCCGGGAGGCCACTGCATGGATCTTCCGCCGAGAAGATGCATGTGAAGATGCTTCACGCTCTGTCCGCCCTCGTCGCCGGTGTTGACGACGATCCGGAAGCCCTTTTCGGCAAGCCCTTCGGAAACAGCCAGCTTTTTCGCCGTCTCGGTCAGTCGTCCGACGACCTCCGGCGGAGCGTCCATAACGGAATCGTAATGCGTCTTCGGGATTATGAGGATATGCGTCGGCGCCTGCGGATCTATATCGCGGAACGCGAGCACATATTCATCCTCATAGACCTTGCTCGAAGGTATCTCTCCGGCAATTATCCGACAAAAGAGACAGTTCACCGTTCTTATCCTCCGTGATCGATCTGATATTAACATCGGCGAAGGTATTGGGCTCGGCGTCAGCTGTGAGCACCCTCACATAGCTGTCCGTAAAGCCGAAATACAGCCCGCCGTCATGTTTGGATTCGATGAGCACCCTTTCGGTTCGTCCTATGAACCTTTCCAAAAAGGTTCTTTCAAGCAACCGGCCGACAGAAATGAGTTCCTGTGCCCTTGCGGATTTTTCCGCGTTCGTGAGCTGACCGGGCATCCTGTCCGCAAGAGTGCCGCTCCTTCTCGAATAGGGGAAAACGTGCACACGCGCAAAGCCGATGCGCTTCATAAAGTCGATGGTTTCGAGGTGCTCTTCCTCCGTCTCCCCGGCAAAGCCCGCTATGACGTCCGTTGTCACGGCGACGCGTTCCCGTTCCGGACCGTAGCTCGAGCGGATCTTTTCGACTATCTCGGCGTATTCATCCGCCGTGTATCCGCGCCTCATCCTTTGGAGCACGGTCGTAGAACCGCTCTGAAGCGACAGATGGAACTGCCGGCAGACGCGGCCGCAGGATGTTATCCTCGAAATCATTTCGTCGGTAAGACCATGCGGTTCAAGCGAGCCGAGACGGATACGCTTGATACCGTCAAGCCCTTCGGCGCAGTCGACGGCGTCCGCAAGATCGACGCCGCCTATATCCTTGCCGTAATCGGTAAGGTGGATTCCGGTGAACACGACCTCGGCAAAGCCCGCCTTTTCCAGAAGCTCGAGCTCGCGCCGGACGGACGATAGGCTGCGGCTCCTGACCGCGCCCCTTGCGTAGGGTATCGCGCAGTAGGAACAGAACCTGTTGCAGCCGTCCTGTATCTTAAGATATGCCCGCGTGCGGCCCTCCGCAGTGGCGGACATCTCCTCGAATCCGCGCTTATGCATTACGTCCTCTACGAGAAGCACATGCGAGCCGCCTTCGAGAAGCTCGGAAACCACCTCGGCGATCCTGTTCTTTTCAGAGGAGCCGAGCACCGCCGATACTCCGGGCAGCGCGGAGGCAGCTTCGGGATATCTCTGCGACCAGCAGCCGGTTACGATTATCTTTGCATCGGGATTCAGCCTGCGGCATTTGGAGATCATCTGCCGTGATTTCCTGTCGGCTATGTTGGTGACGGTACAGGTATTGACGATGCAGATATTCGCCGGATCGTTTTCGGGAACTATCTCAAAGCCGCGGCTCCTCAAAAGCCCGGCCATGGCGTCGCTTTCATAGCTGTTCACCCTGCAACCCAATGTCAGGATCGATACCTTCATCACTGCTCCAATTCATACATTATCTGGGCGAGCATTGCCATACCGGCGGTCTCCGTCCTCAGTATCCTGCGGCCGAGAGACACGGCGGTCCCACCGCAGGCCAATACTCTCTCGACCTCGGCGGGTTCGAATCCGCCCTCAGGACCTATTACTATCGCGATGTTATCCTTTACGTTACCGCTCCTCAGAACGGCTTTGAGGCTGTTTTCGTCTTCATTCTCATATGCTATAAGCACCGAATCGAACGCGCTCAGATCGAGCTTGGCGAGCTCAGACGGCCTGTCTATCCCCGGGACCTTCGCCCTGCCGCACTGTTTCGCCGCCTCCTGCGCGACCTTCTGCCAGCGCAGGAGCTTGCCGTCGCGGCCGTCGGGCTTCACGACGCATCTTCTTGATACTGCGGGGATTATACGGCTGACGCCGAGCTCGACGCATTTCTGGATTATGACCTCCATCTTGCCCTGTTTGGGAAGACACTGGATGAGAGTGACCGTGACCGCGGGATCGGCCGAACAGACCTGTCTGTCCTCTATCCGCAGCGCGACGGAATCGTCTGTGAGCGACGTTATCACGGCAAGGCATTCGGTGCCCGTGCCGTTTATGAGCAGGACTTCATCCCCCTCGCTCATGCGGAGCACGGTCTTAATATGGCGCGCCTCATCGCCCGTCAGTAAAACGGTATCGCTCCCGATATCGAGGTTTTCCGCAAAGAAGCGCCTCATTTGAGAGTCGCCTCAAGCGCGCGCCAATCGTCCCCCGCGAGGACTTTATTGACCTGCAGGCCGTTTTCCTCGAGAGCTGCCACGACATCGTCAAGTCTGTCGTCGATTATACCGGAGGAGATGAAAACGGAGTCCTTATGCATTATCTGCGGAACGAGCGGCGCGAGAGCGATAATGACGTTCGCGACGATGTTCGCAAGCACGATATCGTATTTGCGCCTTGTGACGGCCGTCCGTATCTGTTTGTCGGAGAGGATATCGCCCGTGTAGACGGTGTATTTCATTATATCTATGCCGTTGTTCTCGGCTGTTTCGGCCGCGATCTTCGTCGCGACGGGATCGATATCGAGAGCAACGGCCTCCGCGGCTCCCATCAGTATAGCAGACGCGGAGAGTATGCCGCTGCCGCATCCTATGTCGGCGACGAGCTCACCGCCCTTAATACGCTTTTCAAGCAATTCAAGGCACATCCTGGTTGTATGGTGTGTGCCGGTGCCGAAAGCCATGCCGGGATCGATACGGAGCACGGCCCTCGTTCCGTCGTCCTCCGCCTCCTCCCAGGTGGGGCATACGGTAAGCTTGTCCCCTACGTTGATGGGCTTGAAGTACGCCTTCCAGTTGTTGGCCCAATCCTCCTCGTCTATCTCGCGCGAGACGACCTCGAGCGAGCCGAGCCGGACGCCTATCTCGCTCTCCATCTCCTTCAGTTCCGCCATAGACTCGCGCACCTTATCGGCCATACCGTCATTTTCGGGGACGAGAGCGAGGTACGCCCTCACGGCCGGCGATTCGTTTATCGCGGCGTCGTCGGCGTAATCCCAGTATTTGACGGCGTCGTTCATAAGACGCTCTACGGCCTCCCTGCCCTGAACGACGGAGACTTCGTTTATACCGAGCATGGATAGTCTCGCGGAGACTATGTCCGCGCCTTCATCGGTCGTGGCGACCGAGATCTCGAGCCATTTCATGATATCCCTCCGGATCTGCATATCTTTACAAATGGATTATAACACGAAACAGCCGTTTTGCATAGATGTATCATTTTTCATTTGCCCTGATAATAGAATCGAATGAGCATAAAAGAAAAGGAGTTCGAATATGGAGCTTATCTGGAAAGAGATAGAAGCCGAAAGGCTGATCTGCAGAACGAAAGAGCAGGTCTCGATCAACGGCGTGCTGCCGTCCCCGGACGGAAGGACCCCGCGCGAGATACCCGGCTGCACGGCAAAGGTCGTGATCGACGAAGCCGCGACCGGCACCGACATGGTAAACGTCCGCGGACGGATATGCGTTTCCGTTACGGCGATAGACGAAAGCGGCGTGCCGTTCGCATTCGAGTCCGCCGCCGAGTTCACGCACGAAATGGAAGCGAAAAACGCCATGGCGGGCATGACCGCAGAGGTGCGGCCTGTCATACAGTCGCTGACGGTCACGCCCTCGCCGGAGGGAGGCATACTCTCCGCATCCGTCGATATGGAGCTCATCGTTGTCAATGATGCGCCGTTAAGGGTGACCGGCGGCATATCCGGCGTTGAGGATCTCGAGACAAAATACGAAAAGGTCTGCGTATGCAGGCGCGTGCAGGTCGGCCGTGAAGATCTGCGTCTGCGCGAGGAGATAGCGGCTGAAGGAGTCGAGGACGTCATCTCGGCCGAAGGCGCCGTCTGCGTGCGCGAAACGGTTTTCGAGCAGGGAGCCGCGACCGTGAGCGGGACTGTAACTGTTTCCGCGGTCACGCTCGACGGCAGCGGACGTATGGCCCAGATCGTGAGGCAGATACCCTTTCGGGAAAGGATCGCCGTCGATTCGAAGGCGGGCGGCCTTTACTGCACGGCCGAGCTCGGTTCGCTGTATCTGCGCGCGCTCGGCGCCGAGTTCGCCGTGATCGCCATGGAAGCGGAGATCGGGTTCACTGTTTACGGCATACAAAAGTCCGAGCTCGAGCTTCCCGTCGACGCATTCTCCCCCACCATCGCATTCGATTGCCTGAAGGAGGATATTACGTTCATCAGCCATACCGGAGCCGCGGCAGCTCAAACGACGATACGCGAAACCGTCTATCTGCCCGCAAGCGCTCCGGAGATTGCTTCACCCCTGTTCGCCTTCGCAAGGCCGGTCATCACCGAGGCCGCGGCGGAGAACGGGACGTTGAACATAAGCGGCGTGCTGCTAACGACCGTGGTATACGAGAGCGATACGGGCAGGAGCTATACCTTCATGGACGAGATACCGTTCGAGGCGGTCACCGAAGCCGGGGCGGACGTCGACCGGGCTGACGTCGAATCCAGCTGTACTGCGAGCATTACAGGATACGATACGGGGAGCGTGCAGGTGCAGTATAACCTCGTAACGGAAACGCAGTTCAGCCGGGAGATACGCTGCTCTGCCGCCGTCGGATTGGCCGAGACGGAGCGAAAGGAGAAGTCTTCAGGCATTGTGGTATGCTTCGCATCGGAGGGCGAAACGGCATTCGACGCGGCGAAGAGGTGGTCTGTACCCAGCGCCGACGTCAGAAAGATCAATCCCGACGCCGAAGAACCTTATAAAGAGGGTCAGGGACTGATAATCCTTCTGTAAAGCCGAAAAGAATAAAGGCCGCGCGAGCGGCCTTATTTGTTTATATGACGAAGCTGTTATCGATTCAGTATGAACGTCCCGAGATTCAGGTATGCGGCGAATACGAGCCATATGAGATACGGGAACTGCAGATTTCCCGCTGGGACGTCTATTCTCTTGAACCTGCCGATCATTATCACGGTCAGCGCAATGAGAATGAGCAGCCATACGAACGCGACCAATCTCAATTCGAGCTCAAAGAATATGGGCGACCAAAGGGCGTTGACAATGAGCTGCGCGGCATAGATCATGAGCGCCGGCTTTGTTTCCTGCGTGTCGGCAAGATACACCCTTGCGGCGGAAATACCCATCAAAGTATAGAGTATCGTCCACGCCACGGGAAACAGCCAGCCGGGCGGGGACAGCGGCGGCTGTTTGAGCTCCGCAAACTCCTTCATGCCCTTCATGCTCAGCAGCGCGGACAGTCCGCCGACAGCAAGAGCCGCGGCTATGCTGATGCCGTATACCAGTGCTTTATTGCTTTTTTTCCTGATCATGACCTCGTTTCCTCCGGTTATCATAATAATATTATATATGCTTATTTTTCTTAAAAATATGCTTGCAATTTGAAAACAAGCGTGGTAAAATACTTGCGTTTGATTTTTAAGCCATCGTTCAATGAGCGAAAAGGTTTATCTCGGCAAGGAGGTGTAAATATGAGTAAGTTTTGTGAGGTTTGCGGTAAGGGTACCATGAGCGGCAATCTGGTCAGCCATTCCAACAGGAAGACGAGGACGAGCTGGGCTCCCAACATTCAGCGCGTAAATGTCATCGTTAACGGTACTCCCAGGAAGATGAACGTCTGCACGCGTTGTCTCCGTACCGGCAGGGTACAGCGCAGCGTCTGATCGCGCAGGGCACATTATGAGAACAGAATTAACAATGGATAAAATCGTAGCTCTGTGTAAAAACCGGGGCTACATTTTCGCTGGGTCGGAGATCTACGGCGGGCTTGCGAACACTTGGGATTACGGTCCTCTCGGCGCACGCCTCAAGAACAACGTCAAGGAGACCTGGCGCAAGCGCTTCATTCAGGAGCGCCACAACAGCTTTGAAGTCGACGCCGATATCCTCATGCATCCGAGGGTCTGGGAAGCAAGCGGTCATATCGCCAGCTTTTCCGATCCCCTGCTCGACTGCAAGGAGTGCAAGATGCGCTTCCGTGCGGACAATCTCATCGACGATTTCGATCCCGAAGCTCACGCGGACGGCATGACCCATGCCGAGATGTTCGATTACATAAAGGCTCACCATATCGCCTGCCCCAACTGCGGCAAGCATAATTTCACCGATATCCGTGAGTTCAACCTTATGTTCCAGACCTTCCGCGGCGTGACGAACGACGCCAAGTCCGCTATCTATCTGCGTCCCGAGAACGCGCAGGGCGAGTACGTCAATTTCACCAACGTACAGCGCACTATGCGCGCAAAGCTCCCGTTCAGCATCGGTCAGATCGGCAAGGCCTTCCGCAACGAGATCACTCCCGGCAACTTCACCTTCCGCACGATAGAGTTCGAGCAGATGGAGTTCCAGACCTTCTGCAAGGAGGGCGACGATGCGGAGCTTTACGATTATTTCAAGGAATACGGAATGCAGTATTACCGCGATCTCGGTATTGCTCCGGAGCATCTGAGGTTCCACGACCACGAGAAGCTTGCCCATTACGCAAAGGCCGCCTGCGATATAGAGTTCCTCTTCCCCTTCGGCTGGGGCGAGATAAACGGCACTCACAACCGTACGGATTTCGACCTTAAGCGTCATCAGGAATACAGCGGGACCAACATGGGATATCTCGATCCCGTCACGAACGAGCGCTATATCCCCTACATCATCGAGTCCACCTACGGTCTCGACCGCACCGTGCTCGCCGTCATCTGCGAAGCGTACGATGAGGAGCTGCTCGACGAAGCGACGAACGACACGCGCGTCGTCCTTCACATTAAGCCCGTACTGGCGCCCTACAAGGCCGCCGTGCTGCCTCTCAGCAAGAAGCTCTCGCCGAAAGCGATGGAGCTTCGCGATATGCTCTCCAAGCGATTCATGATCGACTTTGACGAGACCGGATCCATCGGCAAGCGCTATCGCAGGCAGGATGAGATAGGCACCCCGCTGTGCATCACGGTCGATTTCGAGACGATCGAGGGCGGCGAGGGCATAGAGCCCGACACCGTCACCGTGCGCGACCGCGACACCATGGAGCAGATCAGGCTCCCCATTTCGGAGCTCGAAAGCTACATCGCCAAAGCCTGCGAGTTCTGAGAATTCGATCAAACAAAAAGTCAGCCCGTTTGGGCTGACTTTTTCGTTATCCTTAAATTAAGTTAGCGACCTGATATGGTCCTCTTTCGTTAGCGTCAGGCGGATCAGACCGTCGTCCGACGCCGTTTCAGTAAAGCCGCATTCCCAGTGGATCCTGCGTGCCGCCGTGCGCGTCGGCTCGAAGATGTTGACGAGGCGGGTAACGCCGTCCGTTTCGAAAGCACGCGCTGTCAGCAGTTCGAGTCCCATGCGTCCGTAGCCCTTTCCCCGCTCGGGAGCGGAGATAAGTATGCCTATCTCCCACGCGTCGGAATCCTTATCGTAATGATAATTCACGTCTCCTACGAAAACGCCGTCGGAGATCCTTTGAAGATAAGCGTAGAACCTTTCCGGCTCGTTCCCGGTCCACGCCTTGTGCCATTCCGCCCATCTTCCCTTCGGGAACGGTATGCAGCCGTCAGGTGGGAACCATTTGGCGTTATAGCTCATAGTGGCGGGATCGGAGAGCATGCTTTGATAGAACCAAAGCTCGTCGAGTGTCGGGATATGCAGTTTCAGTTCCGAAACAAGGTCGTCTTTCATCTTCCTTACTTTTCTATGAGCGGATTGAAGCCCAATCCGTAGGCCTCGTCAACGGTGGACAGCATCACCATGGCGTTTGGATCGGTCTTTTTGACGATCTCACGCGTGGGGAAAACCTCCGTTTTGGAGCAGATGCACATTATGATATGCTTCTCCTGCCCCGTGTAAGCGCCGACGGCCTTCAGGAAAGTCACGCCGCGCTCCGTCACCTCGTATATGCGGTCCTTTATCTCGTCGGTCTTGTCGCTTATTATGAGCAGCATCTTCTGCGCTCCCGAGCCGTACATGATCTTGTCGATGACGAGCGAGGACAGTATCGTCATAATGATACCGTAGAGGACAGCGTTGATATTGCGGAATACCAGTCCGCCTATGAGGATAATTGCGCCGTCGATGAACAGGGTGATCGAACCGACGGACATATGCGGCTTCTTTTTGCGGATGCTCATTATAACGAAATCGCTGCCGCCGGTCGAAGAGCCGCGCATGTAGATCAGAGCAAGACCCGCGCCGGTCAGGATACCGGCGAATATCGCCGCGATGAGCCGGTTCGCTTCGGCTATCTCCGCGCCGCCGTATTTCGGGAAGAGAGGGATTATGAAGTCGCCGAAGATCCACATGAAGAACATGGTCTTCAGCGATTTGATAAAGAACTTCTTTCCGAGCAGCTTATAGCAGATTATGGCTATGGGGATATTGATTATGTTCTGGCAGAGGAACAGCGGCGCCCATGGCAGATAATGGTTGATTATGATCGCTATACCGCCGACGCCGCCGGGAGCGAAATTGGCGTTAGAGGCAAAGGTATAATAGCCGACCGCGTAAAGTATCGACCCGATTATGTCGTACAGGGTATCGAGGGCAAAAACCTTCAGCGATGCTTTATCGAACATATCCCTGATATTGCGTTTCTTCTTTTCCATATCTCATTTCCTCGGGAGCTTCTGCTGTGCGAGAAACACCTTCATAACCAATTTGTGCGGGAGGATCTTTGCAAGGAAGGCGTTAAGTCTCGCCTTTCCGCCGTAGATCGATACGTCCTTTCGGGTATCCATGTCCTTTATCGCGCGCTCCACGACCTTATCCGGATCGTACATGCACTCGTAATAGCTTATCGTATCGTCCGTAACCGCGACGTCGAAGAACTCGGTCTTGGTCCAATAGGGGCAAACGGCGAGCGCCTTTATCCCGCGCGGCTTAAGCTCAGCGTTCAATGCCCGAGTGAAGCTCAAAGCGAACGCCTTGGTCGCGCCGTAGATATTTATGTACGGCAGCGGCTGGAAAGCTGCGACGGAGCAGATGTTCCATATCTTCGAGCCGGAGCTCATGTACGGAAGCGTCGAATAGGTCACTCCGACGACGGCGGAATCGTTGACCGCGATCATATCGTAATAGCCGGCCAGGGGCATTTCGGTAAACTCCTTGAAGTAGCCGAATCCGCTCGCGTTGACGAGGACGGCAACTTCGGGCTTTATCTCTTCGAGCAGCGCCGCATATTCATCTATGCTCTCGCGCCCGGACAGATCCAGGCAAACGGGCCTGACGGGTGTGCCGAGCTCGTCTTTCAGCTCTTCCAGTCTTTCCCTGCGTCTTGCGACGGCCCAGATCTCATCGAAGCTTTCCTTCTTCGAGAGCTGACGGACGAACTCGCGCCCCATGCCGGAGGACGCGCCTGTAATGACCGCGATTCTCATAATGCTTCCTTTCACATAAACAGCGACCGCAAAGAATGCTATCCTCTGCGGCCGCGGTCAATTCAACTAATATCAGTTGTTATTGAGCTTCGCCTGTGCAGCGGCAAGACGAGCTATGGGTACACGGAAGGGGGAGCAGGATACGTAGTTGAGGCCGATCCTGTGGCAGAAATCGATCGAAGAGGGATCGCCGCCGTGCTCGCCGCAGATACCGAGCTTGATGTTGTGACGGGTCTGACGACCGAGATCGGCAGCCATCTTCATGAGCTTGCCGACGCCGACCTGATCGACCCTCGCGAAGGGATCGGATTCGAAGATCTTCTTCGCATAGTAGTCGTTCAGGAACTTGCCGGCGTCGTCACGGCTGAAGCCGAAGGTCATCTGGGTCAGATCGTTGGTGCCGAAGGAGAAGAACTCGGCCTCCTTCGCGATCTCGTCGGCGGTCAGAGCCGCACGGGGGATCTCGATCATGGTGCCGACCATGTAGGGGATAACGACGCCGCGCTCCTCCATCACCTTATCGGCGGTGGCGGTGACGTAGCTCTTGACGTACTTGAGCTCATTGACCTCGCCTACGAGCGGGATCATGATCTCGGGAACGATGTTGTAGCCGGTCTCCTGACGGACCTCGATAGCCGCCTCGATGACGGCGCGGGTCTGCATCTCCGCGATCTCGGGATAGGTGACGGACAGACGGCAGCCGCGGTGACCCATCATGGGGTTGGACTCATGGAGAGCCGCAACGGTCTCACGCAGGGTCTCGAACTCGATGCCCATGGTCTTTGCGAGCTCGGCGATATCCTCGTCCTTGGTGGGAAGGAACTCATGGAGGGGCGGATCCAGGAAGCGGATCGTAACGGGACGCTCCTGCATTACCTTGTAGATGCCCTTGAAGTCCTCGCGCTGCATGGGGAGGATCTTGGCAAGCGCCTTTTCGCGCTCTTCGACGGTCTTTGAGACGATCATCTCGCGGACGGCGGGGATCCTGTCCTCATCGAAGAACATATGCTCGGTGCGGCAGAGGCCGATACCCTCGGCGCCGAACTTGACGGCCATGGCGGCCTGCGCGGGAGAATCGGCGTTGGTGCGGATCTTGAGGGTGCGGATGCTGTCGGCCCACTCCATTATGGTGGCGAAGTTGCCGGAAAGCTCCGCGGGCGCGGTCTTGATGGCCTCGGCATAAACCTTACCGGTGGTGCCGTCAAGGCTCATCCATTCGCCCTCATTGAGAACGAGACCGTTCGTGAAGGTGATGGTCTTTGCGGGCTCGTCGATGAAAGCGTCCTTACAGCCGGACACGCAGCAGGTGCCGAGCTGACGGGCGACGACGGCCGCATGGCTGGTCATGCCGCCGAAGGAGGTGAAGATACCTTCGGAAGCGGTCATGCCCTCGATATCCTCGGGGCTGGTCTCCTTGCGGGCAAGGATGACCTTTTCACCGGCCTCGTGATGCGCCTTCGCATCGTCGGCGGAGAAATAGACCTTACCGCAGGCGGCGCCGGGAGAAGCGGCAAGACCCGCGGCAACGGGCTTGGCGGCCTTCAGGGCCTCGGCGACGAACTGGGGATGAAGCAGAGCGTCAAGGGACTTCGGGTCGATCATCTTGACGGCCTCTTCCCTGGTGATCATGCCCTCCTCGACGAGGTCGACAGCTACCTGCAGAGCGGCGGCGGCGGTGCGCTTGCCGTTGCGGGTCTGGAGCATGAACAGCTTGCCGCGCTCGATGGTGAACTCCATGTCCTGCATGTCGCGGTAATGCTTTTCGAGGGTGTCGGCGACCTCAACGAACTGGTTGTAAACGGACTCGTTGATCTGCTTGAGGGAATCGATGTGCTCGGGGGTACGGATACCCGCAACGACGTCTTCGCCCTGGGCGTTCATGAGGAACTCGCCGAAGAGCTTCTTTTCGCCGGTGGCGGGGTTCCTGGTGAAGGCGACGCCGGTACCGGAGTCATCGCCCATGTTGCCGAATACCATGCTCTGCACGTTGACGGCGGTGCCCCATGAGGCGGGGATGTCGTTCATGCGGCGATAAACGATGGCGCGGGGGTTGTCCCAGCTGCGGAAAACGGCTTTGACCGCCTCGAGCAGCTGCACCATAGGATCCTGGGGGAAGTCTTCGCCCATTTCGGCCTTATAGAGGGCCTTATACTCGGCGATGAGCTCCTTGAGGTTCTCGGCGGTGAGGTCCTTGTCCAGCTCTACGCCGTTCTGCTTCTTCTTGTTTTCGAGAAGATGGGAGAACTTCTCCTTGTCGATCTCCATGACGACGTCGGAGAACATCTGAATGAAGCGGCGATAGCTGTCGTAGGCGAAGCGGGGGTTATTGGTAAGGCGAGCGAGCGCCTCGACGGTTTCATCGTTAAGGCCAAGGTTGAGGATCGTGTCCATCATGCCGGGCATACTTGCGCGGGCGCCGGAACGAACGGAAACGAGGAAAGGATTCTCAGTGCTGCCAAACTTCTTGCCGGCCTTCTCCTCTGTTACGGCAAGAGCTTCCTTGATCTGCTCGACGATGTCGTCAGCAATGGTCTTGCCGTCTTCGTAGTAACGGGTGCAGGCTTCCGTGGTTACGGTGAAGCCATAGGGTACGGGCAGACCGAGAGACGTCATCTCGGCAAGGTTCGCGCCTTTGCCGCCGAGAAGATTGCGCATGCCCGCGTTACCTTCGTTGAAAAGGTAAACGTACTTCTGTGACATAAACTTTCCTCCAGATATATTTCGATTTTTTTGTAACCTAATACACGTTCTTTTGCAAAGAACACTTTATTATAATACAGGATGGACAATTTTTCAAGATTGACGATCGATATATTATAATAAAATCGACCCTCTTCCCCGCCGTCTTCGTCAAAAAAGAGCAAAATCGGATCAAATATATCATTTTTGCATGCAGGAGATTGAAGCAACTCGTAGAAATAAGTACAACAAATTATCCCGGAGGAGCGTAAAGATTGGCATTTCCCGAAGCATGGCTTAATGAACTGATGAGCAAAAACGATATCGCGTCCGTGATCTCGGAGTATGTTCAGCTTACACCGAAGGGCGGGCGGCTTTGGGGGCATTGTCCATTCCATGTCGATAAAACGCCCTCCTTTTCCGTTACTCCGGACAAGCAGCTCTTTCACTGCTTCTCCTGTAAGGCGGGCGGAAGCGTAATTCAATTCATAATGCAGGCGGAAAATCTATCCTACATCGACGCGGTGCGTCAGCTTGCGCAGCGCGCCGGTATGGACATGCCCAACGAGATAGACGACAAACGCCTCATGGAACAGAAGCGCCGCAGGGAGCGCATCTACGAAGCGAACCGTGAGGCGGCGCTGTTCTATCACAAGGCGCTCCTCTCCCCCGAGGGCGAGAACGCAAGGCGCTACCTTGAAAGGCGCGGCGTCAACGCCGATACCGCGACGCGTTTCGGCCTTGGCTATTCCCCCGACGGATTCGATACGCTTGTCGGATACCTTACCGGAAAAGGATTTTCTAAAGAGATACTGATCGATGCAGGCCTTGCTGTCCCCGGTCGCAAGGATCCCTCCCGCACTTACGATTTCTTCCGCGGGCGACTCATGTTCCCCGTTATCTCCGCCATGGGCAAGGTCATCGCCTTCGGCGGCAGGACAATGGGAAACGACGAGCCCAAATACATAAACACAGGCGATACCCCCGTCTACAACAAGCGGGAGAACATCTACGCGATAAACCTGCTGAAGGGCAAAAAGCTCGACGATATCATAATGGTCGAGGGCTATATGGACGTCATAAGTCTGCACCAGAACGGCGTCGACAACGCCGTGGCGTCGCTCGGAACGGCGCTCACGCTGCAGCAGGCACGCCTTTTGAAGCGGTACGCGCCGAAGGTCTACTACGCTTACGACGGCGACGAAGCCGGCCAGAAGGCCATGCTCCGCGGTATCGACATACTCCGCGCATCGGATATAGAGCCCCGTGTCATAATAATACCGGACGAGCATGACCCCGACGAATTCATAAGGGCTTTCGGCAGGGACAGCTTCCTTCTTCTGAAGGACGCTTCTCTCACCGGCGTTGGATTCAAGTTGGAAAGGATCGCGAAGGTCAACGGCACGGATACCCCGGACGGGCGCGAAAAGTTCGCCAGGGAGGCGTGCATGCTTCTCTCGCGGCTCGAACCGGTCGAGCGCGACCGCTACATACCCTACGTTTCCGAAAAGAGCGGATTGAAGATCGACACCGTCCGCGAACAGTGCGGCGTCTCCCCCGCTCCCGGCTCCAAGGAAGAGCCGCAAAGATTCATAACGTTCAAGCGTCCGAAGAAGGACGGCGAACGCATCCGCATCGAACGCAAGCTGCTCGCTTGCATTATGTCCTCGCCCGAGTACGGGGCCGAGATCGGAAGGCAGAAGGACTTTTCGCTCATGCTGTTCTCGTCCGACGCTCTCAGGGCTTTCTGTGCGCGGCTGCTTGCGGCGTACAGGACCGAAGCAAAGGTCGATATCCCAGTTATGATCGCCGAGCTCGACCCGAAATCCGCCGAGGACGTATCGAGCGCCTATTCTGCGACTGAGGATCTTTTGGATCCCGTCGGAAGCGCCGCGGACATAATCGCTTCGCTCACGGTGATACAGCTGAAGGACGAGCTCAAGTCGCTCTCCGCGAAGGCAAAGGAAGCGGCTTCCGCCGACGAGAGAGCCGCCGTTATGAAGGAGTATTCCGCGAAGTTCGCCGAACTTCAGAAGCTCTCCGGCAAACAGAACTGAAGACGTTTATAAAC
This sequence comes from Clostridia bacterium, assembly GCA_017619735.1. GTDB lineage: Bacteria > Bacillota > Clostridia > Christensenellales > CAG-138 > UBA3857. Next base: position 157,528 of record JAFZRT010000029.1, read on the forward strand.
CAAGGAGGTTTACATAAATGGAAGTTGAAAAGAAAGACCATCTCAAGCTGGTCGACGAGCTGATCGAACGCAACAAGGACAAGGGCGTAATGACCTACAAGGAGGTCATGGACACCTTTGAGAACGTCGATCTGACCTCGGAAAAGATCGAATCGATCTATGACCGTTTTGAGGCGGCGAGCATTGACGTCGTTGAGGATATCGACATAAACGAGGGGCTCGATATCGATCTCGGCGACGCAGAGACCGACCAGACGCAAGTCTCCTCCGACACGCCGTCCGACGCCATCGCCATCGACGATCCCGTCAGGATGTACCTCAAAGAGATCGGCCGCGTGCCCCTTCTCTCCGGCAACGAGGAGGTCGAGATAGCGACCCGAATGGCGAACGGCAAGCCCGCCGAGGTCGCCATACTGAACTTCGTCAAGGCGCAGACCGGTGAGGAGTTCGAGGACTTCAAAACGGCTATCGTGCATCTTGCCGAAAAGAAGCTCGGAACGTCTTTCAAGGATTACACGCAGGCGGTCGACGCCCTTTCCGAGACCGACGCCGCTATCGATCCCGCTATGCTGGAGCTTGCTGAAGACGGTCAGTACGCCAAGAGCCAGCTCGCCGAAGCCAACCTCCGTCTCGTCGTAAGCGTCGCGAAGCGCTACGTCGGCCGCGGCATGCTCTTCCTCGATCTTATCCAGGAGGGCAATCTCGGCCTTATTAAGGCGGTCGAAAAGTTCGACTACCGCAAGGGGTACAAGTTCTCCACCTACGCGACGTGGTGGATCCGTCAGGCGATCACGAGGGCCATCGCCGATCAGGCGCGGACCATAAGGATCCCCGTCCATATGGTCGAGACAATCAATAAGCTCGTCAGGGTCAATCGTCAGCTGCTCCAGGAGCTCGGCCGCGAGCCCCGTCCCGAAGAGATCTCCAAGGAGATGGGCATTTCCGAGGATAAGGTCCGTGAGATAATCAAGATAGCGCAGGAGCCCGTTTCCCTCGAAACCCCCATCGGCGAGGAGGAGGATTCTCATCTCGGCGATTTCATTGCCGACGACGAAGCCCCCGCCCCCGAGAGCATAGCTTCGACCTCCATGCTGCAGAGCCATCTTGAAGAAGTCCTCCGAACCCTCACCCCGCGTGAGGAAAAGGTCCTGCGTCTCCGCTTCGGACTCGACGACGGCAAGACCCGCACGCTCGAGGACGTCGGCAAGGAGTTCAATGTAACGCGCGAGCGTATCCGTCAGATCGAGGCAAAGGCGCTTCGAAAGCTCCGTCATCCCTCGAGGAGCAAGAGGCTCAAGGATTTCCTTGACTGATAAAGCATAAAGCACCCTTTCGGATCACGGAAGGGTGCTTTTGTAACCCTGACACACAAAATTACGTTATTCATGGTGAAGGCCTTTGTAATTTGAAAGGAGCAATATCCTTGGACGATTCGAAGATAGTCGACCTGTTTCTCCGAAGGGATGAAACGGCGCTCAAACTTACCGAAGCCAAATACGGCAAACGGCTGTTTGGGCTTGCTTCATCCATACTCGGCGATAAGGAGACCGCTTCCGAATGTGTGAACGATACTCTTCTCAAGGCTTGGGATAGCATACCGCCCAACGAGCCGAGAAAGTTCCTCGCCGCGTATCTTTTGAGGATAACGAGGCAGCTTGCGCTCGATCGGATCCGCGAGGACTCCGCTAAGAAGCGCAGCGCTTCCGTTACCGAGCTGACGCGCGAGATAGAGGAATGCATACCCTCCGGTTTCGATATGACCGAGGAGCTTGAAGCGAAGGAGCTCAAACGAAGCATCAACCGCTTTCTTGATAAGCTGAGCAGAGACAAGAGGGACGTTTTTATCAGAAGGTATTGGTTCATGGATCCGGTAGCGGACATCGCCTCCCGAATGGGATTCGGGGAGAGCAAGGTCAAAACGATGCTGTTCCGCACAAGGAACGAGCTTCGCAGCTATCTCGAAAAAGAAGGATACCGCGTTTGATCGAAAGGAGATCGCCATGAATGAATTTGAGAAGATCGATCTGTTTGATGAGATCGATGAAAAACACATTACTTCCGCGGAGAAAGCCGGAAAGGCGAGAAGAGCGGCCAGGGTATTCCTTCCCATCGCCGCGGGGCTCTGTCTTGTTATGGGCATAGGGTTGATCCTCGGCAAAGGGCTCGGCAATAAGCATCAGGGCGCACACGAGATCACCGCTCTTGCGACCGAGACCGCTGTCAATACGGAGACCGCTACCGACATACCGATCACTCCGCAGCCAACAGAAGCGCCGGACGACGAAGCAGACAAGCTTTATCTTACCTACGTCAGGACAATACACGAAGCCGGGACAGACGACTATGAAGCTATTCCTTGGGGCATAGATTATTACATGTTCATCTATAACGGCAAGGAATACTTCATGTTCAGCTATCTCGATCCTCTCTGCGACGTAATAGGTGAAAAGCTCGGCACTGTCGAGAAGTTCGATTTCCAATACAGCGCGCATTGGTTCAGCGACTGTGTTGAGGAGAACGCCGGGAACGATACCGAAAATCCCCCCTATATCTTGCTTTCCGAAAACGAACTCAAGGGTACAGTCGAAGGAAACATCTACTCCGTTAAGGGCTTCGGTCCCGATGAGATGATCTGCATGAGGCTCGATTATTTCAACAATATTCTGCTCTTCACCGCGGATAACGGCATCACGGATAATAACGGAGCGGCGTTTTTCGAGGACGTGCTCCACATGTCGGACAACATCACCGAGCTGCATTATTACAGCCACACCGATATAAGCCCGAGGGACGGCGCTAATGGGTACGCGATCGGAGCGGACACTAACGAGGTCGGCCTTTTGCTCGAGGCGATAAACGAAGCATCCTGGGTCGAAGATACGAGGACCTGGAACAGCAGGTATTTCAACGAGTCCGAGACCATGGCGCTGCAGGAGGATCCTGCGACAAACGGGTACAGCATAGCACTGGATCTTGGCGGCAGTATGGATGTTCAAATAGTCGTTTACAGGGACGGTATCATCACCATTGGCTCTTCCTTCCGCGATATGGCGCTGTCAGCCGAGGTATCCAAGCTTCAGCCACTCTTTGATCTTATGGACGTCAACGGCGGCAGGTCTCTTAAAGTCAGCACTAAGAAGGATAAACTGGAAAAGTGTAAAGCCGACCCCCGATTCGGCGAGATGGTGCCGAGCTGGTACCCGAACAACCTTAGAGTAACAGCTACATACATCGAGTACGTTACAGACAGTGAAACCGGCGCGATAATCGACACAGATCATATCAGTATAGACTACAAGGACAAAAACCACGATTCGATAATCTATCTTTGGATAATGCCGATCGAGCGTAAGGATACCGATTACAGCATAAAATGCGCTGTGAAAGCAGGTGCAACGATCGTCGATCTTAACGATTTCGATACGAGTTGTATGTGCATCCGGAAAAGCGGACACGAAGAAGATCAGAACGATCTCTATTCCCAATCCGTTGTAACATATAAGGATGCGGTCATCTACGTTGAAGCCTTCGGAACGCTTCCCTCGACGGTGGTACGTCTCCTTGGATCGATACTGGATCGATAACCTAACAAAGAAAAGCCCCGCTTGATATCAAGCGGGGTTTGTTTCATTTTGGTCAAAACTCAAAATCGATTACCGTCCTGTCGGATTTGACCTTAGCGATGTAGCTTGCGACCTTAACGTGCTCGGGATGATCGCGGTATTGCTTCATGCCGTCAAGATCGTTGAAAACGCAGATAAGGCACATATCATAGGATGCGTCCGAATGCAGAACGTCCTGCCCGACCTCGGCCGAAATAAGACTCGGCACCTTGCCGACGAGTCCAAGAAGGCCGGCTTTGATAATATCCATATTCTCCTGTTTAGTATGGCCTTCGGCTTCATCCAAAAACCGCCAGAAAACGATGTGCTTTAACATAATTGTCATCTCCTTTAAATGATACCCATTATATAACGGATCGCAGGCGGTATTCAAGTGTTGTTTTTGCGCGGGATATGCAAAAGCTAAACCCATGACAAAGCATAACGAGAAAAAGCGCCGTCCGGCGATAAAGATAGTATTCGGCGTGTTGCTGCTGACCGTTGCCGCGGTACTGCTCGCGGCGTCGGCGCTGTTTCGCTTCGACGAATGGCACGAGCTCGATCCCGAGCGGATAACGGAATGCCCGAGAATTCTTATCATCTGCGACGGCAGCGGCGAGCCCGCCGCTCTAATGGGCCCGGAGAAAAGGATCTGGATAAGCATAGACGGGCTCCAAAGGCACACGGTCGACGCATTCGTCGCCGCTGAGGACGTGCGCTATTACACGCACGGCGGCATCGATCTTTACAGGATATTCGGTGCGGCGTGGGCGGATTTAAAGGCGGGCGGCTACGTTCAGGGAGCGTCTACGATAAGCCAGCAGCTGATCAAGCTTTCCCATCTGTCGACGGAGAAGACGCTCGACAGAAAGCTGGAGGAAGCCGTGCTCGCGACACGGCTGGAAAAGCTGTACGGCAAGGACGAGATAATGGAGATGTATCTAAACTACATCTATTTCGGAGGCGGATTTTACGGGATCGAAGCGGCGGCTTTGGGATACTTCGGCGTGCACGCGGGAGAGCTCACTGCGGCGCAGTCGGCGCAGCTCGCGGGGATACTGAAAAGCCCGTCGGCTTATGCTCCTCATCTTGACCTTGAAGCTTCGCTTTCCAGAAGAAACAACGTGCTCCGGCTGATGTTCGAAAACGGCTTTCTTCAGGAGGATGAATACGAAGCTGCGCGGAACGAGGACTGCGTGCTGAATAACTCGCTGCCCAAAAAGCGAAACCTGCTCATAGACCGCGCCGTGAACGAAGCTCAGGGCATTTTGGGGATAACGCGGGAAGAACTGCTGAAGGGCGGATACACGATAATCACGACTATGGACAGTGAAATACAGACCCAATGCGAGGAGCTCTTCTGCGACGGTCGGCTCTTCCCCACCGCTTCCGCGCAGTCGGCGCTCGTCGTTTTGGACTCGACCGGCGGCGTCACGGCAATGATAGGAGGCCGCGGCGATTACGACCCTTCGGGCATAGACCGCGCCGCCGGGATCGAGCGACAGCCCGGATCGCTGATAAAGCCGATCCTGGTATACGCGCCTGCATTGGAGCTTTTCGGGTACAGCGCCGCGACCGTACTTGACGACGAGCCGACGAGCTTCGGCGATTATTCGCCGCGCAACTCCGACGATAAATACTACGGCGCGGTGACGCTGCGTACCGCGGTGTCTAAGTCCCTCAATATTCCCGCCGTCAAAGTGCTCGCCGATATAGGCCTCCCTTCGGCAGTCGCATTCGCCCAAAGCGCCGGGATCGACTTCACGGGAGAGGATTTAGGCCTCCCCCTTGCTCTCGGCGGGTTCACACACGGCGTCTCTCCGCTGGAGATGGCGGCCGCGTACTCAGCATTGAGGGACGGCGTATACATCAAGCCGACGACAATCGAAAGGATACTCGGCCCCGACGGAAGCGTCGTCTATTCCCGCAGGCCCAACGGCAGACGCATAATGAGCCGAGGCAGCGCCTACATACTGACGTCCATGCTGCAGAGCGCCGCAAAGGACGGTACCGCAAGGCGCCTTAATGAAACGGGTCTTCCCATCGCCGCGAAGACCGGGACGTCAGTTGATGACAACGGCGTGCGGGACGCGTGGTGCGCGGCATACACGTCGGAAATTACCGCTGTAATTTGGATGGGGACGGATTCCGCTTCGGAAGGAAGTCTGCCCGACGACGCAGTCGGCGGGAACCAGCCGGCCGTGCTGCTCGGCAAGCTTTTTTCGGCGATCTATAAGAGCAGGACCTGCGGTGATTTCGTCATGACGGATGATATAGAGGAGATCGCTCTCGATCTATCAGAGTTGGAAAGCGGCCGCGTCTATGCAGCGTCGGGATCGACCCCGGCCGAATACTCGGCGGCGGATTATTTTAAAAAGGGCGCCGTTCCTTTCGAAATCAATCCAGTGTGGGCGGTCCCCGAGGCCCCGCAGGAGATCGGTTGGAGCATGAACGGCGGTCTGCCGGTAATAAGCTTTACCGCCGAAAACGAGGAGATACAATACGAGATCCTCCGCTCCGGGTCGAACGGAGGATGGGAAAAGATATGCAGTTTTTCGGGGAGATCGGGATATCTCAGCTTTACCGATACGGATGTTACGCCCGGCGCATCGTACAGTTATGAGATAGTGGCGGAGAATCCGCGGCTCGGCGGGAAAGGCAGGAGCGATCCTTCGCGTGTGCTTCGGGTGATAGTGCCGTATTATCCTCAATAATTGGGCTCAGCGGAAGCGGATCGGACGGTCGCGTCGAGCACCTCATAACGATAGGAGCCGCCTTCCGATCTGACTTTCGCGCGCACGCCGCTGAACGTAAATGAGACGTCAGAGGAGATGAAGGCGTTGAGCCGATAAGATGTATCGTAAGTGAACGAAGGCAGTTCTAACGGCTTGCCGGAGCCGGCCGAAGACGTGAACATGAGCACTATCTCGCAGAACTCCCCCGTCTTGAGCTCGTTGAAGAACGGAACGGTAAGCACTCCGTCCTCGGCGGTGAAATGCGACGTCATCCCGTTTATCGCGGCGGAGACGATATGCGTTCCGCCCATATTTAACTCCAGCGCGTAAAACTCGGAGTCGGTGTTGTTGACGAACTGTATGGCATAAGAGCCGCTGATCCGGGCCCGCGGTTCGCCCTGCGCATTGTAACTCGTCGATACCGAGGCGGTCAGTATTACAAGGCTCATTTCGTCCAAGATCCTGACAGGAGCGCCGTCCGGCGTCGTTTCCGGCTCCGCCGTCGGTTCCGCTGTAACGGGATCGGTCGCAGCGGCGGTTTCCGCTGCGGGGGCCTCGGTGATCGGCTCTTCGGAAACGGGGACCGATGTAACGACGGGGGTTTCGGCAGGCGCGGCGGTGGGAAAGGGCGAAGCATCGGCATTCGCCTGCTTGTTCTTCGGCTTAACGAATACTATGAGCGCGGCGATACCCGCGATGAGGGCAACAGACGCAGCAGCCGCGATCACCGCGTTGAGCTTTCTTCTTGTTCGTCTGCGTTCGATATTAGCCATAAGCAATAACGAAAGGGTGGATCAACTCCACCCTTTCGGCATTCGGATCACTTTTCCCACTTGAATTCGTGGGCTGTTTCTTCACCGCGAAGGACGCGCAGTCCGCCCGCGGCCAAAGCTTCCATTTCGAACTCGCCGGCCATTACCTCGACGGGCGCTATCCATTCGATCCTCGGTGCAAGCATCGATATAAAAAGCTTGCTGTGCGCGAGGCCGCCCGTGATGACTATCCTGTCGACATTGCCGTTTACTGCAGCCGCAAGCTCGGCTATTCCCTTCGCATGGGAGAGAGCCATGGCGTCGTAGAGCATACGGGCTTTCTCGTCGCCGGATTCGATCATCCTCTCGATCTCGAGTCCGTCGCTGGTGCCAAGATACGCCTTGAGGCCGGAATTGCCCCTTATGTAACGGCTCATCTCTTCCTTGGTGTATTTGCCGCTGTAGCAGAGCATTGCAAGGTCCATCGCCTGCAGACGTCCGCACCTTTCGGGAGCGAAGCCCGCGTCGTCATCGGAATAGCAATCGATGAGTCTGCCCTTGTGGGAGAGCCACGCGGAACAGCCGCCGCCGATATGCAGAACGATTATGGTGCAGTCCTCGAGCTTCTTGCCAAGGCGCTCCTCAGCGCATTTCCTTGCCATAGCGCGGCTGTTCAAAACGTGGCCGCGGCTCTTTTTGGGTATCTCCGGCATGCCGGTTATACGGGAAATGTCGTCGAGCTCATCCACGGCGACGGGATCGTAGACCATCGCGGGTATGCCGAGAGGCCTTGCGATGGCGTCGGCGAGCACGCAGGCAAGGTTCGAAATGTGGGTGTCAACCTTGGCGGCGCGGAAGTAATCGATCATGGCGTCGTTGACCTTGAACGCTCCAGAAGGAACGGGAGGAAGCAGGCCGCCGCGGGCCATGACGCAGGTCAAAGACTCCTTCTTGATGCCGTTCTCCTCCAGCGCCTTTTCGATGAGCGCCATGCGGTAACCGAACTGATCCATGACCCAGGTGAAGTGCTTGACTTCCTCAAGCGGGTGACGGACGGTCACGGCCATTATGCGCTCGTTATCGTCGAATACGGCGAGCTTGGTGGAGGTGGAGCCGGGGTTAATTACAAGAATCCTTTCCATTTCTGTCCTTTCAGTGATCGTCTTTGATCTTCACCAGATGCTGATGCGCTTTTCGGGAGCGATATACATACCGTCGTTTTCCGTTACGCTGAAAGCGTCGTACCACTCGCTGAAGTTGCGGGGCATCATATTGGCGCGCAGAGGCGTGGGAGAATGAACGTCGTTGGCGAGGAGCAGCTGAATGAACTCCTCCTTCGCCTTCTGACACCAGATCCTCGCCCAGTTGATGAAATACGCTTTGTAATCGGCGTTTTCAATGCCGTGCATAATCTCGAGCGTAACGCCCATGCCGCCGTTGTCAGCGATGTTTTCGCTGACCGTGAGCTCGCCGCTGACCTTGCCGCCGTGGAACTCGATGCCGTCGAACTGCTCGATCATGCCCTTCGTGAGCTCCTTGAAAGCGGCGAAGTCCTCTTCCTTCCACCAGTTCTTAAGATTGCCGTGCTCGTCGAAGTTTGCTCCGTTGTTATCGAAAGCATGGGATATCTCGTGACCGATAACTGCGCCGATTCCGCCGAGATTCTCCTCGGGCTTCTGCTCGAGGGAATAGAACGGCTTCTGCAGTATCGCTGCCGGGAAAGTTATGTCGTTCGCGCTGGGGTTGTAGCAGGCGTTGACCATATGACCGGGCATGAGCCATTCCGTGCGGTCGACCGGCTTCAGAAGCTTGCCGAACGATTCGCCCGCGCGGATCGAAAACAGCTTGGTCATTACGTCAAAAAGCGAATCGGCTTCGTCGAATACCAGCTTCGACCACATGGGCTTGATCTCGTCAGGATAACCCATCTTGATCTCTATCGTGGAGAGCTTCCTGATCGCCTGCTCCTTGGTGGCTTCGGCAAGGAAGCCGTTCTTCGCAACGCGGAGCTTGTAGGTCTCGATTATCTTCTTGACCAGCTCGACGACGTCCTTCTTTGCCTCTTCGCCGAAATACGTCCTGCCGTAGTAAACGCCTATGGGCTCGGAATACATATCGGAAGCGACGGTAAAAGCCTGCTTTTCGAGCGAGGGATCGCTTGCAACGCCCGTCAAAACGCGGCGGTAGGTCTTGCCGATCGCGGCAAGCTCCTCCGAAAGATACGGCGCGGCCTTCACAAGAGCGTGCACATAGGCCCAATGGACGTAAAGCTCGAAGTTCTCCTTCGAGAAATAGCCGTTCATTTCCTTGACAGCCTTCGGATCGTAAACGATCAGAGTATCGGGAGCGTTGTCGCCATAAAGCTTTTCAAGGAGGCCCTTTATATCAAAGGGAGCGACGTAACCCGCGATCTCGTCAACGGACATCGGGTTGTGGCATTTATAGTATTCGGACCATTCGAGCTGGCTCTTGACCTTACGGGCGACGAGCGCGTCGAACGCAAGCGTGTCGGCAAGGAACTTTGCCCGCTCATCCTCCGTCAGGGGAGTATGCTCAAGGAGCTTTCCCGCCATATCCGAATAAACGGCAAGGAGCTGTTTTCCGGCTTCGTTGTCATCGGCATAATACGAGGTATCGGGCAGAATTATCTCCGGCCCGAGCACGATGAAGGAGTTCTTCTCCGCGTTCTGCATATCGGCGGTAACGTCCATGATAAGAGGCAGATCGACGCCCTTCAGCAGCATTTCGTGCGCGTGAAGGTTGAGATCCTCGACGCTTTTGAGCGAACGGATAAGCTCGAGCACGGGAAGCGCGGGAGCAATGCCTTCACTGTTGCGGCGGTCGGCGTCGAGCATTTTCTTGTAGAGGGCGACCGCGTATTTCATTTCGGGGATGTCGGTGGTCTTCTCCCCCGCTGCGAAAGCGCGGAACTCGTCCATCATAAGCTTCTCAACATCCTGATCGAGTATGGAGAAGCCGCCTGTGGCTGGCCTGTCGTCGGGGATAACGGCGGTCTTCAGCCATTCGCCGTTTACCGCCTCATAAAGATCGTCCTGGATCCTTACGGTATTCTCTTCCATTGCAGATCCTTTCCGTACTCAGCTTACGAAGCCGGCGCCGAGAGCTAGGGAATAATACTTCTCCTCCGCGCTGGAGCCGCGGGAAGCGAGAACGATGGGGACCTTGCAGCCCATGATGAGGCCGGCCATCCTGCCGCCGGCGGTATAGACGAGCGCCTTGCCCAGAACGTTGCCTACAACGATCTCCGGAACGAGGAGGATATCGAAATCGCCTACGCAGGGGCACTCATAACCCTTGATGGCGGAGAGCTCGGGAACCATTGCGAGGTCGTAGGAGATCGGGCCTTCCACATAGCAGGAGGGAAGCTCGCCCTCAAGGCTCATGCGCTTGAGCTCGGCGGCGTCGACGGTCTCCTGCATTTTGGGATTGATGGTCTCGATGGCGCAGAGAGCCGCTACGTTGGGCTTCTCATAGCCGAGCTTATGGAAGAACTCGACGGCGTTCTTGACGATCTTGATCTTCTTGTCGAGATCGGGATAGGTGCACATGCCGCCGTCGGTGACGCAGACGAGCTTGTGATAACCGGGGACTTCGACCATCATGCAGTGGCTCATGAGGGAGCCGGTGCGAAGATCCGCTTCGGGATCGAGTACGCCCTTGAGCATCTGACCGGTCATGATCTTGCCCTTCATGAGGAAATCCGCCCTGCCCTCTTTGATGAGCTTGGCGGCGCATACGCTGGGATGCATGCCTTCGGGTACCTCGACGATCTCGAAATCATTGGGATCCTGACCGAGTGATACGAGAACGGCCTCTATCTTCTCCCTGTCGCCGACGAGGATCGAATCAACGAGATCCTTCGCATGGATGACGGCTTCGAGAGCGTGAGCGTCGTCGGCGCACACGAGCGCGACGGTGCGGCGCTTGCCGGTCTTGACACGAGCAACGAGTTCATCGAATGTTTTGATAGCCATTGTAATAATCCTCCTTTGTTGTTGAAGCGCATAAGCATGCTTTTACTAATACATTTTACTATCTTTTGCCACGTAAGGCAACAGCAAAGCGGTATATATTTGCACCGGACCTCAAAAAAGCAGTGCCGAAAAGTCAAAGTATATTTGCATTGAGGCCGCCGCCGTTATATAATAATTTGATTTATTCTATCCTCAAGAGGTAATCATGCTTTCAGTCAGGAACGTAAGCTTCTCATACGATAACGGGAGCCGCGCGCTGAACGACGTATCGCTCGATATAGACAGGGGCGAATTCGTCTGCATAGTCGGTCATAACGGCAGCGGAAAGTCCACTTTGGCCAAGATGTTCAACGGCCTCCTCCTCCCCACGGAGGGGAGCGTCACGGTCGACGGAATGGACACGGCCGACGACGAAAAGATGCTCGATATCCGCAGACTTGTCGGGATAGTTTTCCAGAATCCCGACAATCAGATCGTCACCACAGTCGTTCGCGAGGACGTGGCCTTCGGCCCGGAAAACCTCGGCGTGCCGCCCGACATCATGGCCGTGCGGGTCGACGAGGCGTTGAAGGCCGTCGGCATGGAAAGCTACGCCGAATCGGCCCCGCACATGCTCTCCGGCGGGCAGAAGCAGAGGATCGCAATAGCGGGCATGCTCGCGATGGAGCCGCAGGTGCTGATACTCGACGAGGCGACGGCCATGCTCGACCCGATGGGCCGCAGGGACATACTGAACATTGTCCGCGAGCTCAACAAACAGAAGGGCATTACGGTCGTTATGATCACACAATACATGGAGGAAGCCGTCGGGACCGACCGCATGATAGTCATGAACGACGGGAGTATCGTTATGGAGGGCACGCCCGCAAAGGTCTTCGCAAGAGGCGACGAGCTGCGCGCTATAGGCCTTGACGTTCCCCCCGCGGTAGAGCTCCGCGAATTATTGAAACAGATGGACGTCGCGGACTGCGGCGACGCAATGACACTTCAGGAGTTATCAGCCAGCATATGCCGATCGTTATTGAAAAACTGACATATACCTATCAGAGCGGGAGCGTGAACGCATTCACCGCGCTCAAAGATATCGACCTCACCATAAAGGACGGCGAATTCGTCGGCCTGATAGGTCATACCGGCAGCGGAAAATCGACGCTTATCCAGCAGCTCAACGGTCTCATGCAGCCCACGAGCGGCAGGGTCATAGTCGACGGCTACGACATGAGCGACAAGAAGCAGCGCGCAAAGGGCCGCTCCCTCGTCGGTATGGTATTCCAGTATCCCGACTATCAGCTCTTCGACGAGACCGTGTATAAGGATATCAGCTTCGGTCCGCGCAACATGAAGCTCGACAATGACGAGATCGACCGCAGGGTCAGAGAAGCCATGCGCCTCGTCGGTCTCGATTTCGACGAGTTTGCGGAAAAGTCCCCGTTCGAGCTCTCCGGAGGCGAAAAACGCCGCACCGCGCTTGCGGGCATAATCGCGATGTACCCCAAATATCTCGTTCTCGACGAGCCGATGGCGGGCCTCGATCCCGCGGGAAGACGGGCCGTGCTCGAAATGATAGACGGCTTCCGCAGCCAGCTCGGCTGCGCCGTGGTGATGGTCAGCCATTCCATGGACGATATTGCACGCTCCGCCGAGAAGGTAGTCGTCCTGCGCGACGGCAGGATATTCACATGCGGCACTCCGCAGGAGATATTCTCCCTCGCCGACGAGCTTTACGAAATGGGGCTCGAGCCCCCCTTCGCCGCGAGGATGGCCTCCGACCTGAGGCGCCGCGGCCTGCTGCTGCCGCACGGCATTTATACAAACGAGGCGCTTGCCGCCGCTCTTGCCGAATACAAAGGAGGGCGCGGAAATGCTTAAGGATATCACATTGGGTCAGTACTTCCCCGCGGATTCCGTCGTCCACCGCCTCGATCCGAGGACGAAGCTCGTGCTCCTCATTATGTACATCGTTGCGGTGTTCATAGTTAAGGACATTTGGGTATTCGGACTCGTGCTGGGCTTCATGCTGTTCATGACGGCCATGAGCAAGGTGCCGCTCAATTACGTTCTCAAGGCAATAAAGCCCATGAGACTGCTGCTGCCGCTCATGTTCCTTCTTAACCTCTTTATGATCCGAACGGGCGACACGATAGTATCGTGGAGGTTCATCACGATCACGACCGGCGGCGTGCGTCAGGCGCTGTTCATAGTCCTGCGCCTAATAGCGCTCGTCACAGGCGCTTCGCTCCTGACCCTTACCACGACTCCCGTTTCGCTGACGGAGGGCCTTGAAAGGCTGCTTAGCCCGCTGAAGATAATCAAGTTCCCCGCGCATGAGCTCGCGATGATGATGACCATCGCGCTCCGCTTCATCCCGACCCTGCTCGAGGAGGCGGACAAGATAATGAAGGCGCAGCTCGCGAGGGGTGCGGATCTTGAGAGCGGAAACATATTCAAGCGCGCGAAAGCCATGCTGCCGATTCTGATCCCCCTCTTCGTCAATTCCTTCCGCAGAGCGGAGGAGCTTGCGCTTGCAATGGAGAGCCGCTGCTATCACGGCGGCGAAGGCAGGACGAGGCTCAAGGTGCTGAAGTTCGGCTGGCGCGATCTTTGGGCGATACTCATAATGGCCGCGCTCATCGCCGCAGTCGTGATTCTCCAGAGCAATCTGGACATTGACGGATACATCATCGGGCTTCTTCGCCCGCTTTGGACGAGGTCCGCATGAAGCCGGACTCCCGCACGAGAAGGACTTTTCTCTTCATCGCTCTCGGGCTTTTCCTTGCAGCGGCGGTATGGCTCGCGATACTCGAAAGCAAAAGCTATACGCGTGCGCTCTGCACGAGGATAAACTCCTTCGGCTACAGCGTCTCCCCCGCCGACCTATACACTCAGGCATACGGCAACGAAAAGAGCATCTCGGAGGTCGTTGAAGAAGACCTCGAAACGGTTATCGAACAATCGAAGGGACGCGGCTTCGATGCGGATGTTAACAGGGTCGGACGCGTCGAACTCATGCTGTGGCATATGAGCGACGGCCGCGTCATGGTGATATATCTCGTCGACAGAGAACCGGAGCTCGTGTTCATCGAGGATCCCGATACCGGCGATACTTTCCCGATAGGAAGAGAATGAGAAGGATAGCCCTCATAATAGAATACGACGGGACGGATTACGTCGGCTGGCAGGTCCAGCCGAACGGTATTTCCGTGCAGGAGGCGCTTGACGACGCTTTCGAAAAGCTCATAGGCGAGCGTCCCGTGCTTCACGCTTCGGGCCGGACCGACAGCGGCGTCCACGCAAGGGCTCAGGTCGCGCATTTCGACACCGAATGCAGGATCCCCGCAGACAAGTTCTGCTATGCGCTCAACTCCCGCCTGCCCGCCGATATAAGGGTCAAGGCAAGTCTGGAAGTCCCCGGGGATTTCCACGCCAGATACTGCGTGAAGGAGAAGCATTACGTTTACACGGTCGACAACGCGCCGCACGCCTCCGCCTTTATGAGGAACACGGCTCTGCACGTGCATTATCCGCTCGACTTGGGCAAACTCAACGAAGCCGCAAAGCTTTTCATCGGCACGCACGATTTCAACGCGTTCCGTTCGTCGGGCATAACGCCGGCCTCGACCGAGAGGACCGTATTCGTATCCGAATGGGCAAAGGAAGGAAGTCTCCTGAAATATCACGTTGCGGGGAGCGGCTTCCTTTACAACATGGTAAGGATAATGACCGGAACAATGCTTAGGATCGGTCAGGGCTTCGACGAGCCGGAAGTGATCGCCGACGCGCTGGAGCATGCGGAAAGATCGTACGCAGGCGATACGGCGCCGGCGCACGGGCTCATGCTTTGGAGGGTCAAATACGATCTTTTCGACACCGAAGACCTGATCGGCGGCTGCGGCCCGCTTTTTGTGCAAAACACTTGCGCAAATGCAAGTAATGATGTAAAATAAGATGATATAATTTATTCGGAGGTGTAATATGCCTGCTAACATTTTGTACGATCTCGGCACCGTGACGCTGACCGACGATCTTATCGCAACAGTCGCGGGCACCGCGGCCGTTGAAAACTACGGCATTGTTGCCATGAACAGCAAAAGTGCTACCGATGCTCTTCTTCAGCTTGTCGGCAGTGAAAATATGAAGCGCGGCGTCAACGTGACGATACTTTCCGACGGAGCGACGATCGATATCGATCTCCACGTAACCGTAATGTACGGAGTATCTCTCCCCGCCGTCGCCCAGAACGCGGTGAGCAACGTCAAGTACCGCGTCGAAGACCTTACGGGCCTTCACGTCCGCAACGTCAACATTTTCGTAGAGTCCATCAAAGTCTGAAGTCTGAGGGGTACTTTGTTTTGAAAAGGTCTGTTTTTAACGGTGAGATGCTCCGTGAAATGTTCCTTATGGGAGCTGCGCTTCTGGAGCACAATAAAGCGTCCATCGACGCGATGAACGTATTCCCCGTCCCCGACGGAGATACGGGAACGAATATGTCAATGACCATGCAGCGCGCCATTGCGGAGATACGCGCCGCAGACTGCTATACCGCAGAGGAGGTCGCAGCCGCGGCGTCTCTCGGCGCTCTGAAGGGTGCGCGGGGAAACTCCGGCGTTATTCTGTCGCAGATATTCCGCGGTATTTCCCAGGCGCTGAAGGGCAAGGGCGACCTTGTCACCGCAAAGCTCCTTGCCGACGCGATGACAGGCGGCACCGAATCCGCTTATAAGGCGGTCATGCGTCCCAAAGAGGGCACGATGCTGACCGTATCCCGCGTCATGTCCGAGTACGCGAACAAGGCCGCTTCCCAGAGGGGCGCCGACGCTTACGACGTGCTCGAAGCCATGCTTGAAGGCGGCGAGATCGCGCTCAAGAAGACTCCCGAGCTGCTTCCCGTTTTGAAGGAAGCGGGCGTCCTCGATTCCGGCGGCACCGGCCTGCTCACCATATTCCGCGGGTTCATGCTGGCCGCCAACGGCGAGGATCCCGAATCCATGGATCTCGATCTTGGCGAGATAGGCTCCGCGGCCGAGGAGGCGTATACCTCCAACGACGACATTATCGCCGCCACCAACGTCGAAGACATCAAGTTCGGCTACTGCAGCGAGATGTTCATAATCCATCTTCACGACGACGTGACGGAGGCGGATATCGACCGTTTCCGCGACAAGCTCGTCAGACTGGGCGACAGCGTGGTCGTGGTCTACGATTCCGACATCATTAAGGTCCACTGCCACTCCAACGCCCCCGGCAAGGTCATCCAGTTCGCTCTCATGCTCGGCGAGATCGACAAGCTTAAGGTCGACAACATGCGTGAGCAGAACCGTCAGATAAAGGAAAAGCAGAAGCGCGAGGAGAAGGAGCAGGCGGTCGTTGCCGTCAGCGCAGGCGAAGGTCTTGAAGAGGATCTCAAATCCCTCGGCGTCGGCTACATTATCTCCGGCGGTCAGACCATGAACCCCAGCATCGACGTTATCGCGCAGGCCATTAAGAAGGTCAACGCGAGGAACGTGTTCGTGCTTCCCAATAACTCAAATATCATCATGGCGGCGCAGCAGGCGGCTCAGACGGCCGAGTGCAACGTGATCGTGCTCCCGACGAAGACCGTCATGCAGGGCATTTCCGCCATGACCGGCTTCAACCCCGACTCCTCCGTCGAGGAAAACACCGAAGCCATGACGGAGTGCTTCAGCAACGTGGTTTCCGGCTCTGTGACCTACGCCGTGCGCGACACCTCCTATGAGGGCAACACCATCCACACGGGAGATATAATCGGCCTTGTCGACAACAAGATCGCCGAGGTCGGCTCCGACGTGACCGAGTGCACGAGGGCGCTCATCGAGCGGATACTCTCCATCAAGGACGACTGCGGCTTCGTCTCCGTTTACTGGGGCGAAGGCGTCGAAGAAGAGAGCGCTCAGGCGCTCGTCGACGGCATCGCGGAAAAATACCCTGATATCGAGTTCATGGTCAGGAAGGGCGGCCAGCCCCTTTACTACTACTACATCTCGGCAGAGTAATGAACTTCGACGACAAACTAACCGATATCAAAGGAATCGGTCCCAAGCGTGCCGAGGCTCTCGCTCGCTTGGGACTTTTTTCAATGCGCGATCTCGTGTTCCTCTCCCCGCGCGAGCATTACGATCTGCGCGAGCCGAAGCCGATATCGGAGCTTTCGCACGGCGAATACTCGCTCGTCAGGATCGACGATATCGAAAAGCCGAAGGTCGCGTACCCGTCAATCGGCGGCAGACGCACATCGCTCGTCTCCGTCAACGTTTCCGACGACACGGGGCGGCTTCGCTGTTCCTGGTTCAATCAGCCGTACATAAGGACTTCCATACCCGCCGAACCGGGCGGCTATATTCACGGCAGAGTCGACATGACGAAGGGAAAGGTCATGGTAAACGGCAATTTCTGTCAAACGCCCCCCGGCATGCTGCCTGTGTACCCGCTTACAAAGGGCATTGGTCAGGCGTCCATGCGCTCATGCGTGAAGGCGGCGTTGAAGGATATTGCCGACGGCTGCCCGGAGACGCTTCCCGACCGGGTGCGTTTGGATCATGGGCTCTGTCAATTGGGATACGCGCTTGAGAACCTGCATTTTCCAATATCGCCCGAAGCGCTGAATATTGCGAAAAGGCGGCTCTCATTCGAAAACACTCTGTACTTCACTATACTTTTGGAATCGCTTAGGGTGAGGTCCCTCCATTCCGAGGGCATAGCATTCGATATCAAGGGCACTTCTGAAGGATTTGCCTCCCTCCTCCCCTTCCGTCCTACCGCCGGACAGCAGCGGATAATGGACGAGATCGCCGCAGACATGGCGAAGCCCAAGCCCATGAACCGCCTCATACAGGGCGACGTCGGCTCCGGCAAAACGGCGCTCGCTTTCTACGCGATGTACGTCGCCGCAAAAAACGGGCGGCAGGCCGCGCTGATGGCGCCGACAGCGATACTCGCGGAGCAGCATTATGCGAAGCTCAATAAGCTTTTCGGCGATAAGGCCGTACTGCTGACCGGGAGCATGAAGAAGGCCGAGCAGCGCACGGCGCTCGAAATGATAAAGAGCGGGAAAGCGTCCTACATCGTCGGAACACATTCGCTGATAGAGGGCGGCGTGGAGTTCGCCGACCTCGGTATCGTAATAACAGACGAGCAGCACCGTTTCGGCGTGCGCCAAAGGGCCGTGCTCGGCAGCAAGGGCGAATCGCCCGACGTGCTGATAATGAGCGCCACTCCCATCCCCCGCACGCTGTCGCTCATACTCTACGGCGACCTTGACGTGTCGAAGCTCACGGACATGCCCGCGGGACGAAAGCCCGTAGCCACGCGCTACGTACCGCCCGAAAAGCGAGCGGATATGTACCGTTATATTGAAAAGCAGATAAAGGAACGCGGGATACAGGCGTTCGTGGTCTGCCCCATGATCGAGGACAGCGAGGATATCGACATTGCCTGCTCCGCCGAAGCGGTATTCAAGGATCTTTCGGAAAAGCTCGACCTTCGCATAGAGCTTATCCACGGGCGAATGAAGGCCGACAAAAGGGACGAGATCATGAAACGCTTCCGCGACGGAGAAACGGATCTTCTCGTTTCGACCACCGTAATAGAGGTCGGCGTCGACGTGCCCAACGCGTGCATTATGGCGGTCGAGGCGACGGATCGATTCGGGCTTGCTCAGCTCCATCAGCTGCGCGGCAGGGTCGGCAGGAGCAGCATGGAAAGCTACTGTTTCCTCCTGTCCGAGAATCGCTCCGATACCGTCGCGGAAAGGATAAAGACGCTCGTCTCCTCCGGCAACGGCTTCGAGATAGCCGAAAAGGATCTTATGACGAGGGGCCCGGGCGAGCTGCTTGGTATGCGTCAGCACGGCGGTTCGCAGTTCATGGACGCGCTTGCGCTGAGCGATATGGAAACGCTGAGCGAGGCGAGGAACGCCGCCATGGAGCTCATTAAGAGCCCCGATCCCGACGAGAGGGCTTTCGTGAGATCCGTGCTCGAAAGATATTCGAAACAGCTCGAAAACATAGCGATAAACTGAGATCATGAAGAAATGGAAGAGTTATTGAAGAAAAACGACGATATCACCCTGGAAATAACCGGCGTAACGAGCGAGGGCTCAGGCGTCGGCCGTTTCAGCGGCTTTGCGGTATTCGTTCCGTTCGCGCTCGCCGGGGAGACCGTCGAAGCGCATATAATCAAGGTCACACCGTCATACGCTGTCGGCAAGCTCACAAAGATCATAGTCCCCTCCCCCTTCAGGGTCGAACCGCCCTGCCCGGTATTCGGGAAATGCGGCGGGTGCGTGCTTCAGAACATGAGCTATCCCGCGCAGCTTGAATACAAGCGTCAGCAGGTCGTCGACGCCCTGGAGCGCATAGGCGGCTTCAAAGGGATAGAAGTTAATCCGACCGTCGGCGCCGAAAAGGTCGAGAGATATCGAAACAAGGGGAGCTTCCCCTTCGCCATGCAGGACGGCGAACCCGTATGGGGCCTTTATGCGCAGCGCAGTCACCGTCTGATAGAAACGCCGGACTGCATTATCGAAAACGAGACCGCGATAAACGCGGCGAACGCCGTAAAGCTTTGGGCGAAGAAGTATTCCGTTCCCGCTTATGACGAAAACAGCTGCAGGGGCGTGCTCCGCCACGTTGTCACAAGATCGCAGACCGGAGGCGCGACCGTCTGTGTCGTCACCACGGGCGAGCTGCCGCGCAAAAAAGAGCTGACAGAGCTCATCAGAGAAGCGGTTACCGACGTGAAATCGATCATCCACAACATCAACAAAAGGGATACGAACGTCATCTGCGGAGAGGAGAACCGCCTGATCTGGGGCGAGGGCTCCGTAAGCCATACCCTCTGCGGATGCGAATACAAGGTGAGTCAGGAAAGCTTCCTGCAGGTCAATACCGAGCAGACGGAAAAACTATACCGCCTCGCAGTCGACGGATTGGGCCTCAAGGGGAAAGAAACTGTCGCCGACGTTTTCTGCGGTATCGGAACGATAACGCTGCTCCTTGCAAGGAAGGCCTCACGCGCCGTCGGCATCGAGTATGTACCCAAGGCAATAGAGGATGCGATAAGGAACGCCGAGATCAACGGCATATCAAACGCGGAGTTCTTCTGCGGCGCCGCTGAGAAGGTGCTCCCCCGCCTTGTCGGCTCGGGCATGAGATTCGACTGCGTTGTGCTTGACCCGCCGAGAAAGGGAGCGGATCCCCTTGTGCTCGAAGCAATAGCTTCAAGCGAAGCAAACAGGATCGCATACATATCCTGCAATCCTGCGACGCTCGCAAGGGATCTCAAGATACTTCACGCGCGCGGTTATCGTATCGAAAGCGTTACGCCTGTCGATATGTTCCCGATGACGAATCACGTGGAGACGGTATGTCTTTTGTCCAAACTTTCGGATGCGAAGCATCATATCAGTGTCCAAGTCGATATGGATGAACTGGATCTGACCGCCGCCGAGAGTAATGCTACATATGAAGAGATCCAGAAGTGGGTAAAGGAGGAGTATGGGTTCCATGTGACACATCTGAATATCGCCCAGGTAAAACGCAAGCATGGGATCATCGAGCGGGAGAACTATAATAAGGCGAAATCTCCGGATTCTAAACAGCCGGGATGCCCGGAGGAAAAGGTAAAGGCTATAGAGGCAGGTTTGAAGCATTTTCAAATGATTGAATGAGACAGGCCAAATGACAGAAAATGCCCGCGGTTTTGAGGCTATAAAACAGGAGGACGCGCATGGATAAGAAAACAATTCTGGAT
>JAFZRT010000004.1 GCA_017619735.1 Clostridia bacterium
ATCTCCTCTTTTGAGACGCTTCGCGGTTTTCGGCCGCTGAAATCAAAACAGATCCGAGGATCGACTCGTCCGCGGATCTGTTTTTGTTTCTGTTTGCTTTACAGGTCGAAAACCTGCGTCTCCTTAAGTGAATGCACCCTTCTCCCTTCTTTCAGTCCTTATCACCGGCCAGCGAGGTATTCCTCCCAGGCGGAGTCGTCGTAGTTGTAGGCCAGGAGCTCGAATCCGCCCCATGCATAGAGCGGGTCGTGCTTCGCGGTTATGTACTGCGCGCGGGCGGAAACCGCGACGACCGTACGGAAGGACAGCAGCGGTATCCTCACTGCCTTTTCGAGCAAGCTCCTCTCCATCTCGGCGAGCGCGGCGAGACGCATTTCGGCGGGTTCGCCCGCGTATCTGCCCGTGCCCTTCATGGCGGCGATCCATTCCCTGTAGGTCATCTTTACCTGACGGCCCCTTACGGGGACGGTAAGCTCCTCACGCGAGGGATCCCAGCATGCGGCCTCCGCAAGGCCTGCGGCCTTCGGGTCGCAGAACGCGCCCATTATCTGGAACGCGTCCCTGTCCGCGCACCGGATGATCGACAGCCCCGCGGCGAACCTGCCTGAGGCGACCGCCTCATCCGTATCCGCGGCGCCGATTCCGACGAACGTGATGCTGCCGAAGCCCGTATCGCGGCTTGCCGCGGCGACGTATTCGTTTATCATGACTATAAGCTCGGTCTCACGCGCGGAGGGGGCTCCGCTGCACGCGACCCTTATGAGTATCTCCTCGCCCGGGGCATAGGCGCCGCTCTCCGTGAGCTCCTCGAACGCCTCCGCAAAGAGCTCACGTGCGCGCTCCTCGTCATAGCCCGTCACCGACGCGTAGGCCGACGGCAGGCCGGGGTATTCCTCCCCCTCGCCGTAGGAGACGCCGTACATGGCGCATATCGCCCTCATAGCGGGTTCCGCGCCGCGGTAGGTATCGCCCGGATCGCCGAAGACGTCGTACGCGCACGCGGGCGGCACTAGCCCGAGGAGGGGCGAATACTCGCCGAGGGAAGCTATATCAGCGCGGGACAGGGCAAGACTGACCGCTTTTCGGAAGCTCTCGCTCGTCAAAACGGTGGTATTGATGTTGCCGCCCCTTCTGTCGAGCCGCGCGAGGGCGGCGGGGTCGGTGTTGAACACGAGACAGAGCGCGTTCTCCTCCTCCGTTTTATAAAGCAGAGAGGGATCTACGCCCTTCAGACGCTCGCCCGTTTCGGGCTTCCATACGGTGAGCACGCCCGAGAGGAACGCGTCGCGCGCCTCCAGGGGGTCCATGACGGTCATCACTATCCGCGTGGTCCGGAAGCGTTCCACGTGCTCCCCGTCCACGAGCGTCGAGGTATACGCGCAGAGCGAACCGCCCTCCACGACCCAGCCGTGCCAGTTGGGATTGACGGTCAGCACTATGCGGTCACCGTCGGCGCTTTCCATGCGGTAAGGACCGCAGCTTATGGTGTTTTCGGCGCGCGTGCAGTAATCGGAGCGCGTGCCGTCCTTATTCATGCCCGCCTCGTAATACGGGCGGTAGACCAGCCGGCTTTCGGAGCAGAAGGCCATGAAGCGGTCGATATCGACGGGAGAAGCGCACACATAGCAGAGCGTGTAGTCGTCCGTCTTGTAGAAGCCGACGCGGCCGAAGCCGCTGACGGGAGAGGTCTTCGGATACACGAGGCATGCGCCGACGCTGACGGCGGGACGCTCCTCGGGATTGGGGGTCGCGTCCGCTTCCCCGTCGGGGTCGGAATATCCCGCGGCGAAGAGCCGCCCGAATATCTCGAGGCTCGTTTCCGTGAGCGGCACGCGGTGATCGCCGTCGGAGAGGGCTGAGAGCTCCTCCCACACTGCGGGATCCGCGCCGAGCTTTTCGGCGGTCTCGGAGAGCGTTGCGCCGCCCAGAGCGGCAAGCGGGGAATCGAGCGCGATGTAGACCTGCACCCCCGCGGGCGTCCTGTACGAGCCGGCGACGGACTTGAGGTCGTCTATGCCGTAATCGTCCTCGAGCGAGTTTTCGAGCCAGGTGACCCTGCCCGAATCGTAGTACGCCGCCGCGCCTGCCGCAGCGCAGTCGTCGCCCAAAAAGCGGGCGGCGCCGCGGTTTTCGAGCTTGGGATCGAGCAACATGCGCAGGGAATAGAGGTAATCGTCGGCGGTCACGGCTTCGCCGTTTTCCCACCTTGCGTTCCTGTTGAGGGTTATTTCGAATACGTAGCCCGCGTTGATCACGCTCGCGTCGCGGACGCCGAGATCCGCGCCGTATTTCGTGAGATCGGACTGATGCTCCGCGGTGACGTCTCTTATGGACTCCGCCATCTCGTACGCCCATACCGACACGCCGTTCGCGGTATCCTCCGGCAGGCGGCGGACCAGCGGGCTCGAGAGCCAGCCGGCGAGCTCCCGCTCCTCAGCGGTCGTGCAGTTGTTGGGATCCCAGCACTCGGGCAGCTTTGCCGCGCAGACCGAATACGTGTAGGAGCTCGCGTCCGCGGGTATCACGGGCGCCTCCGTCACGACGGGCGCGGGGGTATCGGTGGGGCGGGCGGGCTCCTTTTCCCTTTCCTGCTCTATGACGCACGCGGAAAAAAGCGACGCGCAGACGAGCGCCGCCAGTATCCATGCAAGAGCCCTTTTCACCCGTTTACCTCCCGATCGTCAAAGGGCGGGCGGCAGGAGCCGCGCCGCCCGGGCGTCATTCGTCGTTCTGCACGGCGCCGTGACCGTGCCTGTAGAGCTGGCGGTTGTCCATTGCCCACTGCCGCTCCGTAAACTCGCCTATCCTTACCCCGCCGAGCGCGTCGTACATTTCGAACATGCGGGCGTCGAGCATGTCGACGTCGGAGACTATCTCCGCCTCCGGGAACATGGGGAACTTGGGCGAGCCGAACTCCGGCACGCCGTGATGCGACAGCAGTATGTGGGATATGAGCGTCGTAAGCTCCTCCGGGATCTGCAGCTCCGCAGCCGCCTGCTCCACCATGGAAACGCCCATGTTGATATGGCCCATTAGCTGGCCGCGGGTGCTGTACGCCGTGGCGATGCCGAGATCGCTGACCTCCAGCTCCTCGGTCTTGGCTATGTCGTGCAGTATTATCCCGCAGTAGACGAGGTCGCTCGACAGCTCGGGATAGAGGGGCTTGTAGACCTCCACGATCTTTTTGGCGACCTCCAGCATCGTGCCCGTATGGAACATGAGGCCGCAGCGCTCGGCGTGATGGAGCTTCAGCGCGGCGGGATAGCGGGCGATGGCCTCCTTCCTGCCGCGGAGCAGGTACTGCGTGAGGCGGGTCAGATCGTTGTCGGAGAAGGTCCCCGCAAATTCGTAGATCCTGCGGTACATCTCCTCCCCGTCGACGGGCGAGCTCGCGACTATGGTGCTCATGTCGACGGCGTCCTCATCCTTTTTATGGCGGATGCGGTCTATCTTGAGCTGTTCGATATCCTTCCAGAGATTGATAGTGCCGCGGACCTTTATAATGTCCCCAGCGGCGTACGAGCCGTGGGCGGTCGGGTTGTAATCCCAGAGCTTGGCGTTTATGTCGCCGCCCGCGTCCGCAAGCACGAAATCGAGATAGTCCGTGCCCTTTACGTTGTTCTTGACCTGCACGGATTTAACGAGGCAGAAGCCCTCCACCGCGCCGGTCGTGTTGTTGATACAGTTGAAAAGCAGGTTCATCCTTCCCATATATCGGCCCTGCCCCGCATGGGGCTCCTTTCAAGCTTATTATGCTCAGTAATTGAAATGAGTTTCGCACCTGACGACGGAGTAGACCGACTCCTCGTGCGGGATAAGGTCGAGCTCCATGCTGCACATCTCGGTCCCGTTCTCGAAAACGCCGACCGTGACGCCCGTGCCGTACGCCTTTCCGTCGGCGTCGGCAAGCTCCTTTGCGGAGGTTATCTCATAGGTGAACGCGGAAAGATCCGTACACTTTACGTAGTAGTTATCCCTGATGACGAAGAGCTCCTGTTCCTCGGAGGGATCGTACTTGGTGCGGATCATGCCCGAAAAATCGAGCCCGCTGAATATCGAGGACAGCGTCTTGAACGCGTCCTCGGCAGGCACGCAGCCGTAGCCCTCGACCTCCGATTCGCCTATCTCGCCCGTGTACCAGCAGTAGATCATGCGCTCGCAGCTCATGAGCTGTATGCCCTTCGCGGCGTCGCAGTCGCCGAACAGGCGGAAAGCCGAGGCGAGGCGCTCTATTCGGGCGCGCTGCTCCTGCGTTAGGCCCATGCCGTCCGTTTCGTCGGGCTTCGCGGGGTCGGGCACGCTCCCGCGGCACGCGCATGCGCAGAGCAGCATGAGCGCGGCAAGTATCATCAACAGCCAATTCTTCAGCTTCATCGCGTTATTCCTCCGGGGATCCTTATGCATTGATTTTACCATATACGCCCCGCCCTGTCAAAGGTATCGCGCGGGGAAAGGAAAGCGGCACAATCGAAACGGCGTATTGACAATTGATCTAAAAATGATAAAATGAATTGTTAATGCATGCGCCGTGTTTTCTGCATAACGCTTAATTTCTGCTGCAGCATATACGTTCGCATCGAAACGCTTAGCGCATAAATTTATTATACTGATGGAGCAAGTATGGATAAGGATAACCTTAAAAAGATCCAGGACACGGAACTGAAAATCCTTGAAGCCGTTACCGATCTGTGCGAAAAGCACGGTATCACGTATTTTCTCGACAGCGGCACTCTCCTCGGCGCCATCCGCCATAACGGGTTCATACCTTGGGACGATGACGTCGATATCGCCATGCCTTATAAGGATTACAAGCACTTTTTGGAGATCGCTCAGGATGAGCTCGGTCCGGATTATTTTATCCAGAATTATGAAACATCTGATCAGTTTTACCGATCTTATACAAAGGTTAATTTGAATGGTACAACGGTTCTTCCCCGTGACTGGGAATACTGGAATATCCACCATGGCGCTTGGATCGATGTTTTCCCCATGTTTTATTCCGACAGTGACAGAGACATCCGAAAAAAACGCAGGCTTTATAAGATCAGCACAATCCTTCAGGAAAAGAATTACTATTATAGTTGTATGAAGCACAGCAAACCAACGTTGCGTACCGTATTCACATATTCTATTCTGTCTCTAATCGATTTGTTGCCAATCAAGTCCAGAAAGAAACTTCATAAATCCTTACTTGACAGAGTATTCTCCAAACAGGACGGCAAATACATCTGCCGCTGCGGGCTGTTTGTATGGAAGTATGACAAAAGTGACTTTATGGAAATAGACTGTTACCATAAGTTTGAACATCTTTCTCTGCGTATTCCGAGCGAATATGAAAAGATCCTCCATCATGATTACGGAGATTACATGCAGCTCCCTCCCGAAGATAAACGTGGAGTTCATGGCGAGATCACTGTCGTGATAAATTCTAAATGAAGATCAAAAAAACGGCGGGCCGATCCAAAATCGGGCCGCCGTTTTCATTTATCCGTCAGGAATCGTGGCCGGTATCGCCGCCGTCGCCGACGTCGAAGCTGCCGTACCTTCTTGTATCGGAGGCGCCGAACGCCGTGCCGTCGCTTAGCACGCCGACCGCGTTGAACGCGCCGAAGTACTCCCTGGTGGAGAAGGCGAGCTTATAGAAGCCGTTCTGCGGGAGCCGGTTGTTCGGGTCGATGACGCTCGCATCCTCGATGTAATAGTAGTAGCCGTCCATGACTATACGGGGGCGGTCGCAGGCCTCCTGCAGCTGCTCGCCGTTGAAGTAGCGGACGATGATCTGCATGACCACCTGCGGGATCCTGTCGCCGCCGGAGGAGCCGAGGGCGATCTTGAGGCCGTCCTCGCCCAGTATGAAGGTGGGCATCGCAAAGGAGCGGGGACGCTGACCGCGCTGGCAGTAGTTCCTGGCGCTGGTGTCGGAGCTGGAGGTGACCATGGTGTCGTTGAGGAAGAAGCCGTCGACGTAAACGCCCAGGCCGAAGAAGTCGGAGAGGGTGTTGGTCACGGATACCATCATGCCGTCGGCGTCGATGACGGAGATGTGAGTGGTGCTCTCATGCTCGTCGTCGGGCTCAATGTACTGGGAGCTGCCCTCCTTGACCTGCTCGGTAAGGTTGTCGATATGCTCCTCGGTGAGGAGGTTCGCGGGGACGGTATGATAGGCGGGGTCGCAGATATTCCTGCGGCGGTCCTTCAGCGTGACGGAGGAGAGCGCGGCCATTATCTTGCCGTAGCGGACTATATCGTCGTCATAGGTGTCGAAGTTGATCCTCTCCGCGATCTCGAGCATCTGGATGAGGGTCGTGCCGGAGAAGGGCGCGGGAGCGGAAACGATCATGCAGCCCTTGTAGGTGCCGGTGACGGGCTTGCGCTCACAGACGGCGTAGTTGTCAAAATCCTCCTGCGTGAGGCGGGTGGCTTCGATCATGTGCTCGGTGATGGCGCCGTGATAGAACACGGTGCTGCCGTATCTCTGGATCTTGCGGTAGGTCTCCGCAAGATCGGTCTGGACGATGGTCTCGCCCTCGATGAGGAGCCTCGTGCCGTTGTAGAACTGCGGGTTCTTCCTGCTGCTGAGCTTGGACCTGGAGGACTGGAGATGCCTCGCGAAGCTGGCGGAGATCTCAAAACCGTTCTCCGCATATTCGATGGAGGGCTGGAGCAGGCTGCCCCAAGCCATCTTGCCGTATTTCTGATGAACGGTCTCCATGCCGAGCACGAAGCCGGGAACGCCCGTCTTTCCGATGGTGGAACTGATGTTCTCGCCCGCGGCGTCGCGGTAATCGTAGAACATGCACTCGCCCGTGGCGGGATCCCTTACGAGCATGCCGCCGCCGCCGCCGATACCGGAGGCGTAGGGCTCCAGCACGCCGAGAGCGAAGGCCATGGCGACCGCCGCGTCGACCGCGTTGCCGCCGTTATCGAGTATGTTCATACCGATCGCGGTGACGTAGGGATTGGAGCAGCTGACGCCGTACTTGTGCTTGACGGCTATGGTGTCGGTATTCCGGGGCTCATCCGTGGGGGGGACGGTGATTATTATGGGATCGCCGCTGGGATCCGTGGTCACATAATAATCGGTGGCGATGGGTATGGGCGTGTTGTTGGCGACCGGATCGCCGCTCTTTTTCAGAAGTTTCGGCAGGTATACCACCGCGCCGAGTCCGATGGCGAGCGCCAGCGCGATGCAGGTGAATACCACGAGGCCCTTGTTGTTCTGCTTCTGAGTCTTTCTCTTTTCCATTTGTTGTACCAACCTTATTACCTGAGGATTAGCTTGCCGTTTTCGATGGTGTAATCGGCTTCGTCGCCGATGTCGGAAACGAGCGTGCGAAGTATCAGCTTGGAATCGTTGATGATGGGGGTGCCGTTCTTGACCGTGAGAGGAACAACCTCGTAGGTGACGTTCCCGTTTTCATCGAAAACGCAGTTGAGCACGGCGCCGCGCTGTGTCATGGTGTACGCCTCATAGGAGACGAGGTTGCCGAGGCCGTAGAAGATGTAGCCCTCGTTGTACTTTTCGGCGGAGAGGACCATCTGCACGCCTGTGCCGATGACCACGTCCGCGCCGCAGTCGATGATGCTGCGGCAGAGCGTCTTCATGTAGGCGGAGGGCTTGAGCAGATAATTCTCCGCCCAGCTGACCGTGACCGCGATGAACGCATTGGGGTTCTGATCCCTCAAGAGGGTGATATCACGCTCCACGTTGTTGAACTTGTCGCTGTAGGTGCGGATATCATAGGTGCTGTAATCCCTGGTCCTGTCGTCCGAGGCCTCCACGCCGACGTGGAGTATGGTGCCGTTCTCCCACCTGTAAACGGTGGTGATGGCGCCGTCGGAGGTGGTGGTCGTGTCAAGGCCGGAGATCTCTATCCCCGCCATTTCGAGGGTGCGCACCGTCTCCAGAGCGCCCTTCGAACCGTAGCGGAATATCGAGTTGTCGCATACCGTGGCGTCGGTCACGCCCAGATCCCTCAGTGCGTCCGCGAACTCGGTATTGAAGTATTTATCCGCGAACTTGATGGAGAGGGTCGAGGTGTAAGTCTCGACGTAGTCGTCCAGTATGGGGTCGTTGACGGGCACGCTGACGTAATCGGCCTTTTCGAAAAGGCCCTTAACGCCGTTGAAATACTCCGCGTAGCCCGCGGCGTCGATGGTCTTGCCGTCGCCGACGCAGCCGATGTTGCCGGTGAAGGTCGCCGTGAAGGCGCCGGTGCCCGCAATGCCCTCATATTCGGGGGCGGGCTTGGCCTTGGGCAGCACCTTGAGCAGCACACACGCGGCGAGCAGCAGAGCTGCGAAGCCCAGATACCAGAAGGGCGAGACCTTTTTGCGCCTTCTGATACTGCGCTGGACGCGGTATCTTAAACTGAGCTTTTCGTTGGGATCCATGCTTTACCTCCAGCTCAGACCATTGCGATGATCTCTGCGCCGACGTAGACGATGGCGGTGACGACGACCGTGCCTATGAGGGTGTACTTGAGGCCCTGCTTGGAAACGGTGCTGGCGATGAGGGCGGCGGTGATGACGCCGACGCTCGTCAGGGCGTCGAGATGATCGAATATCCCGCCCAGAGCAAGGTTGAGGAGTATGCGGAGTATCAGCGCGATGAATACGAACGCGGCGAACTTGCGCTTGCCGTAGAGCATCATGAATCGGGAGAGCCCGAACTCGACGGCGACGTAGGAGATGAGGCCGATGGCCAGAGTGCTTATGAGTATGCTCGGCTCATTGACGGTGAGCGCGAGGTACGCGGGCACGACTATACCGCCCGCGGAGATGCCGGTCAGCTCCGTGAAAATAAGACTGACGGCTATGCCCAATATAATAGATGTGTAGACGTAAGACAGTTCCATATCGATCAGGCGTTGCCGCCATCCTCCTTTTCTGTTTTGCCGATGCTCATTATCCCCTCGATAAGCTCTTCGCCTATGCCGTGGATGTTGCCTATGCCGAATATCACGGCGCCGCCCAGACGCTTCTCGATCTCTTCAACGATCCTCGCGGGCTTGGCGGAGTCCATGTTGAGGTACTCGGCCTCGAATTTGCCCTTGCGGTAAGCGTCCGTGATGGGCTTGGTGTTCTTTCCGACGGCAATGACGGTCCTGCAGGGAAGGAATGGGATGACGTCGTTCGCCATCTGGCGGGTACGGTCGCCGCGGTCGCCGCGGCAGTTTGCGAGGACTATGAGGTTATCCTCGGCGCAGCCCCTGTTCTTGACGTAGTCCCAGATCTGGAGCGTGGAGACGGGGTCGTTCGCGGCGAAGCCGTTTACGAAGAAGTCGCCGTTCTCCTCCGCGCCGACGGGATTGACCGTCGCGATGCCGGGATCGGGAGGAGCGGTGAGTATGCCGGCAAGGGCTTCCTCACGGTCGATGCCCAACGCCTCCGCAAGGGCGAGAGGCACGGCCACGTTGTTGGGGAATACCGCGTAATTGAACTTTTCGAGGTATCCCTCCGGGATCTTGCTCTCGTCCGCGACGAAGACCTTTGTGCCGCGCTCCTCCGCTATCTTGGAGAAGTACTCGGTATAGTCGCTCGCGCCGAGCACGAGTATTCCGTTGTAGGGGATCGTGACGGTGAAGGCGAGGGCGATCTCGTCAAGGGTCGGGCCCATCTCGTCGATATGGTCCGGCAGCACGTTGACGATGACGCCGATCTGCGCCTTTATCATCTGCTCCTGATAGATCTTCTGCAGCTCGGGCTTGACGGCCATGCACTCGCAGACGAGGGCCTCCGCCCCCATGTCCGCGGCGCGGCTGATGACGCCGATCTGCTCCTTGATGTTCGCGCCCTCCGGTTTGCGGTCGATGGGCTCCTCATCAGCGTTCCAATAGAGCATCCTCGCGGCGCTGCCGGTGGTCTTGCCGACGACCTTCACGCCGTGGTACTTCAGCATGGCGGTGATCATTCGCGTGATCGTCGACTTGCCTCGGATGCCGTTGACGTTGATGCGCATGGGTATCCTTTCCACCTGCCTGTTGTGCTTCCTCTTTTCGAGTATGCCGGCGACTATCAGCACGGCGGCACAAACGGCAAACAGTATGTAGACGGCTGTATAGTTCAAACGTTTCCTCCGCAGTATTCCGAAATTACACGGGAAATCGGGCCCAATCGCCCAAACCCGCGAACAATACCAAATTAAATGATACCACATATGCTTTTCAAATGCAACCTCTGATGTGGATTTTCCCGATTTTATATTGGATATTTCACATTTGCGCCGCAATTCGGCCGCCCTCCCCGGCGCGAAAAACGTCGGCTGTCGCATTATTCACGCCGGTATGTCCGCGCGCGTTCATTTGTTACGGCGTTTTGCCGCGCGATGTTTCCCTTTGCGTCCCCTTTCGCGCCGCCATGCGGCTTCTTCTGCGCTGATTTGTCATTGTTCGTCCCTATTTCCATCTGTTTGCGTCGAATAGGGATGCGCCGTCGCATTCCGTCCTTTTTCGTGCGGAGGCGCGCAAAAAAAGGGCGGAGCTTTCCGCTCCGCCCTTCGGGGCATCCCGTCAGATCTCCTCGCTCACGTACCTCGCGGCCTGCGTGGAGAAGAGGGTGTAGTACTTCCCCTTCTTCTGCATGAGCTCGGCGTGGCTGCCGCTCTCGACTATGCGGCCGTCCTCCATTACGAGTATCGTATCGGCTATTGTCGCGCTGGAGAGGCGGTGGGAGATGAATATGCTCGTCTTGTTTTTGCGCAGCTCGTTGAACTGGTTGAATATCTCCTGCTCCGCCATGGGGTCGAGCGAGGCCGTCGGCTCGTCGAGTATCAGTATGTCGGAGTCGGAGTAGAACGCCCTCGCTATCGCGAGCTTCTGCCACTGGCCGATGGACAGCTCCGCGCCGTTCGCCTCGAAATAGCGCATGAGCGGCGTGTCGTAGCCCTTCGTCAGCTTCTCTATGAACACGTCGGCTCCGCTGTGGGAGGCGGCCTCCTTCATCTCCGCCTCGCCCGCGTCGCGCTCTATGTCGCCGAAAACGATGTTCTCGCCCGCGGTGACGGCGTATTTGCCGAAGTCCTGGAATATCATGCCGAACATGTCGTAGAGCTCGTCCACGTCGTATTCCCTGATGTCATGCCCGTCCAGCAGCACCGTGCCGGAGGATGGATCGTAAAGTCTCGTGAGGAGCTTTACGAGCGTCGTCTTGCCCGCGCCGTTGAGGCCGACTATTACGACGGTCTCTCCCTCGTGGATGGTGAGGTTGATGTCCTTCAGCACGTCGCGGTCGAGGCCCTGATAGCGGAAATACACTTTGCGGAACTCGATGGTGTGGCCGATGTTCCTCTCAACGTGGCGCGGCTCGGGCAGGCACGGGACGATCGTCGGCTTCTCCGCGAGGAAGGATATGAGATTGTCGATGAAGAGCGTGCCCTCGTAGATGTTGGCGGTGCTCGCGATGAAGCTCGTCACGCCGGCGCCTATCGCGGTGATGGCGCCTGTGTAGAGGGAGAAATCGCCGACCGCGAATTCGCCGCGGTAGACGCCCTTTGCGAGGAATATGTAGAGCAGGCAGTACACGATGCTCGTGACGACCGCGGCGCCGAGGCCGTAGAGGCATTCCTCGACGCGCAGCTTTTTGAGCCCGCGGTAGTATTCGTCGAACGCGCCCTTGTATTTGTCCGCGAAGGTGTCGGAGAGGTTGAACATCCTTATCTCCTTCACGAGATCCTTGTCGATGACTGTGGACGCGTAATAGTCCATCTGGCGGCGGTTCTTGGAGCGGAAGAACATGTAGTTGACGTTCTTCCTTTTATAGACGAAGTTGACTATCGTGGTGGGGATGGACACGAGGATAATAAGGAAGGGCGACCACCAGCTGACCGCGAAGAGCACTGCGATATAGCTGACGATGCTGATCAGCGTGCTCAGCACGGAGAAAGTCGAGCTCATGATCTGTATGGGCCTCATGCCCGCCTCGCGGTTGGCGTTCTCCATCCTGGCATAGAAGTCGGGCGAGTCGAAGCTGACCATGTCGACCTCGCGCGCTTTGCGCATGATCTTCATCTTGACGTGGTTCGTGACCTGCTCGCCCGATATGGAGGTGACGGTCGCGTAGAGGCGCGTCACCGCCTGATTGACGAACATGTACACGAACTGCAGCACGAGCAGTATCGCGATCACGCCGAACGCGAGCTGCACGCCCGAATAGACCTCGGCCAGGCGGTTTATTATCCTTGCGCCTATGATGGAGCCGATAACGGGCATTACGCCGTTGAACAGCGCCATGAATATCATAATGAAGAGCAGGGAGGGCTTCGTCTCCCACACGAGGCGGAAGATGTAGACGAGCCGCGAGAAGAAGCTGCCGAGGAGCTGCTTCAGGTACGCGGGCACCTCCTTTACGCTTTTGGGCTTTTCGACGCGGTACCGGTCGTTGACGGACATATCGCTGATGTTTCTCATATGGGGCTCCGAACATATATTTTTTATAATTGTAAAACAAAAGCCGCCGTTTTTCAACACCGGCGGCGAAAAAACATCGGGAAACGCGCGTCATCCGGCTTCGGGAGCGGGCTCCTCCCCGCTGTCGGGACGGGAGAGCACGCGTCTGAAGAAAACGATCTGGAACGGAACGGAAACTAGGAACGTCGCAAGGTCGGCCGCTGGCTGCGCGGTCTGGACGCCGGCGAGGCCTATCGCGCGGGGCAGGAGCAGCACTATCGGTATGAAGAATATCCCCTGCCTGCAGGAGGCGAGTATCGACGCGCAGACGCTGAACCCGAGGCATTGATAGAGCTGATTGACGAATGTCGAATACGCCATGAGCGGCATCACCGCGCAGGCGAACTTCAATGCGAGGGAGCCGATCTCGATCACCTTGGGATCGTTGCGGAACCAGCTCATCACCGCGGCGGTGTTGAGCCCGACGGACACAGCGGCGGCCGCAGCTGTTGCCGTGCCGACCGCCGTGGCAAACCAGAACGCCTTTTTGACGCGGCTGTATCTGCCCGCGCCGAAATTGTACCCTGCGGCCGGCTGGAAGCCCTGACCTATGCCGATCATGATGCTCCTTACGAACATGTAGATCTTGTTGGCGATGGTGACGGCGGCGACCGCCTCGTCCGCGAAATCCCCGCCGTAATACGCCGCGCCGCGGTTGAGGAGCGCGGCGGCGACGCTGCCCAGTCCCTGACGGCAGATGGTCGGGAAGCCGAGCTTTACGAGCTGCCAGTAGGTCTCCGCCCTGCGGGAAACGTAACCGGCGCGGAGCTTGATTATGCTTCGCCCGGAGCGGAATATGACGAGCAGTATCACGAGACTGACGGCCTGGCTTATCACGGTGGCGATGGCGGCGCCCGCGATCCCGAGGCCGAATGTGTAGATGAACAGCGGGTCGAGCGCGACGTTTACGACGCCGCCTGTGCAGAGGCCGATCATGGAAAGGTTCGCCATGCCCTCCGCCTTCAGTATGCTGTTGAGCACGAACGAGGTGCACATCACGGGCGCGCCGATCAGTATTATCCTCGTGTAGGCGGCGGCGTAGGGGAGTATGGTCTCCGTCGCGCCGAGCAGCCGAAGAAGGGGCCGGAGCGTCGAAAGGCCGCCCGCCATAAGCATAAAGCCGATGACTATCCCCGCGAAGACCGTGCTGGAGGCGTACTCGTTCGCCTCATCGTCCTTTTTCTCGCCGAGGCGCCGCGAAACGAGGCTGGAGCAGCCCATGCTGATACCGAATCCGAACGCCTGTATTATCGACTGCAGCGCAAAAGCCACACCGACGGCAGCGGAAGCGCTGGTGTCGATGTGGGATACGAAATAGGTATCTGCGGTGTTGTAAACGACCGTTATGAGCTGGCTTATGACCGTAGGCACGGCGAGCGAGGCGACGAGCCGCGGTATGGGCGTGCCGATCATCCGCCTGTGCTGAGCGGCGCTGGAATAGGCCATGATCCCTCCGGCTTACGCGCCCCCTGTCAGAGCGCGAATATGAGTGCGGCGAGGCGGTAGAGCCAGTTGGCGGCGGCGCCGGCGGCGAGTCCGCCGACGGTGTGCGCGAGTATCGCCTTGCCCGTAAGGTATTTGAAGCCCAGATTATCCATCATGGAGACGTGGGTGGAGAGGTAGCCGCTCCAGCACATGCACATTGCGGTAAACACCGCAACGTCGTGCGCGTTGGCGAGGCCCTCCGTGAGAAGGTTCGGCACGAGACCCATAGCCGCGCCGGCGGAGCCGAGAGCCGTGATGGGCACGGATACCGCGCCGGACGACACGAAGCCGAAGAGGGGCTTCAGAATGAAGTTGATCTTGTCCGCGACCTTCGGGAGGAGACCTATGCCCTCATACGCCGCGCCGGTGTAAACCTCTGCGGAGTTCGTGAGCATCATCACTATAGTACAGATTATGACGACGCCGGGGATTATGTCAAGGCCGAGCTGCACGCCCGTCTTGCCGCCCTCCAGTATGGCGTTCATGGTCCTCATGCCGAGGTTCTGCTCCTTGTCCTCCTTCTTTTCGTGCTTGGCGAGCTCCTCCGCGTTTACGGCGGGGGCCTCCTTGCCGAAAAGCTTCTTGGTGAATATCATCATTATCCTCGCGCTGACGACGCTGCCGATGACGGCGGCGAGATTGCCGACGAGTATGGCGGGCACAAGGCTCGTCCCTGCGGCGCTCTCCTGACCGAGCATGAACGTCGTGACTATGAGGCCCATGCCGAAGGACGTGCCGATGTTGGTGAGAGCGGGGAGCTGATAGCGCTTGAAGAAGCTGCGGAAGACCTTATCGTCCGCGAGCGAGAGTATGGCGGGGTTGTCGGAAAGGTATGTCGTGACGACGCCGAGCGCGGCTGCGCCGGGCATGTCGTATATGGGCTTCATGAGCGGGGAGAGTATCTTGTTGAGGAGATCGACCACGCCGAACTCCGTGAAAATAGCCGAGAGCGCGCCCATGAGGACGGCTATCGCCATTATGTAAAGGCAGGTGTTGACGAGGATATCGAACGCGGTGTTCATGAGGGTCGAGAACATGTTCGACAGCCCCATGGGTATCGCGAACATGGTGAAAACGCCCACGATCACCGCGAGGCAAATGAGCGCGGACGCCCACTTAGGCAGGTGTTTTTTCGGCCTTGCGTATTCGTGCTTGAGTATCTTCATACCTTTGACTGAACTCCGATCATGACAAAAAAAATACGAGACGACGAACGATCCCGCCAAATGATACAACAGAGGGTGTTGAAATAAAAGCGAATGTTTAGTATAATAGACATGATAAAACCTCATGGAAGGAAAAGGCATGCGATCTATCACCAATCCATCGAAATATTCGGTGCTCGCGGTCGTCGCGGAAACGGGCTCCCTGACTGCTGCGGCGGAGAAGCTGGGCTACACGCAGTCGGGCATCAGCCGCATAATACAGGACGTCGAGGCCGAATGCGGCTTCCCGCTGCTGCAGCGGGGCAAGACCGGCTCGACGCTCACGCGCGACGGTGAAAAGCTAATCGGCCCCATACGCCAGCTGATGCGGGCGGAGGAGCAGCTGACGGGCGCCGTCGACGAGATAAACGGCCTGCGGAGCGGCCGTGTGCGCGTCGGCATGTTTTCGAGCGTGGCGGTGCACTGGGCGCCGGAGCTCGTCAGAAGTTTTTCCGCGCTCTACCCCAATATCGAGGTGGAGCTCTTCGCGGGCCTCTACGACGAGATCGAGGACAGGGTGCTCGACGAGCGGCTCGACTGCGGCTTTCTGACAAAGCAGACCAAGCGCGACCTCAATTTCATTGAGCTGACTCGCGACCGCCTGCTTGCGGTGGTGCCGAAGCAGCATCCACTTGCGGGGAGCGGGCGTTTCCCCGTAGAGCAGATAGACCGGGAGGATCTGATACTCCCGGGCGAGGGCTCCAATTACGACATAGGCGGGATATTCCGTTCCTGCAGGATAACGCCGCGCGCCAAGTACGCCCTGTCGGACGACTATGCGGCTCTCGCCATGGTCGAGCGCGGGCTCGGCGTGACCATACTGCCCGAGCTCGTGCTGGAGGGCAGGCGCGACAACGTGGCCGTGCTGGAGCTCGATCCGCCCTTCCACCGCACCATAGGCGTCGTCTCCCGCCCGCGCAGGGGCGTCTCCCCCGCCGCGAGAGCGTTCATCGAGTTTGTCAAGAGCAAATACAAGAATTGACCGGGCGCCTTAGCCGGTAAAATATATTATTTTTTGTTGCAACCTTTCCCCCGCCTCGTGCGTTATATAAGGGAAAGCGAAGGGAGCGGCGACAAAGAAAACCGGCGAAACCGTTCCCGAGCGCTTTTGCCAATCGCTTTTTTTGTTTTTCCTCACCTGAAAGCGGCGGCCCGCATCGTTTGCGGACCGCCGTTTTTCTTTGCCTTTGTTTTCAGTTTTTGAGCTCTTTTATTTTCTGCGTGAGCATGGGGACGATCTTGTGGAGGTCGCCCACGACGCCGAAGTCCGCCACGTTGAATATGGGGGCGGTCTCGTCGCGGTTGATGGCGATTATGATCTCCGACTCCTCCATGCCGGCGAGGTGCTGTATCGCGCCGGAGATGCCGACGGCGATATAGAGCTTGGGACGGACGGTCTTGCCGGTCTGGCCGACCTGCTGCTCCTTATCCGCCCAGCCGGCGTCGACCGCCGCGCGGGAAGCGGCTACCCTGCCGCCGAGCGCGTCCGCGAGGTCGTAGAGCATACCGAAGTTCTCCTTCGAGCCCATGCCGCGGCCGCCGGAGACCAGTATGTCCGCCTCCGAGATATCGACGGACTCGTTCATCTTTTTGATGACGTCTAGCACCTCGATAAAGCAGTCGTTCTTTTCGATCTTGAGATTGAAGGGGAGCACCATCGCGCGGCGTCCCTCCTCACGCTCGGCCCTCTGCATGACGCCGGGCCTTACCGTGGCCATCTGGGGGCGGAAATCGGGGCAGACTATGGTCGCCATGAGATTGCCGCCGAAGGCGGGACGGGTCATGAGCAGGCGGCCCGTCTCCGGGTCGATCTCCAGCTTGGTGCAGTCGGCGGTGAGGCCGGTATGCACCCTTGCGGAGACGCGGGGCGCGAGATCGCGGCCGATGGTGGTCGCGCCGTAGAGGAATATCTCGGGCTTGAAGTATTCGATCGCGCCGTATATCGCCTGGGCGTAGGGCTCGGTGGTGTACTCCGCGAGCGCGGGATCGTCGATGAGCACTACGGTATCGGCGCCGTACTCGCCGAGCTCGTCGGCAAGATGCGCCACGTTGTATCCGCAGAGCACCGCGGAAACGGAGGCGCCGAGGGCCTTCGCGAGCTCCTTCGCCTTGCCTATCAGCTCGAAGCTGACGGGAGCTATCACTCCCTCCACCTGCTGTATGAAAACGTAAACGCCTTTATGATCGGAAAACTGTTTCATATTCCACCTCAGACAATGAACTTCTCGCGGAGCTTTTCAAGGAGCCAGTCGGCCTCCGCCTCGGCGTCCATGGTGACGACCTCGCCCTTGCCCTTCATGGCCTTGGGGAAGCTCTCCTTTACGCGGGTGGGGGAACCCTTGAGGCCGATGTTCGAGTCGTCGACGGGCACGTCGGGACGGGTCCAAACGGTGACCTCCTTTTCACGGTAGGCGCGGAATATCCCGCCGGGGGTCATGTAGCGGGGACGGTTGAGCTCGGTCAGAGCCGTCACGAGGCAGGGCATCTTGACCCTGACGACCTGATAGCTGTTCTCGAACTGTCTCTTGACTATGAGACTGTCGCCGACGACGCGGATCTCCTCCGCATAGCTGACGTTGGGGATGCCGAGGTGCTCCGCCATCTGCGGCCCTACCTGCGCGGTATCGCCGTCGATCGCCTGACGGCCGGTAAACACGATGTCGTAGGGGAGCTTCGATACGGCGGCGGCAATGGTCGAAGAGGTCGCCCATGTGTCGGCTCCGCCGAAAGCGCGGTCGCTGACGAGATACGCCTCGTCCGCGCCCATCGCGAGCGCCTCGCGCAGGACTGCGTCCGCCTGCGCCGGGCCCATTGAAACGACGCGCACGGTCGCCCCAAGCTCGTCCTTTATGCGCAGGGCCGCCTCCAGGCCCGCCTTATCGTCGGGGTTCATTATGGAGGGGACTCCCTCCCTTATAAGGGTGCCGGTCTTGGGATCGAGGCGCACCTCGTTGGTGTCCGGTACCTGCTTTATGCATACGATGATGTTCAGCATATACTACCTCCTCACGCGAGCAGACTGCCCGAGATGACCATGCGCTGCACCTCGCTGGTGCCCTCGTAGATCTCGGTGATCTTCGCGTCGCGCATCATGCGCTCCACCGCGTATTCGCGGGTGTAGCCGTAACCGCCGTGGAGCTGCACGCACTTGGTCGTGACCTCCATAGCCGTTTCCGCCGCAAAGAGCTTCGCCATGGCCGCCTCGACCGAGAAGCGCTTCTGCGTATCCTTTGCGCAGGCCGCCTTGTAGACGAGCAGCTTCGCCGCCTCGACCCTTGCCGCGAGATCGGCGAGGGTGAACTGCGTGTTCTGGAACTGCGCAATCGCGCGGCCGAACTGCTTCCTCTGCTTGACGTATGCGACGGTCGTTTCAAGAGCGCCCTCCGCGATGCCCAGCGCCTGCGCGGCGATGCCTATGCGGCCGCCGTCGAGCGTCGCCATGGCGATCGAGAAGCCCTTGCCCTCCTGCCCGAGCATGTTCTCGCGCGGGATACGGCAGTCGCGGAATATCAGCTCGTAAGTGGAGGAGCCCCTTATGCCCATCTTCTTCTCCTTCGTGCCGAAGGTGAAGCCGGGGGTGCCCTTCTCCACTATGAAGGCGGACATACCCTTTGTGCCCTTGGAGGGGTCGGTGAGGGCGAATATGATGTAGATATCCGCCTCCTTGCCGTTGGTGATGAATATCTTGGAGCCGTTCAATACGTACTCTTCGCCTTCGAGGACGGCCTTGGTCTGCACGCCCGCGGCGTCGGTGCCGGCGTTGGGCTCCGTAAGAGCGAACGCGCCGAGCTTTTCGCCGGAAGCGAGGGGCTTTAAGAACTCCTCCTTCTGGGCGGGAGTACCGTACTTCAATATGGGATCGCAGCAGAGCGAGGTGTGGGCGGAGACGATGACGCCCGTGGTGGCGCAGCGCTTTGATATCTCCTCAACGCAGAGGACGTAGGTAAGGGAATCGCAGCCCTGACCGCCGAACTCGCGCGGGATGGGTATGCCCATGAACCCGTAATGCCGCAGCTTTTCTACCGTTCCCCGGGGGAACTCCTCCGTTTCGTCGACCTCGGAGGCGTAGGGCTTTACCTCGTTCTCCGCGAATTCGGAGAAGAGCGTCCTCGCCATGAGGTGCTCGGGACTCAGTTTATAATCCATGAAAACCTCCGCAGAAAGTGTATTGCGTTTCGTGCGTCCATTATCGGACAGTATAATTATACCTTGAAGGCCGCCCCGTTTCAAGCGGGAGCGAGGATATATATTGATTTAAGAAGAAAAGCCCTCCGCATAATCTAATTTCAAAAATCAGATATAATGCTCTTGCATATCAGTTTTGCATGTGTTACAATGCACCCATGAAACACGGCACTGTTAAAAACGGGCGGGGCTCCGGCTGGCTGCCCCTCGACAACGCGGCGAAGATCTATCCCCCCGCCATGACGGAGGGATGGAACGCGCTTTTCCGCGTTTCTGTAACGCTGGACGAGCCGGTCGACAGGCAGGTATTGAAGCGCGCGCTCCTCAAGACCGTGGCGCGGTTCCCCAATTTCGCTATGCGCCTGCGCCGGGGCTTTTTCTGGTACTATCTCGATAAGCTCGACGGCGCGCCGGATATCCGCGACGACGTGCAGAACCCCTGCGCCCGCATGCTCTTCCGCGAGAACGGCGGCTTTGCCTTCCGCGTGCGCTGCTTCGGCAGGAGGATCGCCGTGGAGATATTCCACGTCATCACCGACGGAGCGGGCGGACTGTCGTTTCTGAAGACGCTTACCGCCGAGTATATTTCGATCAAATACGGCGTGAAGGTCCCGCGCGAGGGAGACATACTCGACTGTGACGAGCCCGCCTCCGCGGAGGAGCTCGCCGACGGGTTTTTGACCCACGCCGGGCCGAAGGCCGTGCCCGAGCCGCCCGTGAGGGCTTACCGCCTTTACGGCACGCCCGACCGCGATTTTCTGCACGTGACCTGCGGCATACTCGACGCCGCGGAGATATCCGCCCGCGCGAAGGCCGCGGGGGTGACGGTCACGGAATACCTGACGACGGTGCTGCTCTTCGCCGCGGCCGACTGGAAAAAGGCGAGGGGCGGAGTTTTACAGGCGCGCCGGCCGGTAAAGGTGACGGTGCCCGTGAACCTGCGGCGGCTCTTCGGCTGCAGAACGCTGCGCAATTTCGCCAACTACGCGAACGTCGGCCTCGACACGCGCCTGGGCGAATACGGCTTTGACGAGGCGGTGCAGATCGTGCACCATCAGCTGAAGCTGGAGACCGACCCGAGACGCCTCGCCGCCAAGGTCGCGAGCAACGTCGGCATCGAGAGGAACGTGTTCATGCGGCTCGTGCCGCTGTTCATAAAGGATCCGATAATGAGCATCGCGTACCGCATAGAGGGCGACCGCAAATCGACCACCTGTCTTTCGAACCTGGGCCTCGTGAAGCTGCCCGGGGAGATGGAGGCGCACGTCGAGCGTTTCGACTTCATGCTCGGCTCGCTCATAGAGAACCCCGTCGCCTGCGCCGCAATCGGCTACGGCGGGAAGCTGTACGTGAACTTCACCCGCACCATCCGGGAAAGCTTCCTCGAGAGGGCATTCTTCACGCGGCTGGTTAAGATGGGGATTAAGGTGTTTATCGAAAGCAACGAGGACAGATGACATGGAGGTATCATGAGTTACTGCGTCAACTGCGGAGTCGAGCTTAACGAGAGCGAAAGGCGGTGTCCGCTTTGCGGGGTGGAGGTCATAAACCCCGCGAAGCCCTATTCGCCGAACGCCGAGAGGCCCTTCCCCGCCTCCGCCGAGAACGTCACCCACAGGGCCGTGCGCGTGATCGCCGCGAAGGTGCTTTCCCTGCTCCTTGCGATACCGTTCATTTCGGTACTGCTCGCCGATCTCGTGAAGGACGGGCGGCTAACATGGTCGCTCATACCCGCCGGCTGCATAGCGCTGTTCTTCATGGCGGCGGTGTTCCCCTGCCTTTTCAGGCGGCCGCGCGTATGGCTGTTCATACTGTTCGGCACGCTCGAGACGGCGGCGTTCCTTTTCGGCCTTTACATGCTGCTCGGCGGGAACTGGTACTTCCTGTTCGCGCTGCCCGTGACGCTGCTGACCGGCGCGTTCGTGATCGGCTGTCAGCTCATGCTCGGCTCCAAAAAGGCCTCCCTGCCGCTCAAGATGATTATCGTGCTCGTGCTGGCCGCGGTGTTCGTGCTGGTCTTGCAGATGCTGATCGAACTGCATCTGAAGAGCCGCATACATTTCGACTGGTCGCTCTACGCCGCCGTCGCCTGCGCGATGCTCGCTGTGGTCGTGCTGATCGTCGGAAGTCTGATAAGAAAACGGGAGAACGTAAGGAAA
This sequence comes from Clostridia bacterium, assembly GCA_017619735.1. Taxonomy (GTDB): domain Bacteria; phylum Bacillota; class Clostridia; order Christensenellales; family CAG-138; genus UBA3857. Next base: position 21,481 of record JAFZRT010000004.1, read on the forward strand.
AAACTGTTCTTCTGATGCGTGATGGCGCCTTGCAGACCAATATCAGTTTTGATATAGTGTTATTGAGCTTGATCAAGTATCGTTATCAGGAGGCTCATCATGAAAAAGCTCGCATGTTTTATGATCGCATTTGCCTTCGTTTTCCTCCTTGCCGCCTGCGGCAGGTCTCCGGAAGCGGACGCCGATAAAAAGGATAGCGGCGAAAACGCGGCAAACGCGGGCGTGACGGCCGTGTTTGAAGCCGGCAACTATTATCTGGAGGAGAAAGACCGTTCCCCCGTTTCGGTGTGGATCGATCTTCCGGAGGGCTGGACGATCAAAAAGGGCGTCCCCGAGGGTACGGCCTATTATCCCGACGACGAGCTGATGAGGAACAGCATCATCGGCCGTTACGGGTGTCTCGACCGCTCATATGCCGTTTACGACGGGAACGGCGAGCCCGTCGGCGTTCTCATCTATTCCTCGATGATCTGGACCGACGAGATGAAGTCGGAGTTCGGATACGACGGTCTTGACAAAAATGCCCGGCTCGATCTTGAAACGGATATCGCTTTCTCGGAGTTCAGGGGCTCGCTTTCTCAGCTCTCGATCAGGGGCGCGGACGTCCGTACGGTCAGTTCGTCCGAAGGCTGCCGCGTCATGATCTGCAGCACCGACGTGACGAGCACTGTCGACAGCGACGGGAACAAGACCCGTTTCTCCTGCCCGGCGATCGCCGCGTACAGCAGCGAACTCGGCATCGGGGTCGTCGCGGAGTTCGCTCCGTCCGCTCTGTCGGACGCGGAGCTCGAAGCCATCGCCCGAAGCATAGTCATTTCCGCCGGCGCAAAATAAGCCGACCGTATTCGGGCATCCCGCCGGAACGGCTTTTCCGCGAGATGCTCTTGCATGCTCCGCGTCGGCGTGATATAATGGTCTTTGAACAAAAGAACGAGGTACACCGGCTTGAACATTCGCTGAAAACACAACTGCATCTCATTTAATCCGCCAATGTGCGGGGCGCTTTTCACATGAGCGCCTTCGGTGTTTTATTTCAGCGAGGTCACCATGATACAACTGAACAACGTTTCCCTATATTTGAAAAGCAGCGGGCGCACGCTCGTGAAGGATATTTCGTTTACCCTTAATCCGGGGGACCGCACGGTGATAATAGGCGAGGAGGGCAACGGCAAATCGACCCTTCTGAAGCTCATCGCCGACCCGGAGCTAATCGAGGGGCACGCCGAGTACACGGGCTCCGTATTCCGCGGGAGGCACCGCATAGGGTATCTCGCGCAGGAGCTGACCACCGATGAGCGCGGAACGACCGCCGCGGGATACATGGGTGCGGACGCCGGCTGGCTCGCGGAGGCGAAGGCCGCCGAGCTGGGCCTCGATCCCGATATCGTTTACGCCGAGAGGCCGATATCGACCCTCTCCGGCGGCGAGCGCGTGAAGCTGCGGCTCGTGAAGATACTCGTGAGGGAGCCGGACATGCTCCTTCTGGACGAGCCGACCAACGACGTCGACATAGAGACCCTCGAATGGCTGGAGGGGTTCATCAACTCCTTCGACGGGGGCGTGCTGTTCGTCTCCCACGACGAGACGCTTATCGAGAACACGGCGACGGCGGTCATACATCTGGAGCACGTCCATCACAAGAAGGTCGCGCGGCACACCGTGGCGAACGTCCCCTACCGCGAGTACATGGAGCGGCGCATGCGTGCGATGGAGCATCAGGCGCAGGTCTCCGCCTTCGAGCACGAGGAGCAGCGCAAAAAGGAGGAGCGCTGGCGCGAGATCTACGAAAAGGTCGACAGCGCGCAGCGGAACCTGTCAAGGCAGGATCCGTCGACCGGGCGGCTCCTGAAAAAAAAGATGCACTCGGTCATGAGCCAGGGCCGTCGGCTCGAAAAGGAGCGGGAGAGCCTGACCGAGGCGCCCGTGAGCGAGTGGCAGATAGACGTAAAGCTGCCGGAGGTCGAGCTGCCGCGGCGCAAGGAGATACTGCGCTACACGACGGACGGCCTCGTTTCCCCCGCGGGCACGAAGCTCACGGAGGGCTTCACGCTGAACGTGGACGCGTCGGAGCACGTCGCGGTGACGGGCCGCAACGGCGTAGGCAAGACCACGCTCCTGCGTGAAATATTCGACCTGCTCAGCGACAGGCGCGATATCCGCCTCTTTTACATGCCGCAGAACTACTGGGACGAGCTCGACGCCTACGCTTCGCCGATAGATTTCCTCGCGCCCTCGGGCGAGAAGGAGGCCGTCACCGCCGCCCGCACGTATCTGGGCAGCGTGCGCTTCACCGCGGACGAGGCGGAAAGCCCCGTGTCGAAGCTCTCCGGCGGGCAGAAGGCGAAGCTCTTCTTCGTCAAGATGGCGCTGGACGGCTGCAGCGTGCTGCTCCTCGACGAGCCGACGCGCAATTTCAGCCCGATCTCCAACCCCGTCATACGCCGGGTGCTCGCCGGCTTCGGCGGCTGCATAATCGCCGTCACTCACGACCGCAAGTTCATAAAGGAGGTCGCGACGAGGGTGGTCGAGCTGACCGAGGAGGGGCTTAAGGACCCCGCGGGCGGCAGGCGGAAGGTATAAGGCATATAACAAAAAGATCCCGCAAAAGCGGGATCTTTCTTTTCAGAGTATTCAGCCGTACAGCTTCGACAGTATCCAGTTAACGAGACGCGACGGGAGGAGCTTTGCGAGAGTGCTCAGCAGGCAGTACACGAAGCCGCAGGAATACAGGGGCTTGGGGCGCTTCTTCGCGGTGATGCGGTAAGCCCTCCTCGCGAGTACCGCCGGGCTCATGCCGTTCTGCTCGTCGTGCTCCATTGTGGAGACGGACTTGACGAGCGAGGGATATACCTCCGCTCCCGCCATGGACTTTGCCCTTGCGGCGGTGAATCCGGTCCTGACGTCGCCGGGCATCAGCGCGGTCACGCGGACGCCGAACCCCCTGACCTCGTTGGCGAGGGCCATTGTATAGGCGTTGATCGCCGCCTTGGAGGCGGAATAATAGGTCTGATACGGTATCGGCGTTACGGCTGCGACGGAGCTGGTATTGAGTATGGTCCCCTTCCCCGCCCCGCGCATATGGGGCAGCACGGCCTTGGTGAAGTTGACCATGCCGAAGAAATTGACGTCGAACTGGCGCTTCGCGTCCTCGAGCTCGGTGAACTCCACCGCGCCCGATATGCCGAAGCCCGCGTTGTTAATGAGCAGATCGATCCTGCCCTCCCTGCGGACGATCTCTTCTACCGCGGCCTTTACCGCGGCCTCGTCCGTGACGTCGACCGAGATGAACTCGACGCCTTCGGGGAGCGGCGCCTGCCTGCGCGCAGCGGCCCAGACCTTATCGCCGCGTTTGGAGAACTCCTCCGCCATGGCGAGGCCGATGCCGCTCGTCGCGCCGGTTATTACGGTGACCCTTCTGGCCCTCGCTCCGCTCATCAGACGGCCTCCTCGGCGGTATGGCCGATGACCTTTTCGATAATATCGAGCGCCTCGTCAAGCAGCGCCTCGGTGTGCGTCGCCATATAGCTCGTGCGGAGGAGGCATTCGTCGGCGGGGGTCGCCGGGGGCAGTACGGGATTGACGTACACGCCGTTGTCGTAAAGCTCCTTCGCCTTCACGAGAGTCCTCTCCGTGGTGTAGGTGTAGATGGGGATGATGGGCGTTATGCTGTCCCTTATCGCGATCTTCCTCTCCCGCAGGCCCCTCCTCATGTACATTGAAAGATCCATGAGGCGCTTGGGCAGCTCGGGATGCTCCTTCAGCACATGGAGCGCTTCGAGCGCGGTCGCGCAGTTTGCCGGGGGTATGGACGCGCAGAATATGAACGGGCGCGAGGCGTGGCGGACGTAATCGACCACCCTGTAATCGCCGGCCATGTAGCCGCCCAGCGAGGCGAGGCTCTTCGAGAAGGTGCCCATAATGATATCGACCTTGTCGGTCAGGCCGAAATAGTCCGCGGTGCCGCGGCCGTTCTCGCCCAGCACGCCGAGGCCGTGGGCGTCGTCGACCATTACCCTCGCGTGGTACTTCTCCGCCAGGGCGACTATCTCCGGGAGCTTGGCGATATCGCCGCCCATGGAGAACACGCCGTCGGTGATGATGAGCTTGCCGGCGTTTTCCGGCACGCGCTTGAGCTGCTCCTCAAGGTCCTCCATGTCGGCGTGGCGGTACCTTAACATCTTGCCGTAGGAGAGGCGGCATCCGTCGTAGATGGAGGCGTGATTCTCCTTGTCGCAGATCATGTAATCGTTCCTGCCGACTATTGCGCTGATAATGCCGAGGTTCGACTGGAAGCCCGTCGAGAACGTCATGCAGGCCTCCTTGTGCAGGAAGTCGGCGAGCTCCTCCTCCAGACGGACGTGCATATCGAGCGTGCCGTTGAGGAAGCGGGAGCCCGAACAGCCGCTGCCGTACCTTTCGAGCGCCTCCACGCCCGCCTTTATTACCCGCGGGTTGACCGTGAGGCCCAAGTAGTTGTTCGAGCCGAGCATAATGCGGCGCTTGCCCTCCATTATGACCTCGACGTCCTGCCTGGATTCAAGGCAGTGGAAATAGGGGTATATGCCCTCCCTGCGGCTGGTCTCCACCAGCTCGTTTGTGCATTTGTCGAAAAGATCCATATCATGCCTTCCTTATAAAACAAATAATAAAGCCGTTTGTTCCGCGCCGAGGCGGTTAACATCATTAACTCAGCCGATTATACCACCTCCCGCGGCGTCTGTCAACAATTTTGTGCAAAAACCGCGGCGGGCGAAGCGCGGAATTTAATATATCCTAACTTTCATTGTAGCAGAAAAGCGTGTCGCCGTCAATATTTTTATGCCGCGCGGCGTCGGCGCGGGGACGCGTGCGGCGGCCGCAAACGGGTACTTGAACGCGGCGCGATAATCTGCTATCATAGCGGTAAAGAATGCTCCACGGAGGCAAGTATGGAGATCAACGGAATACAAAAGCTGACGCTGCTCGATTACCCGGGGAAGGTGGCCTGCACGGTGTTTCTCGCCGGGTGCGACCTTCGCTGTCCCTTCTGTCACAACTCGGAGCTTTGGAGCGCCTCGGCTCCCGCGGTAATGGACGACGCGGAGCTTTTATCCTTCCTCGGCAAACGCCGCGGCATGCTTGACGGCGTGGCGTTCACGGGGGGCGAGCCGACGCTCCGCCCGGATCTTCCCGACGTGATGCGCAGGATAAAGGAGCTGGGCTTTGCGGTGAAGCTCGATTCGAACGGCATGCGGCCCCAGACCCTCCGCGCCCTCGTGCGGGAAGGCCTCGTCGACTACATAGCCATGGACGTCAAGAACGATCTTCCCCGCTACGCCGCGACCTGCGGCAGGCAGGATATGGACCCCGGCCCCATCCGCGAGAGCATAGAGTTTCTCCTCTCCGGCGCGGTCGACTTCGAGTTCCGCACGACCGTCGTGAGGGAGCTGCACGACAGGACTTCCTTTGAGAACATCGGCCGCATGATAGAGGGCGCGCCGAAATACTTCCTCCAGCCCTTCGCCGACCGTGAAACGGTGCTCTTCTCCGGCTTCTCCGCCCCGACGGAGG
>JAFZRT010000030.1 GCA_017619735.1 Clostridia bacterium
GCGATCCGCTCCATCATTTCGGGAGTGAATTCGCAAAGCTCGGCGTTCTTCGGAATGAACTTACGGACGTCGTTTAAGGGAAGCCCCTCGGCGGCGGCGCGCAGGAAGCCTATGACGGCGCCGTGGCAGACGACGAGCGCGGGCTCCGAATTAGCGCTTTCGGGGAGCTTTAGAAGCGCCTTCCTTGCTCTTTCCATCACGTCAAAGCCCGTTTCGCCGCCGTGCGCGTTCGAATTCGAGCCGTGGATGAGATAATCGGCGTAAGCCTCGGGAAAGAGCCTTGCGCAGTCGGTGAACATGTGCCCCTGGAAGCGGCCGAAATAGATCTCCTCGAGCCCCGCGACGGTCACGGGCGTGAGCATAAGCGCGCGGCCGATTATCCGCGCCGTCTCGCCCGCCCTCGAAAGCGTGCTGCAATAGAGCTTATTAACGCGCGGGCCCTCCGCTTTGAGCCTTTCGCTGAGCTCCCTCGCCTGCTCCCGCCCCGTTTCGGAAAGCGGTATGTCGAGCTGCCCCTGGAGCCTGTTTTCGACGTTATAGGGCGTCTGTCCGTGCCTTACGAGATAAAGCATTTCAGTCCTCCTCCGGCTCGTAGGGGAAGGCGGGCATCATGGCAAGCTTGAAGAGGTTCGCCCGGTGCTTGCGGTCGATCAGCTCCTTCTTCTCCTCGGGGATGCAGACCCCCGTCCTGATGTAGCGGTCGAGCGTCTCATAGGTGAAGCCGAGATTGTCCTCGTCGGTGAGGCCGGTAAGACCGTCGGAGGGCGCCTTGTCGACAATGTGATCGGGCAGGCCGAGATACCGGCCGACCTCCAGCACCTCATGCACGGTCAGCTTCGCGAGCGGGGAAAAATCGCCCACGGAATCGCCCCAGCGGGTGGAATAGCCGACCCAGTCCTCCGAGAGGTTGCAGGTGTTTGCCACGCGGCCGTTCATGCTCTGGGACACGGCGTAGAGCGCCGTCATGCGGAGGCGCGGCGCCATGTTGATAACGGTCTGACGGGAGAGCTCCCCGCCGATGGCAGCCTCCGCCTCGCGGGAGAGGGCCTCGTACGCGGCGCGGATGTTGACGGTGACGGACCTTATCCCGAGGAGGGCGATGAGCTCCTCGGAATAGCCGATGTCGGGCTGGACGCCGTTGGGCATCATTACGCCGACAACGCGCTCGGGCCCGAGGGCCGCCGCGCAGAGCGCCGCCGTAACGGAGGAATCCTTGCCGCCCGAGATGCCGATGACCGCGCTGCAGCCCGCGCCGTTCTCCTCAAACCAGGCGCGGATCCATTCTATGATGCTTTGAGTGACCTTTTCAACGTTGAACATATTTGCCTCCCGATAGACAAAATGGCCTCGAAAAATCGAGGTCATTCTGTAAAGTCCTTTTAGTTCATGCCATAGCGCTTCTTGAACTTGTCTACGCGTCCGCCGGTGTCGACGAGCTTCTGACGGCCGGTGTAGAAGGGATGGCACTTGGAGCAGATCTCGACCTTGAGCTCGCCCTTTACAGAGCCGGACTTGAAGGTCTCGCCGCAGGCGCAGCGGACGATGCTCTCACCATACGCAGGATGGATATCCTTCTTCATTTTGAATCTCCTAACTTGTTCGGTGCAGGGCGAGTAGCCGCCCTCCTGCCGCTTATTTGCGGTGGGACGAGAAAATAAGCGCCCCGAAAGATCCGCAGATGCTATTATACTCCGAGGCCCCGTGCGATTGCAAGCCTTTTTCCCAATATATTTTAAGATTTTTTCGCGATCCGGCCGCTTATTGCCAAATGCGCGCCGCGCATGGTATAATCGAAGGCGACAAGGGGGTGCTTTCCATGCGTCTTTTCATCGGTATCGAGCTAACGCCCGAAATGCGCCGCGCGTTGGGCGGCGTCTCCCGCGCTCTGCGGGAACGCTCCTGCGGGGGGCGCTTCGTGCCCGCGGAGAATCTCCACCTGACCCTGCACTTCATCGGCGAGTCGGAGGATCTTTCCGGCGCCGCCTCCGCCATGCGCGAGGCATGCCGCGGCATACGCCCGTTCACGCTCAGTCTCGGCGGCTACGGGTATTTCGACAAGACCCGCTCCGGCTCCCGCAAGGTGTCGCTCGTGACCGTCGGCGGCGACCTTGACGAGCTTTCCGTGCTGCACGAGACGCTCGGCGCCGCTCTTCTCGACCGCGGCTTCGCCCTCGACCGCAGGCGCTACGTGCCGCACATCACACTCGGCCGAAGCGTGGAGCATGACGAGCTCGTGGAGGAGGAGCTGAAGGCCGTCCCCGTCGAGGGCTCCATGACGGTCAGGGGCATAACGCTGTTCGAGAGCTCGCGGATCAACGGAAAGCTGACCTACTCCCCGCTGCACAGGGAATATTTCTGATACCGTAAGGAATCCGCCCCGCCCGCGCGTATAAAGAGTGAGGCCCGAAGGGCTCACGGAGGCGCAAATGAAACTCAGACTCACTTTTTTGTCCATTGCTCACGCCGCGGTCGATCTGGCCTGCGCGGCGCTGTTCTTCGGCTTTCTGTCCCGCGGGGACGGCGCGTGGACGGTCATGGTGCTGTACAACGCGTTCGCTTTCCTCATGCAGCTGCCGCTGGGCATACTGGCCGATAAGCTCGACCGGAACATGCTCTTCGCGGGGGTCGGCTGCGCGCTCGTCGCGGCGGCTTTCCTGTTTGTAAAGGTCCCCGTCGCAGCGGCGGTGATAGCCGGGCTCGGCAACGGCGCCTTCCACGTCGGCGGAGGCATAGAGGTCATGAACCGCTCCGGCGGCAAGGCAGGCCCGCTCGGCGTGTTCGTATCCCCCGGCGCGATAGGCCTCTATTTCGGCAAGGTCTGCGGCGGAGTTTTCCGCACGTGGCTCACGCCCCTGCTCCCGATACTCGTCGCGGTGATAGGCGCCGAGATAGCTCTTGCCGGCTGCTCCGGCGCGGAGATCGTCCCCAACGCGGAGTTCTCCGTCAAAACGAAAAGGGGCGGCGGCATATGCCTCGCGCTCCTGTTCCTCGTGGTGGTGCTGCGCTCCTTCATGGGCGTTTCGGCATTCGATACGGGCGACGCCTTTGCGCGGCTCCCGTATGAGCTCGTTGGGTTCGTGCCCGTGCTCTGCCTCGCTCTGGGCAAGGCCGCGGGCGGCTTCGTTTCCGACCTCATAGGCGCGCGCCTGACCGGCGTGATATCGCTCGCCGCCTGCGCGCTGCTGCTGTTCTTCCCCGTGCACCCCGCCGCGACACTCGCCGCGCTGTTCCTGTTCAATATGACCATGCCGATAACGCTCCACGCCTCGGCAAAGCTGCTCCCCGGCGCAAAGGGCATGTCGTTCGGCCTGCTGACCGCCGCGCTGTTCGTGGGCGTCACGCCGTACTTCCTCGCCCTGCCGTTTGAGCTCACGCCCGCGGTCTCCGGCGCGCTCGCGCTCGCATCGCTGGCGCTGCTCCTGTTCGGCCTCGGAAGGGAGCGCGTATGACGCTCCCAACGGCGCTCATACTCTCGCTCGCGCTGACGGAGGCGCTGGAGCTGCCGCTCCTTTACCTGCTCGGCTTCCGCGGGAGGCAGCTCACGATAGCCCTGCTCGCGAACGTACTGACGAACCCGCCCGTGGTGTTCCTCCGCTTCATCGCGTCGGGCGTGCTCCGCGTGCCCGACTGGGCGGCGCTCCTCGTGCTCGAGACGGCGGCCGTGCTCGTCGAGGCCGTCGTCTACAAAAAGGCCGCGGGTCGTCCGCGCGCGCTCCTCGATTCCCTCGCTGCAAACGCCCTGTCCTTCTCGGCGGGGCTCGCGATATCAGCATTCATTCATTAAGGAGGTCCATATGTTCCCCATTCCCGCAGACGTTGCACTCTCTCCCCTCGACAAGGTCGGCCTGCTCGCGCCGTTCATACTGATAGGCGTGCTGATACTGGCCGCCGCCGTCGCCGCGGTACTGCTCATAGTCCGATTCGCGAAGAAAAAGAAATGAGCCCCGCCCGGCGGAGCCCTCATCCATCGATAAGGAGGTCGATATGCTGCCCGTTCTCGCAGATCTTATCCTGACGCCCACTCAGGCGCCCACTCAGACGCCCGTCGAGCCGCCCGTCGCCGATCAGCCCCCGTACGTCGTGATCGGCGCGCTCGTGCTTGCCGCAGCCGTGCTTGCGGCGCTGCTCATCGTCAGCATCGCAAAGAAGAAGAAATAAGCCCGCACAAAAAAGGGCCCTCCGCGCCGTTCTGCGCAGAGGGCCTTTTTTCATTCGCTCAATTTGTAGATGAGTATCGCGGCCGCGACCGCCGCGTTCAGACTTTCCGCGCGGCCCTTCATGGGCAGGCGGTAGAGGAAGCATTCCTCCGCGGTCTCGGGCGATACGCCGTTCGCCTCGTTGCCGATGACGAGCGCGCGGTCCCGGGGCAGATCGGGCAGCTCCCCGCTCCCCGCGAGATGTCCGCAGATGAGGCCGAAGCCCTGCTCCCGCAGGCGCCTGAGCTCCGTCTTGAGCTCCCCCTGCCATACGGGGACGTGGTAGGTCGAGCCCATCGCCGCGCGCACGGCTTTGGGCATGAACGGATCGACGCTGCCCTCCCCCACGAGCACTCCCGCCGCGCCGAAGGCGTCGGCGGTGCGGAGCACCGTGCCGAGATTGCCGGGATCCTGTATGCGGTCGAGGCAGACAATGAGCCCCCTCGGATACTCTTCGGGAGGCAGTGTGTCCGGCGTCCTGACCGCGGCGAGCACGCCCTGCGGCGAATCCGTATCGGAGGCGGCCTTCATCACCTCGGCCGTGACCTCGATATAGGGGACGCCCAGCGCTTCGAGCTTTGCTCCGGCGGTGGTGTTCCACTCGGCGACGAGCACCGTGTCGGGGACTATCCCCGAGGCGAGCACGTCGAGCACGAGCCTTTCGCCCTCGATGAGGTGTAGGCCCGTTTCGCGCCGCCCCTTCTTGGAGGCGAGGGAGCGGATCTCCTTTATCTTGTCGTTTCGCGCGGAGGTGATCATTTCCCGCAGCCCGTCTCGGCGAGGTTCATCGCGTGGTCGCCGACCCTTTCGAGGTCGGTCAGCATCTCCACGAAGAGCATGCCGACGTCAGCGGAGCAGAGCCGCTTCTCCATCCTCTCGATATGGCCGTTCTCGTACTGCTCGACGAGATCGTCGATCTCCTGCTCGCGGCGGGCGACCTCCTGATACTTCTCCTCGGAGGGGGCCTTAATGCAGGAGTTGGCAAGCTCCGTGATGTCGATGACCTTTTTGAAGAGCTCCTTCAGCTCCTCGTTCGCCTGTTCGGAGAACGTCAGCTTTTCGTCGCGCATGTGGCGGACGTAGCCCGCGATATTCTCCGCGTGGTCGCCTATGCGCTCATAGTCGGTTATTATGTGGTGCATGCGGTCGATGGAGCGGGCCTCGGGCTCGCCCAGACCGGCGCGGTTGATGTCGACCAGCGCCTTCGCGATCTCGTGATTGAGGAAGTCGATGGTCTCCTCTGCGGCGTCGACCTCGTCAAGATCGCCCTTGCGCTTGGTCGAGAGGGACTCGGCGACGATACGCATATTGTTCATGGCAAGCTCATACATCCTGTTGCATTCGAGCTCCGCGCCCGATACCGCGACCGCCGCGGAACCGAAGCCCTTGGCCGGGATGAATATGAGCTTGTTGCCGGCGGCCTTGTCCTCGCCGCGGATTATGAGGCGGGAGAGCTTTATGAGCAGCGACGACAGCGGGAAGAGTATGAGCGTCGCGCCGATCTTGAGGAAGGTGTTGGCGTTGGCGAGCTGCTGAGTGGGATTGGTGGGCGAAAGCGCCTCGATCCACTTGGTGATGGGCAGGAACTGCAGGAGCACTATGCAGATCACGCAGGCGAACACGTTGAACATAACGTGTATCGCGGCGGTGCGCTTGGCGTCCTTGGAGCCGCCCATGGCCGCGATGACCGCGACCGCGGTGCAGCCGATGTTCTGACCGCAGATGAGGTATATCGCCTGTCCGAGCGAGAGTATGCCCGCGGCAGCCATGGCCTGCAGCACGCCGACGGAGGCCGATACGGACTGCAGCAGCATCGTCATGAGCGTGCCGAACAGTACGCCGATGAGGGGATGATCCTCAAAGCTCTGCACGAGCTTACAGAACCACTCCTCCTGCCCCAGATAGATCATGTTGCTCTTCATCAGCATCATGCCCATAAAGAGCATGCCGAGGCCGGCGAATATGTAGAAGATGTTGTTCCAGGGTTTTTTCTTGAAGAAGGTCATGCCCATCACGCCGAAGAAGGCGATTATGGGGGCCACCGCGTCGATGTTGAACGCGATGAGCTGACCGGTGATGGTGGTACCGACGTTGGCGCCCATTATGACGCCGACGGCGTTTTCAAGCGGCATGAGACCGGCGTTGACGAAGCCGACCGTCATTACGGAGACCGCGTTGGAGCTCTGTATGATACCGGTGATGACTATGCCCAGTATCAGCCCCAGAAAGCGGTTCTTCGTCAGCTTTTCCAGTATGGTCTTCAGCTTCGATCCGGCAAGGCGCTCTATGCCGTTGCCCATGATCCGTATGCCGTACAGGAAGAGCGCTATGCCGCCCGCTATTCCTATCCAGTTTTCGAATGTCATATGTTATCCCTCCGGTAATTCGCAAACTCTACCGAGTAAATGATACCACAAACCGCCGCCCTTTTCAAGAAGGGCCGGCCTCCCCCGCGATATATATGTTTTGAAAAAGAGCCCCCGCCGATGCGGAAGCTCTGCCATCTTTCTCTTTTTTATCCGATGCCGAGTATCTCCCCGATGTACATGGTGTGCGGGGCCTCCTTCTCGTAATAGGTCTCGCGCACGGCCTCGGGCATGGGGGCAAGCTCGAGATCCTGCGAATAGATCTTGCGGCAGACGAGCGTATGCGCGGCCTGCACGTAGCCGACGAGGTTCTCCCCGATGCGGACGGGGGTCAGCTTCGACTCCTCGACCTTATTGCAGTCGCGGCCGGACTTGGAGCCCAGCAGCCCCAGCGCGGGGCGGTACTTCTCGTCGAAGAACGAGATCGTGAAAAGATCGTTCGCCTCCATGTACTCGTGCGTGTACCTTACGGGCTTCACGTAGACGGTGGCGACGGGCTTCGACCAGAGCGTGCCCATTCCGCCCCAGGAGATCGTCATTGTGTTGAAATCGGATATGTCGCCCGCCGTGACGAGCGCCCAGCCCTTATCGAAAAGTGTGAGTATGTCGGTGGTGAAATGCATGCTGTCTCCTTTCTCTGACCGTTCTTTTACCAATCGAAATGCGCCATTACCTCATGATCCGGGAGCTCTCCCCGATCCATTATCAGTATCTCGTCGTAATCGAGATACATTTCGAACTCAAGTGGCCCCGCGGGCGCCTTCTCCCAGACGAAGTACGGCTTGCCGCCGTGCACCGCAAGGGACGTGATACCGCGTTCCATCACGTGCCCCGCAAGCGCCTCGCTCTCGAGCGCGCCGCCGTTCACGCCGAACGCCTCCAGTATGACCGAGAAGAATCCCTTCGTCGGCCCGCAGCCCATTATTATCGCCTCGTCCGCGCCGTCGCCGTCGATATCGGCGGCCGCCGCGCAGGCATACAGTATCTCCATCGCCCTTTCACCCGCGGCGATGAATACCGCCGTGGTGAATATCGGGACCTCAGCGCCGGGATCCGGCTCCATGCCGAGCTGCGCGCGGAAGAGCTGCGCGCCCGTCGCCTCACGGAAGCCCGCGGGCGTTATGTCGATCACCGCCTCCGCGTGCCGCACGGCGTTCGCGCCGTGGGTCCAGATCCTGTTGTCGGCGGAGACCTCCGCGCCGATTGCCCGGAGCGCCGCCTCCGCGTCCATACCGCCCTCGTGCGATGCGAGACTGATCCTCACGGAGCATTCGCCGCCCGCTTCGCCGTCGTCCGATATCTCTATCCATGCGTCGGCGCGCCGGAGCAGCTTGGCTCCGCCGCCCTCCGCGTCTCCGACGAGGCCGAATCCCTCGGATACGCGCTTTTCAATGTATCCGCGGAGCTCTTCGGCGGTCACGTCCGAATACTTCGCCCATTCGCCGTCGTCCTCGTCCGCGGGGCGGTCGGGGAGCAGCGACCCGCGCGTGACCTCCGCCGGGGGCAGGGTGCTTTGCGGAGCTTCGGTATCTGCCGGAGCTTCGGTGCCGGCGGGAGCTTCGGTATCTGCGGGCGTTGTCTGCGGGGCCTTTGCGCAGCCGCACAGCGCCGCAAGCAGCAGCGCCGCGAGCATGAGGCATACTGTCCTTTTCACCGCCCGCTCCTTTACACGTTGAACCTGAAGACGACTATGTCGCCGTCCTGCATGACGTACTCCTTGCCCTCGGATCTTATGAGGCCCTTCTCCCTGCACGCCTGCATGGTTCCGTTCTCGATGAGGGTGTCGTAATGGACGACCTCCGCGCGGATGAAGCCGCGTTCGAAATCGGTGTGGATCTTGCCCGCGGCCTGCGGCGCCTTGGTGCCCTTCGTGATGGTCCAGGCGCGGACCTCCTTGGGTCCGGCGGTCAGGAAGCTTATGAGCCCCAGCAGGCGGTAGCCGGCCTTTACGAGCTTGTCGAGGCCGCTTTCGCCGATGCCGAGCTCCTCGATGAACATCTGTTTTTCGTCGGGCGGGAGCGAGGAAAGCTCCTCCTCCACCTTGGCGGAGACGACTATGACCTCCGCGCCCTCCTTCTCGGCCTGCGCCCTGAGCTTCTTCACGTTCTCCGTCTCGGTGCCGATCTCGTCCTCCGCGATGTTCGCGCAGTAGATGACGGGCTTGGTGGTGAGAAGGAAGAACTGGGCGATCTCGCTGCGCTCGTCGTCCGTCTGAGGCATGGATCTGACGGGCAGCTGCTTTTCGAGATGAGCGTATATGCGCTCGCAGAGCTCGATCTCGTGAAGGTACTTCTTCTCGCCCGATTTGGCGGACTTCCTCGCCTTGTCGAGGCGGCGCTCGATGGTCTCCATATCGGCGAAAATGAGCTCGATATTGATGGTCTCCATGTCGCGTATGGGATCGACCGAGCCGTCCACGTGGACGACGTTGTCATCCTCGAAGCAGCGGACGACGTGCACCACCGCGTCCACCTCCCTGATGTGGGAGAGGAACTTGTTGCCGAGGCCCTCGCCCCGGTGCGCGTCGCGGACGAGGCCCGCTATATCGACGAACTCTATCGTCGCGGGGGTGTATTTCTGCGGGTCGTACATCTTTGCCAGCACGTCGAGGCGCTCGTCCGGAACGGCCACCACGCCGACGTTCGGCTCTATCGTGCAGAAGGGGTAGTTCGCGGCCTGCGCGCCCGCCTGCGTTATCGCGTTGAAGAGTGTGGACTTGCCCACGTTGGGAAGACCTATCACGCCTAACTTCATATCGATCCTCCTTGTATTCGGTTCCGCCCGCATGCGGGCGCATATGATCACGAATACATTGTAATCCCCGCCGCCCCTTTTTGCAAGCTGTTTTTGTCCCGCGGGGCATATTGCCTGAGCGCCGTATTTATGGTAAAATCCGTATATGAAAAAGCATCTGAAAGCTTTATTGACCGCCGTGCTGTGCGGCGTGGCCGCGGCGTTCGTCGCATGGGGCTTTTTCAAGCTGTTCCCCTCCGCGCGGAGCGTTGGCCGCCTTACCGAGAGCGAGACCGCCTCCGTATTGGCGGAGGCCGAATACCACTCCCCGCGTGAGGAAAGGGCCGTGACCGCCGCCGCTTCGCTCCTTGGCCGCGTCGGCTATTTCTGGGGCGGCAAATACGATTCCGTCGGCGAATGTCCCGACTGGGGCGAGCCGCGCACCGTCACGAGCGAGGGCAATCCCACCACCGGCACGGTGAGGCCCTTCGGCCTAGACTGCTCCGGCTTCGTCACGTGGGCGTACATACAGGCGGGCGTCCCCGCGGCGGAGATAGGCCGCGGCACGTGGAACCAGTGGATGCTCTCGTCCGAGATCGACAGATCCGAGCTTCGTCCCGGCGATCTCGGCTTCGCGAACGTCTATCCCGGCTCCTCCGGCAATCACATCGGTATCTGCATAGGTTTCTTCCACGGCGAGCCCGTGTTCATACACTGTTCCAACGTATACGACACCGTCGTCGTCACCGGCGCGGGTAACACCTTCAAGTACTTCAGAAGACCCGGCTTTGCGGAAGGGGGCGAGTGATACGGCCTGCACGCTTGAGTTCATATTGGGAAGGGCCGGCACGGGCAAGACCCGGGCCCTGTTCGAGCGCGTCCGCGCAGCTCTCGCTTCCGGCGGCGAGTGCTTCGTGATAGTCCCGGAGCAGGCGACCTTCGAGACGGAGCGCCGCCTTGCCGAGTTCCTGTCCGGCGGGCTCTTTGCCTGCACCGTCACGTCGTGGAGCGGGCTGTCGAGGCGCGTGCTCGATTCCCTCGGCGTGCGCCGCGCGTTCCTCTCCCCGCAGGGGCGGCTGATGCTGCTTCGCCGCTCCGCCGACTTCTGCGCGAAGGACCTCACCGTTTTCCGCCGCACCGCCGGGCTCCCGGGCTTCCCCGCCGAGATGGCCGACCTGATATCCCGCTTCAAGCGCTGCGGCATGGGCGCGGAGGACGTGCTCGCCGCATCCCGAAGCTTTGAGCCGGGCGCGCCGCTTTGCGACAAGCTACACGATATCTCCGTGGTGTTCGCCGACTGCGAGCGCCGCTGCGCCGACCGCTACCTCGATCCCGAGGATATGATGAACGAGATGCTCCGCCGCATGGACGCTTCCGTTCTGAAGGGAGCGCACGTTTTCATCGACGGCGGCTCCACCCTGCACGAGCAGGCGTACCCCGTTTTCGCGGGGCTGCTTAAGAACGCCGCCTCCGTGACCGTCGCGCTGACGGTCGACTTCGCCTCCCGCGACAGGGAGCTCTTCGCCCCCGAGGCGCGTGCATTCACGCGGCTCACGGACGTCGCCCGCGAGCAGGGCGCCGCGTACACCGTGACCGAGCTTGCCGAAAGGAAGCGCGGCTCGACCCCCGCCACAGCGCACGCCGAGCGGGAGCTCTTCGCTTTCCCCTCCGCCGAATACCCCGGGATACCCGAGGGTCTCTCGCTCTATATCGCGCCCGACCGTATGGACGAGGTCGTGAACGCCGCCGAGCATATCGCCGCCGCTGCGAAAGGCGGCATGCGCTACCGCGATATGGCGGTGATAGTCAGCGACCTCAAGGGCTACGTGCCGACCGCGGCGCGCATTTTCGGCGCGTACGGCATACCGTATTTCACCGACGTCAAACGCAGTCTCGCCACGCATCCCGCGGCGCGGCTGATACTCTCCGCGCTCTCCGCCGCCGAACACGGCTTCGACGCGGAAAACGTGCTCGAGGCGGTCAAGACCGGCTTCCTGCCCGTCACCCCCGAAGAGGCCGAGCGCTTCGAAAACCACCTGCTCGCATCGGGCGCGCAGGGCAAGCGCCTCGCCGAGCCCTTCACCGACGAGGCGGAGGAGCTCGAGGACTGCCGCCGCCGCATTATGGAGCCGCTCGTCCGCTTCCGCGACGCGCTGCGCTCCGGCTCCTGCGAGGAGCGCGCAAGGGCCGTGTACGCCTTCATGGAGGAGCTGGACGTCTGCGGCCAACAGCGCGAGCTCTGCGCCCGCCTGCACGCCGAGGGCCGCTTCCGCGAGGAGGAGGAGAACGCGCAGGTCGTCAACACCATATTCGAGGTGCTGGATCAGCTCTACGTGATAATGGGCGGCGAGGCCATCGGCCTTAAGCGCTTCACCGCGGTCGTGAAGGAGGGCTTCGCCTCCTACGAGGTGGGCATGATCCCCACCACCTGCGATCAGGTGCTCGTCGGCTCCATGGACAGGACCCGCTCCCGCGAGGTGAAGCTGCTGATCGTGCTCGGCATGAACGACGGCCTCTTTCCCAAGAAGCGCTCCGACGACGGCGTTATCGACGACGCCGACCTCAAAAAGCTCAGAGCGCACGGCTTTGAGCTGTGGCAGAACACGAAAAGCCTTTCCCAGTCCGACGCGCTCACCGTCTACTCGGCGCTCGCAATGGCCACGGAGGAGATCGTGTTCTCCTACCCCGTAAGCATAGCCGGCTCCGGCGCAATGGACGCCCCCGCCGCCCCCGCGCGGCTCGTGCAGGATATTAGGCGCGTCTTCCCTCTGATACCCGTTACCGACGGCACGAAGGCCCGCCTCCCCCGCGCCAACGAGGAGCTGGCGTTCCGCTCGCTGTTCGGCCGCCTGCGCCGCATGATCGACACCGGCGTTTACGACGAGGAGGCGGCGGAGCTTTACGCGTGGTTCTCCCGCAGCCCCGAATACCGCGGCGCGCTCGCCTGCCTGTCCCGCGGGCTGTTCTCCTCGGACGAGGTCAGCCCCCTCGGCCGCGACCTCGCGAAAAAGCTCTACGGCGGGAGTCTCCGCGGCTCCGCCTCACGGCTCGAGGCGTTCAACAGCTGCCCGTTCCGCCATTTCATGCAGTACGGCATGGAGGCGAAGGAGCGCGACGAGCGCCGCGAAAAGGCGACCGACCTCGGCTCCTTCTACCACGAGGCGCTGGAGACCTACGTCCGATACGTCATGGACTCCGGCCTCGACTGGCGTGAGATCGACGACGGCAAGACCTTCGAAATATTGGACGAGATAATACCCCCGATAATGTACAGGCGCAACGGCTACCTGCTTTACGACACCGCCCGCCAAAGGGCGCGGCTCGTATCCGTGCTGGAGACCGTGCGCTATACCTGCTGCGCGGTGACGCGGCACATCGCGAGGGGCGCCTTCCGCCCCCTCGGCTGCGAGGTCACGTTCGGCCGCGCGGAGTCCATGTTCCCGCCGCTCAAGATCACCGCGGGCGAAGCGACTTTCTTCATAAGCGGCGTAATCGACCGCGTCGACTCCGCGGCGGAGGGCGGCCGCACCATGCGCCGCATAATCGATTACAAGTCCGGCGGCAAGGATTTCGCCTTTGCGGAGCTGGCGGCGGGGCTGCAGCTGCAGCTTCCCCTCTACGCCGCGGCGATAGAGGCCGCCGACACGGTTGGCATGTACTATATGCCCATACGCGACATAGAGCCCGAAAGCGACGGCAGCGGCGAAGCCGTGAAGGAGCTGACGGACAAGCTCATGGAAAGGTTCCGCCTGAGCGGGCTTTCGCTCTCCGACCCGGAGGTCATCGCCGCCACCGACGATTTCGACAAGGCCTCCTCCGTAATATCGGCAAAGCGCGGACGTGACGGCGAAGCCGCCGGCGCGGGCCTCGTTCGGGGCGAGGAGATGATGTACGTGATGGAGTCCGCCAGACGCAAGGCCGCGGCGACGCTCCGCAGCATATTCGACGGCGAGGCAGGCGTCCGTCCGACGCGCCTCGTAAAGGGCGGGAAGACCGCCTGCCGCTACTGCCCCTACGGCGACGTCTGCCGCTTCGATCCCGACCTCTCCCCCTCCGGCTACCGCGATATCTATCCCATGAGCGCCGACGCGTTCTTCGGCAGGGACAGGGGCGGCTCCTAAATCGCACTTTACAAATAAGGCAGGATATGATAGTATTTTCAAGGGGCGGCCCCCGACGGGGCCGCTCCGATCTTTTCCGGCGAAAGGTTGGACAAATTTTATGGCAACAGTATCGAGAGGCATACGCGCGCCCATCATAAGGCAGGGCGACGATATAGTTAAGATCACGGTCGATTCCGTGCTCGAAGCGGCGGAGAAGGAGGGCTTCACCCTCCATAACAGGGACGTTATAGCCGTTACCGAGGCCGTCGTGGCGAGGGCGGACGGCAACTACGCCCGCGTTTCGGACATCGCGGACGACGTCAGAGCCAAGCTGGGCGGCGGGCATATCGGCCTCGTGTTCCCGATACTCTCCCGCAACCGCTTCTCCATCTGCTTGAAGGGCATCGCCCGCGGCGCAAAGAAGGTCACGGTGCTGCTCTCCTACCCCTCCGACGAGGTCGGCAACCATCTCGTCGATCCCGAGGTGCTGGAGGACAAGGGCGTCAATCCCTGGGGCGGCACGCTCACTTCGGATGAGTTCTACGCCCTCTGCGGGGGCGAATGCCGCCATCCCTTCACGGGCGTCGACTATATCGACTTCTACAAGACCCTCATAGAGGCCGAAGGCGCCGAGGCGGAGATAGTCTTCTCCAATAAGCCCGAGGCGATACTCGCGTACACCGACAGCGTGCTCTGCTGCGACATCCACACCCGCGCAAGGACGAAGAGCCGCATACTTCGCCACGGCGGGAAGAACGTGCTCACGCTCTGCGACATACTCAACGCCCCCGTCAACGGCTCCGGCTGCAACCCGCAGTTCGGCCTGCTCGGCTCCAACAAGGCGACCGAGGAGACCGTGAAGCTCTTCCCCCGCAACGCGCGCGAGGTGGCGTACGGCATCAAGGAGCAGATACTGAAGCGCACGGGCGTCGACGTCGAGGCCATGGTCTACGGCGACGGCGCTTTCAAGGACCCCGTCGGCAAGATATGGGAGCTCGCCGATCCCGTCGTCTCCCCCGGCTACACCGACGGTCTCATAGGCCTGCCCAACGAGCTGAAGCTCAAGTTCCTTGCGGACAACGACTACGCGGAGCTCTCGGGCGAGGAGCTCGCCGAAAAGATCCGCGAGCGCATACGCGGAAAGAACGCCGACCTGAAGGGCTCCATGCTCTCGCAGGGGACCACCCCGCGCATGCTGACCGACCTCATCGGCTCCCTCTGCGACCTGACCTCCGGCTCGGGCGACAAGGGCACGCCCATCGTGCTCGTGCAGGACTATTTCGTGAACTACGGCGACTGATGAACGCCGCGGATACGCCGCGCCGGCGGCCGAAGGCGCGGCTTTTTCATTTCCGCCGGGGTTGACTTTTCCCGCACCATCCGATATGATATCATCCCGAAAGGAGTGATACCCTTGCTTCCATACCTTCATATCGGAAAGACTCAGATCCCGATGTACGGCCTCTGCATGGCCGTCGCCATGCTGCTCGCCGTCGGGCTCTCCTATATAAGGACGAAAAAGCGCGGGGAGGACTGCGACAAGCTCATCACGATCGCGCTCTTCGCCGTAGTATTCGGCCTGCTCGGCTCGAAGCTCCTCTACTTTTTCGTCACCTACAGCTGGTCGGAGCTCGTCGAGCTCGTCCGCGCCAACGGCTTTAAGGCCCTCATGGAGGGCGGCCTCGTGTTCTACGGCGGGCTTATAGGCGGCGTCATAGGCGCGTTCATAGGCGCCGCAGCCGTGAAGGCGCCCCTCTCCCGCTACTCCGACGCCGTCGTGCCGACGCTGCCCCTCGCCCACGCGATAGGCCGCATGGGCTGCTTCTGCTCCGGCTGCTGCTACGGCCGCGAAACGGATTCGTGGATAGGCATGTGCTTCCCCAACTCGATAACCGGCCTCGCGCCGGACGTCGCGGTGATACCGACGCAGCTCATCGAGTCCTGCGCCAACCTCATCGTGTTCATATTCCTCATGATATTCACGATCAAGCGCCGCAAGGGCTTCACGACGCTGTTCGTCTACATGACCTGCTACGGCGTGATACGCTTCCTCATCGAGTTCCTCCGCGGGGACGAGATAAGGGGCTTCTTCGGCGCCCTCTCCACATCGCAGTGGATTAGTCTCGCGCTCATCATCTGCGGCGCGGCCGGGCTTATCGTCACCCATGGGAAAAAGAAGGGACGGCCTTCGCCCGGCGCGGCCCTGTGACGGTCGATATCTGTCGAAAAAGGGTAGTACCGATTTTAATAATTTCAAAATCCAATTTTTAATTGAGTGGACGGGCTATACAACATCTTGTGGCCCGTCCGTTTTTGTGAATACAACCCACGCAAATTCGAGGTTGTAATCCCGTTTCGTTTTTGATATAGTACTTCCGGGAACGGGAGCATTGCCGGCCGTTCCCGTTTTTATCCGTATTTATGTTCTGTTTTTGGGGGATCCTATGGTTTCAGCACAGGTCGTATGGGCAAAGGCGCTGCCCGTCCTGCAGGAGGAAATGACGCCGACAAGCTACAAGACATGGGTCAAGGACATCAAGCCCATTTCGATAGAGGGAAACACGCTTATACTGATGGCTCAGAACGAGCTTTATCTTTCCACCCTGCGTCAGTTCTATACGAACATCGTGACCGAGTGCGTAAACAAGGCGAACGGCACCAACTATGCCGTGAGTTTCATCGTAAAGGAAGAGGCCGAGCCCGCCGTATCCGTGCCCGTTCAGGGCAGCGCGGAAAAGGGCGTATTCTACGGTGTGCAGCCCAAATACACCTTTGACACGTTCGTCACCGGCGAATCGAACCGTTTCGCCCATGCTGCCGCCGTCGCCGTTGCGGACAACCCTGCGTCCGCTTATAATCCTCTGTACATATACGGCGGCTCCGGCCTCGGCAAGACCCACATACTCCACGCCATAGGCAATTACGTGCATGAGCTCCACCCCGAGTTCAACATCTGCTTCGTCTCGAGCGAGGATTTCACCAACGACGTCATCGCCGCCATCAAGTACGACACGCGTGAGGAGCTGCGCCGCAAGTACCGCAATCTCGATCTGCTGCTCGTCGACGACATACAGTTCATCGGCGGCAAGGAGGCGACGGAGATGGAGTTCTTCAACACCTTCAACGCGCTCCACGGCTCCAACAAGCAGATAGTCATCACCTCCGATAAATCGCCGAAGGATCTGCCCCTTCTGCAGGACAGGCTGAAGACCCGCTTCGCGTGGGGCATCACCGCGGACATCAAGCCCCCGGAGGTCGAGACCCGCGTCGCGATACTGAAGGGCAAGGCCGAGCGCGACAATATCGACATATCGAACGACGCCCTCCTCTACATGGCGGAGCAGTTCAGCGCCAACGTGCGCGAGCTCGAGTGCTGCTACAACAGGGTCGTGCTCTACGCCGATTTCTCCAAGCGCGCCTCCATCGACCGCAGCTTCGTCGAGATAGTCCTCAAGGACTACGTCTCCTCCGAAGGCAAGCACATGGTCACGCCCGACCTGATAAAGCAGGTGACGGCCGACTATTTCGATATCACGGTGGACGATCTCGTCTCCACCCGCCGCGACAAGCGTATAGCGGTGCCCCGCCACGTCGCGATGTACCTGTGCAGGACGCTGACGAACATCTCCTACCCCGACATAGGCAAGGCCTTCGGCGGCAAACACTATTCGACGGTCATGTACTCCTGCGACCAGATAGCGAGCGAGATAGGCCAGCGGCTCGACATTTCCACCGCGATAGACGACATTACGAACCGTCTGACCAACGATCTGACGGTAATGCCCGACAAGGAGCGCGCCTGAACCGCCCCGCCGGGATAAATATACAAAAAAAACCGTAATTGGGGTATTGACATCCGCCTCCTCTTCGGTTAGAATATTCAAGCCGCTTGAAGCGGCAGCGGAAGCATAGCTCAGCTGGGAGAGCACCTGCCTTACAAGCAGGGGGTCACAGGTTCGAGCCCTGTTGTTTCCACCATGGCCCGGTAGTTCAGTTGGTTAGAATGCCAGCCTGTCACGCTGGAGGTCAGGGGTTCGAGCCCCCTTCGGGTCGCCATATTTGCCTCGGTAGCTCAGTAGGTAGAGCAGGGGACTGAAAATCCCCGTGTCGGTGGTTCAACTCCACTCTGAGGCACCACTCGCGGGAATAGCTCATTTGGTAGAGCGCCGCCTTGCCAAGGCGGAGGTGGCGGGTTCGAGCCCCGTTTCCCGCTCCATTTATTTCTCCCCCATCGGGGGAGAAATAAATGGACAGAGACATGGCCCACCGACTCGCATGAAATGCGGGTTCGAGGTTCAAAACCGGTTGCCGAAGGCAATTTCGACCATCCGGTGAATGGTCGAAAAGGTTTTGAACGGGCGGCCTTGTGAACGAAGTTCACAGCCCGCCCCGTGGACTGCTCCGTCTCCTACAACCCCGGGCATTGCCCGTTAAAATAGGATCATTTAGATCCCCCACATACGGCACCATAGCCAAGCGGTAAGGCAGCGGTCTGCAAAATCGCCATTCTCCAGTTCGATTCTGGATGGTGCCTCCA
>JAFZRT010000031.1 GCA_017619735.1 Clostridia bacterium
ACCATCAGGAACGCCGACAGCATACTTGTCATGCGCGGAGGCCGCGTCGTGGAGCAGGGCACGCACGACGAGCTGATGGCGGGCGAGAGCTTCTACCGGGAGCTGTACCGCGCGCAGTTCGACGCCTGCGAATACTGAGGAAAATAAAAAAACGGCTGTGGGAACACAGCCGTTTTTTGTCGTTGTACTTACTTCACGGTGACGGAAGTGATGTGGGGATTGACGCCCTCGTACCAGTAGAGGAAGCCCTCGACGTCGATGGTGTCGCCGATCTTGAGGTTCTTGACAGCGTTGTAGACCTCGGTGGTCTTGTCGCAGAGGTAGCTCTCCACGGTGAAGGTGTAGGACTTACCGTTGAGGTTTACCTTGAAGTAGAGGTCGTCGCCGTCTTCGCCGGAGCCGTCCCACTTATAGAGGAAAGCCACGTCCTCGCCGCTGTCGTTCTGACCGGCGGCCTCGACGGTGAGGCCCTTCAAGGTGAAGAACTCGTTCTGGTGCTTGATGAGCTCGTCGGTGCCGAATACGGAGCCGGCGTCAAAGGCCTGCGCCACGAAATTGCCTTCCTCGATGACGAAGGTGGCGTCGATGATCTCGATCTCGCCGGACCACTCGGCCTTATAGCCTTCGACCTTGATCTTCGTGCCGGGAACGAGCTTGGCGTAGTCCTCCTCGGAGCAGGTCATGTTGTAGAGGAAGTAAGCGCCGTCATGATCCTGGGTATAGACGGTGGCCTTGTTGTCCCACCAGCTCTGCTTGGCCTGGACGTAGGTCTCGATAACGACCTTGGTCTCGAGCTCGGCGGCGACGTATTCGGCATAGGTCATAACGCCTTCGGATTTGGGATCCCCCTTGGGGGCCTTTTTGC
Source organism: Clostridia bacterium (assembly GCA_017619735.1). Lineage (GTDB taxonomy): Bacteria > Bacillota > Clostridia > Christensenellales > CAG-138 > UBA3857. The sequence continues at coordinate 866 of JAFZRT010000031.1, forward strand.
AGCCGGCAAATACGGCGAGAGCCATAACGGCCACAAGTACGATCGCAAGGATCTTTTTCATTTGAGTTATCCTCCTGAATTGCTTTTATTCCACACGGGACGATTCCTATTATAAAGCTTTTTTTGTTTAAATCAATACCCGCGCCGGGCAAAAGTGTGAACTGACTGTTACGGGCGGTGGTTTACCGCTCCTTCCCGCGCTTCTTTTTTATCACGGAGACGGCGTACGCGGCGCCTATCGCGGCCCATGCCGCGGCGAGCGCCGAGAGTAGCGCGGCGGAGGTCGCGGGGAGTTTGCCGAGGTCCTTCTTGCCCACGCTGCCGCTCGAGAGCTGATTGAGGCGGTAGAGCGATATCACGTCGGAATAGAGCTTCGACATATAGGCCTCGTCGACGTTCTCCTTCCTGCGGACGGACCTCGCCACGTTTTCTATGAGGGTGCCCGCGGCGTCGCGCAGCGAGGCGGAGCCGTTGAAAACGGGGGTTATGAACGTGTTGCCGATGTTGTCCAAAAGGAGCTTCGCCGCCTGTATCTTGACCGAATAGTGCAGGTCGTTGTCGGCGCCCTCCATTGCGAGGTATTCCTTATACTCGGCGCTCTCCTGCGCCTTTTTCGTGACGGGGATGTAGCCCTCCGTCTGGGAATAGGCTATCTGCACGCCGTTCGTCAGAAGGAACTGCGCGAACAGCCACGACGCCAGCACCTCCTGCGGGTCCTTCTTGTTGAACACGCACACCGAGGGCCCCTGCGATATCATCTGCGGATGCTCCGGATCGAACTGCGGTATGGGCCGGACGACCGTTTCGAAGCGGACTATCTTGTCCGAGGCGATATCGTGATGCACCGCGTCTGTGCCCATCCACGTCGCGCCGGCGGTGGAGTCGATCGCGAACACGCACTGCCCCGCGTTGAGGAAATTGCCGGGATAGCTCGATATCTTGAACGTCGAGAACGCGCCAGTCCTTACGTGATCGGCGACGCCGTAGAGGAGCTCCTTCGTCCTGTCGTTGAAGAGGAGTATCTCGCCGTCCTCGTTCGAGTAGCCGCCGCCCGACTGACGGAGCATCTGTATCATCATGTTGTCGGTGGACTTGTAGATGAAGGGTATCATCACCTTCTGCCCGTTGACGGGATACGTCCCGTCAGCGTCCCTGCGGGCGGCCGCCTCCGACACCTCCCATATCCAGTCCCAGGTCAGCACGTCCGGTATCTCGTACCCGAGCTTTTCGACGAGGTCCTTATTGATATAGCAGGCCTCCGTGGAGCGCATGAAGGGCAGAGCGTAGTGGCGCTCGCCTATCCTGCACTCCTCTATGTACTGCGGGACGACCTCGTCGAACTTCGGCGCGTCGAAGAGCACGCGGCTGCCGCCAAGGCCGTAGTTCGCGTCGACGTACAGCTCGTCGAGGGGGACGACGATATTTGTCCCCGTCAGGTATGTCGCGATATGGTCGGGGTAGCTTATGCAGACGTTGGGCGTGGTGCCGGTGGAGATATTGGTTATTACGTCGTTGTAGATCTTGCCGTAATCGGTGTAGAGGCGGAGGTTCACCTTTATATTGGGATAGGCGCTCTCGAAGTCCTCTATCGCCTTGTTGTAGATCCTGACCTGCGTCTTGTTGGTGTCGTTCTTCGCCCAGAACGTGATCTCGTAGCTGCGGGAGGAGTCGAACTCCTGCGGAATGACGAACTCCGGCAGCCCCTTGGAGCCGTGGCACCCCGCGAGCGGGAGCGCCGCGGTCAGCAGCGTGAGCGCGGCAGCAAGGAGCGCTGCGGCTTTTTTGATCCTTATCATCCCTTCGTGCCCCCTCTCGAAACGCCGGCCATTATCTTTTTGCGGAATATGAGGAACAGCACTATGAGCGGCACCGATATCACGACGACCGCCGCCATCATGGCGGGGATGTTCTCGCGGCCGAAGCCGTTCTCCCTTATCTCCTGTATGCCGTTGGAGACGAGGAAATACGCCTGATCGTCGGTGATGAGGCGGGGCCATACGTAGGAGTTCCAGCACTCTATGACCTTCAGTATCGTGACGGTTATGAGCGTCGGGCGGCAGATGGGGATCATGACCTTGAGCAGGTATTTGAGATCGGAGGTGCCGTCGACCTTCGCCGCTTTATAGAGCTCCTCGGGAATCTGCTCGAAGTTTTCCTTGAGCAGGTATATGTAGAACACCGAGGTCACCGACGGCAGTATGAGGCCGGCGAACGTGTTCCGCATGCCGAGTTTGGTTATCGTCTGGAAGTTGGTGATTATCACGAGCTCGTTCGGGATCATCATGAGCGAGAGGAATATCGCGAACACGACGTTCTTGCCCCTGAACTCGAGCCGTGCGAACGCGAACGCCGCGAGCACCGTCACGACGAGCATCACCGCGGTCGTGACCAGCGTGAAAACGATGGTGTTCGTGAAGTATCTGCCCAGGGGGACCGTGGTGAAAGCGTCGACGTAGTTCTGCAGAGTGGGATACTCGGCGATGAACTTGGGTATGTATTCGGAGTTGTAGGAGCTGTAGCTCTTTATCGAGGAGAGCACCATCCAGTAGAACGGGAACAGCACCATCAGCGCCCATACCGTCAGCAGTATGTACGTTACCGTCCGCGTCGCCCTTTTGCGCCTTGCGGCGGCTTTTTCTATCTTTTCGTAGTCGTTGCGGTCCATATCGCTCACCTCAGTAATGCACCTGTTTTTTGCTTATCATGAGGTTCACGACGGTTATCGTGAACACTATCGCGAACAGTATCAGCGCGGCCGCCGACGCGTAGGAGGGATAGCCGCCGCTGTCGCCGTAGAGCATGTCGTAAACGTAGCCGACTATGGTGTTCATCTTCGCGGCGTTGAGGTTCGTCCCGAACAGCGCGACGGCGTCGGAATACGCCTTGAACGCGCCGATGAAGCCCGTGATGATCAGATAGAACAGCATGGGCGATATCATCGGCAGGGTTATCCGCGTGAACATCCTCCATTTGGAGGTGCCGTCGATCTTGGCGGCGTTGTAGTAATCCTGCTTGACGGAGGCGAGCGCGCTGGTCAGTATCAGTATCTTGAACGGGAGCACGACCCAGACCGTGTAGAAGCAGAGCACGAACATCTTTGCCCAGTAGGGGCCGTCGATGAAATCGACCGACTTTCCGCCGAAGAGGTTGATGAGCAGGTTGACCATGCCGTCGGTGTAGGCGGTCTTTTTGAAGAGTATCATGAACACGAGGCCCACGGCGAGGGTGTTCGTGACGTAGGGCAGGAAATAGACGGTCTGGTAGAGCTCCTTGAGCTTCTTTATCGAATTGAGCCCGAGGGAGATCAGCAGCGCGAGCCCCGTCGAAACGGGGACCGTGATTATTACCAGTATGAAAGTGTTTTTGACCGCCTGCAGGAAATAGGGGTCGTGCAGCACGTATCTGTAGTTGTACGTGCCGACGCCCATGAATGTCTGCGACGCGGAGTTGTAGCCCTCCTCAAAGGAGTAGACCAGAACGTCCGCGAGGGGATACACCATGAAGAACCCCAGGAACAGCACGGCGGGCAGCAGGTAGAGCCATGCCTTGAAATTGCTTTTTTTCATGCGTCCTCCCCCATCCGGCCGTTCACGCCGAAGCGGATGCGCTCCTCGGTGTCGGTATCGAATATGAACACCTTGTTGGGCTTGAGGTCGAACCTGACCTCCTCCTTCGAGGCGTCGACGAGGTTCTCCGCGCTGATTATCGAGCGGATATTGACGCCCTCGCAGGAGGGGTGCGTCGACACGACGCTCGTATCCCTGCCCATCACCTCAACGGCGGTGAGCCTGCACGTGAAGGCGCCGTTATCGTTGAGTATGAATCCCTCCGGTCGAATACCCGCGTAAACGGGCCTGTCGCCGACGCCGGGCACGGCGAGCACGTCCTCGCCGCCGATGAAGAGGCGTTCGCCCCTGACCTCGCCGCGGAATACGTTTATGGGCGGCGTGCCGAGGAACTTCGCGACGAAGAGGTTCACGGGATCGTCGTACACCTCCTGCGGCTTGCCGAGCTGGTTCAATACGCCCTTCTTCATCACGACGATCATGTCGGATATGGACATCGCCTCCTCCTGATCGTGGGTGACGAACACGGTGGTTATGCCGGTCTCGCGCTGGATGCGCCGCAGCTCCTCGCGCGTTTGCAGGCGGAGCCGCGCGTCGAGGTTCGACAGCGGCTCGTCGAGGAGGAGTATCTTCGGCATTTTGACGAGCGCCCTCGCGATGGCGACGCGCTGCTGCTGTCCGCCGGACATCTCGGAGGGCTTGCGCTCCATCAGCTCGGATATCTGGACGAGCTTGGCGACCTCCTCCGCCTTTTCGAGCATCTCGGCCTTGGTCATCTTCTTGTCGCCCTTCAGGTTCTGGAGCGGGAAGAGTATGTTCTGAAGCACGGTGAGATGCGGATAGAGCGCGTAGTTCTGGAACACGAGGCCGACGCCCCTTACCTCCGGCGGGAGGTCCGTCACGTCGTCGTCGCCGAAGAGTATTCGGCCGCTCGTGGGCTTTTCAAGCCCGCAGATGAGGTTCAGCATCGTGGACTTGCCGCAGCCCGAGGGGCCCAAAAGGCCGATGAGCTTGCCGTCGGGGATCTCGAAGGAGAAATCGCTTACTGCGACGACCTCCTCCTTCGACTTCTTGTTGCGGGAGGGGAACTTCTTTGTCAGGCCCTGCAATATGACTTTCATAGCTTTATCTCCGTTCTGCCGTACCGAATGCGCTTCGGACGCCGCATGTTTTACCGATTATGATTTTATTCCTCCCGGGGATAAAAGTCAATAATATAAAGGAAAAGGCGCCTCTCGTAATGAGAAGCGCCGCGGATCGCTCTCCGGCTCAGCCGCGCCTTGCCTCGCGCAGGGGGGTGTTCCAGGCTATCTTGCCGCCGAGGGTCTTTGCAAGCTCGTCGATATCGGCCTGAAAAGTCTTCATGAACTCGGCCTCGCGCTTTTTGGAGCGGCGGCCCTTTGCGTTGTAGATCTCCTTTTCCGCATAGGCGTCGTACGTCACGGCGAAATCCTCCGGATCGCGGAAGGGGAAGAAGTTGACGCTGATGGTATACCTGATCATGCCCGCCTCGGAATCGGAGGTGAGCTTTACTATAGCCGCTTTGCGCGGGACCATGTTATACAGGCACTTGGCCTTGAAATACTGCTCATAGACGTCTATTACCATAATAAGGCCTCCTTTGTTGATACGATAAGTATATATCGTTTCATCCCGCTTGTCAATGCGCCGGAGTTTGACTTGGGCCGCCGCGGATATTATAATGATGGTGAAAAAACCATCGGAGAAGCTATGGAACTCATTCATCTCAACAGCATCTGCGCGCCGGAAGCCGCGCCGTATTCCGGGCTCACGAACGCGGAGCTCCGCCATGCGGGCAGCGGCGGAGGACTTTTCATCGCGGAAAGTCTGAAGGTCGCCCGCTGCGCCGCCGACGCGGGGCTGAAGCCCCTCTCCTTCCTCGGGGAGGAGGCGAAGTTCGCGCGGGCGAAGGAGGCGTTCCCCGACTGCGGCGCGCCGTATTACACCGCCGACCCGGACGAGCTCGAGCGGCTTACGGGCTTCCGCCTGTCGCGCGGGGTGCTCTGCGCAATGGAGAGGACGCCCCTGCCCTCCCCGGAGGAGGTCTTGAGTGGCACGTCGCGCATCGCCGTGCTGGAGGGCGTTACCGATCCGACCAATATCGGCGCGATATTCCGCTCCGCCGCGGCGCTGGGGATGGACGCGGTGCTGGTGGGGACCTCCTGCTGCGAACCTCTGCACCGCAGGGCCGCGCGGGTCAGCATGGGAACGGTGTTCCGCATACCGTGGGCTGTCCTGCCCTGCCTCGGTGACGACAAAAAGAGCGTCGACGTGCGGTTCCTGCGGGATATGGGCTTTTCGACGGCGGCCCTCGCGCTGAGGCCCGACGCGGCGCCAATAACCGATCCCGCGCTCAAAAGCGAACCGCGCCTCGCGCTGCTCCTCGGCTCCGAGGGGGACGGCCTCACCGAACGCACAATCGCCGCCTGCGACCGCTGCGTGATAATACCCATGCGGCACGGGGTCGACTCGCTCAACGTCGCCGCCGCGGCCGCCGTGGCGTTTTGGACGCTTGCGGACATAGATTGAATAAAACCCGTCATGCTCCGCCGTTCAGCGCGCTCCGAAATGGGCCCTGTTTTCCGTTTATTCACAAAATATATGGTAAAACCGTTGAAATCCGGCAGCCGATTTGTTATAATAACTATGTATGATTGCCGTACTGTATGTGCGTAATAAAGGAGAAAAAACATGAAATGTACGAGATGTGGGTTTGAAAACCCCGACTATCTTGAATATTGCGAGAACTGCGCAGCGCAGCTCCCCAAGAAGGGCAATGCTTCCGCAAGGCCCTCCTGGGGCTTCGTGAAGGCGCCGCAGTGGAGCGAGCCGGATTTCTCCGCCGACAGCGTGAGCGAAGACGACGTCCCCGAGGATTTCGTCTCCGATTCCGAGCTCGTCCGCAAACAGCGTGAAGCCGAGCGCCGCGCCGCCGCGGAGGCCGCCGCCGAAAAGGCGAGGCTCGCCGCAGAAGCCGCCGCCGCAAAGAAGGCCGCCGAGGAGACCCGCGCCGCCGAGCGCCGTGCCGACGAGGAGCGCCGCGCTGCCGAGCGCCGCGCCGCCGACCGTCTGCGCGCGGAGGAAGAAGCCGCCCGCGAAGCTGAGCGCCGCGCCGCCGAGCGCGCCCGCGCCGACGCCGAGAAGGCCCGCGCCGAGTTCAACGAGATCGGCGACGAGTACGAAGAAGAGTATGACGACGGCAAGTCCGCAGGTCTGCTCCCCTTCCTCGGAGGCATATTCAAGCGCAAAGAGAAGGCCCCCCGCGCCGAGCGCGCCGCCGACTATTATGAAGAGGACGATTACGACGATTTTGAGGACAGCTACGACAAGCGCTCCCGCAAGGCGCCCCGCAAGTCCTCCAAGTCCGGAAGGTCCGGCGGCATGAACGTCGCCATCCGCATCGCCGCGCTCGTTGCGCTGCTCGCGCTGCTCGCCATAATCGGCTATCTCGTAGTTGGCGAGATCAACAAGTGCTCCGCGGCCGCCAAGTCCCCCACCGGCACGACCAAGCTGCCCGTCATCGAGCGCAGCCCCAAGGAGGAGGGCTTCTACTACGTGACCGTCTACGCCAAGGAAGGCAAGACCCTCATCTACGAGGCCTCCCCGACCGACAGGTGGGAAGCCACGGTCGACAGCTCCAACTGCGCGATATTCAACGTTCCCGAGAGCAGGCTCATGTCCACCGAGCCCGTCGAAGGCGCTATCTACGTCGCCACCCCGAAGGTCTACGTCAGGAACGACGACGGCACCGAGACCCTTGTCGAGGGCATGCCCTCCGTTATGCTGAACGTCCCCGCCCTTGAGATCACCTACGACTGCCCGGACGACATAGTCTCCGAGGACGGCGTGGTCGATATCTCCGGCCATATCGTCTATATCGGCACCGATCTCACCATCGGCGGCGAAAAGGTCGCCATCAATCAGGACGGCACTTTTGCCACCCAGATAGTCTACGAGGACACCGGCGATTACTCCATCGAGGTAGAGGGCCGTCTCCCCGGCTATCAGATCTACAGGCACACCTTCAACGTCACCGTTGAGCGCGCCACCCCGTCCATTCCCCTCGTGCAGCTGCCCTGGGAATACGGCGATATCTCCTACAGCCAGCGCGTGAAGAGCTCTGTCGACACCGTTGAGGTGCGCGGCATGGTGCCCGTCGGCTCCACCCTCACCGCGAGCTGCGACTCCTCCAACGCGTCGCTCACCCCGCCCACCGTCGGCGATGACGGAGCGTTCTCCTTCAACGCGAAGCTCGCCTACCCCGGCGACTACACGATTCATCTGACCTGCACCACCGAAAGCGGTCAGGTATCCGAGCGCGACGTACACGTCCAGAGGGCTCCCGACTGGTCCAGCTACATCCAGGGCGCTCTGCCCATGAACTACGCCTCCTTCGCTTACGAGAGCAAGCAGGGCTACAACATCAAGGGCACCGTGACCGAGATACTGCAGGAGGGCGATTACTACCTCGCCATGCTCCAGACCGAGGACGGCAAGGACCTCGTCATCGAGTATCACAACCACTACGGCACCGCCGGACAGATCGTCGTCGGCAAGGAGTACAAGGGCCTTTACGGCCGTCCCATGGGCCTGAACGAGCAGGGCATCCCGCAGTGCTACATCTGGTTCGTAGAGGACAATTAACAGATGACCGACAAGCGCATCCGGCCGGGAAGATCGAGCTTCCCGGCCGGTTTCCTTTTGCGCCCGACGCGCATTTTTCCGTTGTCAGCCGTCCGTCCGTATGGTATAATTATTCAGTACAGTTTTCCATGAGGAGTGCGCAATGACTGCATTCGTATTAAAGCTGATAGCGTGTCTGGCGATGCTCGTCGATCATGCCGCGCTGGTATTCCAGCCCCAGCTCACCGCCGTAAGCCCCTGGCTCTACACGGGCTGCCGCATGTTCGGTCGTCTGGCGTTCCCTATATTCGCGCTCGGCATAGCGGAGGGGACTACCCACACCTCCAAGCCCGGCAAGTACCTCCTGCGGATGTTCGTGTTCGCACTGCTGGCGCAGCTGCCCTTCTCCATGATGCTCGGCACGCGCTCCGCGTCGTTCACGGTACGGCTCTTCGGCCTGACGGTGCCGCTCTACCGTTCGCTCTCCGTGATGGCGACGCTCTTCCTGGGCCTCGCCGCCTGCCTTTCCATCCACAAGGGCAAGCATTTCTGGGCGGCCGCGGCGATCATCGCGTCATACCTCATCGACAGGACGATAGGCATGGATTACGGCCTGCTCGGCGTGCTGTTCATACTCGCGCTGTATTTTGCGCGTGCGGGCAAGGGGCAGAGGTTCGTTGTGGTGCTGCTGTTCGCGGTATGCTTCTATCTGGAGCCGGTCGCCGCATTCGTCAAGCAGCTGTTCACCGACGCGTCGCAGGTTAAGCTGACGACCGCGCTCCTGTACTGCGCCTCGATGGCGTTCTCCGGAGTGCTCATGCTGTTCTATAACAAGCAGCGCGGTCCCTCCGCGAAGCTGTTCATTTACTGTTTCTACCCGGTGCACATGCTGATACTGTGGGTGTTCTGGGCATTGGATCGTTTGATGTGAGGCAAATCATGAAGTTTTCGCCGCTTTTCAGCGGTTCCTCGGGCAACTGCTCCGTCATCTCGACAGGCGGGACGACCGTGCTCATAGACGCGGGCATGCCCGGAAAGGCCATAGTATCCGCCCTTGCGGACGTTGGCGTCGACCCGCACGATATCTCCGCAATAGTCGTAACGCACGAGCATTCCGACCACATCAAGGGCATCGGGATAATCTCGCGCAGGTTCGACATCCCCGTCTACGCGAACGAGGGCACGTGGCGGGCCATGAGCCCGTTCATAGGCGATATCGCGATGAAGAACATCCGCACCTTCGTCACCGGTCAGAACTTCTATATCGGCGATATCGACCTCACCCCGTTCAGGACGAGCCATGACGCGGCCGAGCCCGTCGGCTACAGCTTCTTCCACAAGGGCAGACGCATAGTCTATATGACGGACACGGGCTGCGCGCCCGAATCCCTGCGGGAGACGGCGGCCGGAGCGGATCTCCTTTTCCTCGAGGCCAATCACGATATCGACATGCTGAAGAACGGGCCGTATCCGTATCAGCTGAAGCGGCGCATACTCTCCGACAAGGGGCATCTGTCCAACGCCGCCGCGGGCGAGCTTTTGAACAAGCTCTACCCCACCGGCGTCCGGCGCGTGATACTGGCGCATCTCAGCCGCGAAAACAACACGGAAACGATCGCTTACAACACCGTCCGCCACAGTCTTGAGGAGGGCGGGATAGCCGAAAAGGACGTGTTCCTCGCCGTTGCGCACCGCGACCGCGTTACCGGCGTATTCGAACTCTGACGTATTTGCGGCTCTGCCGAGAAAGGACGCCCGAAGCGGCGGCAAACGAAAATGAAACTCAACCGCAAGGCATCGCTGCTGTTTTTGATCTGCGTGGGACTGTACCTCGCGCTGTCATTCGCGCTGGTGCTGCTCCTCCCATCCATAACCGCGGAGACCGCGTTCCTGCTCAACGCGTTCATGCTCTCCATACCCGCGTTCCTAATACCCGCGCTGATTTTCCGCAGGAAGAACCGTTTCCCCTTCTTCCCCGCACCGCGCTTCAGCCACGTTATGCTCGCCGTGCTGCTCGGCATCGGCTGCGTCTACATGAACGAGGCGCTCATGTCCCTCAACAATGCGGTGTTCTTCGGCATCGAGATCCACTCCAACGCCACCTCGGCAGAGACGATACTCGGCATGAGCACGTGGAGCATGATAGTCGCGCTCGCGGTGATCCCCCCCATCAGCGAGGAGTTCATAATGCGCGGCGCCCTGCTCGAGGCGTGGCGGCGCTACAGCCCCGTAGGCGCGGCGTTTTTGACAAGCGTGCTCTTCGCTCTGCTGCACAGCGCACCGAGCGCTTTCATCATCTACTTCGGCATAGGCCTGATGCTCGCCGCGATATACCTCATCTCGCGCAACGTCTGGCTGACCGTCATTGTGCATTTCGTCAACAACTTCGCATCCGTGCTCGCCGCCCTGTCGATGAGATCGAATGCGGCTCCCGGCGCGGAGCAGGCGGATCTCGTTGCGGAGGGTCAGAGCATGCTCGCCTCCCTTACCGAATCCAGAGCCGGCTGTATCGGCATGTTCATAATCTACGCGGTCATCGCGTCGCTGTTCATAGTCCCCTGCATGATCGCTCTGAAGCGCAGCTGCATGCGCCACAAGCTCGGCATGTATAAGGAAGAAGCCGCCGAAACGGATCCCGACGGCGCGGTCTTAACCGACGCCGCGCCGGATATCCGTGCCGACGGCGGCGAGTACGGCTCCATGTGGAGCGACGGCGTGCTCTGGGGCGTTATCGCGGTGCTCATCGTATTGAACGTTGTGACCGGGCTCCAGGAGTTCGGCGTAATCAAGCTCGGCCTATGAAGATACGCATACTGTGCACAGGCAGGTTAAAGGAGCGTTTCTACACGGAGGCAGCCGCGGAGTTTTCCAAGCGGCTGTCCCGCTTCTGCGAGTTCGAAATACTGGAGCTGCCCGACGAGAAGGTGCCCGACGATCCCTCCCCCGCGCAGATCGAGGCCGTTAAGCGCACCGAATGCCGCCGCATGGAGGAGAAGCTCGGCGCGGGCGAATACGTAATCGCGCTGGATCCCCGCGGGAAGCAGCTTTCGAGCGAGGAGCTTTCGGAGGCGTTCTCCGACGCTATGCTCCGCGGAAGGAGCCGCATCACGCTGCTCATAGGCGGCTCCCACGGGCTGACGCAGGAGATACGAGGCCGCGCGGATCTCGTGCTGAGCTTTTCGCGCATGACTTTCTCCCACCAGATATTCAGGATAATGCTCCTTGAGCAGATATACCGCGCGTTCAAGATAATGAACGGCGAGCCGTATCACAAATGAACAAGCATAAAACAAGACCGGAGGGGCGTCCCCCTCCGGTCTTGTTTTTGAAAGCTGTGAAAGGATGTTACCAGTTGATGGAGTCACCCCAGAAGTCTCCGCCGCCGGAGCCTTCGTTGTCGCCGTCGCCAAATCGAACGTCGCCGTTGGTAACGTCCTCGATGTCGAAGCTTACAACTTCCATTTCGGGATCAGTATAACGCTTCATAGTCATACTCCTTTCCTAACTTTATCGTCTAAGCTCCGCGCGGGGAGAGCCCCACGCGGGAGCCGGACTAACTCATTGCGGATCCGCCTCTGGGCAGGATCTTTTTTTTCCCGTCAGTTGACCTGACTGTTGATCAGGCCGTTGATGGATGCGGAGATGGGATCGCCGTTCACGGTCGTGCTCACGCCGTTGAGCTCGTAGGTGAGATACGGAGTGGCGGTAACGTTCCTGTCGAACTTATCGGTCGGGATGCTCCTCAGTATCGCGGAGAAGGTGAACTCGGTCGCGTTGATGGAGAGGATGCTCTTGCCGACGATGGTGCAGTCCGAAGCGCCCGCGTTGAGGACGCAGCCGAAGCCGGTGACCTCGTAATACTTGGTGGTCGGGCCTTCGAGCTGACCGTTATGGTCAATGCAGGAATCGTTGAAGGTCACCGTGAAGACGAAGCGCATATCCTTCTTGCCGTCGGAGGTCTGCCTGTCGCGGATATCGACGACGGAGGCGGTGATGGCGGGAGCCACGGGCTCATACGCCGTCAGCGTAGCGTCAAGGGTGAGGTCCTGAGCGGGCATCGTCGCGGGTACGTTCCAGCCGCTGAAGGTGTGTCCCTCGGGCACTTCGTACTCGGGAGCGGTGACGGCGGCGCCGTAAGCATAGGTCTGCGTGGTGTAGGCCTCGCCGTTGACGGTGTAGGTGATGGTGTACTCGTTGACCGTCAGGGTCGCGTCAAGGGTGATGTCCTGAGCGGGCATCGTCGCGGGTACGTTCCAGCCGCTGAAGGTGTGTCCCTCGGGCACTTCGTACTCGGGAGCGGTGACGGCGGCGCCGTAAGCATAG
>JAFZRT010000032.1 GCA_017619735.1 Clostridia bacterium
AAAGAGACTTGCGGAAAGGGGCATAGTCGAGAACAGCGGCAGCGTCGTCCGCTCGCTCGTAGGGCGGGACGAGATAGGCGAGGCCGAGATAGCGGAGCTCGTCGACAGCAGGTTCGACGGGTCCGTGCCCGCGTTCGTCGCCGCGTTCGCGAGGAACCGCCGCCTTTCGGAGGATGAGCTCGACGAGCTCCAGCGCATGATAGACAGCATGAGGAAATGAGCATGGAAAGCGTTTTTTCTAAACTGATCTGGATGAGCATTTCCGGCGCGGTGATGATACTGGCCGTGCTGCTGTTAAGAAAGCTCCTTAAGCGCGCGCCGAAGTGGACGGTGCTCTTGCTCTGGGGTCTCGTCGCATTGAGGCTCATGCTGCCCTTCGTGCCGGAATCGAGGCTCAGCCTCATGCCGAAGGGGGCGGAGGACGTGATAAGCGAAAAGCTCGCCGCTGCCGCTTCTCCCGAGGCGACGATAAGGCCCGTGCACGCCGCCGTGCCGGGCACGGAGTACGTTGAGCCGACGGGCGCTCCTCTGAGCACAACGGCGGCGACCCCCGAAGCGACGGAGCGGGCAACGCCTGTGGCCACCCTCGCTCCCGAAACGGAGGAGCCTGAAAATACGGGTACAGCGGTTCCCGCGCCGATCGCGGGCACTCAGGATAAGCCCGGCGGAAAGCGCGGGCTCATAAAGGCTGCGGCGTATATATGGGCCGCGGGCTCTGCGGCGATGCTCGCCTATGCCGGGATAAGCTGGTACGCGCTCAAAAGGAAGCTCGATACCGCTGTTCGCCTTGACGGGAACGTGTACGAGAGCGAGAACGTCGCCTCGCCCTTCCTGCTGGGGCTGATCCGCCCGAAGATCTACCTGCCGTTCGGCCTCGACGAGACCAGCCGCGGCTTCGTTACCGCGCACGAGAAGGCGCATATAAAGGGGCTCGACCATCTGTGGAAGCCGCTCGGTTTCCTGATACTTTCCATACATTGGCCCAACCCGCTCGCGTGGGTGGGATACGCGGTGTTCTGCCGCGATATCGAGCTCAACTGCGACGAGCGCGTGGCAGTCAAGCTCGACGGCGACGCCCGCGCGGGTTACACGCAGACGCTCCTCGATCTTTCGGTATCGAGGCGGCGGATAACGGCCTGCCCGCTCGCGTTCGGCGAATCGAACACCAAGGAAAGGGTGAAGAATATGCTTAACTACAAAAAGCCCGCGTTCTGGGTGATCGCAGCGGCGCTGCTCACGGCGGTCCTCGCCGCGGTGTGCCTGCTGACGAATCCCAAGAGGGCGAAGGAGCACAGATTCATTACAATGACGGAGACCATGGAGCTTGCCGATGAGAACGGCTGGGTAGTGATACAGGACGACTATTCCTATTCCATCGCGAAGGGCGAAAAGGAATGGTGGGATTTCGTGAACAAGGCCAACGCGGGGGAACCCGCCGAGGTCGTTATCGCGGCAAAGGCCGAAGGACCGACGACGGGCAAATACAAAAACCTTGAGGATACGCTCGGCGATCTTCACACGGTATTCAAAAGGGTCGTCTATAACGGGAAGAAGTTCACCCTGAGCGAGAGCAGCGTCTATCCCCTCGATTTCGAGAAAAAGTTTAGCTGCGGCAGCTTTGACCGCATCGCGTATCCCGGCGGGGACTGCTGGATGTACTATCTGGCAGGAGGGGAGCTGAAAAAGCTCTCGGAAAAGAACCGGGACGAAGGCTTCTCCTCCGCGCTGTATGACGGCTATGCTTATCCGCTGCTCAAGCTCAAGCTGCAGCTTGTAAATCATTACGGCGAGGGCTGGTTCGATCTCGACGGCGACGGGAAGGACGAACGCCTCTGCCTCGGGAATACGGCAACGGGCGTGGGCTACAAGGCGCTCACGGCCTATAAGGAGGAGGTCGGCGGGGAATACTCCTGCTGGCTGCTCTGCGACGGGACGCCCTCGCTCGCCTCGAAGGACGGCAAGCCCATGCTCAGGGTCGACGATGAGCTCATACCGATCTATTTCCAGGAGGGGCGGATCACATTGGGAAAGAGCGACAAGATAGAGTTTTTTGTGATAAGGCCGTTTGAAAAAACCGTACTGAGCTCCGAAGACGCCTTCTCCATGGCGGAGGCCAACGGCTGGGTCGCTGTGAACAGCCTTGGGCGGTTCGTCTGCGGGAAGGAGACGTGGAAGCTGTTCCTCGACAAGGTCGGCGCCGAAGAACCCGCCGAGGTCACGATAGTTCGTCCCGAAGTATCAAGCTTATTGCTCGATCCCTATCAATGCGGGATGGAGGTCGATACCGTGTCCGTGATAAGGCTTGTGTTCGATGGGAACGGCTTCACGGTTTGTAAGAGCGTCGGCAACACAGATAGCTTTGGCGAAGAACGGGAGTTTACGTATCTTGAGCGTGAGATCGGTGATACCGACGACGGCAGGACTTACATTATTTTCATGCTCACGCGAAAGCCGCTCAAGGAGCTTCAAAGCATAGACCATGTCAGTGAAACGCTGCGTTACGAGGAGGAGTGCTTCTCCCTGTTCTGCGTGATCGCAGCGGATATGTACAAGCTCTCCGAGCTCCCCCGTGACGGCATAATCGGATTCCTCGAGGATAATGAGATCTACGTCGATCCTATGTATTACGACGAAAGCTTCGATATTAACGAGGCCGTAAAGGCGGTGGAGGGGATACCCGAAGCCCTGTGGGAAGCGGACGGGATACCCTACTATACGCTTTACGATCTCAATTACGCGGCAGGCCTCTATGACGGCAGCATCGAAAGGCCCGAAAAGCCGCTCCTTTCCCACATGGGAGAGCAGGGCTGCCTTGAAAAGCTGCGCGAGATATGGGTCAATATACCCGATGAGCTGGATTTCGATCTCAGGGACTGGGTAAGGCAGTTCGAGCAGGATATCAATATCCCGTCGCCCTTCGAGGGAGAGTTCAGCTGGAGGAGCACGCTTTTCGAAAGTATCAGATGCATGCTCTTTGAGTATTATGATATGAGCTGGCTCCTGCTTACGGATCACAGAACGGATCTTGAGGGATACTATGAGGCGGCATGGGGCCTGATGAGGGGCGAATGCTCCGACTGGTTCCGGCATCACTGGTCGTCCGAGGTCACGCTCGCGTTTACGGAAGGCCGGTTCCGCGCATGGGACGGAGACCGTGAGTACGTCGAGAAACTCGGCGGCGAGTCCCGCTTCGAGTACTATGGGCTGCTTGCCGAATACCCCGCGGAGGTGTGGGATATCGCATCGGAGAAGCTGAGCAATTATCAGTATGAGTACATGCACTGGGGCTGGGAGCCCGGCGAGCCCTATTTCGGACCGTATCCCGACGGGATCATTTCGGGCGAGGACAGCGTGCTCTGCGAAGAGGAGCCGTGGCATGACCGTCAGGCCAACGTGATAATGCACAGGTTCGCGGACGGCGAATGGCGAGAGTTCGGAAACAGCAACATCGATTACGGTTTCTCTCCGACGGGCATGTGCATACTGAATGACAAGGTCGGCTTCGTCTGCTATGAAAACCGCTGGGAGTATGAGGACTGCGACGGAGAGCATAAGCCGAACTGGGTCAACGTATGGGCGACATACGACGGCGGGAACACTTGGAAGAACCTCGATCTCACCCTGCCCGACGAGTTCCTGGATACCGCGGCCAAGCCCCGTGCGTTCTCGCCCGTGTTCCAAGGCGAGATCGGCGTGATACCCGTCACGCAATACGCTCACGACGATGTGCTGCGCGTCGCGTGGTTCGTCACGGAGGACGGCGGCGTCACATGGAGCTACGGCGGCTGCATCCACTCCGATTCGGAGCGTCAGAAGCTTATCTTCGATAAGCTCATCCCTCCTATCTCGGCCGAGTTCGATCTGCCGTGTCCGCTGATACTCCGCGCGGAAAAGGGCGGCGAGACCTTCGTACACATATTCGTCTATCCCGAGGAGGGCGGCTATATCTACGATACGGAAGGGCGGCTCGTCGGCTGCTACAAGGCGAGCCCGGGCGAGATCAGCGACGATCCCAAAGTCGCGTTCTGCTTCATCGCGGGCGGGCACTGGCGCGTGCTGATAGACGAGATGTATGAGCCGGTCGAAAACGACTATGGATGCGTCGCGGCGATAACGCTCGCATGGGGCGTGGACGACGTGCCCGGTGAGATGTTTGCGGACCACGAATACCGACTCTGCGACGCGGTCATCGCCCGCAACCCCGAGACCGGCGCGGTGTTCGAGCTGGTCTTCGATAAGGATATGCTGACCCGCGAACAGCTCGAAGCGATAGCAAGATCGATACATGTCGAATAACTGACAGCCGATAACTGACAACCGAAAGTTAAGGAGAGGCCGCGGCGAATATGCCATGCGGCCTTTTGATTCGGTAAAAGGCAAGAGGAAGAAGGACCCCCATTCGTCTTTTTCGGGCTGCGCCCGCAAAAGCCGCCTTCCCCGCAAGGGGGAAGGCTGCAGGTGAGTAAACGATCAACGATCAAGATCAGGCCGAGGCAAAACGCCCGCGGCCTTTTTCTCTTCTTGCAAAAAACGACGGGATGGTTTATAATGACAATAACTACGATTGGAGGTTTTCATTACATGGATACCAAGTTCGAAAACAACGCCGGCGTTCGCGTACCGGAGATCATGTTCCCCGCCGAGGGCGTGGATCTTACCAAGTGGGCCTGTGTTGCCTGTGACCAGTACACCTCCCAGCCCGATTACTGGGAAGGCTGCGAAAAGGTCGTCGGCGACGCTCCCTCGACTCTGCGCATAATGCTGCCGGAGATATATCTCGATAAGCCCGGCGAGGCGGAGCGCATCGCCGCGATAAGGAAGACCATGGACGAATACATGGCCAACGGCACCCTGCGGAACCTCGGCGAGGGCTTCATGCTCACGAGGCGCACCGTCGACGGCAAGACGAGGAACGGCCTCGTCGTAGCTCTCGATCTCGAATGCTACGACTACAACAAGGGCTCCACGACCCTCATCAGGGCGACGGAGGGCACCATCGTCGAGCGCATACCCCCGCGCCTCCGC
>JAFZRT010000033.1 GCA_017619735.1 Clostridia bacterium
GCGACGAACGCGGGCACGGACCCGTCGAACCTGCTGTCGACGAGCTCCGCTATCTCGGCCTCGCCTATCTCGTCCCGCCCTACGAGCGAGCGGACGACGCTGCCGCTGTTCTCGACTATGCCCCTTTCCGCAAGTCTCTTTATGACCGTGTATGTGGTCGTCGGCTTCCAGCCGAGCTTTTCCCCGCAGAGCCGCACGAGCTCCCCGGAGCGTATCGGTTCGTTCTCCCACAGTATGCGGCAGAAGCGGTATTCGCTTTCGAATATCCTGGGCGTTTCCTTTTTCGCGTTATCCATGCGTTCCTCCTCTAATCCGTTAGAGTACGTTATCACTCTATCACGTTAGAGTGAACGTGTCAATACCTTTTTTCGAAAAATGTGAAAAAACTTCGCGCGGGGCCGCCGCAAAACTCCCTCTGTACTTTTGGCGCCGTTTGTAGTATTATTATTGTGTATGTAAATAATTTGGGGGTAAATGCGCTTTCATGAGACCGTATTTTATCGTTAATCCCATCGCGGGGGGCGGAAAGGCTCTTGAAAAGTTCGAAAGGGTAAAGCAGTACTTCGCAAAGAAGCGCGCCGATTTCTCCTACGTGATGACCGACCGCGCGGGCCAGTCCACGGCCCTTGCCGAGGAGGCATACGAAAAGGGCGAACGTTATATAGTCGCAGTGGGCGGCGACGGCACAATAAACGAGGTCGCGGCCTGCCTGTATAAAAAGGACGACGTCGTAATGGGCATATGCCCCTTCGGCACGGGCAACGATTTCGCGAGGGTGCTGGACATCCCCACCGACCCCGACGAAGCGGCCGGAGTGCTCGCGGAGGGTACGCCCCGCCCCGTCGACATGGGGCTCGCGGACGACAAGCCGTTCATCAACGTGGGCGGCATCGGCTTCGACGTCGACGTCGTGATCAATACCGAGAAGTTCAAAAAGCGCTTCCACGGCATGATCCCCTATCTTTTCGGCATAGTGCAGTCCATGGCGCATCTCAAGGGCATCCCCGTAAAGATCACCGCGGACGGCAAGCAGACGAGCGAAGATATTCTGCTCTGCGCAGTGGCGAACGGCTCCCACTTCGGCGGAGGCATGGCCGTTGCGCCGGAGGCCGACGCGACGGACGGGCTTTTCGACGTATGCGTGATACGCCGCGTGGGGCTCCTGCAGTTCCTGCATCTGCTGCCCAAGTTCGTGAAGGGCAGGCATATCGGCAGGAAGCCGATCGACTACTTCCGCGCGAGTGAAGTCAGCATCGACTGCGGGCGGCGCCCGATGCAGCTCGACGGCGAGCTGGGCGAATACGCGCCCGTGACGTTCCGCCTCGTTCCCGGGGCGCTCAAAATAATGCTTAAGGGTTCCTGAAATGGCAAGAAGAAGACGCAGGATAGTGATACGTGACCGCAAGAAGACGGCGCTGAGGATAGCGGCCGTGCTCCTCGGTCTTATCGCGCTCGCGGGGATCGCGGTGCTTGCGTTCTTCATATTCAGGAGCTGCGGCGTGAAGCTCGTGACCAGGTCCCTGCCGCTCTACGCCTCGAGCGAGATCAGCGGCACGGGCGACGGCATACTCGCCGTGCGCGGCGGCATGCTCGAATTCATAAGCTATAAGGACGAGGACCGCAATTTCTCCAAGCCCCTCTCCGGCACGCCCACGGGCATCGTCGGGACGAGCGGCATAAAGGCCGTATGGTCGCCCGACGCGATACAGATCGTCGACGCGCCCTTCGATATCGCCCCCGAGGGCGAGGTAAGGGCCGTCCGCTGCGGCTCGGAGCACGCGGCCGTCTGCACCCGCCGTCCCAACGGGTGCGAGGACATATCCGTCTACAACTCCACGGGCCAGCTCATCTACACCCTCTCCTACGATGCGGGCCGCCTCATGAACTTCGGCTTCAGCGAAGCGTCGGGCCGCACGCTCTGGACGATGGAGCTGGATACCGACAGCGGCACTCCCCGCACCACCGTAACCACTTTCGACCTCGGCCGCATGAGCTCGACGGGCGTCATCACCGTCTCCGGCCAGCTCATCGAGGACATATTCTTTACCGATTCAAGCGTTTTCCTCATAGGGACGGAATCGCTCATACGCTATTCCGCCTCCGCCAACAGGGAGATCTACCGCGTGCAGCTCTACGGCTACCGCGTCGCGGACAGGTCCCTCTCCGGGGAGACGCCGGTACTGCTGCTCGTGCCCCGCGGGACTGAGTCCCTCGCCGGGGCCACCACGCTGAAGCTGCTCACCGTTTCGCAGAAGGACGTCGCGGAGGAAAGCTCCTTCACGCTGACGCTGCCCGCGGGGGCGATCGACTGCCATCTGGTGAACGGCCAGATAGCCGTTACAGGGGGGAACGCCGTCACGCTCTACTCCGTGAAGGGCAAGCCGGAGGAATCCTGCGCCCTGCCCGAGGGACTTACCCTCGCCTCACGCAAGCTTGACGAGCATCACATTCTTTTGGAAAGGAGCGGAGAATTCGTTCTCCTTACCGTCGGCAAATGAACCTTCTCGATTTCGCCATAATCGGCATACTCGGGCTGTTCGTGCTCTGCGGCGCCTACAAGGGCTTCGTGCATACAGCGCTCGACATACTCTGCTATATGCTCTGCGCGCTGTTCGCGTTCCTCATAATGCCCATACTCTCCTTCCGCGTCGTGCAGAACGAGACCGTTTTCAACACGATGCTCTACTACACGGAGGGCGCCGAAAACATCTACGACGTCGAGTACAGCAAAAAGGATATCTCCCAGATCTCCAACGCCGAGCTCGAATACATCTACAGCCGTTCCAAGGTCGCGTTCCCCATGGACGACCGCATCCGCACGAACGTCGCGGAGGCCGCTTTCGAATCCTCCGGCATACACACGCTCGGCGATTACTTCAATCAGACCATGGTGCTCGTCACCATCAACATACTCGTTTTCCTCGTGATATTCATCGCTTTGAGGATAGTGACGGGCTTCCTCGTCGGCTGGTGGGACTACGCGAAGCCGCTTCCGGTCCTCAGAAAGGTCGAGCTGCCCGCCGCGCTGGGAGCGGGTCTCATCCGCGGCATACTCGCCGTGTTCCTGCTCTTCATGCTCTGCCCCATAATACTCACCGTGCTGCCCTTCGACGTCGTGTCCGACCTCGTCGAGAACAGCCGCCTTGCAAGGTTCTTCTATTACTCCAACGTGCTGCTGGGCCTCATGCCCGGCGTGTGACATTCGATCTGCGGGGAGAAAAAGATGTTCATCGCTTCCTCTTGGAAAGATTATGAATTGATAGACGCCGGCGGCGGGGACAAGCTCGAGCGCTGGGGCGACGTCACGCTGCTCCGGCCCGATCCGCAGGCTGTGTGGCCCATGCGCACCGGCACGAGGGACGTCGACGCCCGCTACATAAGGTCCGACACCGGCGGCGGCCATTGGGAATACAGGCGTCAGCTGCCCGAATCCTGGCGCATAAGCTACCGCGACCTCACATTCATCGTGCGGCCGACGGGCTTCAAGCACACCGGTCTCTTTCCGGAGCAGGCCGTCAACTGGGATCATATGCGCGGCATAGTCCGCCGCTTCAGGGAAAAGCACCCCGGCAAGCCGTTCCGCGTGCTCAACCTCTTCGCCTACACTGGCGGAGCCACCTGCGCGCTTGCGGCGGAGGGGGCCGAGGTCGTGCACGTCGACGCGGCGAAGAGCATCGTCCAGTGGGCGAAGCAGAACCTCGCCGAATGCGGGCTCGCCGACAGGCCTGTGCGGTTCATAGTCGACGACTGCATGAAGTTCGTCCTGCGCGAGGCGCGGCGCGGGCATTATTACGAGGGGATACTGATGGATCCGCCGAGCTACGGCCGCGGCCCCGACGGGGAGATGTGGCGCATAGAGACGGGCCTTTACCCCCTCGTCGACGCGGCGGTGAAGCTCCTCTCGGAGGACGCCGCGTTCTTCCTCATCAATTCCTACACGACGGGCCTCGCCCCGACAGTGCTGTCAGACGTCCTGAAGGTGGCCCTTGCGGAGCGCGGCGGCAGCGTCGCCTCCGAAGAGGTCGGCCTCCCCATAACCCGTGGCGGACTGATACTCCCCTGCGGCGCCACAGGCAGATGGGTCCAATGACGGTTGCCGAAGGCAATTTTGACCGTCCTGTGAACGGTCAAAAAGTCATTGGACGGGCGGCCTCGTGAGCAAAGCGAACAGCCCGCCCCGGCGACGGTTGCCGAAGGCAATTTTGACCGTCCTGTGAACGGTCAAAAGCAAGCGCTCGATCAGGAGCGCTTGCCTTAAGCGAGCAAAGCTCGCGTCGCCCACGTGGCCGAAAAATGTTTTTTTCGAGCCGAGTGGGCGTACGCGCCGCGAGAGGCGCGGAACGCGAAAAGCCAAGCAGGTAGAACTGCTCCTGCGAGACAATTCCGCAGTGATCGCCGAACTCATGACGGGTCCGGCGGGCCCCCTCTCCTGCAAGCCGCCTCCCTCCGACTCAATAAACAAAGCATGGTATGGAAAACCTTTCCGGATACCATGCTTTATTTGTTCTGCGTTCTGCCGTCAAATAACGACAGGCGGTGTTCATGTCAAAGCCCTCCTTTCGGAGGGATTTATTGATTTCCTGTCTCATTTCACCGTTTCGAACGGCGCTTCCGCGGAAACGGTCCTTCCGTTGAGGCGCTCGAGATACGAGCCCTCCGGGAAGCCGAACACGAGCCGTACCGCCGCAAGGCAGAGCGGCGCCGAGCGCCTGTACCTTCGCATGGCGGGGTCGCGGTTGAAATCGCGGTCGCCGTATCGGTCGTCGCCGAGTATCGGGCAGCCGACTTGCGCGAAGCTCGCCCTTATCTGGTGCGTGCGTCCCGTCACGAGCTCCGCCTCCACGAGCGAAGCCCCCGCGAGCTCCCGGATCACTCGGTAGTCGGTGATCATCTCCGCCGCGCCGCGGACGGGCCTGTCGTAAAGCTTCATCCGCCCCGCCGCGCTGTCCTTTACGGCATAGAACTCGAGCCGGCCGGAGTTCTTCGGCGGCCTGCCCCTGACGATAAGGAGGTAGAACTTGCGTATGCTGCGGACGCGCATCGCCTCGTCGAGCGCGGCTTTCGCCCTGCCGTTCCTTGCGAATATCACGAGCCCCGACGTCGGCGCGTCGAGCCGGTGCACGGGGTACGCGGTCACTCCCGCAGCCGCGAGGCGCGCTTCGAGCGTGTCGTCCCCGCCGTCGGCGTTGGCGACCGTCACGCCCGCGGGCTTGTTTACCACAAGGACGTCCTCATCCGAATATGCGCAGACGAGATCGGCCGTGAGCAGCAGGAGCTCGTCCGCGAACGGCCTCCACGCGCCGCCCTCGGGCAGAGCGGTGAAGGTCATGCGCTCATGCGTCGTGGGATGCTCGAACGAGAGCGAGTACGCAAAGAGCGCTATCTGCTGCCCCGGGACGGGGTCGGGATCGTATTTCTGATCCCCGAATATGGGATTGCCGTTAGCCGAGAGCTGGACGCGGATCTGATGATGCCGCCCCGTGTGCAGGAGCACGTCGACGAGCGTGAGCCCGCCCTTGCGCGCGATCCCGCGCATCTCGAGCACGGCCTTTTTCGCGCCATCTGTCCCCTCCGGGACGACGAAGGATCTGCGCTCCTCCTCGTTCTTCAGGAGCATGTTTTCAAGATACCGCACGCCGTATGCGGGCGGCTCCCCGCGGACCAGCGCGGCGTAGCGCTTCCTCGCGCCGGCGCCGTTCTTGTCGGCGAACTGCGGCATAAGGCGCGAAGCCGCCTTGCTCGTCCTCGCGAATACCATCACCCCGCCGACCGGCCTGTCGAGCCGGTGCACGAGGCCGAGGTAGACCTCGCCGGGCTTGTTGTACTTCTCCTTGACGTAGGCCTTCAGCGCCGTGAGCAGGTCAAGGTCGCCCGTCTCATCCCTTTGTACGGGCATGTTGACGGGCTTCACGCAAACGATTATGTGATTGTCCTCGTATAGGATCCTCATTTACTCTTCCGGGGTCCTCTGGGCGGTGAGCACGCGGAAGCCGGCGTTCTCCTCGTCGACGGAGAAGCTGTAGACGCCGCAGGCCTCGCTGCCCGCAAGGTAGGAGTCGAGATCCGCGTAGATCTCCGTATAGTCGGGCGCATCGACGCTGAGCGAGCGGATGCAGTGGACGAATATCAGGTTGGAGGCGGTCTTGCCCAGCTCCTTTATCTTCTGCTTCGGGAGCCAGAACGAGACCGAGAGTATGTAGCCGTCGTCGTCCGTGTCGCCGGTGATCAGCAGCTCGTCCGACGTGGTCGCGGCGAACGCGTTCTGATTGATGTCGGAGGCGACTATCGCGACGTTGCCGCCCGCGTCCGCGGTGCTCTTGACGTAGAGCGAGAGGAACTGCTTTGCGGTGACGCCGCGCGCGGCGAACATGGCCCTTAGCTCGGCTATCCGCTCGTCCGTGTCGCGGTAGCTCGCGCCTATGCGCTCGAAGGAGCTGAGCGCCTCCAGATAGTTGCCCTCGCGAAGGTAGCCCATGGCGATCTCGTAGGTGTCCTCGAACTTTTCGATGCCGAGCACGTAGCTGTCGGAATCGGCGTAGCCCTGCGCCTGCACGAAGCGTTCCTTGGCAAGCACATAGTCCTTCGCCTCATAGGCCTTCAGCCCCTCGTTGTAGCGCTCCTCCAGACGGTCGATGAGCGCAATGTACTCCGAGGCGTTGGCGAAAGAGGAAATGGACGACAGACTGTGGCGCGCGGCGGGGTAATCGTGCGCGTCGAAAAACGCCATCGCCTCAAGATAGATCCTCTCGTGCTCCAGTATCGAATTGAGGTAGCTCTTGGAGTTCGCATAGCCGTCCGCGGTAATGAAGAACACCTTGGCCGCCTCGAGATCGCCGCGCTCGAAAGCCGCTACGCCCTGATCGTAGGCGCGCATCTGCTCGTTTGTGACGCAGCCGGCGAGCATAAGCGCCATCGCCGCCGCGATTATTATGAGCACGGCTCTTTTCATCCGGTCCGCCTTACCCTATCCTTTCAACGCCGATAGTCGCGTTCTCGCCGTTGATATCCCATTCCTTTGCGTAGGCGCCCTCCGCGGGCTCGCCCATGACGATCCTCTCGGCAAGGGTGTCCCCCGCTATCGCGGCGCCGTTCTTTTCGGCGACGGCCTTTATCGTGTCGTTCCCCGTGAGGTAGATCACGATATGGTCAGTGACCTCGAAATCCGCCTCCTTGCGCATGGTCTGCACCTTGGAGACGAGCTCCCTGACGTAGCCCTCCTCGACGAGCTCTTCTGTCAGAGTCGTGTCGAGCACGACGGTGAGCTCCTTTTCGGAAACGGAGGAGAAGCCCTCGCGCTTCACGGTGTCGACGAGCACGTCGTCCGGCCCGAGACTGATCGTCATGCCCTCGAGCTCGAACTCGAACGGGCGGCCCTCGGCGTGCGCGGCGACGCAGGCGTTGCCCACGCCCTCGGTGTTCTGGAGGTAGTTGTTGATCTTGGGCAGCAGCTTGCCGTAGCGCGGCCCGAGGAGCTTGAGCTGCGGCTTCACCCTGTAGGTTATGAACTTCGAAGCGTCGGCGACGTACTCGACGTCCTTGACGTTGAGCTCGCCCTCGATTATCTCGTCGTACATGGGCGGGAGCTTTTCAATGCCCTGCACGTACAGGCGGGAGAGCGGCTGACGGTTCTTGATGTTGGACTGCGCCCTTGCGGCCCTGCCCAGCACGACCACGCGGTAGACGGCCTCCATGTCCTTTTCGAGCTCCGCGTCGATGAAGCTCTCGTCGCAGACGGGGTAATCGCAGAGGTGCACGCTCTCGGGAGCGTTCTTGTCGCAGGTGCGGACGAGGTTCTGATACATCTGCTCCGCCATGAACGGAGTGAACGGCGCGGTGAGGCGGGCCATGGTCTCCAGCACGGTGTACAGGGTCATGTACGCGGCCTCCTTGTCGGCGGTCATCTCCTTGCCCCAGTACCTTTCGCGGCCGCGGCGGACGTACCAGTTGGAAAGATCGTCCGCGAAGGCGTTGAGCTCGCGCCCGGCCTCGGTTATATGCAGCGCGGAGAGCATCTCGTCCTGACGCTTTATGAGCGTGTTGAGGCGGGAGAGTATCCACTTGTCCATCACGGAGAGGTTCTCCCTCCTGAGCTCATGCTTTGTGGGATCGAACTCGTCGATATCGGCGTAAAGGATGTAGAACGCGTAGGTGTTCCACAGCGTGCCCATATACTTCCTCTGCGTTTCGGAGACCGCCTCGCCGGAGAAGCGGCTGGGGAGCCAGGGGCTGGACGCGGTGTAGAAATACCACCTTACGGCGTCGGCGCCCTGCTTTGTGAGCACGTCCGCGGGGGCGATGACGTTGCCGATATGCTTCGACATCTTCTTGCCGTCCTTGTCGCAGACGAGGCCCAGTACTATACAGTTCTTGAACGCGGGCTCGTCGAAGAGGCAGGCCGCCACGGCGTTGAGCGTATAGAACCAGCCGCGGGTCTGATCGACCGCCTCCGATATGTAATCGGCGGGGTAGCGCTTTTCGAACTCCTCCTTGTTCTCAAAGGGGTAATGCCACTGCGCGAAGGGCATGGAGCCGGAATCGAACCAGCAGTCGATGACGACGGGCTCGCGGCGCATGACGCCTCCGCAGTGGGGACATTTCATCGTGAGGGGATCGAGCATCGGCTTATGGAGCTCGATGTTAGGGTCGGCGTCGGGGAAGCACTTGAGGAGCTCCTCCCTGGAGCCGACGGTATGATGATGACCGCAGTCCTCGCAGACCCAGACGGGCAGGGGCGTGCCCCAGTACCTTTCGCGGGTGACGGCCCAGTCGATGACGTTCTCGAGGAAGTTGCCCATGCGGCCCTCGCCGATGGACTCGGGGATCCAGTTGATGCGCTTGTTGAAGTCGAGCAGCTTGTCGCGCAGCTTCGTCATCTCGATAAACCAGCCGCCGCGCGCGAAGTAGATGAGCGGCGTGTCGCAGCGCCAGCAGAAGGGGTAGCTGTGCTCGTAGGGCAGCTCGCGGAGGAGCCTGCCGCGCTCCTTGAGGTCGACGATTATGAGCTTATCCGCCTTCTTGACGTTGACTCCGTCCCAGGGGGTGCCGCCGGCGAGCTCGCCCTTGGCGTTGACGTTCTGCACGAAGGGGAGGCCCCACTTCTTGCCTACGCGTCCGTCGTCCACGCCGAATGCGGGAGCGAGAT
The DNA here is from genome assembly GCA_017619735.1 of Clostridia bacterium. Classification (GTDB taxonomy): domain Bacteria; phylum Bacillota; class Clostridia; order Christensenellales; family CAG-138; genus UBA3857. Next base: position 9,143 of record JAFZRT010000033.1, read on the forward strand.
GGACGATGCCCGTGCCGTCGGTCAGCGTGACGTAGCTGTCCGAAACGACGCGCCAGCCCTTCTTGCCGCCGTGATTCACGGGGAAGTCGAAGAGCGGGACGTATTCCATGCCCTCGAGCTCCGCGCCCATATACCTCTCGACGACGTTCCAGCCCTCGCCGAGCACGCTTTCGACCAGCGCCTCCGCAAGTATGTAGCGCTTGCCGTCCTTTTCGACCTTGACGTAGCTCTCGTCCGCGTTGACGCAGAGGCCGACGTTCGAGGGCAGGGTCCACGGGGTCGTCGTCCATGCGAGGAGCTCCGTGCCGTCGTCCATGCCCTTTACGGGGAATGTGATGAATATGGAGGTCTCCTTGACGTCCTTATAGCCCTGCGCGACCTCGTGCGAGGAGAGCGCCGTCCCGCAGCGCGGGCAGTAGGGGACAATCTTGTGGCCCTTGTAGAGGAGGCCCTTTTCGTCGATGGTCTTCAGCGCCCACCACACGGACTCGATATAGTCGTCCGTATAGGTGACGTACGGGTCCTCCATATCCGCCCAGTAGCCGACGGAATCGGACATCTGCTCCCACTCCGCCTTGTACTTCCAGACGGACTCCTTGCACTTCTCGATGAAGGGCATAACGCCGTAGGCCTCTATCTGCTCCTTGCCGTCAAGGCCCAGCAGCTTCTCGACCTCCAGCTCGACGGGCAGGCCGTGGGTATCCCAGCCGGCCTTGCGCAGCACGTCGTAGCCCTTCATGGTGCGGTAGCGGGGTATGATATCCTTCATCGACCTTGTAAGCACGTGCCCGATATGGGGCTTGCCGTTGGCCGTGGGCGGGCCGTCGAAGAAGGTGTAGGCGGGAGCGCCCTTACGGAGCTCGACGGACTTTTCGAATATCTTGTTTTCCTTCCAGAACTTCAGGACCTCCTGCTCGCGCGGGACGAAATCCATGGAAGCAGAGACTTTCTTGTACATATCGCTTTATCCTTTCGGTTGTTCTTCAATAATAAAATCCCGGGGGAACCCCCCCGGGACGCTTGACTGAAACGCGGTACCACCCGAGTTCGCGGCTCATGCCGCGCTCTCAAAGCCCGGTAACGGAGGCCGGCCGGAAACGGCTGTTCGCTGTGACGCGTTCGCCGCCCCTGCTCCCGGGCGATATGCCGCAGACCGCCTCCTCCGCACTCTCACCGTCTGCGGATCGCTATGGGCGCGCGTTCTGCTCACCTGTCCCGTTCAAAGCATTTACAAAAATAAATTATAATACGAAAAAACCGATTTGTAAAGGGGGATTTCCCGCCGTTTCCGCCGATTTGGGCGCGAATAAGAAGGTTTTTTCAAAAAAAGCCAAATATACTTTATTTCATGCTTGACAATCGAAAATCCCTGCACTATAATAGTCAAGCATCAAAAGCGCCCTTGGCTCAGCTGGATAGAGCGTTTGGCTACGGACCAGAAGGTCGGGGGTTCGAATCCCTCAGGGCGCGCCAAA